>CAYXBN010000051.1:0-20957 GCA_964463215.1 uncultured Mycobacterium sp. | reverse complement strand
CCGTTGCGCGGCAAGATCATCAACGTCGAGAAGGCCCGCATCGACCGGGTGCTGAAGAACACCGAAGTCCAGGCCATCATCACCGCCTTGGGCACCGGCATCCACGACGAGTTCGACCCGGACAAACTGCGCTATCACAAGATCGTGCTGATGGCCGACGCCGACATCGACGGCCAGCACATCTCCACGCTGCTGCTGACCCTGCTGTTCCGGTTCATGAAGCCGCTGATCGAGAACGGTCACGTCTTCCTGGCCCAACCGCCGCTGTACAAACTCAAGTGGCAGCGCACCGAACCGGAGTTCGCCTATTCCGACCGGGAGCGCGACGCGCTGTTGGAGGCCGGGCTCAAGTCCGGCAAGAAGATCAACAAGGACGACGGGATCCAGCGTTACAAGGGCCTCGGCGAGATGGATGCCAAGGAACTGTGGGAGACGACCATGGATCCGGCGGTGCGGGTGCTGCGCCAGATCACCCTCGACGACGCCGCCGCGGCCGACGAACTGTTCTCGGTGCTGATGGGCGATGATGTCGAAGCCCGCCGCAGCTTCATCACCCGCAACGCCAAAGACGTTCGCTTCCTGGATGTTTAAAGCAACGACGTTTAGTCCGCCGATTTCCACCGATTAGGAACTCACATAGATGACTGACACCACCCTGCCGCCCGACGGGACCGCCGGCGATCGGATCGAACCGGTCGACATCCAGTTGGAGATGCAGAACAGCTACATCGACTACGCGATGAGCGTGATCGTCGGCCGGGCACTGCCCGAGGTCCGCGACGGGCTCAAGCCGGTGCACCGCCGGGTGCTCTATGCGATGTACGACTCGGGCTTCCGGCCCGACCGCAGCCACGCCAAGTCCGCGCGGTCGGTGGCCGAGACTATGGGTAACTATCACCCACACGGTGATGCCTCCATCTACGACACTCTGGTCCGGATGGCTCAGCCGTGGTCGCTGCGCTACCCGCTGGTCGACGGGCAGGGCAACTTCGGTTCGCCGGGTAATGACCCGCCGGCCGCCATGAGGTACTGCGTCACAGGCGATGCTTTGGTCAGGCTCCCGTTAGGCCAGGCCATTCGCATCGCTGATGTAGCACCGACGAAGCCGAACAGCGACACCGTCATCGACCTCAAAGTCCTTGATCGCCATGGCAGCCCGGTAGCGGCCGATCGCCTCTTCAACTCAGGCGAGCACCAGACCTATGAGGTCACCACGAGGGAAGGCTTCTCGGTCACGGGGACGGCAAATCACCCGCTGCTCTGTCTGGTCGACCTGGCAGGCGTTCCGACACTGCTGTGGAAATTGATCGAAGAGATCAAGCCGGGCGATCGGGTGGCTCTCCAGCGTTCACAGCCAACCGAACTGGGATCTGCGGACTGGCGGGAAACCCTTACCGGCCTGCTGCTCGGTGCCTTCATCAGCGAAGGTTTCGTCTCGACCGGTCGTGCCGGGTTCAACAACCTCGATCTCGACTATTTCCGCATGGTTGTGGCCGCATATGACACGGTCGTGGGCGGTAAGCGCTACCTCTCCGAGCGGGTCGTAGCGCCTGGCTCGAAGCTGTTCGAATTGGATGTCCACAATCTTGACGCAATCGCGAAGAGCCCGCTGGCTGAATTGACCGGAGTTCGATCGGCCGAAAAGTTCGTTCCCGACGGCGTGTGGAACTCGCCGATCTGTGTCAAGCGAGCCTTCCTGCAAGCGCTGTTCGAAGGCGACGGGTCCTGCTCCGCGCTTCCGCGAAACTCCATTCAGGTTTCGTATTCGAGCCGCAGCGCGCGGTTGGCGGTAGACGTCCAACAGATGCTGCTGGAGTTCGGTGTCGTTGCTCGTCGATACGTGCATGCGACCGGCGAACACAAGGTCGTCATCACCAACCGTGCACAGGCGGAACTGTTCGCGGCCCAGATCGGTTTCGGCGGCGCCAAGCAGCGCAAGCTCACCGACTTGCTGACGGCATTGCCGGCGTGCGCCAGGGGTTCAGACTCCGACCTGGTTCCGGGTCTGGCCACCTTCATCCGCGAGCACGCCGGTGGTCGGTGGAACGAGAAGGAATGGCTCCGAAAGCACAACATCGGAAGCGTGCAGAGATGGCGCCGCGACGGCCAGGAGATCCTCAGGCGGATTGCCGACCCCGACGTCCGAGCGATCGCCTCGGAACTGACCGACGGGCGCTTCTACTACGCCGAGGTGGCCTCCGTCACCGACGCCGGCGTGCAGCCGGTGTATAGCCTCCGAGTCAACACCGATGATCACTCGTTCATCACGAACGGCTTCGTAAGCCATAACACCGAGGCCCGGCTCACCCCGCTGGCGATGGACATGTTGCGCGAAATCGACGAGGAGACAGTCGATTTCATCCCGAACTACGACGGCCGGGTGCAGGAGCCGACGGTTCTTCCCAGCCGGTTCCCCAACCTGCTGGCCAACGGTTCCGGCGGTATCGCGGTGGGCATGGCCACCAACATCCCGCCGCACAACCTGCGTGAGCTCGCTGAAGCCGTCAACTGGTGCCTGGAGAACTACGACGCCGACGAGGAATCAACCTTGGCGGCCTGCATGGAACGGGTCAAAGGCCCCGACTTCCCCACCTCCGGGCTGATCGTCGGCACCGGCGGCATCACCGACGCCTACACCACAGGTCGCGGCTCGATCCGGATGCGCGGTGTCGTCGAGATCGAGGAGGACTCCCGCGGGCGCACCTCCATCGTCATCACCGAGTTGCCCTACCAGGTCAACCACGACAACTTCATCACCTCGATCGCCGAGCAGGTCCGCGAGGGCAAACTGGCCGGCATCTCGAATATCGAGGACCAGTCCAGCGACCGAGTGGGCCTGCGGATCGTCGTGGAGATCAAGCGCGACGCCGTGGCCAAGGTGGTGCTGAACAACCTCTACAAGCACACCCAGTTGCAGACCAGCTTCGGCGCCAACATGCTCTCCATCGTCGACGGCGTCCCACGCACGCTGCGCCTGGACCAGATGATCCGGCTCTACGTCGAGCACCAACTCGACGTCATCGTCCGGCGCACCACCTACCGGCTGCGCAAGGCCAACGAGCGGGCCCACATCCTGCGCGGCCTGGTCAAGGCGCTCGACGCCCTCGATGAGGTCATCGCCCTCATCCGCGCCTCGGAGACCGTCGACATCGCCCGGCAGGGGCTGATCGACCTGCTCGACATCGACGACATCCAGGCCCAGGCCATCCTCGACATGCAGTTGCGCCGCCTGGCCGCACTGGAGCGCCAGAAGATCGTCGATGACCTGGGCAAGATCGAAGAGGAGATCGCCGACCTCGAGGACATCCTGGCCAAGCCGGAACGACAGCGCGTCATCGTGCGCGACGAACTCGCCGAGATCGTCGAGAAGCACGGTGATGACCGTCGCACCCGCATCGTGGCCGCCGAGGGCGACGTCTCCGATGAGGACTTGATCGCCCGCGAGGACGTCGTCGTCACGATCACCGAGACCGGCTACGCCAAACGCACCAAGACCGACCTGTACCGCAGCCAGAAACGCGGCGGGAAGGGTGTGCAGGGCGCGGGCCTCAAGCAGGACGACATCGTGCGGCACTTCTTCGTCTGTTCCACCCACGACTGGATCCTGTTCTTCACCACCCAGGGCCGGGTGTATCGGGCCAAGGCCTACGAGTTGCCCGAGGCGCTGCGCACCGCCCGCGGTCAGCATGTCGCCAACCTGTTGGCCTTCCAGCCCGAGGAGCGCATCGCCCAGGTCATCCAGATCAAGAGCTACGACGATGCGCCCTACCTGGTGCTGGCCACCCGAAACGGCCTGGTGAAGAAGTCCAAACTCACCGACTTCGACTCCAACCGGTCCGGCGGCATCGTCGCGATCAACCTCCGCGAGGGCGACGAACTGGTCGGGGCGGTGCTGTGCTCGGCGGAGAACGATCTGCTGCTGGTCAGCGCCAAGGGCCAGTCGATCCGGTTCTCGGCCACCGACGAGGCGCTGCGGCCGATGGGCCGGGCCACCTCCGGGGTGCAGGGCATGCGGTTCAACGCCGATGACCGGCTGCTGAGCCTCAACGTGGTCCGGGACGGCACCTACCTGTTGGTCGCCACCGCCGGCGGGTACGCCAAGCGGACCGCGATCGAGGAGTACACCGCGCAGGGCCGCGGCGGTAAAGGCATCCTGACGATCCAGTACGACGCCCGCCGTGGCAGTCTGGTGGGCGCTGTGGTGGTCGACGAGGACAGCGAGCTGTACGCGATTACCTCCGGCGGCGGGGTGATCCGCACCGCCGCGCGGCAGGTCCGCAAGGCCGGACGCCAAACCAAGGGCGTTCGCTTGATGAACCTGGGCGAGGGCGACACACTGTTAGCCATTGCCCGCAACGCCGAGGAGCAGGACGACCCCGAAGACGGGGCCGCCGAACCGCAGGCCTAGCGGGCCGAGACGCAGTAGTTCGCAGCAGTTAGCGGACGCGGTGATGAAGGAGAAGCGGTGAGTTCACCGAACGAGCCGGGCCGGGCCGGGGAGCGCCCACCCCTCGGCGACGTCACAACCGACGTGCCGCCCTGGCAGAACAGCGCCCGCCCACGCCCGGACGGCGTCCCGAACCGGGTCGCGCCGCCGATGCCGCCGCCGGTAGCGGAGATGCCGGCCAGCCGGTACGTCACCGGCACCGCCGCCCCGGACCTGTCCGGGCTGACTGCCCCGGCCGGGCAGCGGACCGACGTCGTCAACCTGGTCGAACCGATTCCCAGCGAGCTGCCCGACCTGTCCGGCCCGGTGCCCAAGCCACCCCAGCATCGCCGTGCCGCCCCCGAACCGCCGCTGGTGCGCCAGGGGCCGCCGCCGGCGGTCTCGGCGTCGTCCGCCCCGGCCTCCGGGCGGCCGCGCGGCCCGGTGCGGGCCAGCATGCAGATCCGCCGGATCGACCCGTGGAGCGCATTGAAGGTTTCGCTGCTGCTCAATGTGGCGCTGTTCTTCGTGTGGATGATCGCGGTGGCGTTCCTGTATCTCGTGCTCGGCGCCATGGGCGTGTGGAGCAAGTTGAACAGCAACGTCGGTGACCTGCTGACCACCGGCAGCAGCGGCGGTGGCGGGGACTTGGTCTCGGCCGCCTCGGTCTTCGGCGGCGCCGCGCTGATCGGTTTGGTCAACATCGTGTTGCTGACGGCGATGGCCACCATCGGGACCTACATCTACAACCTCAGCACCGACATCGTTGGTGGCGTCGAGGTCACGCTGGCCGACCTGGACTAGGCGGATCGGTCCGGCGGCAGGCCCACTCCGTTTGGGCAGGCCGGTGTGGGTGCGGTAGTCTTCTGCGCGCGCGTGCGGGCCTATAGCTCAGGCGGTTAGAGCGCTTCGCTGATAACGAAGAGGTCGGAGGTTCGAGTCCTCCTAGGCCCACGATGTCCTGGTTGACGCGGGGAAAACCCGCCAAGCTTGCGGTGCTGGCAGCGGTGGTCAGTGTGGCGTGGCTGGTCGTCAGCCGGCGCCGCGAGGTGTGGCACACTCGGGACCAGGGCAGCATGACGGGGCCTTAGCTCAGTTGGTAGAGCGCTGCCTTTGCAAGGCAGATGTCAGGAGTTCGAATCTCCTAGGCTCCACGTATCGGGGGCTCCACGAATCGGGTGGCCGGGGCGGGCGAGGGACCCGAACCGCGCAGTGGCACACTGTGAACCCGTGAGCACAAGCCCAATTCAGACCGCAACCGCGACCCTGCACACCAACCGGGGCGACATCAAGATCGCCCTGTTCGGAAACCACGCCCCCAAGACCGTCGCCAACTTCGTCGGTCTGGCCCAGGGCACCAAGGAATACTCCACCCAGAACGCCTCCGGGTCGGCCGCCGGCCCGTTCTACGACGGCGCGATCTTCCACCGGGTCATCGACGGGTTCATGATCCAGGGCGGCGACCCGACCGGCACGGGGCGGGGCGGCCCGGGCTACCGGTTCGCCGACGAGTTCCACCCGGAGCTGCAGTTCGACCGGCCCTACCTGCTGGCGATGGCCAACGCCGGACCGGGCACCAACGGATCGCAGTTCTTCATCACCGTCGGCCCCACCCCGCACCTGACTCGCAAACACACCATCTTCGGTGAGGTCGTCGACCCGGAGTCGCAGCAGGTCGTCGATGCGATCGCCACCACGGCCGTCGACCGCAACGACCGGCCGACCGATGACGTGGTGATCGAATCCGTCACCATCTCCTAACGCCGCGTCAGCGGCCCCGCGCGTAGCCGGCCTCGGTCAGCGCGTCCAGGACCGCCAGCGGGTCACCACCGAGGTCCCAGCGGCTCAGCACCAGCAGCGTGTCGTCACGGGTGTCGATCTCCAGCAGCCGGACCGTGCGGGCCCAGCGCCGGAACTCGGTGATCCGAATCAGGTCGATGTCGTCGTGCCGCAGGGTCCGGGAGCTGAGCCAGCCTCGGTACACCAGGCCGTCGGCAGTGATGGCCAGCCGGGGCCGGGCCCGCCATGACCCCGCGGCGAACACCAGCAATCCGATCGCCCCGACACCGGCGAGAATCCGTCCGGGCGCGTCGGCTGCTGTCAGGAAACCGACCGCCATCAGCAGGCCGGCGGCGGTGACGACGGCGATCGCGGCGGGGCGGGGTCCCCACTGGAGGGGTTTATCCACAGCCGTCATCCACAGTGGGGATTAATCACATCGATGTGATTGCCGTCACCGCCACCGCATGGTCAGCAGGAGGCCGACGATCATGAAACCGAAGCCGATCGCGTAGTTCCACGGTCCCAGGTCCGACATCCAGATCAGCGGGTCCGGGGTGTCCAGGCCGGACGCGGCGAGCTGGAAGACCAGCAGCCAGATCAACCCGAACAGCATCAGGCTGATGAACAGCACGACGAACCACGTGCTGGACGGACCGGCTTTGACCTTCACCGGTGTACGACTGACCGCGTTGACCGCGAAGTCGTTCTTCTTCCGAACCTTGGACTTGGGCATGGCCTACCTTCCAGACGGCCGTCAGCGCGGCGAGCCGGTTTGTATGAGATTAACGCAGGCACCGATCCGCCGTCGGCTGGGCCGCGGGGTGCCACCCCGTGACCGGTAGCCTGACAGCCGTGCAGGTCCTCGTCCTCGACAACTACGACAGCTTCGTGTTCAACCTGGTTCAGTACCTCGGCCAGTTGGGTGTGCAGGCGCAGGTCTGGCGCAACGACGACGCCCGAGTGTCCGGGCCAGCGGCGGTCGCGGCGGTGGCGGAGCACTTCGACGGCGTGCTGCTCAGCCCGGGACCGGGAACCCCGGAGCGGGCCGGGGCGTCCATCCCACTGGTGCGGGCCTGCGCGGCCGCCGGCACCCCCCTGCTGGGCGTCTGCCTGGGCCATCAGGCCATCGGGGTGGCGTTCGGCGCGACGGTGGACCGCGCCCCCGAACTTCTGCACGGCAAGACCAGTTCGGTCTTCCACCGCAATGTCGGTGTGCTGCGGGGCCTTCCGGATCCGTTCACCGCGACGCGGTACCACTCGCTGACCATCTTGCCGCACACCTTGCCGGCCGAGTTGGAAGTCACCGCCAGCACCGCCCCGGGTGCGCGCGGAGACGGGATGGACTCCGGCGGGGTCATCATGGCGGTCCGGCACGTCGACCTGCCGATCCACGGGGTGCAGTTCCACCCCGAGTCGATCCTCACCGAGGGCGGCCATCGGATGCTGGCCAACTGGCTGGGGTACTGCGGACAGCCCCCGGCGGAAGGACTGGTCCACTGCCTCGAGCAGGAAGTCGCCGACACCGTGCGGCACGCGACCGCCGGCCCGCCGGTGGCCGGGGCGTAGGCCGCCGCACCGTCAGGCCGAGCTGGTGCTCAGGCTGCCTGAGCGTGCATCTCCCAGACCAGAACCTCCGCCGGACCTGTCGCGGTGATGCGCTGGCCACCCCCGCCGGTGATCCGGGCGGCGTCTCCCTCGCGGAGCTCACCGCCACCCTCGAGGGCCACCGGGCCGCGTGCGGCGAATACGTGCAGGTACGGCGCGTCGGGCAGTTCGACGGTGGCGCCGGGCTGTAACCGCGCACCGTGCAGGGCGGCGTAGCGGGTGCCGATGGTGATCGCGCTGGCGTCTGAGTGTTCGGGCATGCCCGAGGCGATGGTGACCAGGCCGCCGGCGAGCAGGTCGTGGTCGATCTCCAACTGCTGGTAGCCCGGGGTGCGTCCCGGCTCGTCGGGGAGGACCCACATCTGAATGAAATGCACAGGGGCGGTGTGCTTTTCACCGCCGAGCGTCCAGGAGTCGTTCTTCTCCGAGTGCAGGATGCCCCGGCCGGCCGACATCCGCTGCGCCAATCCGGGATAGATCACCCCGGAGTGCCCGGTGGAGTCCTGGTGCACCAGCGACCCGTCGAGAACCCAGGTGACGATCTCCATGTCGCGGTGCGGATGGGTGTCGAAACCCGTTCCCGGCGCGACGATGTCGTCATTGTTGACCAGGAGCAGTCCGTGATGGGTGTTGGAGGGATCGCGGTACCGGGCGAAGGCGAACGAGTGCCGGGACTGCAGCAACGGCGTCCGGGTCAGCCGGCGATCGTCGGCACGACGGATGTCGATGATGGTCATGGTGAGACTCCGTCGACTTCGGCGGCCAGGGCGTTGACCGCGTCGCCGACCGCCCGGACCACGTCGGCGTTGTCGCGCGGATGCCGGCCGTCGAGGGTGTTCGCCGGCAGCGACAGTGTGATGGTGTCCACCACCCGTGGCCCGAAGATGCCGAGGGACTTCCGGGTCTCGTCGTGCGCCCATACCCCGCCGTATCGGCCTTGAGCGGAACCGATGACGGCGACGGGTTTGCCCTTGAGGTCACTGGCCCCCCAGGGCCGGGACAGCCAGTCGAGGGCGTTCTTGAGTACGGCCGGGATGGTGCCGTTGTACTCCGGAGTGACCATGAGTGCGGCATCGGCCTGGGCGGCCGCGGCGCGCAGGGCAGCCACGGCGGGGGGTGGATTCTCGGTGTCGAGGTCCTCGTTGTAGAAGGGCAGCTCGCCGAGTCTGGCATAGATGTGCAGCACCACACCGTCGGGCGCCGTTTCAGCGGCCAGTTCAGCGAGTTGCCGGTTGATCGATGCGGCCCGAAGGCTACCCACCAGGGTCAGGATCGTGGTCTGCGGCATGGGCTGTCCTCTCGTCGGGTGTCTACCCCAGCCTAACCGGACTACGGTCCGCTTAATTCCCGGTTCGGGTTACAGTGGGACGATGGATCGCGTCGAGCTGCCCATCGACGGGTTCCCGGCCGAACGGGGTGACGCCGCCCGAAACCGTCGGTTGTTGTTGGACGCGACGCGCACCCTGCTTGCCCAACGCGGTGTCGATGAGGTCACCACTGACGACATCGCCGAGGCCGCCGGCGTCGGGAAGGGCACGCTGTTCCGCCGGTTCGGTAGTCGAACCGGATTGATGGTCGAACTGCTCGATGAGGATGAACGGGCGCTGCAGCAGCAGTTCATGTTCGGCCCCCCGCCACTGGGTCCGGGGGCGGTGCCGATGGAGCGGTTGGTGGCATTCGGCCGCGCACGACTGCAGTTCGTTCACCGCCACCGTGGTGTACTGGCCGAAGTCGGCCGCGACCCCGCCGCCCGCTACACCGCGGCGTTCGCCGTGTTGCACACCCACGTCCGCATGCTGCTCGCGGCGGCCGGGACGAGCGGTGACCTCGGCGCGCAGGCCGATGCGCTGCTGGCCCTGCTCGACCCCGGCTACGTCGCCTATCAAATCAGCAGCCGGAACCAGACGACGACCACGATGACGCAGGCCTGGGAGTCGTTGGCGCACAAACTCTGCGGCCGTTGAGGCGGGCAGGCCCCAGCCGGCGACTACGAGGCGAATGCCAGGGTGATCGAGCCGTTGAAATTCACCCCGGCACCCGGCGCCGGGTTCTGTGTCACCACCGCGTTGGTGCGCTGACCGCTGTTGGGAACGTCGGGACCCTTCACCAGCACCCCGGTCCAGCCCAGCGCCCGCAGGTTGGGTTCGGCGTCGGTCCAGAACTGGCCGACCAGGTTCGGCATGATGAACTGGTTGCCCTTGGAGACCTTCAAGGTGATCGGGGTGTCCAGTTCGACGTCATTGCCGCTGGGCGGGTCCATCGCCAGCACCTCGCCGACCGGTTCGATGCTGTCCACCGGGGCGGTCAAGACCGTGGTGAATCCGACCGTGTTGAGGTTCTTGGTGGCTTGTTCGGTGCTCTGGCCGGTCACGTCGGGAACCGACCGGGTGACCGGACCGGTGCCGACAACGACGGTGATCTCGTTGGTGATCGCGGTGTTGGTGTTGGCCGGTGGAACCGTGTTGAGCACCTTGCCGCGTTGCGAGGCCGTCGACGTCGCCTGGGTCTGCTTGAACTTTCCGAAGCCGGCCTCGGTGAGTTTCTTGACCGCCTCGGTGTAACTCAACTCCGTCACATCGGGCACCTCACGTTGCTCGGGTCCGGTGGAGACGTTGATCGACACCTCGGCGCCGGCGTTGATCGAGGAGTTGCCGGCCGGGTCGGTACTGATGACGTGATCCGGGGGCACGGTGTTGTCCGACTTCGGCTGGGTGCGGATCTTGAAACCCTTGTTCTGCAACTCCGCAATCGCGTCGGCGGAGACCTTGCCTTGGACATCGGGCACCTGAACCGCCCGCGGCTTGCCGCCGGAGAGGTTGATCGTCAGACCCACCACGACCGTCAGGATCGCCAGGATCGCCAGCGCCACCAGCCAGCGTCCGACACCGCTGCGGCGGGGTTCGCGGTAGTCGTAGACCGCGGGTGCGACCACGCCGTCCGTCCGGGCACCGGGCCGCGCAGAGGCCAGCATCTGGGTGCGCTCGGCGTGGGTGAGCACCTTGGGCGCTTCGGGCTTCTCTCCCCCGTGCACCCGCACCAGATCCGCGCGCATCTCGGCGGCCGTCTGATAGCGGTTGTCGGGGTTCTTGGCCAGCGCCTTGAGCACCACTGCGTCCAGTTCCGGGGTGATCCCCGCCCGCCTCTGCGACGGTGCCACCGGGTCCTCGCGGACATGCTGGTAAGCCACCGCGACGGGGGTGTCACCGACGAAAGGTGGTTCGCCGGTGAGCATTTCGTAGAGCACGCATCCCAGCGAGTAGACGTCGGAGCGAGCGTCGACCGGTTCGCCGCGGGCCTGCTCGGGAGACAGGTACTGCGCCGTGCCGATGACCGCGGCGGTCTGGGTGACCGGATTGCCGGTGTCGGCCAACGCCCGGGCGATGCCGAAGTCCATGACCTTCACCGCCCCCGTTCGGGAGATCATGATGTTGGCCGGCTTGACGTCGCGGTGGATGATGCCGTGCTGGTGGCTGAAGTTCAGCGCCTGGCAGGCATCGGCGATGACTTCCAAAGCCCGCCGCGGCGGCATCGGGCCGTCGTTGTGCACGATGTCGCGCAACGTCACACCGTCGACGTACTCCATCACGATGTAGGGCAGTGGGCCGCGCGGGGTGGCGGCCTCCCCGGTGTCGTAGACCGCGACGATCGCCGGGTGGTTCAGCGCGGCGGCGTTCTGCGCCTCCCGGCGAAAACGCAGATAGAAGCTGGGGTCGCGGGCCAGATCGGCGCGCAGCACCTTCACCGCGACGTCTCGGTGCAGTCGCAGGTCGCGGGCCAGGTGCACCTCGGACATCCCGCCGAAGCCCAGGATCTCCCCGAGTTCATACCGGTCGGACAGGTGATGAGGTGTGGTCATAACGCCGTCTCATGGTGCGGGGCGGCCATCGGCGCCGTCGGATCGGTCAGCCGCCAACTGGCGGGTAGGGCGGCGGGCCCGGGAGCGCCTCGCTGCGTCCATCCTGACGGCTCCGCCGGCGGAGCGCCAGGGGCTTCGGGGGTGACGGTGTCGGTCACGGTCTGCTCGACCGGCGTGGTGGAGCGGCGCTCCCGATCGGCCAGCACGATCAGGATCGCGCTGATGATCGCCAATGCACCCAGGACACCGGCGGCCCACAGCAGCGCGCGCTGACCGGAGCTGAACGCCCGGCGGGCCGGTGGCGGGGGTCGGTGGCTCGCGGTGGTCCGTGGGCGGGCCGCGGCCGCCGCGCGGGCGGCATCCACCGCCGCCGGGGTGCGTTTGGCACCGGGGATCGCCGCCGGGGTGGCCTTGATGGTCGGTGCGGAGTTGGGCCGCGGCGGCCGGCGGCCGGAACGCACCGCGGCCACCGCGTCGGCGAACTGACCGCCGCTGCGGTACCGCATACCGGGGTTCTTGACCAGAGTGATTTCGATGAGTTCGCGGACGTTCGGCGGGAGGTCCGGCGGCAGCGGGGCGGGCTGCTCCTTGATGTGCTTCATCGCCACCGTGAGCGCACCGTCGCCGGTGAACGGCCGCTTGCCCGAAACCGCTTCGTAGCCAACGACTCCCAGGGAGTAGACGTCGCTGGCCGCGGTGGCGTCCTCGCCGAGCGCCTGTTCGGGGGCGATGTACTGGGCAGTGCCCATCACCATCCCGGTCTGGGTGACCGGGGCGGCGTCGACGGCCTTGGCGATGCCGAAGTCGGTCAGCTTCACCTGTCCGGTCGGGGTGATGAGGATGTTGCCGGGTTTGACGTCACGGTGCACCAACCCGGCGGCGTGGGCCACCTGCAACGCGCGGCCGGTCTGCTCGAGCATGTCCAGGGCGTGCCGCAGGGACAGTCGGCCGGTGCGCTTGATCACCGAGTTCAGCGGTTCCCCGTTGACCAGTTCCATCACCAGGTAGGCGGTGCGGCCCTCGCCGTCCATCTCGGTCTCGCCGTAGTCGTGCACGGCGGCGATGCCCGGGTGGTTCAACATCGCGACGGTGCGCGCCTCGGCCCTGAACCGCTCGATGAACTCGGGGTCGGAGGAGTACTCCTGTTTGAGCACCTTGATGGCGACCCGGCGGCCCAGGCGGCTGTCGACGGCCTCCCACACCTGACCCATCCCGCCGGTGGCGATGAGACGCTGCAGGCGGTAGCGGCCGGACAGGGTGACGCCGACGCGGGGGCTCACTGCTCGCCTCGCGTTGCTCGGCTGCGGGGGCTCACTGCTTGCCTCGCGTTGCTCGGCTGCGGGGGCTCATGGCGCCCCCTGCAACGCAGCGGCCATGGTTGCCCGACCGATCGGAGCGGCCAGCGCACCGCCGGTCGCCGAGAGCCGGTCCCCGCCGTTCTCGACCAGCACCGCCACCGCCACCCGAGGGCTCTGCGCGGGGGCGAAAGCGATGTACCAGGCATGCGGCGGGGTGTTGCGCGGGTCGGTGCCGTGTTCGGCGGTGCCGGTCTTGGAGGCGATCTGCACACCCGGGATCGCCCCGTCCTGCTGGGTGAACTTCTCGGCGGCGACCATCAATTCCGTGAGTTTAGCCGCGACCTGCGGGGAAACGGCGCGACGCAGTTCGGTGGGGGCTGTTTTGCTGATCTGGGTGAGATCCGGCCCCTCGAGGCTGTCGATGAGATGCGGTTGCATCACCACGCCGCCGTTGGCGATGGCCGCGGCCACCATCGCGTTCTGCAACGGGGTCACCGCGACGTCCTTCTGCCCCATGCTCGACATACCGACCGCCGCGGCGTCCGGCATCGGGCCGACCGTGGACTCGGCGACCTGCAGCGGAATCGCGGCCGGGGGGCTGTCGAATCCGAACGCGTCGGCGGCGTTGCGCAAGGCGTCACCGCCCATCCGGATGCCGAGTTCGACGAAGGCGGTGTTGCAGGACCTCTCGAAGGCCTCCCGCAGCGGGGCCTTCGGCGCCTTGCCGCACGGCTCGCCGCCGTAGTTCTCCAGGGTTGCGGTGCTGTTGGGCAGCGGGATCCGCGGGGCGGCGGTGAATTGCTCGTTCTCGGAGATCCCGGCCTCTAGCGCCGCGGCGGTGGTGATCACCTTGAAGGTGGATCCGGGCGGGTAGCGCTCGGCGATCGCCCGGTTGGTCAGCGGGGAGTTCGGGTCGTCACGCAGTCGCTGCCAGGACTCGCCCTGCTCCTCGGTGTCGTGGGTGGCCAGCAGATTCGGGTCGTAGGACGGTGCGGACACCATCGCCAGGATCCTGCCGGTGGCGGGCTCCAACGCTACAACCGAACCCTTGCAGGGACCGCCGCAACCCTGCTGGATCGCCTGCCAGGCGGCCTGCTGGACCCGGGGGATCAGGGTGGTGTCGACGTTGCCGCCCCGGGGGTCGCGGCCGGTGAAGAAGTCGGCCAGCCGCCGACCGAACAGCCGCTCGTCGGATCCGTTGAGGACGGCGTCCTCGGCGCGCTCCAAACCGGTGCTGGAGAACCGCATCGAATAGAAACCGGTCACCGGCGCGTAGACCGCGGCGTCGGGGTACACCCGCAGGTACCGGTAGCGGCCGGTGGTGGACACCGAGTACGCCATGATCTGCCCACCGGCGACGATCTGCCCGCGCTGCCGGGAGTACTCGTCGAGCAGCACCCGTTGGTTTCGGGGGTCGGCACGTAGGGCATCAGCCCGGAACACCTGGGTGATGGTGGCATTGATCAACAGCAGCACGACCATTCCCATGATCAGCATGGCGATGCGGCGCAGCGAGGTGTTCATGACCGCGCGATCAATTCGGTGCGGGCCGCGGCGATGGGCTCGTGCTGGCTGGTGCGCAGCGGCTTGCGGGCAGCGTGCGACAAAAGAACCAGGATGGCCAGCAATACGTAGTTGGCCACCAGCGAGGATCCGCCGTAGGACATCCACGGGGTGGTCAGACCCGTCAGCGGGATCAGCCCGGTCACGCCCCCGACGACGATGAACAGCTGGATGCCCAGGGTGGACGCCAACCCGGCGGCCAACAGCTTGCCGAAGCTGTCCCGCAGGGCGATGGCGGTGCGCAGCCCGCGCACGATGACGATGGTGTAGAGCAGCAGCACCCCGGACAGTCCGACCAGGCCGAGTTCTTCCCCGACCACCGCGATGATGAAATCGGTCGACGCGGCCGGGACGGTGCCGGGCTGTCCGTTACCCAACCCGGTGCCGAACACCCCGCCGGTGGCGAAGCTGAATTGCGACTGCACCATCTGGTAGCCGGCGCCTTCGGGGTCGGCGAAGGGGTCCAGCCAGGTCTGCACCCGGCTGCGCACATGCCCGAAGAGCCGGTAGGCCACCACACATCCGGCGCCGAAGAGGGTCAGCCCGATCACCACCCAGCTCAGCCGTTCGGTGGCGACGTACACCAGCGCCAGGAAGGACGCATACAGCAGCAGCGAGGTGCCGAGGTCCTTTTCGAAGACCATCACCCCGATCGAGATAATCCACGCGGCCAGTAGCGGCGCCAGGTCACGGGGCCGGGGCAGGTCCATGCCGAGGAAGTGCTTGCCCACACTGGTGAACAGGCTGCGTTTGGCCACCAGCACCCCGGCGAAGAACACCAGCAGCAGAATCTTGGAGAACTCGGCGGGCTGAATACTGAACCCCGGCAACCGGATCCAGATCTTGGCGCCGTTGGTCTCCGACAACCGGGCGGGCAGCAGCGCCGGGATCGCCAGCAGGATCAGCCCGGCCGCCCCGCAGATGTAGTCGTACCGGGCCAGCAACCGGTGGTCTTTGAGGAAGACGATCACCAGGGTGAAGCCGATTACCCCGACCAGCGTCCACAGCATCTGCTGAGCGGCCCCCGGGCCGTCCTCGCCGATCCCGGGAACCAGATCGAGTCGGTGGATGAGCACCAGACCCAGGCCGTTGAGCAGGGCAACCACCGGTAGCAGCAACGGGTCGGCGTACGGGGCGAACCGGCGGATCGCCAGGTGTGCGCACCCGAATAGCACGCCGAATGCGCAGGTGTAGGTCAACAGATCCCAGCTGATGCCCTGTTCCTGGTTGGCTTCCACGATCAGCAGGGCGACGCCGGTAATCAGCATGGCGAAACACAGCAAGCCTAGTTCGGCGTTACGCCGGGTCGGCATCGGCGGAGTGATCTGCACCGGCGACTGCGGGGCGGTGTTGGCCGTCATCGGCCACCCGCCGCGGTGTGCTCGCGACTGGTCATGCAGCCGCCCGGCAGTCGACGCCCGGAGTCTGGGTGGGCTGCGGCAGGACGCTCGTGGGCGCCGGACTCGCCGATTCCGACGTCGGTGAGGACGATACCGACGTGGGCGACGCTGACGACGACGGCGGAGTCGTTGTGGGCGGCGCCGCGGGCGCACCGCCGCCGGCGCGCGGGGCCGGGACGGACTGCGCGGCGGGGGCCGGTGCGCACACCGGCAGCAGGGAACTCTGCGCCAGCTCCCGCAACTGGGTGATCGCCTCCTCGAGGCTCCCGGCCGGCAGTCCGGCGACGACTTGGGCGCGTTCGGCGGGCCGCAGATCCTCCAGACGCATCAACTCGCAGTCCAGCTCGGTGCCGGCCTGCCCGTAGCTGACCTGGGACAGTTCGCCGCGATCGTTGAGACAGCCCAACTGGTAGGGCTGCTGAAGCGGAATGCCGAGGAACGAACCCTGGATGCCGCGCATGATCGCGACCCGGTCGTGGTGGTCGCTGACATAGTAGTAGCCGCGAATGAGGTTGTAGCCCAGGGCAATCCCAGCCAGAGCCAGAGCCAGCAGCGCGGCCGCGGCGAGGATGAATCCGCGCCGTGACTTACGCGGCGGTTCGGGTTCGGGTTCGGGTAGCGGTCTCTTCGGCGGGGGCGGCTTGGGTGCGATCAAAGCGGCGCGGCCTGCTGCGGTGTTGGGCGGCGGAGCGATCCGGTGCTCATCATCACCGGATACCGCACCGGCGATGATGGGCTGGGTCTGGCCGCCGTAGTCGTGGTCGACGACGTCGGCGACCACGACGGTCACGTTGTCCGGCCCGCCCCCGCGCAGTGCCAATTCGATGAGCCGGTCGGCGCTGTCGGCGACGTCGGGAATCTTGAGCGCCTCGAGGATGGTCTCCTGGCTGACGGGGTCGGACAGCCCGTCCGAACACAGCAGGTAACGGTCTCCTTCGCGGGCCTCCCGCATGATCAGTGTGGGCTCGACCTCATGGCCGGTCAGCGCCCGCATGATCAGTGACCGCTGCGGGTGGCTGTGCGCCTCCTCGGCGGTGATACGGCCCTCGTCGACCAGCGTCTGGACGAAGGTGTCGTCCTTGGTGATCTGGGTCAGCTCACCGTCGCGCAGCAGATAGCCGCGGGAGTCGCCGATGTGCACCAGGCCCAGGCGGTCACCGGCGAACAGGATGGCGGTCAGGGTGGTACCCATGCCGTCCAGGTCGGGGTGCAGATCGACTTGATCGGCGATGGCGGAGTTGCCTTCGTGGACGGCGCTCTCCAACTTGGCCAGCAGATCGCCCCGGGGTTCGTCGTCGTCGAGGTGGGCCAGGGCGGCGATCACCAGTTGGGAGGCCACCTCGCCGGCGGCGTGCCCGCCCATGCCGTCGGCCAGCGCCAACAACCGGGCCCCGGCGTAGACCGAGTCCTCGTTATTGGCGCGCACCAACCCGCGGTCACTGCGGGCGGCATAGCGCAGGGCCAGTGTCACGGCCGTAGCTCGATCACGGTCTTGCCGACGTGGACCGGGGTGCCGATCGGCACCCGCACCGCGGTGGTCACCTTGGACCGGTCCAGGTAGGTGCCGTTGGTGGAACCGAGGTCCTCGACGAACCAGTCCGACCCGCGCGGGGAGAGCCGGGCGTGCCGCGAGGAGGCGTAGTCGTCGGTGAGCACCAAGGTGGAGTCGTCGGCGCGGCCGATGAGCACCGGTTGGCTGCCCAGGCTGATCCGGGTGCCGGCCAACGCACCCTCGGTGACCACCAGATAGCGGGCGGCGGCCTTGCCCTGCCGGGCCGGGGAACGCCCACCCCGCAGTGGCAGGCCGCGGCGGACCATCACCGCGCCGGTCGGGGCGTAGATGTCGGTGCGCAGGACGCGCAGCACCGACCAGATGAACAGCCACAGCAGCAGCAGGAAGGCCCCGCGGGTCAGCTGCAGAACTAGTCCCTGCATGCAGCGGCCCTCCCTGCTCCTGTCGCGGTGGAAGCGTGCCCGGCCACGACGGAGTCGGCCGAACCAGGCAAGGTCACACGATACTTTGGCGGTCGGTCACGAGGGGCGCAAGCCACCAGGCCCCCGCGGTCCGCCGCGACTCAGTGGACGCGAACGACGATCTCGGAGTGCCCGACCCGAATGACGTCGCCGTCAGCCAACTGCCATTCCTGTACCGGGGAGTTGTTGACCGTCGTTCCGTTGGTGGAGTTGAGGTCCTGGAGCAGGGCGGTCTGGCCGTCCCAGCGGATCTCCAGGTGCCGGCGGGACACCCCGGTGTCAGGCAGCCGGAACTGGGCGTCTTGGCCGCGGCCGATCACGTTGGCGCCTTCCCGCAACTGGTAGGTGCGGCCGCTGCCGTCGTCGAGTTGCAACGTGATCCCGCGCGCGGTCGCCGCAGCCGGGTAGTCGCCCTGGTCGGCCGGGGGTGCGTAGCCGCCGTAACCGGCGGGCTGGCCGTAGTCGTACTCGGGGGTCGCGGCCGGTGCCGGCGGCGGGTAGCCGCCCTGGTCATACCCGTAGCCCGGTTGGGCGTAATCCTGTCGCATGTCCTGGCGCCCGTCCGGGCGCCCGTAGCCGTAGCCGGGCTGCGGATAGCCCTGATCCGGATAGGCCGGGCGAGGCTGCTCGTAACCGCCGTAGCCGGGATCCTCGTGGCGGCTCGGGGCCGGGCGGCCGTAGCCGTAGTCAGCGGGCGGCGGCGCGTACCCGCCGCCCGGCGGGGGACCGTAGTGGCCGGCGGGCGGCGGTCCGGGCGGCGGGCCGTAGCCCGGGGGCGGCTGCCGGTAGCCCTGGTCGTAGCCGGGCGCGCCATAGCCGCCGTAGCCGGGCTGCTGGTAGCCCTGGTCGGGGTAGCCCCCCTGGTCCGGATACGCCGGGCGCGCCTGGTAGCCGCCCTGCTGGGCGTAGGGGTCGGGGTAGCCACCCTGGTCGGGGTAGGTGGGGCGAGGGTCGGGTGCGCCGGCGCGCGGATCGCCCTGCGGCTGGCCGTACTGGTCGTCGTAGTACTCGTCGCCGTGTCGGCCCTGGCCGCGGTAGCTGGGGTTGTCGGTCATCGCTGGCACTCCTGGTTCTGCGGTAAACGCGTGGTTCGATTCTGCTGGTCCGGGTAATGGGACAGACGGGCGGGGGTGGGCAGCGGGTTCGGCGTCGGGATTGACGACGGCCCGGGCCCGGTACTGGCCTGTATGCAGGCTATCGGCCTGCTCGAATCGGACGACCACAGCACCGTAGGTTTCCCAGCCCTGGTCCCCGATGTAACCAGCCAGGTGTTTGGCAAAGGCTTCGGCGGTGAGATCCCGGTCGGCACTGAACTTCAGAAAGTCGGAAACACTCAGCGTAATGACGTACTCATTGGGCGCCAACAGTCGGCCGCCGGACAGCGTCTGGACGCCGTCGGCGGCCTCCCGGCGCAGCAGGGACTCCACCTCCTGGGGCACGATCGACCCACCGAAGACCCGGGCGAAGGCATCCCCCACGCCGTCTTCGAGCATGCGCTCGATGCGCTGCGCCAGACCCCGCTGGTTGCCCAATGGCCTGTTACCTCGATTCACCCGTCGCGGGTGCCGTTCCAGCACTGGTACTCATGGTATCGGCTGCGCGCGGCCTGTCGCGCGCACGCGAGCGCCCCGACTTGCATTTGCCCAGCTCATGAGGCCTAGGTGCGGCGGTCGCGCCGCGTCTGCCCGGCTCCTCGGCGGTTGGGGTGGGCCGCCGTGAGCGTGGTAGGCTCGCCCGGTTGTTTCGGGCGAGTGGCGGAATGGCAGACGCGCTGGCTTCAGGTGCCAGTGTCCTTCGGGACGTGGGGGTTCAAGTCCCCCTTCGCCCACAACGAGCAGTTCCATAAATAAAGAGCACTTAGGTCACGAACTCGAAAGGGGTCGTGACCTTTGTGTTTGTGGGAGCTTGTTCGAATCCGTGCACCGAAACCGGGAGTAGGGGACTTCGTCGGCGAAGTCCCCCTTTGTTGGGTCGATCCTCGGAGCCCGCCGCTGTGACAGCGTCGTCGCGGTCTGATGCGAATCATGTCCACGGAGAACGCGACACCACCGCCGCTGGCTAGGTTCGGCGCTGCAGCGCTTCGTCTGCCCGCTTGCCCATAACCTTCAGGACAGCATGCCGGTCGACTTGGTCAAGTGTCAGACAGCGCTCAGGCCTCACGATCCGGTCCAGGTCCTCCTTCGACACCTCCGGCACTTCTCTGACCAAGTCGCACGCCTCGCCGATATGGATGTTGTCGTGGACCCACAGCCCCGACTCATTGGCATGGTCTTCGGTGACGAACCAGTTGGCGATGAACATCCGCAGCGCCGGCACTAGCGTCCAGACCTTCGTTCGGTCCACCGCTGAGCGCGCGCCCGGTCGGGTGATCCCCAGCCAGGACAACTCACCGCCGGCGACGGTGTCGAGCCTCCAGAATTCCCAACCCCGAACCGGCATCGGACCCCCCCTCGTAGTACTGGTCCGCCTCTAAGCTCCGACGACGTCGAGCCAGTCGGATAAATCGCCGGAGTCGGTTTCCACTTTGTGGCCGCGGGCCCGCAGGTCCTCGGCGATGGCGTCGGCGTCGGCATCGTCAGGGAAATACAGCAGGTCGTAATCGGGACCGGTGTAGTCGGCGTCCGCTTTGTACTTCTCGATCAGGTCGTCGGGGAACCAGCTCAATTCGTCCTCCGTCGGCCATCCGCCGATGTAACGGCCGTCGTTGTAGCCGTATTGGAAATCGTCTGCCGGAAACGGCTCGTCGTCATCAGGGACTTCGTCGCCAAAGTCGGCGAGGAACTCCTCGTCCCAGACATCTTCGGGGAGGGCGTTGCGGAATTCGCCCCAGGTCGACGAGTCCCTCACGGCCCGGGCTATCTGGCCGAAGTATTCGGCGACTTCCCGCGTGGCGAAGAGAATCCCGTAGGTTCCGCTCGGCGCGTAGACAATGTCGAGTCTCGGCTGCTTCGTCACCTTGGCCCCCTCAGGTCATCCCCTATCGAATACGGAAGACGAGGACCGGGACATTACCGCCCGGATTGCTGGTGTTCTCAGCGACCGTCACGGTGTTG
>CAYXBN010000050.1:0-21208 GCA_964463215.1 uncultured Mycobacterium sp. | reverse complement strand
GCAGCGACAACGCGATCAACGTGGTGCACGCCACCGTTGCCGCGCTGAAGATGCTGCAGCGCCCTGAAGAGGTGGCCGCCCGCCGCGGTCTGCCCATCGAAGACGTGGCGCCTGCGGGCATGCTCAAGGCGCGCCGCGAGAGTGAGGCAGCGGTTGCCGCTGCCGCCCGTGAAGGACATTGAGAGTCATGGCCGGAACAGAATCGACACAGCTGAAGATCACCCAGGTCCGCGGCACCATCGGGGCGCGCTGGAAGCAGCGTGAAACCCTGCGGACGCTGGGCCTGCGCAAGATTCGCCAGTCGGTGGTGCGCGAGGACAATCCGCAGACCCGCGGGCTGATCAAGGTCGTGCACCACCTCGTAGAGGTAGAAGAGGTTCAGCCATGAGCGACGTCATCAAGTTGCATGACCTGCGCCCGGCGCCGGGGGAGAAGAAGGCCAAGACCCGCGTCGGTCGCGGTGAGGGCTCCAAGGGCAAGACCGCCGGCCGCGGCACCAAGGGCACCAAGGCACGCAAGAACGTGCCGGTGACCTTCGAGGGCGGGCAGATGCCGATCCATATGCGGCTGCCCAAGCTCAAAGGCTTCCGCAACCGGTTCCGGACCGCCTACGAGGTGGTCAACGTCGGCGACATCAGCCGGCTGTTCCCGGCCGGCGGCGACATCACCGTGGAGGATCTCGTCGCCAAGGGTGCGGTCCGCAAGAACGCGCTGGTGAAGGTCCTCGGGGACGGCAAGCTGACGGTGAAGGTCAACGTGACCGCGCACAAGTTCAGCGGCAGTGCCCGGGAGAAGATCACTGCCGCCGGTGGGTCGGCCACCGAGGTTTCCTGACCCGGTCGCCCCAACCCCGCGAACAGACGCAAAATCCTCCGCACGCTCGGCGTGTCGGAGGATTTTGCGTCTGCTCGCGCTGGAAACGTAGCCTCGGGACCATGCGTTCCTTCCTGCCCGGCGTCCCCGACGACCTGCGCGATCTGATCAAAACCGGAGCCCGCCGGATCGACACCGCCCGCCACCACGGCGTGCCCGGTGGCTGCATCCTCGAACTCAACCTGCGTGCGGTGCCACCGGAGACAGCCGGTTTCGACCCGGTGCGGTTCGTCACCGGCGCGGGCCGCCCGATGGTGCTGCGGGAAGCCGTCGCCGCCATCCACCGCGCCGCCGAGGATGACCGGGTCGCCGCCCTGATCGGGCGGGTGCAGTTGGAGGCCGCCGCCCCGGCCGCGGTCCAGGAACTGCGGGAGGCGATCGTCGCCTTCACCGCGGTCAAACCATCGCTGGCCTGGGCGGAGACCTATCCGGGCACGCTGTCCTACTACCTGGCCTCGGCGTTCGGCGAAGTCTGGATGCAACCCTCCGGAACGCTCGGGCTGATCGGCTTCGCCACCAACGCACTGTTCTTGCGCGACGCCCTGACCAAAGCCGGTCTGCAAGCCCAGTTCGTCGCCCGCGGGGAGTACAAGTCCGCCGCCAACATGTTCACCGAGAGCAGCTATACCGACGCCCACCGGGAGGCCGACAGCCGGCTGATCGAGAGCCTGCACACCCAGGTGTGGCAGGCCATCGCCGAGTCCCGCGGCTTGGAGCCCGCCGCGCTGGACCGGCTGGCTGACCGCGCGCCGCTACTGCGCGACGACGCGCTAGCGGCAAAGCTTTTGGACCGCATTGGTTTTCGCGACGAGGCCTACCTTCGTATCGGCGAATTGGCGGGCGCTGAGAACCTGAAGGACCCGGACTCCGACGACGCGCCGCCGCGGTTGTTCCTCTCTCGCTACGCCCAGACCCGCTCCCAGACCCGCCCCGTCGCACCGAAGATCC
Organism: uncultured Mycobacterium sp.; assembly: GCA_964463215.1. Lineage (GTDB taxonomy): Bacteria > Actinomycetota > Actinomycetes > Mycobacteriales > Mycobacteriaceae > Mycobacterium. The sequence continues at coordinate 19,387 of CAYXBN010000050.1, read as the reverse complement.
CCGGCCGCACCCGCAAACCGACGATCGCGGTGGTCACGGTGGCCGGACCGATCGTCAGCGGCCGCGGTGGCCCGCAGGCCTTCCCGATGTCGCGGGGCAGTGCCGGCGGCGACACCATCGCCGCAGCCCTGCGCCAGGTCGCCGCCGATGACGACGTGGCGGCCGTGGTGCTGCGGGTGGACAGCCCAGGCGGGGCGGTGACCGGATCGGAGACCATCTGGCGCGAGGTCTGCCGGGTGCGGGAGAACGGCAAACCGGTGGTCGCCTCGATGGGCGGGGTGGCCGCCTCCGGGGGCTACTACGTCGCGATGGCCGCAGACCGGATCGTCGCCAACCCCGGCACCATCACCGGGTCGATCGGAGTGGTCACCGGCAAACTCGTCGCCCGAGACCTCAAGGACCGCCTGGGTTTTGGCTCCGAGGCGCTGCGCACCAACACCAACGCCGACGCGTGGTCGGTCAACGCCCCGTTCACCGATGACCAGCAGGCCCTGGTCGAGGCCGAGGCGGACCTGTTCTACGACGATTTCGTGCAGCGCGTCGCCGGTGCCCGGGGGATGACCGTGGCGGAGGTGGATGCCGTGGCCCGCGGCCGGATCTGGACCGGCGCCGATGCTCTGGACCGCCGCCTCGTCGACGAACTGGGCGGCCTGCGGGCCGCGGTTCGCCGGGCCAAGGTGCTGGCCGGGTTGGATGCCGACGCCGAGGTGACGCTGGCCGGCTTCCCGGGTTCGTCGGTACGGGACTACCTGCGGCCGAGGGCGTCCTCCCAGCCGGCGGCGTCGGTGTCGGAATCGGCGGCGGAGTTGCTCGGTTCCACGATCATCGGCCTGGTGGAGCAGGCCGGGCGGGCCGTGACCGGAGCCACAGCGCTGTGGCTGGGCGATCACCGGCTCTGAAGCGGGTGCCCGTCGGCCGGCCGGGGGCCGTCGATTCCCGGCCTGCCTGGGGTAACTGTTAGTCTCGTAGACTGATCGAGTGCGCTCGACGCGCGCCGACTAAGGATTACCGTCAACGCTGGCCAGGCCAGCCCCATCGGCACGCCGCGCGCCTAGTCCGGCTGCCCAGGAGGAAGAGTGCTCTCGGCTTTCATCTCGTCGCTCCGGACGGCCGATCTGAGGCGGAAAATCCTCTTCACCCTGGGCATGGTGATCCTCTACCGCGCCGGCGCCACCCTGCCCTCGCCCGGTGTGGACTACGGCAACGTCCAGCAGTGCATCGACGAGGTCAGCGGCGGTGCGGGCGCGCAGATCTACTCGCTGATCAACTTGTTCTCCGGCGGTGCGCTGCTGCAACTGTCGGTGTTCGCCGTCGGCGTCATGCCCTACATCACCGCCAGCATCATCGTGCAGTTGCTGACGGTGGTCATTCCGCGCTTCGAGGAACTGCGCAAAGAGGGCCAGGCCGGTCAGGCCAAGATGACGCAGTACACCCGCTATCTGTCGATAGCGCTGGCGGTGCTGCAGGCCACCAGCATCGTGGCACTGGCCGCCAACGGCGGGTTGCTGCAGAACTGCTCGGTGGAGATCCTCGATGACAAGTCGATCTTCTCGCTGATCATCATCGTGCTGGTGATGACCGCCGGCGCGGCGCTGGTGATGTGGATGGGCGAGTTGGTCACCGAACGCGGCATCGGCAACGGTATGTCGCTGCTGATCTTCGCTGGTATCGCCGCCGCCATCCCGGCTGAGGGCAAGAACATCCTGGACACCCGCGGTGGCCCGGTGTTCGCCGCGGTGTGCGCCGCGACGTTGCTGATCATCATCGGCGTGGTGTTCGTCGAGCAGGGTCAACGCCGCATCCCCGTGCAGTACGCCAAGCGCATGGTCGGCCGCAAGATGTACGGCGGTACGTCGACCTACCTGCCGCTGAAGGTCAACCAGGCCGGCGTCATCCCGGTCATCTTCGCCTCGTCGCTGATCTACATCCCGAACCTGATCACCCAGTTGATCCAGAGCGGCCGCAGCGATCCCAGCACCACCACATGGTGGGACCGGTTCGTCGCCAACCACCTGACCAACCCGGCCGACCCGACCTACGTCGCCGTCTACTTCGGCCTGATCATCTTCTTCACCTACTTCTACGTCTCCATCACGTTCAACCCCGAGGAGCGGGCGGACGAGATGAAGAAGTTCGGCGGGTTCATCCCCGGCATCCGACCGGGCAAGCCCACCGCCGACTACCTCAGTTACGTGCTGAACCGGATCACCCTTCCCGGCTCGATCTATTTGGGCGTCATCGCCGTCCTGCCGAACTTGTTCCTCCAGATCGGCAACAGCGGTAGCGTTCAGAACCTGCCGTTCGGTGGTACCGCGGTGCTGATCATGATCGGCGTCGGCCTGGACACCGTGAAGCAGATCGAGAGCCAGCTGATGCAGCGCAACTATGAAGGGTTCCTCAAGTGAGAGTCGTCCTGTTAGGGCCGCCGGGGGCCGGCAAGGGCACTCAGGCGGTCAGGCTGGCCGAGAAACTGGGCGTACCGCATATCTCCACCGGCGAGTTGTTCCGGCACAACATCAACACCGGCACCCCGCTGGGCGTGCGGGCCAAGCACTATCTCGACGCCGGTGAACTGGTGCCGACCAGCCTGACCAACGACCTGGTGGACGACCGGTTAGGCCAGGACGACGTCGCCCCCGGGTTCATCCTGGACGGCTTTCCCCGCACCATCGACCAGGCTGAGGCGCTGCACGACATGCTGGAACGGCGGGGCTTGAAACTCGACGCAGTCCTGGAACTGCGGGTGCCCGAAGAGGTGCTCATCTCCCGGCTGATGAGCCGGGGCCGGGCCGACGACACCGAGGACGTCATCCGCAACCGGTTCCGCGTCTACCGCGACGAGACCGCTCCGCTGCTGGCCTACTACGAGAACGAACACGAACTGAAGACGGTCGACGCCGTCGGCTCCCTCGATGAGGTGTTCGACCGCGCCCTGCATCTGCTGGGCCACTGACGCTGCATGGTGTCCCTCCCCGGGTTGCGCGGCCGCAAGACGGTCCCGGCCCGCACGGCCGGTGAACTCGACGCGATGGCCGCCGCTGGTGCTGTGGTCGCCGCGGCCCTGCGCGCGGTGCAACAAGCCGCAGCACCCGGGGTCAGCACCAAGGACCTCGACGAGGTCGCCGAGAGCGTGATCCGCGACGCCGGCGCAACGCCGTCCTTCCTGGGGTATCACGGCTATCCGGCCAGTATCTGCTCCTCGGTCAACGACCGGGTGGTGCACGGGATCCCGGTGGCCGACGAGGTGCTGGTCTACGGGGATCTGGTGTCGATCGACTGCGGCGCCATCATCGACGGCTGGCACGGCGACGCTGCGGTCACCTTCGGCGTCGGCGCGCTGATCCCGGCCGATGAGGCGCTGTCGGTGGCCACTCGGCAGGCGATGGAGGCCGGGATCGCCGCCATGGTGCCGGGCAATCGGCTCACCGACGTATCGCACGCCATCGAGCAGGGCACCCGTGCCGCCGAGAAGGCGCACGGCCGCCGCTACGGCATCGTCGCCGGCTACGGCGGACACGGGATCGGCCCCCGGATGCACATGGACCCGTTCCTGCCCAATGAGGGCGAACCCGGCCGCGGTCCGACGCTGGTCGCCGGGTCGGTGCTGGCCATCGAACCGATGCTGACACTGGGCACCACCCGCACCCGGATCCTGGACGACGAATGGACCGTCGTCACCACCGACGGATCGCGCGCCGCGCACTGGGAACACACCGTGGCCGTCACCGACGACGGCCCGCGAATCCTGACGCTGCCGGGCTGAGCCCAACTGCTCAGAAGTCGCCGGCGTTTCGGCGCAGTGTCTCGATCGCCTCGACCAGGCCACGCGCCTGGTCCTCGGACATCCCGATGTCGGCGAACACCTCACGGTTCAACGTCGCCGTGGCGGCCTCCACCGTCGAGCGCCCCCGGGCGGTGATCTGCACCAAGGTGGTGCGGCCGTCGGTGGGGTGCGGGATGCGGGTGACCAGACCGTCGGACTCCAGTCGGCGGATGGCGTGGGTCACGCTGGTGACGTGCACCTGTAACCGGTCGGAGGCCTTGGTGATCGGCAAAGCCCCGGTGCGGCTGAACGCCAGCAGTCGCAGCAGTTCGAACCGGGAGAAACTCAGGCCGTAGGGCCGCAGTGCCGTCTCGACCCGGGCCAGCAGGATCTGGTGGGCACGCATCACCGAGGTCACTGCCACCATGCCGTCGGCGACGTTAGACCAGCCCGCGCTAACCCAGTTGGCCCGCGCGGCGGCGATCGGGTCGGGTCTGTCCGGCGGCGTCATCCTGGCGGCGTCATTCCGGCAGCGTCATTCCGGCTCAGCGCAGGGTTTCGATCACCGCGCTGAAATCGAGGTCGGCATGCTCCTCGGCGAAGCGGGCGTAGATCTGGGCGGCGTGGCTGCCCAGTGGGGCGGAGGCGCCGCTGGTGGCGACCGCGTCCATCGCGAGGCCGAGGTCCTTGTTCATCAGCGCGGTGGCGAACCCGGGTTTGAACTCATTATTGGCCGGTGAGGTCGGAACGGGTCCGGCCACCGGGCAATTCGTGTGGACCGCCCAGCAGTTGCCGGTCGCGCCGGTGACCACGTCGAACAGCGACTGGGCGGATAGACCGAGTTTCTCGGCCAGCACGAAGGCCTCGCCGACGGCGATCTGTTGCACGGCCAGCAGCATGTTGTTGCACATTTTGGCGGCCTGGCCGGAACCCGACTTCCCGCAGTGAATGATCTTGCCGGCCATGGCCTCCAGCACCGGCCGGGCCGTAGCCAGGGCTTCGGCCTCCCCGCCGACCATGAACGCCAGCGTTCCGGCGACCGCACCCTTGACCCCGCCGGAGACCGGTGCATCGAGTTGGGCGAAGCCGCGTTCAGCGGCGTAGCCGTTCACCTGCCGGGCGTCGTTGACGGCGATGGTGGAACTGTCCACGAACAGCGCACCCGGCGCGGCAGCCGGCATCACCTCCGCGTAACACTCCTTGACCAGGGTCCCGTTGGGCAGCATGGTGATCACCACGTCGGCGCCCACCACCGCGTCGGGGCCGCTGTCGGTGACGGTCACACCCTTGGCGGCGGCGGCCTGCCGGGCGGCGGGGACGGGGTCGAACCCTCGCACGGCGTACCCGGCGTTGACCAGATTGCCGGCCATCGGGGTCCCCATGTTGCCCAAGCCCAGGAACGCGATCGCGGTCATGGTTGTTCTCCCTGTAGTTGATCGGGTCGAGCAGTTGATCGGGTCCGTCATGCCCCGGCGCGCGCAGCACTGGCGGCCGCACGGCCGATGACGACCCGCATGATCTCGTTGGTGCCTTCCAGGATGCGGTGTACCCGCAGGTCGCGGACGATCTTCTCCAAGCCGTACTCGCGCAGATAGCCGTACCCGCCGAGCAGTTGCAGCGCGCGATCGGCGACATCGAAACAGGCGTCGGTGACATGCAGTTTCGCCATCGCGCACAGTGTGACTTTGTCGGGTTCGTCATGGTCGAGGGCCTCGGCCGCCCGCCATAACAGCAGCCGGGATGTCTCCAGGGCGGTTGCCATATCCGCCAGCGCGAACCGAATCGTCGGCTCGTCGATCAGGGCCGAACCGAAGGCCTGCCGGTCCACCAGGTAACTGGCGGCCTTGTCGTAGGCGGCCTGAGCGCCGCCCAGGGAGCAGGCGGCGATGTTGAGCCGGCCGCCGTTGAGGCCGTTCATCGCGATGCCGAAGCCGGTGCCCTCCGCCTCGGGGCCGCCGAGCAGTGCGTCGACGGGCACCCGCACGCCTTCGAAGATCACCTGGGCGGTCGGCTGGGCGTTCCAGCCCATCTTGTCCTCGTTGGCACCGAAACTCAGTCCCGGGGTGCCTTTCTCGACCAGGAACGCCGAAATCCCGCGTGGGCCCTCCGCCCCGGTGCGGGCCATGACCACATACACATCGGACGTGCCGGCCCCGGAGATGAACTGCTTGACGCCGTCGATGACATAGTGGTCGCCGTCTCGAACTGCCTTGGTGCGCAACGCCGCAGCATCCGACCCGGCGCCCGGTTCGGTCAGGCAGTAGCTGGCGATGAGTTCCATCGACGCCAGTCGGGGCACCCAGGATTTGCGTTGCTCGGGCGTGCCGTAGGTGTCGATCATCCACGCGCACATGTTGTGGATCGAGATGAACGAGGAGATCACCGGGTCGGCGATGGCGAGTTGTTCGAAGATGCGCACCGCATCGAGTCGGCGCAGCCCACTGCCCCCGACGTCCTCGCCGCAGTAGATGGCACCCATTCCGAGTTCGGCCGACGCCCGCAGCACATCGACCGGGAAGTGCTTGGTCTTGTCCCATTCCAGGGCGTGCGGGGCGAGGTGCTTAGCCGCGAAGGCCGCCGCGGTGTCGGTGATGACCTTCTCGTCGTCGTCCATCATGGTGAGTCCCTATTTCATTGTGGGAATGACGAATTCGGCGCCATCCTTGATTCCCGACGGCCAACGCTCAGTGACGGTCTTGACCTTGGTGTAGAACTGGATCGCCGCCGGGCCGTGCTGGTTGAGGTCGCCGAATCCGGACCGCTTCCATCCGCCGAAGGTGTGGTAGGCCACCGGTACCGGGATCGGCACGTTGACGCCCACCATCCCGACCTGGACCCGGGAGACGAAGTCGCGCGCGGTGTCGCCGTCGCGGGTGAAGATCGCCACACCGTTGCCGTACTGATGCTCGTTGGGTAGCCGCAGGGCTTCCTCGTAGTTCTTGACCCGCACGATGCACAGCACCGGTCCGAAGATCTCGTCGGTGTAGATCGACATCTGCGGGGTGACGTGGTCGAAGAGGGTGGGGCCGATGAAAAAGCCGCCCTCGAGGCTTTCGTCGCCGAAAGTCAGTTCGTCGCTGCCTTTTTCGCGGCCGTCGACGACGATGTCCGCACCGGCGGCGACGCCGGCGTCGATGTAGCCGCGGACCCGCTCCAAGGCCGCCTCGGTGACCAGCGGCCCGTAGTCGGCCTTGGGATCGAGGCTGTGGCCGACCCGGAGATGTTCGACCCGTTCGGCCAGCCGGTTGCGGAGTCGGTCGGCGGTCTCATCACCCACCGCGACGGCGATGCTGATGGCCATGCACCGCTCACCGGCGCTGCCGTACCCGGCGCCGATGAGGGCGTCGATGGCCTGGTCCAGATCGGAGTCGGGCATCACGACCATGTGGTTCTTGGCACCGCCGAAGCACTGTGCCCGTTTTCCGCCGGCCGCTGCGCGCGCGTAGATGTACTGCGCGATATCCGAGCTGCCCACGAAGCCATAGGCTTTGATGTCGGGGTGTTCGAGCAGCGCGTCGACCGCCTCCTTGTCGCCCTGGACCACTTGGAACACCCCCGGCGGCAGGCCGGCCTCGATGAACAGTTCGGCCAGCCGCAGCGGCACCGAGGGGTCGCGTTCGGACGGCTTGAGGATGAAGGCGTTACCGCAGGCCAGAGCCGGGCCGGCCTTCCACAGCGGGATCATCGCGGGGAAGTTGAACGGGGTGATCCCGCAGACCACACCGAGTGGCTGACGGATCGAGTACACGTCGATCCCCGGCCCGGCGTTCTCGGTGAACTCGCCCTTCATCAGGTGCGGGATCCCGGTGGCGAATTCGATGACCTCAATGCCGCGTTGGATGTCGCCGAGGGAGTCGGCGATGGTCTTGCCGTGCTCGAGGGACAGCAGTTCGGCGATCTCGTCGGCGTTGGCGTTGACCAGTTCGATGAACTTCATCAGCACCCGGGCGCGGCGCTGCGGGTTCCAGGCCGCCCATTCCTGTTGTGCCACAACGGCGGAGGCCACGGCGGTGTCGACATCGGCGGCCGAGGCCAGGAGCACCTGGGCTTGGACCTGTCCGGTGCTGGGGTTGAACACGTCGGCGGTGCGGGTGCTAGCCAGGGGGCTGCGTCGGCCGTCGATGAAATGCGGGATGTGCTGGGTCATGAGGTTGCCTTCGGGGTCGGAAGATACTTGCATATCCTAGTAATCAGGAGGGCGGCGCGCAAGGGCCGGGTGGGCCGCCGCATCAAGGGCCGCAGCATCAGGGCCGCAGCATCAGGGCCGGGGCGGCCCGGCGGCGAACCGCTGCGCCTCGTCCCAGGTCGGGAGCAGACCCGCCTGGCGCACCTGCGCCAACGACGGCGCCGCGGCATCCCGGTCGGAGACCACGAGGTCGGCCGCCGGCAGCGGCCACTCGATGCCCAGAGCCGGGTCGGTGGCGTCGATGACGTGCTCCCGGTCCGGGGCGTAGGGCGTCGAGCAGAGATAGACCACGGTCGAGTTGTCCTGCAGTGCCAGGAAGCCGTGCGCCAGTCCCTCACAGAGATACGTCGACCGGTGCGTGACGTCGTCGAGCAGGACCGAGTCCCAGTGCCCGAAGGTCGGCGAACCCACCCGGATGTCTACGACGACGTCGAACACCGACCCCGTCACGCAGGTGACGTACTTGGCTTGGCCGGGCGGCAGTTGAGCGAAGTGCAGGCCGCGCAGTACCCCGGCTGCCGACACCGAGCAGTTCGCCTGACCCAGGTCGAACCGGTGGCCGGTCATTTCCGTGAATGCGTTCTGGGTGAACCACTCACGGAATGTGCCGCGGCGGTCGGCATGAAGGCGCGGGGTGATCTCCCAGGCGCCGGGCACGGCGAGTTCGCGGACGTTCACCTCACTGACCCCGCTCGCTGTAGCGGGCTTCCACCTCGGTTTTCAGCGGAGCCCACCACCACTCGTTGTCGCGGTACCAGTCGATGGTGGCGCGCAGGCCCTCGGCGAAGTCGGTGTGCGTGGGCCGCCAGCCCAGCTCATCACGCAGCCGGGAGGCGTCGATGGCGTATCGCAGGTCGTGGCCGGCGCGGTCGCTGACGTGGTCGAAGTCATTCGGGTCGCGTCCCATCAGCTGCAGGATCTGCCGCAGCACCGACAGGTTGTCGCGCTCCCCGTCGGCGCCGATGAGATAGGTCGCCCCGTCTTTGCCGTCCTCGAGGATCCGCCACACCGCGCAATTGTGGTCGTCGACATGGATCCAGTCCCGAACGTTGACGCCTGTCCCGTAGAGCTTGGGGCGCCGTCCGGTCAGCACGTTGGTGATCTGGCGGGGAATGAACTTCTCGATGTGCTGGAACGGCCCGTAGTTGTTGGAGCAGTTCGAGATCGTCGCCGAGACGCCGTAGGAGCGCACCCAGGCCCGTACCAGGTGATCCGCCGATGCCTTGGTCGCCGCATAGGGACTCGACGGGTTGTACGGCGTGGACTCGGCGAAACGGGACGTCGATTCAAGGGGCAGATCCCCGTAGACCTCGTCGGTGGAGACGTGGTGCAACCGGACGCCGTGCCGGCGAACCGCCTCGAGCACCGAAAAGGTCCCGACGACATTGCTGTTCAGAAAGGGGGCCGGGTCGGCCAGTGAGTTGTCGACGTGGGTCTCGGCGGCGAAGTGCACCACCGCGTCGGCGTCGGCGACCAGGCGGTCGACCAGGGCGGTGTCGGCTACGTCGCCCTCGACCAGGGCGATGGATCCCCCCAGCCCGGTCAGCGACTCCCGAGTGCCGGCGTATGTCATCGCGTCCAGCACCGTCACGGCGACCCCGGGGCGCTGCTGGATCGTACGGTGGACGAAGTTGGCGCCGATGAAACCGGCGCCGCCGGTGACCAGCAGCCGCATCGGGCCACCTTATCGGGCTGAAAGCGCCGGGTAGCGGCTCGGCGGGACCCTGCAGCTCATTTTGGAGCGCGGCGAGAAAGCGAGTATCGTGAGACCACGGTGCGGTGCTCGCGCCGACTCTTGCGTGCCCAGTCCGGGGAATCAACCCTGTTCGGGATCTCTCACGTTGTGCAGTCGGGCGAAGGCTGCCCATCAGACAAGCAGGATCTAGTGAGGATATGGGCAAAAAAGACGGTGCCATCGAGGTCGAGGGCCGAGTGGTCGAGCCCCTGCCCAATGCGATGTTTCGCATTGAGCTGGAGAACGGCCACAAGGTGCTCGCCCACATCAGCGGCAAGATGCGGCAGCACTACATCCGCATCCTGCCCGAGGACCGGGTCGTGGTCGAGCTTTCCCCCTACGACCTGACCCGGGGCCGCATCGTCTACCGCTACAAGTAATCGCCCAGATCCCACGACCAGGAAGAACAGGATCAAACACGCCGTGAAGGTGAACCCGAGCGTCAAGCCGATCTGTGATAAGTGCAGGGTGATCCGCCGGCATGGGCGGGTCATGGTGATCTGCACCGATCCGCGCCACAAGCAGCGTCAGGGCTGACAATCCGAATCAGCCCCCGCAACACCACAACTGAATGCAGACCTCCCAGCACCAGTGAGTCGATAGGCGGCTCATCGACGTCCGGAACGGAGGCCGGACCCCACAAGCCCGATCGTTGGGCCGACGGGAACGGTCTGGGAACGACACCTCCGCATAGAAGAAGGAAACAGCCCTCATGGCACGTCTAGTGGGCGTGGATCTGCCGCGCGACAAGCGCATGGAGATCGCGCTGACCTACATCTACGGCATCGGCCGTACCCGCTCCCAGGAGATCCTGGCGGCAACCGGCATCGACCGGGACCTGCGCAGCAAGGATCTCTCCGATGACCAGCTGACTCAGCTGCGTGACTACATCGAAGGCAACCTCAAAGTGGAGGGCGACCTGCGCCGCGAGGTGCAGGCCGATATTCGCCGCAAGATCGAGATCGGCTGCTACCAGGGTCTGCGGCACCGCCGCGGTCTGCCGGTGCGCGGTCAGCGGACCAAGACCAATGCGCGCACCCGCAAGGGCCCCAAGCGCACCATCGCCGGCAAGAAGAAGGCTAAGTAACCATGGCACCTCCGAAGAAGGGCGCCGCCGGCGCCAAGAAGGGCAAGACCACTCGCCGCCGGGAAAAGAAGAACGTCCCGCACGGCGCGGCCCACATCAAGAGCACGTTCAACAACACGATCGTGTCCATCACCGACCCGCAGGGCAACGTGATCGCCTGGGCATCATCCGGACACGTCGGCTTCAAGGGTTCGCGTAAGTCGACGCCGTTTGCCGCGCAGTTGGCCGCCGAGAACGCCGCCCGCAAGGCCCAGGAGCACGGGGTCAAGAAGGTCGACGTCTTCGTCAAGGGTCCAGGCTCCGGCCGCGAGACCGCCATCCGTTCGCTGCAGGCCGCCGGCCTGGAAGTGGGCGCGATTTCCGATGTCACCCCGCAGCCCCACAACGGCTGCCGTCCGCCCAAGCGTCGCCGGGTCTAGTCGGCCAGGGAAGGAAGAGACAGGACTATGGCTCGTTACACCGGACCCGCCACCCGCAAGTCACGCCGCCTCGGCGTCGACCTCGTCGGTGCCGACCAGTCGTTTGAGAAGCGCCCCTATCCGCCAGGCCAGCATGGCCGGGCCCGGATCAAGGAGAGCGAATACCGCACCCAGTTGCAGGAGAAGCAGAAGGCCCGCTTCACCTACGGCGTGATGGAGAAGCAGTTCCGCCGCTACTACGAAGAGGCCAACCGCCAAACCGGCAAGACCGGTGAGAACCTGCTGCGCATCCTGGAGAGCCGGCTCGACAACGTCGTCTACCGGGCCGGCCTGGCCCGGACTCGGCGGATGGCTCGGCAGCTGGTCAGCCACGGCCACTTCACCGTCAATGGGGTGAAGGTCAACGTCCCGAGCTACCGGGTGTCGCAGTACGACATCATCGACATCCGCCCGAACTCACTGAACACCGTGCCGTTCCAGATCTCTCGGGAGCTTGCCGGCGACCGTCCGATCCCGGCCTGGCTGCAGGTGGTCGGGGAGCGCCAGCGCATCTTGGTGCACCAACTGCCCGAACGCGCCCAGATCGACGTGCCGCTGACCGAACAGCTCATCGTCGAGTTCTACTCCAAGTAAACCCACCCGCGGGGGGCGAGCCCCCGCGTACCCCCCTCGGGGGCTCCGCCCCCAAGTCCCCCCGGTCGAGGGGGACGCCCGCAGTAACACCCAGACGGCATCAAATAGCGGGTGCCGAGAAGGAGATAGAAAACACCATGCTGATCTCTCAGCGCCCCACCCTCAGCGAAGAGGCCCTCGCCGAGAACCGCTCCCAGTTCATCATTGAGCCGCTGGAGCCGGGATTTGGCTACACCCTGGGCAATTCGCTGCGCCGCACGCTGTTGTCGTCCATTCCCGGCGCCGCGGTGACCAGCATCCGGATCGATGGAGTGCTGCATGAGTTCACCACCGTGCCCGGGGTCAAAGAAGACGTCACCGACATCATCCTCAACCTCAAAGGTCTGGTGGTGTCCTCCGATGAGGACGAGCCGGTCACCATGTACCTGCGTAAGCAGGGACCCGGTGTGGTCACCGCGGGCGACATCGTGCCGCCGTCCGGGGTCAGCGTGCACAACCCGGAGATGCACATCGCGACGCTCAACGACAAGGGCAAACTGGAGATCGAACTGGTCGTAGAACGCGGACGCGGCTACGTGCCGGCCGTGATGAACAAAGCGTCCGGCGCCGAAATCGGCCGCATCCCGGTCGATTCCATCTACTCGCCGGTGCTCAAGGTCACCTACAAGGTCGAGGCCACCCGTGTCGAGCAGCGCACCGACTTCGACAAGCTGATCCTCGACGTCGAGACCAAGAACTCGATCAGCCCGCGCGATGCGCTTGCCTCGGCAGGCAAGACCCTGGTCGAACTGTTCGGTCTGGCACGCGAACTCAATGTCGAGGCCGAAGGCATCGAGATCGGGCCGTCGCCCGTGGAGGCCGACCACATCGCTGCGTTCGCACTGCCGATCGACGATCTGGACCTGACAGTGCGGTCCTACAACTGCCTCAAGCGCGAGGGCGTGCACACCGTCGGCGAATTGGTCTCCCGCACCGAGTCCGACCTGCTCGACATCCGCAACTTCGGCCAGAAGTCGATCGACGAGGTCAAGATCAAGCTTCACCAGATGGGTCTGTCGTTGAAGGACTCGCCAGCCAGCTTCGACCCGTCGGAGGTCGCCGGCTACGACGTCGCCACCGGTACCTGGACCGCCGATGCCGGGTATGACTCGGGCTACGACGCGGACAGCGACGCCGACTACGCCGAAACCGAACAGCTCTAGCGCACACAGTTCCACCCCAGCTTCGCCCACCCGCAGTTCCCCGGTCGTACCTGATACGGCGATCGGGCTCACCTAGGAGATCGCAATGCCCAAGCCCACCAAGGGTCCTCGCCTCGGCGGGTCTTCCTCGCACCAGAAGGCGATCCTGGCCAACCTGGCCACCTCGCTGTTCGAGCACGGCCGTATCAAGACCACCGAGCCCAAGGCTCGGGCGCTGCGGCCCTACGCCGAGAAGCTCATCACCCACGCCAAGAAGGGAACGCTGCACAACCGGCGCGAGGTGATGAAGAAGATCCGGGACAAGGATGTGGTGCACACCCTGTTCGCCGAGATCGGACCGTTCTTCGCCGACCGCGAGGGCGGTTACACCCGGATCATCAAAGTGGAGGCCCGCAAGGGGGACAACGCCCCGATGGCCGTGATCGAACTGGTCCGGGAGAAGACGGTCGTCTCCGAGGCCAACCGGGCGCGGCGGGCTGCTGCTTCGGCACGGAAGGCCGCCGCGGCAAGCGCCCCGGCGGCAGCCGCGGCCGCACCGGAGGCAGAGGCCCCTGAGTCGGTGGAAGCCGCCGAGTCGGTGGAAGCCGCCGAGTCGGTGGAAGCCGCCGAGTCGGTGGAAGCCGCTGAGCCGGTGGAGTCGGTGGAAGCCGAGGACGCCGGGATCGCCGACGCTCAAACCGCTGAATCTGACCAGTCCTGACGGCGCGCCCAGCGCGCCGCAACCGGCCGAACTAGTTCGGTTCCGCCTCGATATCGCTTACGACGGCACGGATTTCGCCGGATGGGCGGTCCAGGAGGGCCAGCGCACCGTCGCCGGTGTCCTCGACGAAGCGTTCTCGATGATCTTCCGCGCGCCGGTGCGGCTTTTCGCGGCAGGCCGTACCGATGCCGGAGTGCACGCTACCGGCCAGGTGGCCCATGTCGACATCCCTGCCGATGCCATCCACTGGGCCTACCCCCGCCAACCCCGCAGCGGTGACACCGAATTCGCCCCGCTGGTGCGAAGGCTCGCCAAGCTCCTTCCCGAGGATGTCCGGGTCCGCGAGATCGTCCGTGCCCCAGCCGGATTCGATGCCCGTTTCTCCGCGCTGCGGCGGCACTATGTCTACCGGCTGTCGCTGGCCCGATATGGAGCCGAGCCGCAGGCGGCCCGCTTCGTCACCGCCTGGTCGCGACCGCTGAACGTCGAGGCCATGAACGCGGCCTCGGCGACCCTGATCGGGCTGCACGACTTCGCCGCCTTCTGCCGCCACCGCCCAGGGGCGACGACGATCCGGGAACTTCAGCGTTTCAACTGGGTGGCCGACGGGCCGATGCTGTCGGCCTTCGTCACCGCCGACGCCTTCTGTTGGTCGATGGTGCGATCGCTCGTCGGGGCGATGCTGGCCGTCGGTGAGGGTCGCCGCGAACCTGCCTGGTGCACTGGTCTTTTGGGTGCTGCGGGCCGGTCCAGTGAGTTCGCGGCCGCCCCGGCACGGGGGCTGACGCTGATCGGGGTGGACTACCCGCCGGAGGATCAGCTTGCGGCAAGGATTTCGGTCACCCGGGATCTGAGAATCCTCGACTGAATCGGTTGTCTCGCTCCTTGGCCGCCTCGTGCCTCGGCTTCCTCGTCGACTCGACTAAAGACGGGCCGCCACGAAGTTCGCCGCCCGATCGACCAAACCGGATTCAACGTAGGCGGAGTACTGATGCGCCGGCCAGTTGTCGGCCCAGGTGTTGGGGTCGAGGTTGTTGTTGCACACCGGATCGTCCTGTGTGCAGAGGTCGATGGTCTTGTCGCCATACAGTGGACTGAGCTCGGAGACCGGTCCCAGGACCTTGCGGGTCCCGTTGCCGAACAGTGCCACCGCGGCGATGTGGTCGTCCATGCCGAGCGGCAGCGGGTTGACATAGCCGAAGATGGGCGCCGGAACCGCCACGACAACGTCGGTGACCGCCGCCCCCAGCGAGTACCCGCCGAGTACGAGTCGGGTATCGGGGCAATTGGCCGCCATCGACTGGATATGCCGGCTCATGTCATTGGCGCCTTGGATGACCTCGATGTCGGCCGGATAATCCACGGCGTAGAAGCCGACGGACTTGTCGGTCCGGGCACGCAGGGCGTTGACGAACGCCTCCCCAACCTGACCGGTACCCGGGGGTTCGATCCGTCCGCGGGCGAAGACCACTTCGACGTCGGGACACGGATCGGCGGCCGCGGTGGGTGCGCCCGTCGGAATCATCAGCGCGGCTGTGGCAGAAATCACCACCGACACCACCGTCAACTTCCGCCTCAGCAGCATCACGCCATGGTAGCCGTGGGGCGGCAGCTGTGCCAGCGAGGGAGCCCGGCCGGGCGGGCGATCACAGCAGGCCGGAAACGAACCCCACCGCTTGACTGACCAGGTCGGTCTTCTCATAACTGACGTGGGCCAACGGATTACGGCCTTGTGAGCAGATCGGATCGCCGGGGTTGCACAGGTCGATCACCTTCCCGGTGAAGGGAGGCAGCGCGACCGAGGCCGGGTTCCCGAACTTGGTCGCGGGATTGCCGAAGACGGCGACGGCGGCGACCTTGGAAGCCAGGCTCTGCGGCATCGGCGGGGCCGAACCGACGTCGCCCACTTTGTTTCCTAGCGGGGGAACGCCCAGCAGCATGTCGACGACCGCCGCGCCCTGGGAGTACCCGCCGAGCACGAACCGGGTGTCGGGACAGGCCTGCGATACCGCGGCGATGCGGTTGGTCGCGTCGGCGGCCCCGTCAGCGGCGGCCAGGAAGTCGTAGCTGGCGGGGTAGTTGACGGCGTACGTTCCGAAGGTGCGGCCGCCCAGGCTGGCGGCCAGTTGATCGCTCAACGCCCGGCCGACCCGGCCCAGGCCCGCGGGCTCGCTGGTGCCGCGGGCGAACACCAGCTCGATGTCCCGGCAATCGGCCGCCTCGGCCGGGGCCGCGGTAGCCAGACCGGTGGCAGCCAGCAGGCCGACGGAGATCGCCGAGATCACACGCATGCCTAAAGTTTCCCACATGCCGTAATCCGACGCTAAACAGCGCAGTCAGAGCCGATTCGCGACGAAAACGGCCGCCTGATAGGAGGTGCCGTCCGGTCCGTAGCTGCGATGGGCAGGCACGTTGTCGCCGGGGGAGCAGATCGGGTCACCGGCATTGCACAGGTCGATGGCCCGGGTTCCGAACACCGGGCTCGAGGTCAGCGGCAGCCCGATCTTGGACGAGGGGTTACCGAAGACGGCCAGCGCAGCGATCTTGTCGCCGGCGAACGGCGGCAGCGGATTGGTGAACCCGACCACCGGGATCGGGACGGCAGTGAGGACGTCGACGATCGCGGCCCCTTGGGAGTACCCGCCGAGCACGATCTTGGTGTTCGGGCAGTTGTTGGCCACCCACTGAATGTGCGCGCTGGCGTCGTTGGCGCCGTCGGCGGCCGCCAGGAAGTCATAGCTGGCGGGGTAGTTCACGGCGTAGACGCCCATGCTGCGGCCCCCGATCATCCCGCGCAGGTCGTTGACGAAGGCCTCGCCGACGCGCCCTATGCCAGGTGGCTCCTTGGTGCCGCGGGCGAAGACCACCTCAATGTCGTTGCAGTTAGCAGCCATGGCGCTCGGCGTGATCAGCGGGATCGCGGCCGCCGAAGCGGCAGCGGCGATGACGGCCGCGGCGCGAAGGGCTAAACGGTGGAGAGTCACGGCCTCGATTCTGACAGATTTCGTCATGCCACCCCGATTCGTGCGTCCGCCTCGACGGACTTCGCAGTCGTCCCGCCGCCGATCTCGGTGGCTGCCTGCGACTCACCGCGGCGGGCCAGTGCCAAGCCGACCAGCACCACGATCCCGCCCACGGCCTGTGTCGTCGTCACCCGCTCGTCGAGGACCAGCCACGCGATGAGTACCGCGAACAGCACTTCGGCCAGGCCCATCAGCGAGGCGAAGCTTGGCCGAAGCCGGGCCACCCCGCTGATTCCGAGCACGTAGGCCAGGGCCGTGGCCACCATGCCGAGTAGTGCCACCGGCACCAACCACGACACCGTGAGATCACCGATCACCGCGTCGTTGGCGGTGAAACGCAGAGGCATCACTCCGGTGAGGCCCAGCGCAGTGACTCCCAGCGTGGCCACCACCAGGCTGCCGGCGGCCAGGGTGAGTGCGTGCAGGCCCGACCCGTCCGCCGTGACCTGATCGGACATCATGAAGTAGCAGACCGCACAGACTGCGGCCCCCAGTCCCCAGGCGACCCCGATTGCGTCGACCCGCGCACCGCTGAGAACGTCGAGTACCAACGTCAGGCCGATCACCGCCAGCGCGACGCCGAGCAGGGTCAGAGTGCGAGGGCGCCGCCGGGTGGTCGCCCACACCCAGGCGATGACCAGGACGGGGGCGGTGTACTCCAGCAGGAGCGCCACCCCGACCGATAAGCGCGAAACGGCGTTGTAGTAACAGAGTTGGGCGCCTGCCACCGGTATCAGCCCGTAGGCCACCACCAGTCGCGCGTGCGTCCTGGCCTGCCCGAACCAGTCCGGTTTGACGATGGTGGCCACAATCGCCAGCACCAACGCGCCGCCGGCCAGGCGCGCCAGCACCGCCGCGGTCGGCGACCATCCGGCCACCATCAACGACTTGGCCAGCGGCCCGGACATCCCGAAACTCAACGCGGCCCCGGTGGCGAACAGCACGCCGAACCGGAACCGGGCGCTGTGGTCGATCTGGTCGACGTGGTCGAGCGATGCGGTCGTGGCCACTGGACACCCCCAAAAGTCATCGAGTCATGAGTAATATCGGCTGCGGTCATGACAGTAGGTCCGGAGGGGATCATGAGTCAAACGCTTTTCACTCATGACACCGAGTTGACGTTGCGGGCCGCCTGCGTCCTGGTCAACAGCGACCGCAACGCCGGCGATCACCTCGGCGACCAACCCGGACTGGATGCCTACCTGACCGAGTACGGCTCGACCGGTCGGCGGGATCGTGACGATGCCGAACTCGCGGCGGTCTACCGGTTGCGGGACCGGCTTGGCCGGATCTGGTCGACGGCCGGTGATGAGGTGCGGGCCGTGGCGCAGGTCAACGAACTTCTCGCCGACACCCGCGCCGCCCCCTGGCTGACCCGTCATCCCGAGATGCCCGACTGGCACCTCCATCTGGCTTCGGCCGAAGATCCGTTGGCTCAGCGGATGGGCGCGGAGATGGCGATGGCGCTGGCCGACCTGATCCGTGCCGGGGAGCTCCGTCGACTCAAGGTCTGCGCGGCCCCGGACTGCCGGGCCGTCCTTCTTGACCTGTCTCGCAACCGGTCCCGGATGTTCTGTGACACCGGTAATTGCGGCAACCGTCAGCACGTCGCCGCCTACCGGCAGCGACGGTCCGGCGGACCCTGACGCCGACGGGTTGTGGATCGACGCCGCGCTGCGCTCCGGTGAATGGATAACGTCGCCGGGGTGATCGCGCTGCAGGTCGGGCCCGACAGGGTGCGGATGCTCTCCGCTCAACGCCCGCCGGCGGGCCGACCGGTTGATCCGGCGCTGGCCCGCGCCGCGTTGGAGTGGATTGATGACCCGGTGGGCCTTTACGACGAGCGCCCGGTTTCCGTGGCCGATCTGTGGCGGTTGGTGATGACGACCGCTCTCGGTGCGGAGGCCCCCGGCGACTCCCTGGTGCTGGTGCATCCCGACGACTGGCCGAGGCACCGCATCAACCGGGTGGTCGCCGCCGCCAACACCGTCGCCGACGATGTCGTAGCGGTCCGCCGCAGCGACTGGAGTCCAGGGCTGGCCGACCTGACCGAACCTGCCCCGCAACCCGCCACCGAGTCGGTGTCCGAACCCGGCCGCCGACGCCCGGCGCTGCTGATCGGCGCCGCGGGAGTGGGCGCGGCGCTGATCGGCGGCCTCAGTTGGGGGTTATCCACGCGCCCGGGCGTGGACCCGGATCCGGTGGCCCCCGACGAGACCAGAACCGTGGTCGAGGGCCGCGTCGCCGCGCAGTTCCCGTCGTCCTGGAGCATCCACCGGGTGACCAGTGGACCGGGTTCGCGCCGTCTGCAGGCTGATTCGCCCGTCGATCCGGGCTTCGCGGTGCACCTCACCCAGTCCTACGCGCCGGAGTCCACCATCGCGCAGGCGGCGGCCTCGCTCGGCGCGGTGATCGCGACTCAACCCGCGGGGGTGTTCGATGACTTCGACGCCGCGGCGCGGGTTGGCGAACGGCCCGCCCTGACCTACCGGGAGATTCGGCCAGGCCGGGAGATTGAGTGGGCGGTGGTGGTGGTCGGTTCGACCCGGATCGGCGTCGGCTGCCAGAGCCCGCCCGGTCGGATGGCGGAGGTGCGCCCAACGTGCCAGTTGACCGTTGCATCGGCCCGGGAGTCGGAC
>CAYXBN010000049.1:0-21934 GCA_964463215.1 uncultured Mycobacterium sp. | reverse complement strand
GGAGAAGTCTTGAGGGAATGCCGTAGGACCCGGGTTCGATTCCCGGCAGCTCCACAAGGACAGGCCAGGCCGAAAGGCCTGGCCTGCTTTGTTTCAGGTCTCGAATCCCTATTTGCTACGCAACGGCTACGCTTGTCGCATGTCCGAGATTGCCTCCCGCGAACTGCGCAACGACACGGCCGGGGTGCTGCGACGGGTTGCCGCTGGGGAAGTCGTCACCATCACGGTGAAAGGCAAACCAGTCGCCCGGCTCACCGCGGCCCAGCCTGGTCGGCGACGGTGGTTGTCCGGCATCGAACTAGCCCAGCGCCTGAAGCGGGCCCAAGCTGATCCCGGACTGCGCGACGATCTGGCTCGCCTGGCGGGAGACACCACCGACGATCTCGGACCGATTCAGTGATTCCCGCGGGTGTTCTCGACACGTCGGTATTCATCGCGAATGAGACGGGCCGTCCTATCGACGAGACGGCCATGCCCGAGCAAGTGGCGACGACCGTCATCACGTTGGCCGAGCTCAATGCCGGAATACTCGCCGCCGGATCCGCGGACGTTCGCGCCCGACGGCTGGCCACTCTGGACGCCGTCGCGGACATGGTGGCAATTCCGGCCGACGAAGACGCCGCACGGGTTTGGGCGCGGTTGCGTGTCCACCTTGCCGAGGCGGGTCGGCGGATGGGCGTCAATGACCTGTGGATCGCGGCGATCGCGGTGTCGCGGGGGTTGCCGGTCGTCACACAGGACGACGACTTCTCGGCTCTCGACGGCGCAGCCGGTTTCGTCGCGATTCGGGTCTGAGATGCCGCTTTCATTACTAGGCGGTCGCCAAACCAAGCGCTCTTCGTCTCCGGTCACTAGGCGGGGGAGCCATCGCCGCCCGCGCCGCCCGGAGGCCTACCAGGCGGGCGCCTACCTCAGGTCGAGTTCTTGGACAGCGGCTCGTGCTGTCCGTCCCACGCCGATGAGAGTCGCAGATCCCGGTCCTGTCCAGTCGCCGTAGCCGAGCAGGTGCAGGGCGGGCTCCTTGACTGCCCGCGTGCCGTGCATGGCGATCGTGCCATCGGACTCCCGCAGATGCAGTGGCCGCAGGTGTGCGAGGGCCGGGCGGAAGCCGGTCGCCCACAGGATCACAGCCGCGTGTTGCTCGCGGTCAGCCCAGTAGACCCCGTCGGCTTGCAACCCCTCGAACATTGGGACTGCCTGCAGCACGCCGCGTTCCCGGGCGGCGAGAACGGGTGGAATCATGACGATGTCGCCGAGAGCGGTGATGCCGCCGGTGTCGGGGCGTCCCGCGGCGAGGTCGGCGGCCCGCCGGGTGGCGACATCGAACAGTGCGCGGCCGTCGACGTCGTCGGGCAGGAACCGGGGCGGGGTGTGGGTGACCCAGGTCGTGGTCGTCGTCTCCGAGATTTCGGCGAGCAGTTGTGCGGCGGAGTTGCCGCCGCCGACCACGATGACGTGCTTGCCGGTGAAGGGGGTGGCGTCTCGGTAGTGCACCGTGTGAAGCTGCTGTCCGCGGAAGGTGCGTGCACCGGGGTAGATCGGCCAGAAGGGTTGGTGCCAGGTTCCGGTCGCGCTGATGACCCGCCGTGCCCGCCAGTGGCCGGAGGGGGTAGACACTTGGAGGTAGTCGCCGTCGCGGACGACCGCGTCCACGTGGACGGGCCGGCGCACCGGCAGCTCGTAGCGTTCTTCGTAGGCGCGCAGGTAGTCGATCACGTGGCGGGCTGGCGGAAATCCGTTGGGCCAGTTGGGCATGTGCCATCCCGGCAGGGAGGAGTATTGCGCCGGGGAGAACAGCGTCAGCGACGTCCAGGTGTGTGGCCATGCGCCGCCCGGCGCGGGCTGGTCGTCGAGGATGACGAAGCGGTGCCCGGCCCGGCGGAGGTAGTAGCCCGCGGCAAGTCCGGCTTGGCCACCGCCGATGACGACGACGTCGATGTCCTCTGTGTTCGCCGTGTCGCCGCCGGCTTGCGGGGTCGCCACTTATCGGGTGACGGTGCTGCGGGCGTTGGCGAGTTCGGTCAGCGCGGGGATGCCGACGGGTTCGACCGGAAGCAGAGGTACGACGGCGATGCGGTCGGCGTAGTCGTTTCGCACGGTGTCGATTTGGGCGGTTTCCGCGGCGGCGCGACGGCGTAACAGCGGTGCGGTGGGTTCGGCTGCGGCCAGGGAGTTGTTGATGACCCAGGCCCACGGATGGATCTGAGCGCGGCGCAGTTCGGCGTCCAGGCCGCCGGCTTCGAGCACCGGTGTGGTTTCGGCGAGGGCGACGATGATGACCTTGGTGAGTTCGGGGTCCTGCAGTCGCATGAGTGGTGTGGTGAAGTGCCGGCTACCGAGTTGACGGGCGACTTCGCGGTGATAGGAACCGGTGGCGTCGAGCAGCAACAGGGTGTGTCCGGTGGGGGCGGTGTCGACGACCACGAAATGCCGGCGTGACTCGGCGATGACTTTCGAAAAGGCCTGGAAGACAGCGACCTCCTCGGTGCAGGGAGAACGCAGGTCCTCTGCGAGCATCAGTCGCCCTTGCTCGTCCAGGCTCGCCCCCTTGGTGGCCAGCACGTGGTCGCGGTACACGCGGGTGGCCTCGACGGGGTCGATGCTGGAGACGGTCAGGTTCTCCAGGGTGCCGTGCAGGGTATCCGTGAGGTGGCCCGCCGGGTCGGTGGTGGTCAGGTGCACCGGGTGGCCGCGCTGTGCCAACGCCACGGCGATCGCGGCGGCGATGGTGGTCTTGCCCACCCCGCCCTTACCCATGCACATGATCAGCCCTTTGTCGCCGAT
Source organism: uncultured Mycobacterium sp. (assembly GCA_964463215.1). Taxonomy (GTDB): domain Bacteria; phylum Actinomycetota; class Actinomycetes; order Mycobacteriales; family Mycobacteriaceae; genus Mycobacterium. The sequence goes on along the minus strand of CAYXBN010000049.1, from coordinate 19,150 downwards.
GGCGATCTGGTCGATCAGCGCGGAAAGCGGCGCATCGGGCACCTCGACCGCAGGCCCCGGGGCGGGGCCGGTGTCGGTGTCGGGGGTGAACAGTGTTGCCAGGGCGTCGATTCCGACGATGTTGGTGGCTTTGAGTTCGATTTGATCTCGTGGAAGTGCACGCAGTTCGTCGGGCAGGGCGGCGATGGCAGCGTGTTCGCGGCGGTGGATCGCCGAGGCTAGCGGGTCGCTGTCGTCGGTGGGGGTGGGCAGGACTCCGTTGATCACGACGTACTGGTTGTTGAGGCCGACTGCGGCGAGTTCCCGGTGGGTGCGGGTGATCTCGGTGAGCGTGGAGGTCTGGGCGCGGGCCACCAGCACCAGCCGGGTGCGGGTCGGATCGGCCAGCGCCTGAACGGCTTCGGCGTAGACGGCGCGCTGCTTCTCCAAGCCGGCCAGCGGTCCCAGGCAGGAGGCGTCGCCTCTGCCTTCGTTGAGGAAGTCCGTCCAGGAGCCGGGCAGTTGCAGCAGCCGGATGGTGTGGCCGGTGGGCGCTGTGTCGAACAGGACGTGGTCGAACTGCCCGATTCGGCCCTCAGAGTCGGTGAGAAGTTCGGTGAACTCGTTGAACGAGGCGATCTCGGTGGTGCAGGAGCCGGAGAGTTGTTCGGTGATCGAGGCCAGCTCGGCCTCGGGTAGCAGACCCCGAACTGGTCCGACGATGCGTTCGCGGTAGGCCTCGGCGGCCTGGTCGGGGTCGATCTCCAACGCCGACAGGCCGGCAACTGCGGGGATGGCGGTGATGGTGTTGCCGATCGTGAGCCCGAAGACCTGCCCGACGTTGGAGGCGGGGTCGGTGCTGACCAGCAGCACCGTGCGGCCTTGCCGGGCCAGTGTGATCGCGGTGGCACAGGCGATGGAGGTCTTGCCCACACCGCCCTTGCCGGTGAAGAAAAGAAAGCGCGGCGGATGCTCAAGGAACTTCATGGGGTGCGGGTCCTCTGGTTGATGGTGCGGCGCGAAGCGGCCGTCGGGCTAGCAGCAGCTTGAGGCAGCGCCGCCGCAGCAGCTGCCCTCGGAGGCGGCGGTCAGGCCCAACTCGTCGCGCCCGGCGGGGGTGGTGTCCAGACCTGCCCAGGTGGCCAGTTGGGCGCGGTCGGGGTAGCGGCCGGTCATCGCGGTGACCCCGTCGATCAGGACGAGGGGAAGTCCGGCCGATCCGGACACGTGCAAGAAGGCCTTGACGGCCTCGTTGGCGGCGAAGGCCTGCGGTTCGCTGGCCAGGTTGTAGCGGGCGATGTCACCGCCGCTGCTACGGATGAAGTCCATGTCGGCGGAGAAGGTGACGAGGGCCTGGTCGACGTCCTCCCCGCACACACCCGTGGCACAGCACAGGGCCGGCTCGAATACCTCGATCTTGCTCATCGGATCTCCTTCTCGGTCAGCTGTTCGTTGAGTTTGTCCACGCGGGCGGCGATGTCGTCGCGGATCAACCGCATCCGCTCGATTCCCTCGATCCCGCGCTTCGAGGGCTCATCGGTGTCCCAGTTCTCCAGCAGAGTCCCGGCTGGAACCTCGACGCGGGCCTCACGCCCCAGCGTGACCACCAGGTTCACCTCGCGCAGCAATGCCGGGTCGATCGGTTTGGGGCGCTCACCGGTGATGTCGACACCGACTTCGAGCAGCGACTGCGCCGAGAGCGCATTGATCGCCGAACCCGGCGCGGTGCCCGCCGAATACACCGCGACGCGGTCACCGGCGATCTTGCGCATCAGTCCTGCGGCCATCTGGGACTTGCCGCCGTTCTTCACGCAGACGAACAACACCGAGGGCTGCCTCACGAGCCGCCCCGCGCCGGGGTGTCGCTGGGAAGTAGTTCGGCGACCAGGGCCTGCACGCGGGTCCTGATCTCATCGCGGATGGGACGGACGGCGTCGATGCCCTTACCGGCCGGATCCTCGAGCGACCAGTCGCGGTAGCTGATGCCGGGGAAAACCGGACAGGCGTCCCCGCAACCCATCGTGATCACCACATCGGAGGTTTCAACCGCTTCGTGGGTCAGCAGTTTCGGTGACTGGTCAGAGATGTCGATGCCGACCTCGGCCATCGCCTCCACGGCGGCCGGGTTGATGCGCGGTCCTGGATCGCTGCCTGCGGAGCGGACCTCGACAGCATCACCGGCCATATCGCGCAGGAAGCCCGCGGCCATCTGGGAACGGCCCGCATTATGGATGCACACGAACAACACACTGGGACGAGAAGCCATGTCGATAAACGCCTTTCGGAGTGGGAGGGGTAAGTCAGGCGGATACGGATGGGGTGGTCAGTTCGGTGAGCAAGCCGCGCACCCGGGCATCGAGGTCGTCGCGGATCGCCCGCACCGCCTCCAGTGGTTGGCCGGCGGGATCATCGATCGTCCAATCCAGGTAGCGCTTGCCCGGATAGACCGCGCAGGCGTCCCCGCAGCCCATGGACACCACCACATCGGCGGCGGCGACCACGTCGTCGGTCAGCGGTTTGGGGTACTCCTCACCCAGATCAACCCCGATCTCAGCCATCGCCGCGATCACCTGGGTATTAATTTCTCCCGCGGGTGCCGACCCGGCGGAGCGCACATGCACCCTCCCCTGACCGTGGTGGTTGAGCAGTGCTGCAGCCATCTGGGAGCGGCCGGCGTTGTGCACACAGATGAACAACACCTCGGGCACATCCTTGGGTACCACGCCCTGCGACTGGGCCAGCGCGGTGAGCCGGTCGGCGGCAAACCGCATGGCCAGTGCGGTCAGGTGGTTGTGGATGCGCGCGGTGCGGCGCAGCGAGGCGTAGGACTCGAACACATACCGTTCCACAGTCTGTGGCGAGAACACGCCGTCATATTTCGCCGCGAGGTGCTGCGCTGCCCGCGAGAGCACCGCCTGAGGCATCAGCAGATCCGCGGTGGTGTCCGGAGCGCCGGTTTCGTTGTGGGACATCATGGTTCCTTCAGCTCAGGGGGTCGCGGGGCTCGGCTGTGCGGGGAAGCGTTTCCGCAACGCCAGGGACACGTAGACCAACCCCACCAGGACGGGCACTTCGATCAGCGGTCCGACCACCCCGGCAAGGGCTTGCCCGGAGGTGGCGCCGAAGGTGGCGATTGCCACCGCGATGGCCAACTCGAAGTTGTTGCCCGCCGCGGTGAACGCCAGGGTGGTGGTGCGCGGGTAGCCGAGTCCCAGCGCGGCGCCCATCAGGAATCCGCCGCCCCACATGATCGCGAAGTAGGCCAGCAGTGGAAGCGCGATCCGGGCCACGTCCCATGGCCGGTTGGTGATCTGCTCGCCTTGGAGCGCGAAGAGAATCACGATGGTGAACAGCAGGCCGTAGAGCGCCCACGGTCCGACCTTCGGCAGGAACGTGCTCTCGTACCATTCCCGGCCCTTGGCCTTCTCTCCGAGTCGGCGCGACAAGAAGCCGGCCAACAGTGGGATGCCCAGGAAGATCAGCACTGACTTGGCGATCTGCCACGGCGAGGTGTCGATGGAGGCCTGATCCAGACCAAGCCAGCCGGGCAGCACGGAGAGGTAGAACCACCCGAGTACGGCGAACATGATGACCTGGAACATCGAGTTCAGGGCCACCAGCACCGCGGCGGCTTCGCGGTCCCCGCAGGCCAGGTCGTTCCAGATGATGACCATCGCGATGCAGCGGGCCAGGCCGACGATGATCAGTCCGGTGCGGTACTCCGGCAGGTCCGGCAGCATCAGCCACGCCAGGGCGAACATCAGCGCCGGGCCCAGTACCCAGTTCAACACCAGCGAACTGACTAGCAGTCTGCGGTCGCCGGTGACGGTGTCCAGTCGGTCGTAGCGCACCTTGGCCAGAACCGGATACATCATGATCAACAAGCCCAGGGCGATCGGCAGGGAGATGCCGTCGATCTGGACCTTCTCCAGGGCGGTGTTCAGCCCCGGGATCCACCGGCCCAGCAGCAGGCCCGCCGCCATTGCCACCCCGATCCATACCGGCAGGAAACGATCCAGGGTGGACAGTCGGCCGGCGACTGGAACGTCGGCGCTCACCGTGTCGGTCACGCCGAAACCCCCACCGCCGAAGCGGAATCAGCGCCCACGCTCAACAAGCCTGCGAGGGCCGCCAGGGCTTCCGGTACCACGGCGTAGTAGACCCACGACGCTCGGCGCTGTGAGGTCAACAACCCAGCGTCACGCAGGACCTTCAGGTGGTGCGACACCGTGGGCTGGGATACCTCCACGCCCGCGGAGATATCGCATACACACGCCTCACCACCGGCGTGGCTGGCCACTGAACTGAGCAACTGCAGTCGGACCGGGTCGGAGAGGGCTTTGAACTTGGCTGCCATCGCCACCGCCGCCGGCATTGCCAACGGCTCTGCCACTAACGGGGCGACCGGACAGGGACCCGCGTCTTGTTTCGACATGCGTCGATATTGACAGTGATCCAATCCGGAGTGCAAGCGAACTCGGGGTAAACGGACGCGGAGTCATTGGCGGCACTGTGTGGGGTGCTTGACCCGAACTGCCGCCGGGCGGCGTTGCGTAACACCGGCGCCTCACCTGTGCTGACAGCAGAGCATCAAGTAATCTGATGCTATGCTGTCAGCATGCGCACCACGGTCACGTTGGACGACGACACCGTGGCGTTGATCCATCGGCGGATGCGGGAGCGGGGCGTGTCGTTCAAGACCGCCCTCAACGATGCGATTCGTGACGGTGCCGAGGGGCGGCCGGCCCCCGTTCCGTTCGCTACCCGGACCGCCGATCTCGGCGTTCCGCAGGTCAATCTGGATCGCGCCCTTCAGATCGCGGCTGAACTTGAGGACGAAGAACTGATTCGGCGTCAGCGCCGCGGCGCATGAAGATCGTTGACGCCAACGTCCTTCTCTACGCGGTCAATTCGGCGAGCGAACGCCACCTGTCAAGCCGGCGTTGGCTTGACGCGGCGCTCTCGGGAGCCGACACCGTGGGGTTGGCCTGGGTGCCGCTGCTCGCTTTCGTACGGTTGGCCACCAAGGAAGGACTGTTCCCGTCGCCGCTGCGCCCTTCGGAGGCGATGGGCCGGGTGGCCGATTGGCTTGGCGCGCCTGGGGCGGTGCTCGTCAGCCCGACGCCGCGCCACGTCGACGTCCTGCGCGGACTACTCGACAACGTCGGTGCCGGGGGCAATCTCGTCAATGACGCACACCTGGCAGCACTGGCCATCGAGCATCGCGGAATAATCGTCAGCTACGACAACGACTTCAGCCGCTTCGGGGGCGTCATGTGCCGGACTCCTGACGCCCTGCTGCCATCCGGCTGATCAGGGGTTTCACCGGGCAATGACCTCGCGTCGTCCGGTCTGTTCAGATGAGGGCTTGCAGTCCGGTCGCAGCAGCGACGGCAGCGCCGGCGAAGTCACCGTCGCGCAGTTTCGGTTCGATGGTGGTGACTCGCATCTCGTCGATCGCCCGTTCCACACGGTTCGCGGCGCCCGGTGCGACCAGGAAGGCGTACTTGCGCTGCTTGGTCGCCACGGCGAGGATCGCGTCCCGATCCCCCATCTTGGTCAGGGAGACGGTCTTACGGGCCCACTCGCCGGGCGGGCCGTCGAATGCGTCAACGTAGACAACCCATAGCCGGACGTCGCGTGCCGCCTGCAGACCCTTGACGGCGGAGTTCACCTCAGCGACCTGGTCGCTGCTCAACGCCCCGGCGGAATCGGTGACGGCCTGGTTCAGCGTCAGCGGCGCCGTCGAACCGGTCGGCGCCTGTGGGGCTTGTGAGGCCTCGGGTGCGGGGGATTGCGGGGCCTGCGACGGCGCGGGCGCCGGAGATGCGGACTGCACCGTCTCCTGGCTGGTGCTCGCTGTCTCGTCCCCCTGCAGGAGTGTCTTGGCGCCGAAGCCGATCCCGCCCACCAAGGCCAGCCCAGCGAGGATGACGGCGATCCGCTTCGGCCAGATGTACTTGATCGGTGGTCGTGTTCCCGTGGGCTGGCTCTCGAGAGTGCCGAACGAATTGGCCTCCGGGTAGGGCGGGATGCTCATCCTGCTGGCTCCGATCGTTGGGAAGTGCTTCGAATGAGCCTAGCGAGGCTTCGGGGGAACGCCGACGTCGCGGCACGCGCACTGCGACAGGAGGGGGTCGACGGTCACCCGCCGCCGGATGCCCCGCTTCACCGGCCGATGTGCACCGGAACACGGGAGGCTATTCCAACCGCAATCCGTAGCTGACGAGATCGGCTGCGCCGGCGATCAATTCCTGCAATGCCGCGGGATCCTGACGCAGGTCGTCGTGCCGCCACGCCAGGCTGATGATGCCGTTCCAGCTGGCCCACAGGATGGTGGCGGTCTTGCGCGCATCGAGTGGACGGATGCTGCCCTCGGCGATTCCCCGCTCGATGGCATCCACCATCCGGGCGTTCTGCTCATCGACCCGCCGACTCAGCAGTGCCGCGGTGTCAGCGGCGGCCGGGTAGGGGCCCGGCTTGGCCGGGAAGGCCAGCATCCGGAAGAACTGGGGATGGTCCAGGGCGAAGCGCAGGTATTGCTCGGACGCGGCCAGTAGTTGTTCGACGGGCTTTCGGTCCGGCGTGTAAGCCCGATCCATGTAGTCGCGGTCCACATCGAGGGCGCGGGCGACCACCGCCGCGTAGAGCCCTTCCTTGCTGCCAAAGTTGTTGTAGATCGAGCCGACGGCGACGCCGGCGTGCTGGCCGATCTCCTCGACAGTGACTTCGTCGACGGATCGGTCGGAGAACATGACCTGCGCTGCGGTGATCAGAGCATCCATGGTGCGCTGCTTACGCGGATCCAGGCGGCGCGGCGCGGTGGTCTCCATAGTCGGATCCTAATGCCGAGGAGGCAATCTATTGAAATGGTTGCAATAGACCGGAGCCCGATTTAGCATCGCCTGCATGTTAGAACCCTTACAACAAGTTTCGCCCGAGCAGCGGTTGCGCGAACTCGGCATCGACCTGCCCGCGCCGTTCCCGCCGGCTGGGGAGTACGTGAACGCGGTGCGAACCGGTGACCTGCTGATTCTCGGCGGTCACATCCCGTTCAGCCCGCCGGAGACCCTGGTGTTGGGCAAGCTGGGCGCCGATCTCGATGTCGCGGACGGGCGGCTGGCCGCCCGCTTCGCGGCGATCAACGCACTGGCCACGCTCCGGTCGGTTCTCGGCACCCTCGATGCGGTCACGCAGATCGTGTTGGTGCGCGGGGTGGTCAACGCCGTACCCGACTTCATCGGCCACACCCAGGTCATCGACGGTGCCTCGGAAGTGCTCGTCGACGTCTTCGGCGAGCGCGGTCGCCATGCCCGGCTCGCGGTGGGTGTCTCGTCCCTTCCGGCCAACCTTGCCCTGGAGATCGAACTCACCGCCGAGGTCGCGCGATGAGCGAACCGGACCTTGCCGTCGTCAGCCGCCTGGGCCGTGCCCAGCTCGAGCAGACCGTGCGCCGGGCCGCCCGACGGATGGGGAAGGATCGCCCGCAGCCCGTTGGGCTCACCGAGGTCCCCGTCCCGGACTCGGCGGTCGCCCTCGAGGCCGCCGCTCTGGTGCGCCACGAGGCTCCGGCCACCCTGGCCGCCCACAGCCATCGCGCCTACCTTTTCGGAGCACTCCTGGGTAAGCGGGACAACCTGGACTGGGACCCCGAACTGCTGTTCGTCGCGGCGATGCTGCACGACCTCGGCCTGACCGAATTCATCGGCGGTGACGGTCCTTTCGAACAGCGCGGCGCGGACGCGGCGGACTCCTGGCTCCGAGATCGGGGGTGGCCAGCGGATCGGGCCGCCGCCGTCGCCAGAGCGATCCGCATGCATCTTGAGGTCGGCCGCGCCGGCAAGGACCGCCCGGAGGTTGCGCTGCTGCACTTCGGCACCGCCGCCGACGTCACCGGTATGCGACTGGAGGACATCCACCCCGCAACCGTGGCCGAGGTGATCGACACCTATCCGCGGCAGGGGTTCAAGAAGTTCTTCGCCGGGAAGATGCGCGCCGAGGCCCGTACTCAGCCGCGGTCGGCCACCGCGGCACTATGTCGATGGGGCCAATTCAACTGGCGCATCACGCATTCACCGTTTGCGGAGTGACGATGACTCACCATCTGGGCAACCCGACCATGGCCACCCTCCTGGCGGCCGGCCTGATCTTCCTTCTGGCGTTGGTGCTCGGCATTTGGAAGTACCGGCAGATGGCCACCAGCCCGGATCACCTGGCCCACCCCTACGTCGACATCGCGCATCGCTCGGCTCTGCTGTACTCGTTTGCGACCCTGCTGGTGGCGGTGTTCGTCGAACTCAGCGTATGGCCGGCGTGGGTCAACGGCGCCGCCGCCGCGACGATCATCACCTTCTTCGTCGGCGCGATCGGCAGCTACATCCTCCACGGCGCCAAACGGGACACCACCAACCAACTCAGCCAACCCGGTCGCAGTATCCATGTGGCGATGGTGTCGCTGATCGTCGCCGAAATCGGGGGCTTCGCTGTCCTGCTCTCCGGCTTCCTGAAGGGCTGGCTATGACACCACCGCACAAACACAAGGAGGTCGGGTGACCCAAACGCCCACACCGGTGCGCAACGATGCTCAGCGCGTTCATCTTCCGCCGTCGTCGACGATCCCGCGGCTGCTGACCGCGCTGGACTTCGTCATCAACCGCCGACGCGTCATCGCGCGTGAGCTCCGCAGACACGGGCGATGCTTCGCCGTGCAGATCCCCGTCTTCGGCAAGACCGTTGTGGTTGCTGACCCCGCGTTGGCCAAGCAGGTGTTCACCACCAGCCCCGAAGTGCTGCACAACGTTCAGCCCAACCTCTCCCGGGTGTTCGGCCGGGGTTCGGTGTTCGCCCTCGACGGCGCCGAGCACCGGCGACGACGCAAGCTGCTCACCCCGCCCTTCCACGGCAAGAGCATCACCGCCTACGAACGCATCGTGGAGGAGGAGACACTGCGCGAGATGGCAGCTTGGCCGCAGGGAACCGAGTTCGAAACCCTTGAGCCGATGATGCGCATCACCCTCAATGTCATCCTGCGGGGCGTATTCGGCGCCGACGGCGCGGAACTGGAACAACTGCGCGACGTGGTTCCCAAGTGGGTGACGCTGGCATCACGGCTCGCCCTGCTGCCGATCCCGCGCACCGAGGCCCGTTGGAGCCCGTGGGGACGCCTCGCCTCCTACCGGCGACGTTATGAGTCGTTGGTCGACACCCTGGTCAGCCGGGCGCGCAACGACACGCATCTGGATGACCGGACCGACATCCTCGCACTGTTCGTCCGCAGCCGCTACGACGACGGGACGGCGATGACACGTACCGAGATCGGCGACGAACTGCTGACCCTGCTGGCCGCCGGTCATGAGACGACGGCCTCGACGCTGGCGTGGGTCCTGGAGCGCGTCTCCCGCCATCCGGAGGTGCTGCGGCGCCTCGTTGAAGAAGCCGACACCGACGCCAACGACTACCGCCAGGCGACGGTCCTGGAAACCCAACGGGTGCGCACGGTCATCGACCTCGCGAGCCGCCACGTCGCCGTGCCGACGTATGAACTCGGCCCGTGGCGGATTCCGCAGGGCTACACGATCATGGTGAGCCTCAACGAACTGCACAAGAATGCCGAGGAGTTTCCGAACCCACGTCGGTTCGACCCCGAGCGATTCATCGATGACAAGCCCAACACCTTCGCCTGGGTTCCGTTCGGGGGCGGAACCCGACGCTGCGTCGGGGCCGCTTTCGCCGCCATGGAGATGGATGTGGCCCTGCGAACCATGCTGCGCGCCATCACCATCCAGACAACCGACAAGCCGGATGAGGACTGGCTGGACCGGGGTGTCGCGTTCACCCCCAAAGCGGGCGCCCGGATCACCGTGCGTCGTAGAACCCTTATGCAGGAGAAGTGATGGAGCTGTTGGTGATTGCCCTGACGGGAGTGTTCTTCGCGGGCATGGGTGTTTTCGCGCTGGCTCGGCCGGCGGCCTTGATCCGCCCGTTCGGCATCACCCTGCCCATCCCCGAGTCCCGCGCCGAAGTGCGCGCGGTCTACGGCGGTTTCGGCCTGGCGATCGCCGGGATACTGGCGCTGGCTGCCAGTGATGCCGCGCTGCGCGACGGCATCCTCATCACGGTGGCAGCCGCACTCGGCGGGATGGCCTTCGGGCGTCTGGTTTCCGGTGTGGTCGACCGGCCGAAAGCGTTCTACCCCAACTGGTTCTACTTCCTGGTCGAGGTCGTGGCCGCAGCAGCTCTGCTCTGGGCGGCCCGGGGGTGAAAGGGCGATGAACAACTTGGGCTACATCGGCGCCGCGATCTCGGTTCTGGCGGGATGCCTCGGATTGGTATGGCCGCGACGAGTGAGCGCGGTGATCGGTTTGCAGTTACCCGGACAACTAGGGGTCTCGGAGTTCCGCGCCACGTACGGTGGCTTGTTCATTGGGGCCGGTCTGGCCACCCTCCTGCTCGGGAGCCGTGACGCTGCCGTGGTTCTCGGCGCGGCATGGGCCGGGGCGTTCGTTGCACGCGCCCTGTCGGTCGTCGTGGACCGTTCCCGGTCTAAGGAGAATGCAGCGGGGTTGGCGATCGAAGCCGCTATTGCTGCGCTGCTTTTCCTTTCGTAGTTCGCGGATCATGCTGGCCGAGTGCGACGTGTAGTTGCGTGTGCTCTGCTCGCCGTGACCCGCTAGCCGTTACTCCTGACCCGGCGGCCGTGTCGGGCTTCCTCCGCCGTGGCGGAGATGCGTTTGTGCCGAGTGGGCGCGGTCTTGGCCGAGGCGATCCAACGCAGAATGTTGCGCGTCACCGACGGCGGGAAGCCACTGAATACCTCCCATGCCGGCGGGGCCGCCTGCAGCGCCGTGCGCAGATCGTCGGGAACCACCAGATCATCGACGTCGTTCATCGCCTCCCAGGCACCCGACTCTCGAGCAGCGGTGACGCTGTCCAATCCGGGCTGCTGCATCCGGCCCTCGGCGATCAGTCGTTCGGCGCGGACTTTGTAGGTGCGTGCCCACGGCCTAGTTCGGCGTGGGCTGATGAGCTGCATCGTCCGCTCGTCGTCGAGCTTCCTGCGGACGCCGTCGATCCATCCGAACGACACCAACTCGTCGAGCACCTGATCGGTGCTCAGGTATCTGGCGGGCACCGACTTCCGGTAGGTGACCAGCCACACTGCCTCGGCGCGGGAGTGGTTGTGCGAAGGCCATCGGTGCAGTTCGGCAATCGATCCCACCTCGACCTGAGGAAACCGATCCGTGTTCACCATCCCGGCTACCTCAGCCCCGCATCGACGCCATCACCCGACCCAGGATGGCACTGCGCGACCCGCGAGGAAGAGATTTCACCGCAGCGTTGAGCACCTTTGCCAACAGTCCCGGAACCACGGTCGTCTTACGGCCCAGCGCCGCCCAGGTGGCATTGGCCACCACCTCCGGTGTCGCGGCGAACCTCATCGTCATCCCGGCACGGTCGGCGAACCCGGTGTGCACCGGGCCGGGGGCGACCGCCAACACGTCCACTCCGCGCGGCTTGAGTTCGCGGTGCAGACCCTCGGCGAGGGTCTGCACGTAGGCCTTGGTGGCGGCGTAGTTGGCTTCCCCCGGCACGCCGGCCCAGCCGAGCAGCGAACCGAACAACACGATCCCGCCTCGCCCACGCTCAGCCAACCGGCGGGAAAACGCGTGGGTCAGGGCCGTCACCGCGGTGATGTTGACTGCGATCATCTCCAATTCGTCAGCGGCAGGTGACCGCAGGAAATCGCCTCCGGTAGCGAAGCCCGCGGCCAGCACCGCCAGGCCTATGTCGACTTCCTCGGTGCTGTGGAGAAGAGTTGCCACTCCATCGGGATGGCTGAGGTCCACCGGGACCGCTCGGGCTTGGACTCCGTTCACCCGCCGGAGTTCGTCAGCGAGAGCGATGAGCTTGGCCTCGCTGCGCGCGGCGAGCAGAACATTGAATCCTTCAGAGCCCGCCCGTTGAGCTACGGACCGTCCGATGCCGTCGCTGGCGCCGGTCACCACGGCCCACGGCCCGTATTGCTCCAGCTTGCTCATGACTGGCGGGCCAGCGGATGCGCCGGCAGCGCGGCCAGCACGAAGATCGCCCCGGCGAGGCAGACGCCGGCGGCTGTCAGGCACCCCGAACTCATCCCGGACAGGAACGCGTCATTGACGCCCTCACGAACGGCAGCGGCAACCGGACCGGGGGACTGGGCGGCGACCGCAAGCCCCTGAGCCAAGCCGTCTTCGGCAATCGACCGGGCCTGCTCGGGAAGCATCTGCAGCGCGGTGCTGGTTTCGAGTCCGCGGACGTAGAGAGTGGAGAAGATGCTGCCGATCACCGCCACACCCAGGGTGCCGCCGACTTGGCGGACGGCGTCGTTGACGGCCGATCCGACGCCGGCCTGCTCGGGCCGGACCACACCCATGATGGAGTCGGTGGCCGGCGCGCTGGTGAGCCCCAACCCGCCGCCGAGCAGGATCATCTGTGCCGCGATGACGGTGTAGCTCACCGAGATCTCGATGGTGCTGATCCAGGCGAACGAGGCGGCCATCATCAAAAGACCCAGTGCAACAATCGCTTTGGTTCCTATTCGGCTGACGGCTAGCTGGGTGCCCAGCACTGACCCGACGGCGATCGACAGCGCGACCGGCAGAATCCGCACGCCGGTCTCCAACGGCCCCCAGCCTTGCAGCAGCTGCATGAACTGGATGATCAGGAAGATGAACCCGAACAGGGCGAAGAAGGCGATCGTGACGGCCCCGCTTGCGGCACTGAACCGCAGGTTGGTGAACAGGGTGACATCAATGAGCGGATCACGCTGACGGCGCTCCCACAGCACGAAGCCGACGCCGGCGGCCAGAGCGACAGCGAATCCGCCGAGGGTCAGCGGAGAGGCCCAGCCGTGTTCCGGCGCCTCGATGATCGTGTAGACCAGCGCACCGAGCATGACCACCGACAGCAGCAGGCCGCCGCGATCCAGACGCGAGGAACGATCGGGGGAGTCCGGGGGGATGACCAGTGGCGCGGCGACGGCGGCGATCAGGGCGATCGGCACCAACGCCAGGAACAGGCTGCCCCACCAGTACACCTCCAGCAGTGCCCCGCCGAGGATCGGGCCGATCGCTACACCCAGGCCGGTGACCGCGCCCCACAGTCCGATCGCGCCGGCGCGCTGCTTCGGGTCGCGGAAGGTGTCGGTGATGATGGCCAAGGTGGTGGGATAGATCAGCGCGGCGGCCACGCCCATGGCCAGTCGCCACCCGATGAGCGACTCGGTGGTGGTGCAGTACGCCGCGCCGACGCTGGTCACCGCCAGCAGGATCAACCCGGCGATCAGGGTGCGGCGCCGGCCGTATTTGTCACCGACGGTTCCGCCGGCCAGGACCAGCGCGGCGAACGCCAGGTTGTAGGCATCCACGATCCACTGCAGGCCGCGTGTCGATGCGCCCAGTTCCGAATTCAGCGTCGGCAGTGCGACGTTGACGATCGTGGTCTCGACGTTGATCGCCAGGGACGCCACCAGGACGACCACCAGAACGGCGACCGGATGAACCCGCCGCGGTGGGGCGGCGTGCGCGCCGCGGGTCCGGGCTGGGTATGGAGCTTCGACGGACATCGGCGACCCACCTTATGTTGACAGCAGTAACATCGCGGAGCATGCCATGCTAAGTTATCGCTGTCAACATATGGACGCTGTTAACGGATACCGTCGTCGAAGACGTCCAGCAGACGGTCGGTGATCAGATGTTTTCTGCCGTCGTCGGCGCCGGCCAGTGGCCCGTCGAGGAACAGCACGGCGAGGCCGTGAACGGCCGCCCAGGCGGCTTCGTCAAGTCCTTCGCGGCGGTCGGGGCTAAGCACACCGGTCTGGACGAGATCGTCGATGCACCTGCTGAGGATCAGGAACGGGTGACGCTCCGGTGCGACGCGGGTGTCGGTGACCGCCAACCCACCGGGGGCGAATGCGGTGCGGAACAGGCCCGGCTCGGCCAGCGCGAAGTCGATGTAGGCCTGCCCCGTCGCGCGTAACCGGTTCAGGGCGCGCCGGTCTCGGCGGCCGCGGTTGGGCAGCGCGGCCAGGGACTCCGTCATCGCCTCGCCCAGCAGTGTCATCGCGTAGATCTGCACCGCGGTTAGCAGCGCCTGCCGGTCGGCGTAGTGGCGGTAGGCCGCGGAGTTGCTCACCCCGGCCGCTCGTTGCACATCGCGAAGCACAACGCCATCCGGCCCGTTGGTCCGCGCCAGTTCGACGGCGTGCTCGAGGAGGGCCTCGCGCAGATTGCCGTGGTGATAGGAGCCGGCCGCCATGTTGACAAGTCTTACATCAGGTACGGGTTCCGATACCGCAGCTCCGGTTTCGCGGCGACTACGTCGTCGTAAAGGATCGCCATCCGGTCGATGTACCACAGCTTGGCGCCGGTGATGAGCACCATTCCGAGCAGGGTGGGCCAGAGTTCAAACCTGGCCAGGCCCCACACCAGGAACGGGAACCCGGTCAGGGATACGACATTGAGAATGTTCGGCAGGGTTCGGTGGCGCTGCGGAACGGGATTCCGCTTGCGGGCAGCCCAGAAGCGCTCGCCCAGTACGCATTTGGAGATCCAGGCGTGATCATCCTTGGCGGGACCGAAGGCGCGGGGGTTGAACCAGATCCACCACAGTGCCAGCGCGACGGGTATCAGCGACCAGTAGCCCAGCCAAGCACGGCTCCAGACGGCTGCAACAAGCAACGGCAGGGTGGTGATGATGCGGGTCCAGCCGCTCCAGGGGTTGGCGTGGCGCGCCCAGCCGGCGTCGTCGAGCCCGAAAGCCGTCGCGATCCGATTCTCCACCGTCATGTTTGCGATTGTGCTCCGAAGATCAGGTCCAGGAAACTCTCAAAGGTTGCGGCGACACCCATCGGCTCATCGGGGTACAGTCCGCTCCACATCGTGGCCAGGATGGCGGGGGACAGGAGCAGCAGAGGGACGTCTTGCAGTGCGTCGCTGGTGATTTCGCCACGCTGGGCCGCCCCCCGCGCCCAGTGTCGGATTTGCTCGGCTACCGGGTCAAGCACCCGCTGCCGGTAAACGGCGGAAACCTCGGGTGACTCCCGCCCCTCAGTCATCACCAGGCGGATCAGCCCCAGCCACGGGGAGCCTTCCACGGTGGCCAGCACGGGGGTGACCACCCGGCTGAGGAAGGCCCGAAGGGGCTCGCCGTCGCCCGGCTGGGCCGCCTTCAGCGCGGCCAGCCGCTCGTCGAGCACTTCGCTGATGACTCCGGCGAACAGGGCCTGCTTGTCGGCAAAGTGCAGATATACCGTGCCCTTGGCGACCCCCGCCCGATCGGCGACATCTCCGACCCGGGTACCTCGGTAGCCCCGTGCGATGAACAACTCCAGCGCGGCCGTCGCCACCGCCCGCCGCGTCTGCGCGGTCTTCTGGGGGCTCGGTCCACGGCTGCGCCGGCCGACCATGGGGCCCTCCTCGCACTCATAAGTGACCGGCTAGTCAGAAAAGGTCTATAGTCTGACCTGGCAGTCAGTTTTGATCCTAGTGGGAGTCGACGAAATGAAGTCCGTTCTCGTGGTTGGCGCCGGACCCACCGGCCTGATCATGGCGCTGGGTCTGGCGCGCCGTGGCGTGCCGGTCCGCATCATCGACCGCAAAGCGGGACCGACCAGGGAATCCCGCGCGATGGGACTGCACGCCCGGACTCTGGAGTTCTACCGCCAGTTCGGATTCGCCGAGGAGGTGGTTGCGCGCGGTGTGGTCGCCAGTACCATCCACTTCCGTGCCGGGGACCGCGACGTCGCCCGGCTCTCGCTGGGCGATATGGGCCAGGGCATCAGCCCCTACCCGTTCATGCTCGCCTTTCCCCAGGACGAGCACGAACCGTTCCTGGTGGACCGGCTCGCCGAACTCGGCGTCGCCGTGCAGGGGGGCGCGACGCTGGAGGACCTTTCGGATCGGGGGGACGTCGTTGAGGCGACGATCTCCCACGGGACGTCCAGCGAGCGGTCGGCCTACGCCTACGTCGCGGGCTGCGACGGGGCGCACAGCAGGGTGCGGGAGCTTCTGGGGATCGGCTTCCGGGGCGGGTCATCGGAAGGACTGTTCTACGTCGCCGATGCCCAGGTGGCCGGGGCCGACGAGCGTGACATCTATCTGGGAATCCGGGACACCGGCCTGGCCCTGAAGATTCCGGTGCGGTCCAGTGGAACCCAGCGCCTCATTGGCGTGCTGCCGCCCACGCTCAGGTCGACAGACGATCCTGACTTCGAGGACCTTCGGGCCCACATCGAATATCTGCTCGGAATCACCATCGGGGCGGTGAACTGGTTTTCCGCCTATCAGGTTCACCACCGCGTCGCCGACCGGTTCCGGCGCGGCCGGGTGTTCATCGCCGGTGATGCCGGCCACATCCACAGCCCGGCCGGTGGGCAGGGGATGAACACCGGGATCGGCGATGCGGTCAACCTCTCCTGGAAGATCGCCGAAGTCCTGCACGGCCGCGCCGGGAGTTCGCTGCTGGAAACCTATGAGGCTGAGAGGATCCCGTTCGCGCAATCGTTGATCGCGACCACCGACCGGCTCTTCGGGTTCCTTGTGGACGACGGAAGTGCCGCCCGGTTCGCGCGGGTTCGCCTGCTGCCGAGGGTCATTGGGGCGCTCGCGAAGTTCCCCGTTTCCCGGCGCAAGATCTTCAGGACTGTCTCCCAGACCCGGATCTCCTATCGAGGCTGTGATCTCAATCGCGGTGAAGCGGGGGCGATCCATGGTGGCGATCGGCTGCCGTGGATCCCGATCGCCGAGGGCGACAACTTCGCGGCACTGCGGTCGCTGGACTGGCAGATGCACGTCTACGGTGATGCCGATCCGGTGTTCACTTCGGCTGCGCAGAGGTTGGGCATTGCGCTGCATCGGTTTCCATGGAGCGATACCGCGTCGCGGACGGGCATCAGCCGCGACGCCGCCTACCTTGTCCGGCCCGACGGTTATGTGGCGTTGGCGATGGAGAGTCCTGACGAGATCGGGGAGCTCAACGCGCTGATCCAGCGGTGGGACCTGCGTTTCGGGTGACCAGGGCGCGGTCTCGGCCCGGTCGAAATCACTTCTGGGCGAAGGGCGCCGTGCGCATGAGCGGGACGAATCCGCATCGCCGCAGCATCGAGAGGCGCCCGCCCGGAACCGCTTCGGCCTCGGCGGTGAAGAGGGCCCCGAGTCTGTGCGTGAAACCGCGCCGGTCGTAGCGGGCCAGGGTGTCGTCGACCACGTTCGCCGACAGGTCCCACACCCGATTGCCGGTGATGTCGGCCAGGGCGCCGTTCTGGATGTAATAACCCGTCGCACCGTCGCGCTCCACCGTGATGCCGGGAGTGGTGTGCACGGTGATCGCATCGGCCAGTGCGGCGGCGCGTGCATCGTCTACGTCGGCTGCCCTCGCGCATTCGGCGGCGCGCCGTGCGCTGCGCAGGGTGAAGTCCTGGCCTGCAACCGCCGATTCGATCCCGTGATCGTGGAGCAGGGCGCCGGCGAACAGCAACTCCTCGTCAACGTCGATGGCGTCGACGTCGGCCAGCGCCCGCCCGAAGACCCACGAGCGGTAGCCGTGGGAGCGAACCACCGGGTTCTGCTCTGCCGCGGCTGCTTCCGCCTCGCGAGCGAACCGGCTGTCGGGCGGACGGATGTCCCGCTCGCCGGGCCGGGGAATGGCAGAAGGCCGGGCGCGTCGCAGCCGGTGCACCAGGAAGTCGCGCTGGGTGGTCGCCACTGCCGCCAGCAGGTGCAGCCGCTCCCGGCGGGTGAGTCGGCCGTTGGTGCGGCGAGTCCATTCCAGGCCGCCGATGCGATTCGGATCGGGGCTGGTGGTCATTGCGGGACCTGCCGTCTCGCGCACGACATTCGGGGCATGAACAGGAACATACCCATCGTCTAACTCGGCGAACCCATATTGGCACGGTGCGAGTGCCCCCCGCCGGAACATAGCCGGCGCGGCGGGGTCGATGGTGTGGCACGCTCGTCGGGTTATGAGCGGACAACCTTGGCTGATCCCGATGATCAGCGCATCAGCGAGCCTGCTCGGCACACTGGTGGGCGGCCTCACGACCTACTGGAGTTCGAAGAAGTCCTTCGAGCGCCAGTTGGCCGCCGATCAGAGCAACCAGCGCAACACCGAACTGCGCGAGGCGGCGATCCGTTTCATCAGGGCCATCACCGACACCCCGGTCGTTCAGTCCGGAATGCTTCGGGCCTCCGCCGAATGGGGGCCGCTGCTAGGGCGACTGGCCGCGGCTGAGACCGATCGCGACTTCGTCGATGTGGCCCGGACGATCGCGCCGACGATCCCGCCGGCGAGTCGTCGGGAAGAAGCTCTCGTGGAACTGTTGAGAACGACCGGCGCCTTCGACGAGGACGTCCGTCGGGCTGTGACACTGCTGACCGAACTTCGTCTGGTCGCACCGCGGGACGTCGCCGACAGCGCCCAACGGGTGCTCTACAGCGCCGCCACCCGGGAACTGGCGGTGGGGTTCTCGCCGCACCGTCAGCGGCATGCCATCGAGGGGTTCAACCGGGAGGTCAACGAATTCTTCAATCGGGTGCGCCACCACATGAACGTTGAGGACATCGACTTCGACTTCTTCAACGAGGGCGTGCTGCAGGCCATCCTGGAGACGTGAGGCTCAAACCCCGGCAAGCTCGCCGAACTGGTTTCGCGTCCTAGCCGCAGGAACAGGTGGGCCCGCAGCTGCACGGCGAGCAGGTGCAGTCGGGGTTGGTGCAGGCGGTGCTGTCCATCCCGCAGTCGCAAGTCGGCCCGCAGGTACACGGCGAACAGGTGCACGTGGGGTTCAGGCAGGTGGTGGATGCGGTCATGAGCCAATTTTGCCACGGATGACCCTTGAGCGCCGTGGTGCGCCGTGGAATACGGCTTCTGTGGATAGAGGTCTGGTTGTGCATAACCCCCGCGTTCGGGGGTTCGGTGGTCGCGTTCGGTCGGCGAACTCCCGTAGTTTTTCGAACATGCATTCGGTTTCTGTGTCCGACGCCGTGGCCGCCCTAGAGTCGGCGGTGCAGGCGCTCGGCGCGTTGGACTGGTCGGCGCTTCCGGTCGGGGACCTGCTGGGTGTTCTCGAGCGGCTCGAAGCCGCACGACGGCAGACCACGGCCTGCGCCTATGACCTGGCCGCTGTGATTGAGCA
>CAYXBN010000048.1:0-22243 GCA_964463215.1 uncultured Mycobacterium sp. | reverse complement strand
CGGATTATGAGTCCGCGGCTCTAACCAACTGAGCTACCGCCCCCTGGGCCGCGATGCGCGGCGCGCCGCCGAGCCTACCGGCAATCCGCGCCCGGCCGGGACTCGGAATCATCCCGATCACGATGCTGACGACGAATTATTGCGCCTGACTGACCGACGACATATGGAAATCCGGGATACGCAAGGTCGGCATCACCGCACGAGTGGCCCAGTCGCTCCACTCCCGCGGCAGGGTGATCTGGGCCCGCCCGGCCTCGGTGGCTCGGCGCAACAGATCGAGCGGGCTCTCGTTGAACCGGAAGTTGTTGACCGCCGCGGTGATCTCACCGTCCTCGATCAGGTAGACCCCATCGCGGGTGAGCCCGGTCAGCAGCAACGTGGTCGGGTCGACGGTGCGGATGTACCACAGCGTGGTGAGCAACAAACCGCGCTCAGTTCCGGCGACCATATCCGCGAGATCGTTTGCGCCACCGGTCATCAGCAGATTGTCGGCCGGTACCGCAGGTGCGACCCCGAACTCGGCGGCGGCTGCCCGCGGGTAGACCAGTCCGGAGATGGCGCCGTCCCGGATCCAGTCCACCCGATCAATGCCCATCCCGTTGTCGAAGACCGACAGCCGTTCCGAACTCGACGCGGTGTGCACGAACGGCGAGCACTCCAGTCCGGGTGCCAACGGATCCGAGTACATGGTCAGCGGCAGGCTGGTCAGCTTCTCCCCCACCCGGGTCCCGCCGCCGGGTGCCGACAGGGCGGTCCGGCCCTCCTGTGCGCCGCGACCGTCCATCGACCAGCCGAGGTAGATCATCATGTCGGCGACCGTCGACGGTGGCATCAGCGTTTCGTAGCGCCCCGCGGGCAACTCGACGGTGCGCTCAGACCAGTCCAGGCGCATCGAGAGGTCAGCCAGCATGGCATCAACGGGCACGTCGGCGAACCAGGGTGTGCTCACTCCCGCCCAGGCGCTGGCCGCACCGCGCTTTGCGTTGACCTCCACCGATCCGGTCGGCTGGGTGAACCGCCTCCGAACGCCGGTCGAGGTCGCCAAAAACGTCGTCTCCACGATGTGGTGGGCGAAGCCGTACAGCCGGTCGGACCGGCCGAACCCGGCCGACAGTGCCCGGGCGACCTGCGCGAAAGCGCCGGCGCCGGTACCCGGTACCGGGTCGTCCCAGTCCGCGGGTTCACCGGCCCCAGCGATCAGCGGTGCCGAGTCGCGGGCCTCCGGAGAGGTATGGGCGGCCTTGTCAGCGGCAGCCACCAGAGAGTCGATGGCCTCGGCGTCGACCACGCTGGATCGCACCGAACCCACGTGGGCTCCACCGGCGGTCCGGACGATGGAGATCACGGTGGTCGATCGACTGGTGGACACGCCATTGGTGGTCATCGAGTTGCCGGCCCAGCGCAGCGAGGCCTCGCTGCGGTCGGTGACGATGACGATGGTCTCGTCGCACCGGTTGGTCTTGGACGCCGAGTGAAGTAACTGCTCGACGGCCTCTTGCGCCGGAATCATCGGCCGGACTCTTCCAGGGTGTTGAGCACATTGACCCCTCGGAACAACGCCGACGGGCAGCCGTGACTCACCGCGGCGACCTGGCCGGGTTGGGCTTTGCCGCAGTTGAACGCCCCGCCGAGCCGCCAGGTCGACGGCCCGCCGACGGCCTCCATCGAGTTCCAGAAGTCGGTGGTGACGGCCTGGTAGGCGACGTCGCGGACCTGGCCGTGCAGACGTCCGCCCAGGATCCGGAAGAACCGCTGCCCGGTGAACTGAAAGTTGTAGCGCTGCATGTCGATCGACCAGCTCTTGTCGCCGACGATGTAGATCCCCTCCTCGACACCGGCGATCAGGTCCGCGGTGCTGAGGTTGTCGGTCCCGGGCTGCAGAGAGACGTTGGGCATCCGCTGGATCGGCACGTGGTGCGCCGAATCAGCGTACGAGCAGCCATTGGAGCGCGCCAGCCCCAGCTTGCGGGCGAACACCCGGTCGACTTGGTAGCCGACGAAGATGCCGTCACGCACCAGGTCCCACTGCTGGGCAGCGACCCCCTCGGCGTCGTAACCGATTGTGGCCAAACCATGTTCGACGGTCCGGTCGGCGGTTACGTTCATCACCGGCGAGCCGTAGCGCATCCGGTTGAGCTTGTCCGGGGTCGCGAATGACGTTCCGGCGTAGGCGGCTTCGTACCCGATGGCGCGGTCGTACTCGGTGGCGTGCCCGATGGACTCGTGGATGGTCAACCACAGGTTCGTCGGGTCGATCACCAGATCGGTCGGCCCGGCGACGACGCTGGGCGATTTGGTCTTCTCGGCCAGCAGCACCGGGAGTTCGGCCAGTTCGGCGCTCCAGTCCCATACGTCGTCGGCGACCAGGGCCTCCCAGCCGCGCCCTGTCGGCGGGGCAAGGGTGCGCATGGACTCGAAGGTGCCCGCGGCGGGATCCACGGCGACGGCATCCAGGGCGGGCATGGTGCGCACCCGCTGCTGGGTGATCGAGGATCCGAACGTGTCGGCATAGAACGTCTGCTCTTTGACGGTGTTCAGCAGCGCTTCAACGTGATCGACCCCGTCGGAGGCCAGCAACCGCCCGGAGTAGTCCTCCAGCACCGCGATCTTGTCGGCGGTCGGCACCGAGAACGGGTCGATCCGGTAGTCCGAGACCCAGGTGGCGTCCCGGTACACCGGTTCGTCGGCCAGTTCGACGCGGTCGGCGTTGAGCGCGGACAGGGTGACCGCCACCCCGATGGCATGGCGGGCGGACTCCGCGGCGATATCGGTGCTGAGCCCGGCGTGCGAGGCGAAGCCCCAGGTGCCGTCGACGATCACCCGGACCGCCAGGCCGATGTCGCGGTCGAGCACCGCGGACTCCAGTTCTCCGTCGCGCAGGTGCACGATCTCGGTGGTGACGGCGTGCACCCGCAGGTCGGCGTAGCTGGCGCCGCCGGCCCGCGCCGCCGACAGCGCGGCATCGGCCAGCTTGCGGAGGGGAAGGGCGAGGAACTCATCGTCGACGTCCCGAGAACTCACGGTTCCACCGTAGCGGGGCATAGCCTGGCTACGCTGACGACTGACCCGACAGCCGACATGATGATCCCGATGCCCCCACCTCCCCCGAGCTTCCGACTCCGCCCACTGGTGTGGGTGGGACTTGTCATGGCGGCCGTTGGCTCGGCGCCGTTACTGTCGATCATCGCGGCGAGCAAGATCGGCGTCCTCGACGACCCGAATCCCAATCCGGTCGGCTTCGGAATCCTCGCGGCGTTAACCTTCTGGCCGGGGATCGCCACGGCTTTGACCGGGCTGGCTTTGTCGGTGCTCGACTTCCGGCGCAACCGAAGACGGCGGCGATCGACGCCGTCCCCGAGGCGGTGATGACGCAGGGATCGCTGCTGTGGGGAACACCCGAGCAGGTGACGGCCAAGCTGCGGGCCTTCGGCGACGCAGGGCTTCGCCATGTGGTCCTCGCGCCGGTGTCAAGTCTGGTGTCCAAAAAGGCTGCGCTGTACGGACTCCGGGCCGCCGGTCGGGTTGCGCGGGTGCTGCGGGGAACGGCGTGACTCGGAGGGCAGGAGCGCAGCGACCCGGAAATGTGCAGCGCAGGCGTTCCACTTTGCTGGGGTACGCCCTGCTAGCGCCGAGCCTTTTCGGGGTGGTGTGCTTCCTGCTGCTCCCCATGCTGGTGGTGATGTGGCTGAGCCTGCACCGCTGGGACCTCATCGGCCCGATCAGCTTTGTGGGACTGGATAATTGGCGGGTCGTGCTGTCCGAGCAGGCGTTCGTAAACTCGCTGTTGGTGACGCTCGCGTTCATCGCAATCGTGGTGCCGGCGCAGGTGGTGCTCGGTCTGGTGGCGGCGACGATGCTGGCCCGAGGACTGCCGGGCACCGGACTATTCCGCGCGCTGTATGTGATCCCGTGGATCTGCTCGCCACTGGCGGTGGCAGTGCTGTGGCGCTGGATCCTTGCCCCGACCGACGGTGCGGTCAGTACGGTGCTAGGCCACCGCATCGAGTGGCTGACCGACCCCGGACTGGCGCTGCCGGTAGTTTCCGCGGTGACGGTGTGGACCAACGTCGGTTATGTGGCGCTGTTCTTCCTCGCCGGGATCCTGGCAATCCCCCCCTCGATTCACGCCGCGGCCCGCCTCGACGGCGCCACCTCGTGGCAGCGGTTCTCGCGGATCACTGTGCCGATGCTGCGACCGACCTTCTTCTTCGTCTCGGTGACCGGCGTGGTCAGCGCGGCCCAGGTGTTCGACACCGTCTACTCGTTGACCGGCGGCGGGCCGGCCGGGCGGACCGACCTTGTGGCACATCGCATCTACGCCGAGGCGTTCGGCGCAGCAGCGATCGGTCGGGCAGCGGTGATGGCGATCGTGCTGTTCGTCATCCTCGTGGCAGCGACCATCGCCCAGCACGTATATTTCCGCAAGCGGACCAGCTATGAGCTCTACGGTTGACCGGAATGACCAAGACCGTCCTGCTGCACATCGGTTCGCACAAAGCCGGCAGTACATCCATCCAGAGAGCCCTCGCCGCATACGATTTCAGTGGAAGCCCGGTCTGTTATCCGCTGGCCGAGAAAGGGGGCAACCTCGACGTCGGCCGCGTGCAGCAAGACGCACTGACATCCCTGTACATACCCACTTCTGAGTGGGAACCGATCTGGTATGAGAAGTTCTACCGTGACGAGCGCAGGTTCGCATCCCTATGCCGACGCTATCGGTCCTTCCTTTTCGAGCAGCTGCGATCCGCACAGACCGCGATCCTGTCGAATGAGGACCTCAGCTACTTCTCCGAGGCGTCCGCCCGACGACTGCGTGACGATCTCAAGGCGGTGGGCTTCGAGAAGTTCCATCTCGTTCTCTACGTCCGTGATCCCGCCGACTATTTCCTCTCGATGCTGCATTCCGTTCTGAAGCTGTCCCTCGGCGTGGATCCGACGGGCCATGACCCGTCGTCGTTCCACTACGGGTTCCTCAAGACCGCTGACACCTGGGAGCAGATTTTCCCAGGGTGCTTGGAAGTCCGTCACTATCGCCGAGACCCTGATTTCGACGTGGTTCAGGATTTCTCGGGTGTCGTGCGTCGCCGACTCGGGGTGACAGTGCCGCTGAAGCCGGTACGTGCCAACACTTCTTTGTCAGCGGAAGGCTTGCAGATCATGCAGGACTATCGTCTCGCTTTCTGGCCAGACAACGGCGGTGTCGCCACTCCCGATGTCGTCCGGCTCTACCGAATCCTGGAGCGTTCGGCGTCGGCCGTACCTCAGACCAAGGCCGCGTTGAAAGCCACTGTTGCCGAGCATATCCGTGCCAGCCACAAGGATGACGCCGAGAAGATTCATTCCCGTTACGGCATCGACCTCGGTCTGCGGGATGTGACCTCACACACCATACTGAAACCCGGCGAGGCAGTGAAAGTCGCCGACATGGTCGGGTCGGTGGATTCCGACGCGGTGCACCGACTCCTCCTGCATGTGGCGCGGGCGACGCTGGACGATCCTCTCGCACCGCGGCGGCTATCGACCCGGATTGCGTCGCGGGCCCTCCGAACCGTGCGATCGGTTAGGGGTGCCGTTGGCACGTAACGCGCTGATATACACCGGTCTGGTCGTCGCCGCCCTGGTGACGATCGCGCCGTTCGGGCTGGGATTGTTGACGTCGTTCACCTCCGCGCAGCAGTTCGCCACCGGCACAACGCTATCCCTGCCCGATCCGCCAACCCTGGAGAACTACGCCGCGTTGGGAAGTGCCGGGTTCGGCCGGGCGATCGCTGTGACCGCGCTGATGACCGTGATCATCACCCTCGGACAGTTGACCTTCTCGGTGCTGGCGGCCTACGCGTTCGCGCGGCTTGAGTTTCCCGGCCGCGACGCGGTCTTCTGGGTGTACCTAGCCACGCTGATGGTGCCCGCGACGGTGACGGTGGTCCCGTTGTACCTGATGATGGCCGAACTGGGCCTTCGTAACACGTTCTGGGCGCTGGTGTTGCCGTTCCTGTTCGGCTCGCCCTATGCGATCTTCCTGCTGCGGGAGTACTTCCGGTCCATCCCCAAGGATCTCCTCAACGCCGCGCGAATCGACGGCGCCAACACCTTGGACGTGATCGTGCATGTGGTGGTTCCGTCGAGTAAGCCGATCCTGGCGACTTTGACGCTGATCACCGTTGTCTCGCAGTGGAACTCGTTCATGTGGCCGCTGGTGATCACCAGCGGCGGCAAGTGGCGGGTCCTGACGGTGGCCACGGCGGGCTTGCAGTCGCAGTACAACGCGCAGTGGACGCTGGTGATGGCAGCCACCACGGTGGCGATCGTGCCACTGGTGATGCTGTTCGTGGTGTTCCAGCGCCACATCGTGCGATCCATCGTGGTGACGGGGCTGAAGTGACATTCACCTCAATGATTGGTCGGCCTCGATTTTCGACGCTCGCACTGGCCGCGCTCATCGTGGTCGTGACCCTGCTGACGGGGTCGGTGGTGCTACTGGGCCGGATGTCGGATCCGACCGGCAAGACCGTCGTCACGGTGAGACTGTGGGACGAGCAGGTTGCCGGCGCCTACCGCGAGTCGTTCGCCGAGTTCGGCCGCGCCCATCCGGACATCGAGGTGCGCACCACGCTGGTGTCCTACGCCAGTTACTTCGACACGTTGCGCACCGACGTCGCCGGGGGCGGCGCCGATGACATTTTCTGGATCAACAACTCTCACTTCGCCGAGTACGCCGACAACGGCCGTCTGATGCCGATCACCCCGTCGGCCGACTGGGAACCGTCGGTGGTCGGTCAGTTCACCCGCGACGGGGCGCTGTGGGGCGTGCCGCAACTGACCGATGCCGGTATCGCGCTGTACTACAACGCCGAACTGCTCGACGCCGCCGGGGTGACACCCCAGATGCTCACCGACGCCAGATGGGACCCCGACCCTGCCAAAGACACCCTGCGTCCACTGCTGACCCGGCTGACCGTGGACGCCGCTGGCAGAACCGCCGCGGCGGCCGGCTTCGACCCGCGTCGGACCCGGCAGTGGGGGTACAACGCGGCCAACGACCTGCAGGGCATCAACCTCAACTACATCGGCTCGGCAGGTGGGGTGTTCAGCGACGGCGACGAGTTCGTCTTCGACAACCCGCAAGCCGTCGCCGCGCTGAGTTACGTGATCGGTCTGATCAACACCGATCACGTTGCCCCGCCGGCCTCGGACACCAACGACAACGGCGACTTCTCCCGCAACCAGTTCCTGTCCGGACGGATGGCGGTGTTCCAGTCCGGCACCTACAACCTGGCGCAGATCGCCGGACAGGCAAGGTTCCGCTGGGGGGTGGTGATGCTGCCCGCCGGGCCGGCCGGTCGGGTCAGTGTCACCAACGGCATTGTGGCGGCCGGCAATCCGGCCACCCGCCACCCCGAGGCCGTCCGCAAGGTGCTGGACTGGCTCGGTGGTCGCGGGAACGCCCACCTGGGCCGCAGCGGGGCGGCGATCCCGGCCGTGTTGTCGGCGCAGCCGGTGTACTTCGACTACTGGCGGGCCCGGGGTGTCGACGTCACCCCGTTCTTCACGGTGCTGGACGGGCCGCGGATCGCCGCACCCGGGGGCGTGGGTTTCGCCGCGGGATACCAGGCCATCAAACCCTTCTTCGACGAGATGTTCCTGGGCCGACGGCCGGTGGCAGCGACCCTGGCCGCCGCGCAACGGGCGGCGAACGCCGCCGCACAGCGCTAAGGCCGGCTAGCTGCCGCCGTACCCCTTGACCTCCAGCACGATCGCCAGCACCGACACCGCGGCGACGATGCCCAGCACCACCCAGTCATTGCGCCGCGGCCGGGAGGGGGCGGCCGCGATCTGCCCGGTACCGCCGCGGGCGGTGATGGCATCGCCCATTTCATCGGCCCGCCGCAGTGCCACGGTCACCCCGGCGGCGAGCAGGTCGACCAGGTCGGCCAGCCACCGCCGACGCCGGGCCCGGCCGTCGGGCATGACCGGGCGCGGCCGCAGGCGGCGGGAGGCGTAGAGCAACCGGAATTCGTCGAGCAGCATGGGAAACGCCCGCAGCGCCAACGCCAGGGCGACGGCCCAGTCGTCGACCGGGACCCGGAAAAACTTCAGCGGCCGTCCCAGTTTGGCGATGGCGGGTGCGACGTCGGCGACGTTGGTCGTCCAGGAAATCATCGCGCCCAGCGCCAACAGCACCACCGACAGCGCGGTGAACCGCAGGAATTTCAGCAGCCCACCGACCTCGACGTCGTAGGACCACAGGTGCAGCACCGGTTGCCCACCGCCCAATGTGGCGGTGAACGCGCCGAAGAGCACCAGAAACCACAGCCACCGGGGTATGGACGGCATTGTGCCGCGCGGGATGCGAGCCAACCGGATGGCGATGACCACCAGAACGCTCATCAGGCCGATCGCGATCCAGCCCGGATAGAACGACAGCAGCAGCGAAATCGCGAAAACCACAATCAGTTTCGTGCCGGCCCACAGTTCGTGGATCACCGATGTCCCCGGTACCGGGCGAAGCAGCACCACGGGGCGGCGTTGACGGGTCGCGGTCATGAGACCTCCCCGGTCGGCGCCAGCACCCCGCGGTCCAGGTGCAGGGTGCGCGGGCAGAGTTCCTGCAGGCCCGCGAAATCGTGCGAGATGACGATGACGGTCAGTCCGGTGTTGAGCCGCAGTTCGGTCAAAAGTCGCAGCAGTCCGCGTTGGCTGGCGGCATCCAGACCGGCCAACGGCTCGTCGAGGATGAGGGCCTGCGGCCACCGGGCCAGTAGACCGGCAACCACCACCCGGCGCATCTGTCCACCGCTGAGTTGGTCCACCCGCCGCCCGGCCAGCGATCCGTCCAGGCCGACGGTGGCCAGCGCCGAGACCACCCGGCCGGTGTCGTGCGGCGAGAAGCCCGCGGCGGAGGCGACCTCAAGATCAACTCGGCTGCGCAGCAACTGCAGTCGGGCGGCTTGGAAGGCGATCGCGACGTCACCCACGCACTCGTGGGCCGGCCGGCCCCGGACCAGGCACTCCCCGGTGGTGGGGGCGGTCAGCCCGGCCATGATCCAGGCCAGGGTGGACTTGCCGGAACCGTTGCCGCCGTGGATGAGCAGTCCGTCGCCCTCGTTGACGGTGAAACTGATGTCCCGCAGGGCGGTCTTGGCCCACGGGGTGCCGCTGCCGTATTCGTGCCCGACACCGCGCAACTGCAGCACCGGCGTACCGCTGTGCGCCACCGGAGCGACACTGGCCACCGGCGGTGCGGCGTGGTCGACCATGACCATGTTATCGACCATGTTGTCCTGCGACTCGCTGAGATTGACGGTGCGGTCGGCGGACTCGGCTTCGTTGTTGTAGTGGGTGATGTGAACCAGCGCCATGTCGTGGCGGGTGGTCAGACCGGACAGCACGTTGAGCAGGCCCTCGCGGCCGCGCTGATCGACCATGGTGGTGACCTCGTCGGCGATCAGCAGCGCCGGTTGGCGGGCCAGCGCGGCGGCCACCGCCAGCCGTTGCAGTTCCCCGCCGGACAGCCCGCCGGTGTCGCGTTCGCCCATCCCCGTCAGGCCGACTTCGTAGAGCAGTCCTGCGACGTCGGTGCTGGTGCCGGGCGGCAACCCCCACACCACGTCGTCGGCCACCCGACTGCCCAGCACCTGACTCTCGGGGTGTTGCATGACGACGGCGGTCCCACCCAGTTGCCCCAAGCCCACCGCACCGGGACGTTCGATGCTGCCCGAGGTGGGTTGGCGTCCGCACAGCAGCAGCATCAGGGTGGTTTTGCCGGAGCCGTTGGCGCCGGTCACGGCGATGTGCTCGCCGGGTTCGACGGTCAGGTTCAGCGGCCGAAGGGCGTCGTGGTCGGCGCCCGGGTAGCGGAACCGGGCTTGGTTGAGCCGCACCGGAAGCGGGGCCACCGGGTCGGTTTCGGTGCCGGACTGCGAACTGGCGTCGAGTTTGTGGACGTCGGGGATGCCGCGCAACCGTTCCAGTACGCGGCCCAGCGCCCACCAACCGACCAGTGAGACCACCACGATGGTGAAGATCGAATAGGCCATGATCAGCACCGGCCAGTGCTGGATCGCGGTGGTGAACAGCACCCGGGTCTGTTCGATGGACTGCCGGAACGCCTCCCCGGACAGCGGGAGGTCGGACATGAAGTTCAAGGTGCCGTTGACGTTCGCCGACAGCGCGTCGAGCACCAGGGTCCGCAACCGGACCAGCACCAGCAGCGCCCCGATGATCCACAGTCCGTTGAGGATGCCGGCAATGATGGACACCACGATGACCGTCGGGGTGCCACGGCCGCGGCGCTTGATGATGCCGGCCATCCCGCCGACGTAGGCGCAGTTCACCACCACCATGAACCCGCTGATGCCGGCGATGAGGAAGGTGACGGTGCCGGCCGCGAACGCCGCGGCGAGCAGCACCCGCAACCGGTAGCGGTAGCCGAGCAGACCGAACGGCACCGTGACCAGCAGCGACAACCCGCCGGCGAACGGGACGACCACCGAGATGATGGCCAGCGCCGAACTCAGCGCCCCCATCACCGCGGCCTGGGCCATTTCCACCGGGCTCAGCGCCTTGGCCGGCAATCGTTGCGTCGAACCCTGCGGGCGCAGCGCCGGCACCTCAGGCCGGGTCGACGTCATTGCTCGATTCTGCCAGCCTCCCCGCCCGGGCGGTGGCTGCGACCGGCCGCGAGCCGAACCGGTCACATCCAGACGAGCGACTTCTCGCCCTGCGGCGGGGCGGCCAACGGATGGCCCGCACTGAGCAGGTTGGCGGTGATGCCAGCGCAGATGCGGTACATGGGGATGTCGAAGACGCTGTTGTTCATGGGTTTCTCGATGAAGTGCCCCAGCCGTTCGGCGACGATGAAGGTCACCATCATCAGGGTCCCGATCAGGACGCTTCCCGGGTGGTGGCTGGCACCGTCGAGCCGGCTGAACGCCATGACCCCGAAGAACCATGCCAGCGCCCGGATGAACAGGTCGTAATGGATTGGCACCGGCTCGTTGCGGATGCGTTCCAGACCACTCTGGGCGGTCGCGGCGCCGGTGTTGGCGGTCATGAGCAGCACGCGAGCCTGAGCGTCGATGTGGCCGCCGGCCGCCAACTGCTGGATGTCGGCGGCCTGCCGGTTGAGCAATTCGACGGCGTCGGCGTCCGGCGGGTCTTCCGGGGTCAGCTCCCGCACCCGGTCAGTCGTTGGGACCGAGCGCATCTCGGCGGCCAACTGCCAGCAGTAGCGGACTTGGCGGCGGCGCATCCGGTCGACGATCGCGGCCACCTCGGGCGAAGCGGTGGACACCGAGGTCAATCCCCTGTCGGTGGCCACCGCAGTCAATCCACTCTCGGTGGCCACCGAGGTCAGGCCGTAGTGCAGCGTCCGGGAACTGATGATGATGCCGCCCCACAGGGTGCGGGCCTCCCACCACCGGTTGTAGGCGGTGGTGTTGCGGAAGGCAATGAACACCGACGCCCCGATGCCCAGGACGGACAGCACCGCGGCGGCGTACTCGCTTTGAGCGGTGTCGGGCACCGGCAGCAGGATCCCGATCGTCAGGACGATCGCCAACAATGTGAAGCGAAGCTGCCACAGCACCAGCCCGATCACCCGCAGCGTCCCCAACCGGCCGACTGTCCTGATCATCGCGCGCCGCCTATCCCAGCCATGGCAGTCATTGTCCCGCAGCACCATGCGACCGCTGGACGGGATTGGGCGTTTCGACTTGCGCAACCGCTGGTCCAAACCGGCCGACCTGCGGCTAATTCGACATGTGGTTTGAAAACCGCCCCAGGGGTCACTAGCGTGGCGGCCATGTCCCAGTACCCGCCACGGTCCGGGACACCCTCAGCCGCCATCGTGATCTGCGTGTACACCCTTGACCGGTGGGGCGATATTCTGGCCGCGGTGGAATCGGCACGGCGGCAACGCAAAACGCCCGATGAGATCGTCGTCGTCATCGACCACGCGCCGGAACTGTTCCGCCGCCTGGCCGTCACAGTGCCCGACGTCACCCTGGTGGAGAATCGCCGCCAACGGGGCCTGTCGGGTGCCCGCAACACCGGCGTGGAAGTGACCAGCACCGAGGTGGTGGCGTTCCTGGACGACGACGCCGTCGCCGACCCGGAATGGCTGGGACACCTGTGCGCGGCCTACACCAGCGATGCGGTCGCCGGTGTCGGCGGCGCGACCCTGCCGGGCTGGGACAGCGCCCGTCCGGACTGGTTTCCCACCGAGTTCGATTGGACGATCGGCTGTTCGTTCACCGGCCGCGAACCCGGGCCGGTTCGTAATCTCTTGGGCGGCAACGCCTCATTCCGCCGTGAGGTCTTCGACACCGTGGGCGGATTTGCCGAACAGATGGGCCGCAACTCGGCCACCACCCGACCCCTGGGCGGCGAGGAGACCGACCTGTGTATCCGCGCCACCCAGCAACGGCCGGACTGGGTGTTCGTCTACGAACCTCGCGCGCTCATCTGGCATCGGGTGCCCGACGAGCGCGCCCGGTTCGGCTACTTCCGGTCACGCTGCTACGCCGAGGGTCTTTCCAAAGCCGCCTTGGTGGGCCGCCTGGGAGCATCCGACGGACTGTCGACCGAACGCGCTTATGTGGTCAACACTCTGGTTGTCGGCGTGCTGCGCGGGTTCGGCGACGCGGTGCGCGGTGATCTGGGCGGCCTGCGACGCTCCGGGGCCATCATGGCCGGATTCCTCACCACCGCCACCGGATACGCCCGCGGCCGGCTGTCCGGCGTTGAAGGCCGGACCCGAACGATGATTGGTCGATGACGACCTCCACCCCGATCCTGATGTACCACTCGGTGGCCGACGAACCCCCGCCGACCACCGGCGCCTGGCCGTCGGCCCGTCGGCGCTGCGGGAGCAACTGGCCTGGCTGGCCGATCACGGGTACTCCGGCATGACGTTCCACGACGCCGCCGAGGCACTGGTCGGCTCGGGACTGCCGGACCGTACGGTGGTGCTGACCTTCGATGACGGCTACGCCGACTTCGTCACCACGGCCCTGCCGCTGTTGCGCCGATACGGTTTCCCGGCAACGCTTTTCGTCACAACCGGCTGGGTCGCCGACGCCGGCTCCAATGCGGCGGGCAAGCCCTTGGATCGCACACTGCGGTGGGACCAGATCCGGGACCTGGCGCAGAGCGAGATCGAGATCGGCGCGCACGGGCACAGTCATGCGGCCCTCGACGAACTCTCTGCGACGGACCTGCGACGGGAACTCACCCACAGCCGCGCCCTGCTCGAGGACTGCATCGGCGCTCCGGTGCCGACGCTGGCCTACCCGTTCGGCTACTCCAACGAGGCCGTCCGGCGCGCCGCCCTGCAGGCCGGGTACCGGTACGGGGCGGCGGTGCGCAATATGCGGGCCACCCCGTCGGCCGATCCTTTTCTGGTGCCGCGCCTGACGATCCGGCGCAGCACCGGGCCCGTCGCGTTCGCCGAAGCGGTCGACGGGTCCGCTCGCGGGTGGCTGCCGCTGATGTGGCGGGACCGGATGCTGACCGCCTGCTGGGCGGCGGTGCGCAAGCCCCGGGCGCGGATCCGGCGCTCAACCGGCTGAGGTTCGGTGCTGCTCCCCCGGATGGACTCGAACCATCAACCGCCCGATTAACAGTCGGGAGCTCTGCCAATTGAGCTACAGGGGACTGCTCCCGCCCAAAGGCCGGGACCGGGAGAAACTTTAGCGTACCGGCCGCGCGCCCCCAAAGGGCCCGCGCTGCGGGCGGCATTGTCGGCCGTCAGGCAGGATGGGGGCAGCGAGACCCCAGCAGCGGGACCCAGCGGAGGGAGCACAGGTGATCGGGTTTGTGGCCGTGCTGGCGACGGGCTACGTGTTGGGTACCAAAGCCGGACGCGAACGCTACGAGCAGATCGTGGGCACCGCTCGTGCCGTGGTCAGCCATCCGGCGACGAAGTCGATGATCGACGCGGGCCGCCGCAAAGTGGCCGAGCGGGTCTCACCCGACCCGCCGATTGTGAACCTCACCGAGATCGAGGCGCGAGACGTGCACACCAAGCGCGACTAACAGTCGAGCTGGCTACTGCCCGCCGATGGGAACGTTGATGGTCTGCCCCGGCAGCAGCGGGCCGGTGGTGATCCCCACGCCCGGCTGACCGGTACCGTACCCGGGGCCCCAGACACCGAACGAGGGTGTGCCGATAAACGTCGGGCTGCCATTGGAGTAACCCAGGCAGATGCCGTCATCACGCGATCCGTACCAGGCCAGGCACCGCCCGGTGGCCGAATCGGTGGCCTGTGTGGAACCCAGCGCGGCCAGGGCCGGCCCGGCCAGCGCGGCAGCGGCCAGCGCACCCGCGGCGGCGACGCGCCGCAGGGAAGTCTTCGCGGGAGCCATACCTGACCTTTCGCCGTTCCGGGCCGTTTCGTTAGCCCGACGCGACAACCATAGCCCGGTCAGGCCGAAAGGTCATCGCCGCTGGCTTGTTCGAGCAGGCTGCGCCGGTAGGCCTCCAACGCCACCAGGTCGCCGAACAGCGCGTGGTACTCCTCCCCCTGCTCCACCGGGGACATGCGCTGCAGCTTCGATTTGACCTCGGCGATCTGCCGGCCCACCCAGACCTCCTGCAGTCGGGCCAGCACCCCGCCGATGTAGCGCGGCAACCTCTCGTCGTCGTCGACCTTGATGGTTTCCACACCGAGTTCGCTGATCAGCCCGGCTACCGCCGGGGTGGCGGCGTGGTCACGGACGGCTTCGATCCATTGGGCACCGGTGACCTGGGACCCCGCCGGGCCGGACGAGGTTCCCCCCGCCGCCTCGATGGCGGTGCGGACGGCGGTGTAGCCGGGATGGGTGAAGCTGTCCACGGTCAGCGAGTCGAAGACCGGCCCGGCCAGTGCGGGGTACTGCAGTGCGGCTTTGAGCGCCTCGCGCTGCGGCCACAGGGTCGGGTCGCGGGGGTCGGGCCGTTCGGCGACGGCGTCGCGGCGCGGTGCGGCCGGGCCGGTGCCCGCGGCGCGCGACCCGGGTTTGCGACCGGCCTCCTGCCGGACCCTGCCGATCACCTGGGCGACGTCATCCCAGCCCACCCAGCCGGCCAACTGGCGGGCATATTCGTCGCGCAGGGTGGGATCCTTGATCTGGGCGACCATCGGCACGCAGTGCCGCAGCGCGGCGACCCGGCCTTCGGCGTTCTCCAGGTCATGACCGGCCAGGGTGGTGCGGATGGCGAACTCGAACAGCGGGGTGCGCCGGGCGACCAGATCCCGCAGCGCGGCATCGCCAGACCGCAGCCGCAGGTCGCAGGGGTCCATGCCGTCCGCGGCGACCGCGACGAAACTCTGCCCGGCCAGGTTCTGCTCGCCCGCGAAGGCTTTGAGCGCCGCGGCCTGTCCGGCGGCGTCACCGTCGAAAACGTAGATCAGTTCGCCCTTGAAGAACTTGTCGTCCATCATCAACCGGCGCAGCATCCCGAGGTGTTCATCACCGAAGGCGGTGCCGCAGGAGGCCACCGCGGTGGTGACGCCGGCCAGGTGCATGGCCATCACGTCGGTATAGCCCTCGACCACCACCGCCTGATGCCCCTTGGCGATGTCGCGCTTGGCAAGGTCGATACCGAACAGCACGGCCGACTTT
The DNA here is from genome assembly GCA_964463215.1 of uncultured Mycobacterium sp. Classification (GTDB taxonomy): domain Bacteria; phylum Actinomycetota; class Actinomycetes; order Mycobacteriales; family Mycobacteriaceae; genus Mycobacterium. The sequence goes on along the minus strand of CAYXBN010000048.1, from coordinate 6,637 downwards.
TTGTAGAGCACGGTCTCGGGGGTGTTCACGTACTTGGCTTCGATAACGTCGTCGTCGAAGATCCGGCGGGCGCCGAAACCGACCGTGTCCCCACTGGCGCTGCGGATCGGCCACAACAGCCTGCGATGGAACCGGTCCATCGGGCCGCGGCGCCCTTCCCGGGACAGCCCGGCGGCCTCCAGCTCCTTGAACTCGAAACCCTTGCGGATCAGATGTTTGGTCAGCGAGTCCCAGCCCGACGGGGCGAATCCACAGCCGAACCGACTGGCGGCTGCGGCGTCGAAGTTGCGTTCGGTCAGATATTGGCGGGCCGGCGCCGCCTCGGCGGATTGCAATGCGGCGGAATAGAATTCCTGCGCCGCGGCGTTGGCGGCGATGAGCCTGCTGCGACTGCCGCGGTCACGCTGGATGCCTGCGCCGCCGCCGGTGTAGGTGATGGTGTAGCCGGTCCGGTCGGCCAGTGTCTCGACCGCCTCGATGAAGCTGACGTGCTCGATCTTCTGGATGAAGGCGTAGACGTCGCCGCCTTCCCCGCAGCCGAAGCAGTGAAAGTGGCCGTGGTTGGGCCGGACGTGGAAGGACGGCGACTTCTCGTCGTGGAAGGGGCACAGGCCCTTGAGCGAGTCGGCCCCTGCGCGACGCAACTGAACGTAGTCACCAACCACGTCCTCGATGCGGACCTTGTCCCGGATGGCGGCGATGTCTCGGTCGGGGACGCGGCCCTTGCGGGAACCCCCGCCTCCGCCGTACGGAGGTTTGGGGGCTGTCACGGGCTCAAGTCTAAGTCGATGCGTTCCAGCCGCCCTTCGGTGTAGGAGGCGATCTGATCGACGATGACCCGCATCCGCGCGGCATCATCGGCGGCGGTGGTGAACGCCGGGACGAACAACGGATCCAGCGTGGCCGGAGCCCCCGCCATCAGCCAGTGCGCCACCCGTGCGACCCGTTCGCGCTGATCGGCCTGCATGCCCAGGTGCTGGGGATCGGACATGATGAACTGCAGGGCCAGGGTCTTCAATACCGCGACCTCGGCACGCACGGTCGGCGGCACGTGCAGATCGGCCTGATACCGGACCAGCGGGCCGGACCCAGCCTGCCGGCGGGTTTCGGCGATGGCCGCCGAGGCGAACCGGCCGACCAATTCGCTGGTCAACCGTTTCAGGGCGACCGAGGCGGCCAGAGTGGCGTCGTACTTGCCGACCGCGGCGACGACCGGCAGTTCGGACAGGCGGCGAGCGGCCTGCTCGAGGTCGGCGACGTCGGTGCCCGACCCCCCCCGCCCCGACCCGTACACCGAGGTGCCCAGTTCGGCCAGCGTCGCGGCGGCGTCGCCGTCGGCGAGCACCCGCAGGTCGATCCGGCCCGAGACCACCCCGTCCTCGACGTCGTGCACCGAATAGGCCACATCGTCGGCCCAGTCCATGACCTGCGATTCCAGACACGGCCGGCCCGGGGCCGCGCCGGCCCGCATCCAGTCGGCGATGACGGCGTCGTCGGCGTAGAAACCGAACTTGCCGCCCCCGACGGGGCGTTGCCAGGGGTATTTGGTGACGGCGTCCAACGCCGCCCGGGTGAGATTGAGTCCGACACTGCCGCCCTGCTGATCGAGGACCTTCGGTTCGAGCCGGGTCAGGATTCGGAAGTTCTGCGCATTGCCCTCGAAACCCCCGTACTCGTGGGAGATTTCGTCCAGGGCCCGTTCGCCGTTGTGCCCGTAGGGCGGGTGGCCGATGTCATGGGCCAGTCCGGCCAGATCGACCAGGTCGGGATCGCAGCCCAACGCCACGGCCATCCCCCGGCCGATCTGGGCGACTTCCAGCGAGTGGGTCAACCGGGTGCGGGGCGTCTCACTTTCCCGGGGGCCGACCACCTGGGTCTTGTCCGCCAGTCGCCGCAGCGCGGCGCAGTGCAGCACCCGCGCCCGGTCGCGGGCGAATTCGGTCCGGTGCTCGGCACTGGTCCCGGGCAGGGTGGCCGACTTCGCCGGGTCGGTCACCACCCGCCCCCGGTCCGCCTCGCTGTACCGGCCCGCCTGGTTGGTCGTCATCGTCACAGCAGTCTGCCAGTACGCCGTGAGCGGATCGTGCCGGAGTTTTGCTGGCAAGAGGCCGCGAACCACTAGATTGGCGGTCATGCGTCTTGCCCGTCTGCTCAGCTTGCTCGCCGCGATCTTCCTGGCTGCGACACTCGTCGCCCCATCGGCGTCCGCCGAGCCACCGTTCCGGCTGCCCGACTACGTCACCGACAACTCCGGTGTGCTCAACGACCGGCAGTTGGCCGACGTGCAGCGGGCCGTCGACCAGCTCTACAGCGAGCGCCGGATCCGGCTGTGGGTGGTCTACGTCGACTCCTTCGCCCCGCAGGGCGCGGTCGGCTGGGCCCAGCAGACCCAGAAGATCAGCGACCTGGGCAGCGAGGACGCGATCCTGGCGGTGGCCACCAAGGACCGCTCCTACTCATTCCTGGTGAACCCCACCGCCGCCGGCGGCAGTTCCACCAAGGTCGACAACATCCGACGGGAGCGCATCGAACCGGCGCTGCGGAACAACGACTGGACTGGCGCGGCGGTCGCCGCCGCCAACGGGCTGACCAACATCAAGAGCCCCGGTCCCGGCCGCGGCGGCGGCGGGATGTCGCTGATGCCGCTGATCGTGCTTGCCGGGATCGGCCTGCTGCTGTTCCTGGCGATGACGCTGTGGAGCCGCAAGCGCCGCCGCAAGGCCCATCAGGCGGCGGTCAGCGCGGCCAAGAACATCGACCCCACCGACCCCGCGGCGCTGGCCTCGGTGCCGATCAACGCCCTGGACGACTTGTCGAAGTCGATCGTGGTGGAGGTGGACAACGCGGTCCGCACCAGCGCCAATGAACTGGTGCTGGCGGTGGAGGAGTTTGGCGAGTCGCAGACGGCGCCGTTCGCCGCCGCGGTGGACAACGCCCGGGAAACCCTCAAGCAGGCGTTCGTCGTGCGCCAGAAACTCGATGACGACGTGCCCGAACCGCTGCCCGAACGCCGTGACCTGCTGACCAAGGTGGTGGTCTCGGCGGCCCGGGCGAACAAGGAACTCGACACCCAGTCGGCGGCGTTCCGGCAGATGCGCGATCTGGTGTTCAACGCCCCCGAGCGGCTGGACAGCCTCACCCAGCAACTGGTGACCGTGACCGCTCGGCTGGACCCCTCCGATGCCAAACTCGCCCAACTGCGCACCGAGTTCGACGAGTCCGCGCTGGCCTCGGTGGCCCGCAACGTCAACGCGGCCCGGGAGCGGGTGGCCTTCGCCGACGAGGCGATCACCCGCGGCCGCGAATTGGCCGCCAAGCCGGTGGCCGGCGAGGTCGGCGACCTCATCGACTGCGTGCGGGGTGCGGAATCGGCTCTGCAGCAAGCGAATACGATGCTCGACGGCGTGGACAGCGCTGCCAGCGACATCCGCAAGGCGGTCTCGACGCTGCCCGCGGCGATCGAGGACATCCAGCGCGGAATCAGCCAGGCCGGCGAACAACTGGCCAAGGGCGGACTGGCCAAGGGCGCCGAGTTGTCCGCCGCACGCGACGCGGCGGTCAAGGCGGTCTCGGCGGCGCAGACCCAGGGCAGCACCGACCCGTTGGGCACCTTCACCGAGTTGACCCAGGCCGATGCCGACCTGGATCGGCTGCTGGCCACCGCCACCGAGGAACGGGAGGCCGCTGACCGGTTGGCGCGCTCCTACGAACAGGCGCTGGCGACCGCCGAGTCCCGGGTGCGGTCGGTGTCGGATTACATCGACACCCGGCGCGGCAGCATCGGACCGGAGGCGCGGACCAGGCTCAACGAGGCCATCCGGCAACTGGAGGCCGCCGAGGCCAAGCGGGCGACCGCCATCGACGAGGCGATCAAGCACGCCAACGGCGCCTCGCTGCTGGCCGCGCAGGCCCAGCAGTTGGCCAACAACGACGTGCAGGCCGGGCAGGCCCAGTACCAGGTCAGCTACGGCGGCCGGCGGCAGTCCGACATGGGCGCGATGGTCGGCGGGATCATCCTGGGCAACATCCTCACCGGCGGCTTCGGCGGCGGTCACGGCGGCGGCGGGGGTGGCTGGACCTCGACGTCCTACGGCGGTTCGCAGGGCGGCGGGGACTGGCTCGGCGGCGGCGGGCGGTTCTAGCCCGGCCGCTATCCGAGCAGGCGTGCCGCCAGGTAGCCCGCCACCGCGTCCAACCCGACGCGTTCCTGGGTCATGGCGTCGCGGTCGCGCACGGTGACCGCCTGGTCGTCGAGGGTGTCGAAGTCGACCGTCACGCAGAACGGGGTACCGATCTCGTCCTGGCGGCGGTAGCGCCGGCCGATCGCACCGGCGTCGTCGAAGTCGACGTTGAAGTTACGGCGCAACTCCGCAGCCAGGTCGCGGGCCTTGGGGCTGAGGTCCTCGTTGCGGGACAACGGCAGCACCGCGGCTTTGACCGGCGCCAACCGGGGGTCCAACCGCAACACCGTGCGTTTGTCCACCCCGCCCTTGGCGTTGGGTGCCTCATCCTCGGCGTAGGCGTCGACCAGGAACGCCATGAACGAACGGGTAAGTCCCGCAGCGGGTTCGATGACATACGGGACATAACGGCTGTCGGTGGCCTGGTCGTAGTAGGACAGGTCCACCCCGGAGTGCTGGGAATGCGTCTTGAGGTCGAAGTCGGTCCGGTTGGCCACACCCTCCAACTCGCCCCACGGGTTGCCGGCGAAGCCGAACTTGTACTCGATGTCGACGGTGCGGTCGGAGTAGTGCGACAACTTCTCTTTGGGATGCTCGTAGAGCCGCAGGTTCTCCGGGTTGATGCCCAGGTCGACGTACCACTGCATGCGGGTGTCGATCCAGTACTGATGCCACTGCTGCGCGGTGTCGGGTTCGACGAAGAACTCCATCTCCATCTGCTCGAACTCGCGGGTGCGGAAGATGAAGTTGCCCGGGGTGATCTCGTTGCGGAAGCTCTTTCCGATCTGGCCGATACCGAACGGCGGCTTTCGCCGGGAGGTGGTGACGACATTGGCGAAGTTGACGAAGATGCCCTGGGCGGTCTCCGGCCGCAGGTAGTGCAGACCCTCCTCGGTCTCGATCGGCCCGAGGTAGGTCTTGAGCATCATGTTGAAGTCGCGCGGTTCGGTCCACTGCCCCTTGGTGCCGCAGTCCGGGCAGACGACGTCGGTCATCGGCACCGACTCCGGGTCGGCGATGCCGTCCTTGGCGCCCTTCTTCTCGAAGTGCGCCTCCTGCATGTGGTCCTGGCGGTGCCGTTTGTGGCAGTTCAGGCATTCGACCAGCGGGTCGTTGAACACCTCGACGTGTCCGGAGGCGACCCACACCTCGCGCGGCAGGATGATCGAGGAGTCCAGGCCGACGACGTCGTCGCGGGAGGTGACCATCGACTGCCACCACTGCCGCTTGATGTTCTCCTTGAGCTCCACCCCCAGCGGGCCGTAGTCCCACGCCGATTTGGTGCCGCCGTAGATCTCACCGGACTGGTACACCAGGCCCCGACGCTTGGCCAGATTGACGACGGAATCGATGACGGACGCCACGTGAGATGCACTCCTTGTCTGCGGCTAGGGCAACCGCTACAGCCTAGGTGACCGGCAGTGAGGTGCTTTGACAGGCTTGCGCACCCGTGGAATGGTCAACGCAAATGGTTTCCAGCAGCGATACGCGCTCAGCGGGCGCCGGCGTTCGCGCAACACGGCAACGCGGAGCAATCATCGCTCTGCTCGACACCGTCGAGGAGTTCCGGTCCGCCCAGGAGCTGCACGACGAACTTCGCCGCCGCGGCGAGAACATCGGACTGACCACCGTGTACCGCACCCTGCAGACCCTGGCGGCCGCCGACCTCGTCGACATGGTGCGCACCGACAGCGGGGAATCGGTCTACCGGCGCTGCGCGGCCCCGCACCACCATCACCATCTGGTCTGCCGCCAATGCGGTGCGGCGGTGGAGGTCAGCGGCCGGGAAGTCGAGGCCTGGGCCGCCGAGATCGCCGCCGCCCACGGATTCACCGACGTCAGCCACACCATCGAGTTGTTCGGGACCTGCGCGGAGTGCGGTTAGCCGGGTTCATCGGCACTGCGCACAGATCGCCCTGCGGGTCGAAACGGCGATCTGTGCGCAGTCTCGACGCGGTCAGGCTCCGGCGATCTCCCGCGCCGCTTCGGCCCCGCCGGCCAGCACCATCAGCACGAGGGTTTGCAGGGCGCCGTCACCGAGGCCGCCGGCCGGAAAGTTGTAGCGCAGCATCACCGTGGCGAACTCGCCCGGTTGCCCGGCCATCGTCAAGGTGCCGAACGTCGCACTGCTGGCCAAGCCTGCAACCTGTGCGGCCAGTTCGGGCGTATCCGGCAGGTCCCAGGCCAACACCTGGGTCAACGAGATGATCTCCAGGTCCGCGGCGAGGGAAACCGTCCGCAGTGACGCCACCGTGCCGGCGTGCTGGACGGTCAGGGCGCCGTCCTGCTCGACCTCGACCGGCAGCACCTGCCCGAGAATGTCGGCGAGGCTCACCGCTAGGCGCTGCCGAACCTGCGGTTGCGGTTGACGTACTCCTGGCAGGCCGCCCACAGGTCGCGGCGGTCGTAGTCCGGCCAGAGTTTGTCCTGGAAGACGTATTCGGCGTAGGCGGCCT
>CAYXBN010000047.1:0-22720 GCA_964463215.1 uncultured Mycobacterium sp. | reverse complement strand
GTCTCACCCTCTCCGCGAGCAGTCTCACCCTCTCCGCGAGCAGACGCAAAGTTGCCTTCCCAGCGGCGTGTTCAGGACCTTTTCCGTCTGCTCGGCCTTAACCGTGACCGGGGCCTCCTGGCCGCGGTCAGCATGTCCCCGACGGTGGTGAACTTCACCCGCGGCCGGCCCGCGACCTGCCCGCGGGCGATTTCGGCGGCGTCAATCGCCTGCCAGCCGGCGGCGTCGACCGCATCGGGTTGGCGGTCGCGGATCAGTCCGGTCAGGGCAGACGGGCGCCCCGCCGGATCGTCGAGCAGTCCGGCGTTGAAGTCGTCCACCAGGGCTGCCACGGTCTGCATGGCGCAGGACTTGTTGGTGCCGATGAAACCGGTGGGTCCGCGTTTGATCCAGCCGGCGACGTACGCGCCGGTGACGGGCCTGCCGGTGGCGGGGTCGACGACCCGTCCGTGCTCGTTGGGCACGACCGCGGCGGACTCGTCGAAGGGCAGGTCGGCCACGCGGGCGCCGCGGTAACCGATGGAACTGAGCACCAAGCCGGCCGCCAGGTCGACTACCTCACCGGTGCCGGTGCGGGTGAACGTCACACCCTGCGCCCGGCCCCGTCCGGTGATCCGCTGCGGGGTCAGCCGGTAGGCCAGCCGGATTCGCCGACCGCCGGTCTGACCGGGTTGGTCGGACTGGTCGGGTTGGCCGGACTGCTCGGCGACCCCCAGCGCGGCCAGGATCTCCAGTTTGGCGCGCACACCCGGATCCCGGCAGGTGCGCAGATCCGCGTGGACCAGCGTGTGGTCGCCGGCGTCGAGGATCACTTCGGAGGCGGCCGTCAGGCCGATGAGTTCGGGCAGGGTGAACGCGGAGTCGCCCGGGTCGCGCCGGGCTGCGACGACCACCTCGCGCACCGAGGAGGCGCGCAGTGCCGCCAGCGCCGAGTCCGAGATATCCGTCCCGGCAAGGGTTTCCGGGTCGGCGGTGAGGATGCGGGCCACGTCGAGGGCCACATTGCCGTTGCCGATGATCACAACCCTGTGGTGGCTGAGATCGACCGTCCGGTCCGCGAAGCCGGGATGCCCGTTGATCCAGGCGACGGTCTCGGTGGCGGTGCCGCTGCCGGGCATCCCCATCCCATCGATGTCCAGACGGCGGTCACCGGGTGCCCCGACCGCGTAGATCACCGCGTGGTGGTGGGCCAGCACCTCGGCGTGTGAGAGATGCCGTCCCACTTCGACATTGAGGTAGTAGGAGAACCCCGGGGTGCGGCTGATCCGGTCGAAAAGCCGGGTGATCGACTTGGTGCTCTGGTGGTCCGGCGCCACTCCGGCCCGTACCAGCCCGTAGGGCGTCGGCAGCTTGTCGAAGACGTTGACCCGGACCCCGTCCTGGGTGAGCAGTTCGTCGGCGGCGTAGATCCCGGCCGGCCCGGCACCCACGACGGCAACCGTCAGGCCGCGGCGGCGGATCCGCGGCGCCGGCAGCACCGGCGCCAGCTTTGAGGTCGGCGGGAGCTTCACGCCTGCCGGCCGGGGCGGATAGTGGTTGGCGTTGACGGCGATGAACGGCATCTGGTCGGGGGCCAGTCGGCTGTCGGGCCGGATGGCGCCGACCGGGCAGGCCGTGACGCAGGCACCGCAGTCCACGCAGGCCGCCGGATCGATGTAGAGCATCTCGGCGTCGGCGAAACCTGGTTCGTCCGGGCTGGGATGGATGCAGTTGACCGGGCAGGAGTACACACAGGAGCCGTCGCTGCAGCAGGACTGCGTGATGACGTGCGGCATGGGGAAGGTCAGGCGGCGCTGACCAAGTGGCGGCGCTGCGGTTCGCTGCGGAACCGGCTTGGTGCGCCGTCGATCTTGCACAGCCGCCAGATCAGGCTGGCCAGGGGGTTCATCAGACCGGTGTCGTAGCAGAGCATCCGGACGTCACCGAACATGTCCTGCAACCACTTCCGGGACTCCGGGGAGCGGAAGAAGATCTCCTTGCGGACGTCTCGGGGGATGCCGTATTCGCGGAAGAAACTGCGCGGCGGTACCAGGATGGCCTGGCACAGGATGCGCATGATCAGCGGAACGTTGACCGACAGCAGCAGTCGCTGGCGGCGGTTGAGATGCGGCAGTCGCTTGCGCAGGTACTCGTGGGCGAACGAGATGTGCCGGGCCTCCTCGGCCACATGGATGGCCATCACCTTCTCCATGATCGGATGCAGTTGTCGGCCCTCACCGCATTCGCGCAGCACGGCCTTCTGGGTGTGGTCGATGGGTTCTTCCCCGGCGAGCACCCCGAAAAAGAACGGGATCGGCAGCGGCCCGGCCACCAGTGGGATCAGCGGGGAGAGCCAGCGCAGCAGTCGGGGCATTCCGGGTACGTCGACCCCGATGCGGTTGACCATCTCCTGGAACATCAGGGTGTGGTTGCCCTCTTCGATCGCCTCATGGGTGCAGTAGCGGTATTCCGGTGAGCCGTTGGGCACCCAGAACGAGTAGTTCATCAGCCCCCGGATCAGGATCGACTCGAATTGCAGGCCGACCTTGGCGACGTTGGCCTGCCGCCACTGCCCGATCGCGATCTGGGTGGCCACCGGTTGGGCCTGGTACCACCGATGCCTTCCGAGGGCATCGGACTGGGGAAGGATCCACCGTTGGTCGTCGGGGCTGACGGCGAACTCCGGGGCGTCCCAGTCGATGTCGGTGTAGGGGTTGAAGTTGCGCCGCACCGAACCGTCGGACAGCGTGGTGAGCATGTCGACGTAGGCGGTGTCCTGACCCACCTCCATGTTGCGGCGCCAGCGTCTGACCAGCTTGGTTCTCGCCATGACAAGCCTCCCGCTCGGTTTTACACAGGGGTGGGATTGATACAGCCGATGGCAAAAACGGTACCGGAGGTATCGGATACTGTCTATACCCGATACACGGCTGCCGAACGCCCCGAGGGGGCGATTCCCGACTGGTTGCGCGGGGCGTCTCGGGCTGGTCCGTCGGCCCGATGTCCAGCACGATTTCCAGCCCGGGCCACTTGCTCCCTACGCTTACGGCATGGCTGATCCTGCCCAGCTCACCATTCCCGCCGACCTCAAGCCCGCCGACGGACGGTTCGGCTGTGGCCCATCCAAAGTGCGGCCCGAACAGTTGGCGGCGCTGAGCACCACCGCCGCCGGCCTGTTCGGCACCTCCCACCGGCAGGCGCCGGTGAAGAACCTGGTCGGCCGGGTTCGCGACGGGGTGCGGGAACTGTTCGGCGCCCCCGACGGCTACGAGGTGATCCTGGGCAACGGCGGGGCGACGGCGTTCTGGGATGCCGCGGCGTTCGGCCTCATCGACAAGAAGTCGCTGCATCTGACCTACGGGGAGTTCAGTTCCAAGTTCGCCTCGGCGGTAGCGGCCAACCCGTTCGTGGGTGATCCGATCGTCATCGAGGCCGACGCTGGTAGCGCACCGGCGCCGCAGTCTGACCCGTCGGTCGACGCGATCGCCTGGGCCCACAACGAGACCTCGACCGGCGTCGCGGTCCCGATCCGCCGGCCGCAGGGGTCCGGGGACGCGCTGATCCTCATCGACGCCACCTCCGCCGCGGGCGGCCTGCCGGTCGACATCACCGAGTGCGACGCCTACTACTTTGCCCCGCAGAAGAACTTCGCCAGCGACGGCGGACTGTGGCTGGCGGTCCTGTCCCCCGCCGCGCTGGCCCGCATCGAGTCGGTCGCCGCGTCGGGCCGGTGGGTGCCGGAGTTCCTGTCCCTGCCGATCGCGGTGGACAACAGCCTGAAGAACCAGACCTACAACACCCCGTCCATCGCCACCCTGGTGCTGATGGCCGAGCAGCTCGACTGGATCTTGGCCAACGGCGGTCTGGACTGGGCGGTCAAGCGGACCGCGGACTCCTCCTCGCGGCTGTACTCCTGGGCCGAGGCCGCCGAATTCGCCACCCCGTTCGTGGCCGACCCGGCCCTGCGCTCGCAGGTGGTCGGCACCGTCGACTTCACCGACGCGGTGGATGCCGCCGCGGTGGCCGCGGTGCTGCGGGCCAACGGCATCGTCGACACCGAGCCGTATCGCAAACTGGGCCGCAACCAGCTTCGGGTGGCGATGTTCCCCGCGATCGAACCTGATGACGTCAGCGCGTTGACCCGGTGCGTGGACTGGGTGGTCGAACACCTCTAACCTCACCCGTAACACAGGCGTGTCGCGATCGTTATGTCAACGCGACCGCGGTTACAGTCCGGTCCGAAGGAGGTCGACATGCGTGAGCTCACCCTGATCGGACTCGATGTCGACGGCAAGCACATCATCTGCGAGGGCGGCAACCCGGCCGACAAGTTCCTGATCCGGCTCGACGATCGGCTTCGCGCCGCCGTCCGCGGCGATGGTGCGCGACCCGGACAGGGTTCCCGAGACAGCGAGGTCAGAGCCGTGTTGCGTCCCAAGGATATTCAGGCCCGCATCCGGGCCGGCGCCTCCGTTCAGGAGGTCGCGGCCAGTTCGGGGATGGACGTCGCCAAGGTGGAGCGGTTCGCCCACCCGGTGCTGCTGGAGCGTCAGCGGGCCGCCGAGTTGGCGACCGCCGCGCACCCGGTGCTGGGCGAGGGCCCGACGGTGGAGACGCTGCTGGACACCGTCACCGCCGTGCTGGCCGAACGCGGGTTGAGCGCCAAGGACACCGAGTGGGACGCCTGGCGCGCCGAGGACGGCCGCTGGACGGTTCGGATGGGTTGGCAGGTCGGCCTGTCGGAGAACGTCGCCCACTTCCGGTTCACACCCGGGGCACACGGCGGCACCGTCACCGCGATTGACGAGGAGGCCAGCGCGCTGATCGACCCGGAGTTCGAGCGACCGCTGCGCCAGGTCGCCCCGGTCGCTCAACTGGAGTTCGACGCGCCTGCTGCGCCGCAGTCCGAGCCGAGTCCGGCGACCGTGCCGCCCGCCCTGGCCGGGCCGGCCGCTGCGCCCGCACCCTTGGCCGAACGGCCAACCGCTCCGACGCCGGCCACCGGCAAGCGGGGCGCCCGCAAGCCGGTGATTCCGGCCTGGGAGGACGTCTTGCTCGGGGTGCGCACCAGCGGCGAACGCTAAGCCGAACGGTCAGCTCAGCGCGACGGCCAGCGTCGCAGTCCAGCCGATGGCGACTCCTACCGCCGCGCCCAGCACGAACCACCGGCGGACCGGTCGTTTCCGCCAGTCCCACAGGGTGGGTGCCAGGCCGCCGACGGCCACCAGATTCAGTCCGACCGCGACCGCCGGATGCACCCGCGTCATCCCCAGGCTCAGCACCACGATCGCCGCGGCGATGACCGCGGCCACGAAAGCGGCAACCGTCAGGCCTGTCCCCCACGGCGTCGAGTCGTCGGTCACCGCGTCAGGCTATCGCTGCGGGGCACCGGCGCCGCCGCGGCGGGCGCGCTCGTAGAACGCCAACGCCGCGGCGGTCGCCACGTTGAGGGAGTCGGTGCCGCGCGACATCGGAACCCGGACCCGGACATCGGCGGCCCGCATCGCCGCCTCGGTCAGTCCGGGTCCCTCGGCGCCGACGAGCACCGCGACCTGGGCGCCGGCGAGGGCATCCATCGCCTGGGCCAGCACCTGCGCCCGGGGGTCCGGCGTCATCGCCAACAGCCGAAAACCGTTGCCCCGCAGCATCTCGAGGTCCCGTGGCCAGTCGGCGGCCCGAGCAAAGGGCACCAACAGGACATGCCCCATCGAGACCCGTACCGCCCGCCGGTAGAGCGGGTCGGCGCATCCAGCACCGAAGACGACGGCATCGACGCCCAGACCGGCCGCGTTGCGGAAGATCGAACCGAGGTTCTCGTGATCGTTGACGCCCTCCAGCACCGCGATGGTCCGAGCCGCGGTAAGCGCCTCGGCCAGACTGAGTTCAGGGGCTCGGCGGGCGGCGGCGAGCACACCGCGGTTGAGGTGGAATCCCACCACGTCGGCCATCACCTCCGGGGAGGCGCGGTAGAACGGGATCCCGGCGCCCTCGAGGGCACCCTCGGCGGCCAGTTCGCCCAGTCGCCGGTCGGTACCCAGGCAGGCGTGCGGGGGGTACCGGGAGGCCAGCATACGCTGCACGACCAGCACACCCTCGGCGATCACCAGGCCTTTGCCGCTCGGCAGATCCGGGCGGCGGTCGACGCTGTTGAGGTCGCGGAAGTCATCCACCCGGCTGTCTGCGGGGTCGGTGATGTCGATGACGTCCACGCCGGGGGGCATGAGCGTTACCGTACGCACCCGAGGATCAGGGGCCCCGGTGGTCGGATACCGTGAACGCGATGACCACCGAACCCGGACCAGAACGGCAACCGCCGGCGCTGCCGGCGGCCCTGCTCGATCCGCGGCCGGTAATCGGCGCGGGGGCCGTGTTGTGGGCGCTGGCCGCGGTGGCGGCGTTTACCGTTCCCAGCCTGGAGGGTTGGCGGCCGGTGACGATCGCGGGCCTCGGGGTGGGCCTGTTCGGGTTATCGCTGTTCCTGTGGCAGCGCGCCGCCGCCCGCCGTGGTGCGCGGGGGGCACAGACCGGGCTCGAACCGAGCCGACACTAGAAAGAGGAGAACTCATGGCTGCGCCGATCCTGAAGGCAGAGATCGAGATCGATGCACCGGTGGCGAAGGTCTGGGCACTGGTTTCCGACCCCAGCCGGATGCCCCAGTGGAGTCCGCAGTGCCGAATCATGAAGGCGCTGGGTCCAATTCGGCCCGGCACCCGCACCATCAACCTCAACCGACGGGGCCCGTTGTTCTGGCCGACGACGTCGGTCATCACCGAGGTGGTGCCGGAACGCAAGTTCGCCTTTCGGATTCCGATCAATACGTCGGTGTGGAGCTACGAATTGGAGCCCACCGCGACCGGGACCCGGCTCATCGAGACCCGGCATGCCGAGAACGGCGTGACCGCGTTGTCCACCGCGGTCACCAAGGCGGCACTGGGTGGGGTCGACAGCTTCGAGCGTGAACTGCTCGACGGGATGAACCAGGGCTTGGCCAGGATCAAGGCCGCCGCCGAGGGCCGCTAGCCTTCGGGGTCGACAGGGGCGTCGACCACAGGGGCGTCGTCGACCACAGGGGTGTCGTCTTCGGCCGTTGCAACCTCTGCTGGGACCGATTCGGTGTTGGCCACGGCATCGTCGACATCGGGCGCACGGCGGTCCACCTCGACCATCTCCAGCACACCGTCGTCATACGGTTCGTAGGCCGGTGATCCCGATCCCTGCGGGGCGGGGGTGTCGGAGTGGGCTCCGCAGCCGTAGAAGAAGTCGACCACCTGACCGTCGGCGGACAGTTCGTTGCAGCAGACACCGAAGCGCACCCCCAGCGCCCCGGCCAGTGGCGTCATGAAACCGCAGTCCCGGCACACCCGTTTGGTGGCCCGGGCCATCGGCGCGTCCGGGCCGTGCTCACCGTCGTGCCAGCGTTGCGCGGCGTCGTCGCGGCCGAAGGCGCTGAGCACCCGCCGCCGGCCGAAGCCGATCTGCAGAGCGGTGTCGTCGATCAGAGGGTCGCCGGTGGCCAGGTAGCCCGCAACCAGTCGGGGATCGTCGGACAGTGGTGCCAGCAGATCCCCGGGGCCGAGGTCGCCGGGTTTGACCCGCTGGTCCCATGGCAGCCAGGACGGCGCCAGCAGCGCGGTCGGGCCGGGCACCAGCACCACTTCGCTGACCGTGACATGGTCGGCGCCCGGGTACGCGGCCACCACCACCGCCCATTGCCAGCCCTGATAGCCGGGCATGCTCGCCAGGAATCGGTGGGTGGCCGCCGCGGCGTCCTCGATCGTCACGCCCAGGTAGGCGCCCACGGTGTCACCGCTGAACTCGACGATCGCCCCGCGGGCCAGGTCGGCTGCACCGCTGAGGAGGGCAGCGACGTGCTCATCGGGAGCCCGCGGTTCGGGGTCGGCCGCGGCTGCCGGATCGGCGGTGTCGATCGGACTGTCCATCGCCCCCAATCTTGCCTCACTTGCCCGCGGCGCAACCACCCCGGATCGGATCCGACGGGCCGACGTTGCCGGACGTATGGGTTTCGAGGCGCATATTGGCGGGCACATAGTGGGACAATCGAGGCCGTGTCCGGTCAGCGTCGATACCCGGGTTCGGGGTGGAACCCCGGGCCCGTCCGCCGCGATCCCGGTGCCCATCCCGGCATGGCCAACTACCCCGGTGAACCGGATTCCCGGCCCGGCGGGTTCGGCCCGGCCGGGGGGCGGGATCGCCGACGCCGCGACGGCCCCGGCGACCGGCGACGCGCGGATGACCGCGCTGATTCGGGGCGAGCCAACCCCTATCTCCCTCCGCTGGGCGAACGCCGCAGCGCCTACCGCGGCGCCGACCCGGAAGGCAGTGCGGCCGAACGGGCGCGGGTCACCCGCGCCGCCGCGGAGATGGGCTCCCGGATGTACTCGATGGTGCATCGCGCCGCCACGGCCGACGGCGCCGACAAGTCGGGACTGACGGCGCTGACCTGGCCGGTGGTGGCCAACTTCGCGGTGGACTCGGCGATGGCGGTCGCCTTGGCCAACACCCTGTTCTTCGCCGCAGCCACCGGTGAGAGCAAGAGTCGGGTGGCGCTGTACCTGCTCATCACCATCGCGCCGTTCGCGGTGATCGCCCCGCTCATCGGACCGGCGCTGGACCGCCTCCAGCAAGGTCGGCGCGCTGCGCTGGCGATGTCGTTCCTGCTGCGCACGGTGCTGGCCGTGGTGTTGATCATGAATTACGACCCGGCGACCGGGAGCTTCCCGTCCTGGGTGCTCTATCCCTGCGCCCTGGGGATGATGGTGTTGTCCAAATCGTTTTCGGTGCTGCGCAGCGCGGTGACCCCACGCGTGATGCCGCCCAGCATCGACCTGGTCCGGGTGAATTCCCGGCTGATGATGTTCGGCCTGATCGGGGGAACCATCATCGGCGGCGGCCTGGCCGCCGGGGTGGAGTATGTGTTCTCCACTCTGCTGGACCTGCCGGGGGCGTTGTTCGCCGTCGTGTTCATCACACTGGCCGGTGCGTCGCTGACCATGCGGATCCCCCGGTGGGTCGAGGTCACCGAGGGCGAGGTTCCCGCCACCCTGACCTACCACGGCCACGGCGGGGAGTGGGACTGGCTCGACCAGCAGCCGACCGAAGTGATCAGCACCGCCGGTCCGCGTCGACAACCGTTGGGCCGCAACATCATCACCGCGCTGTGGGGCAACTGCACCATCAAGATGATGGTGGGTTTCCTGTTCCTCTACCCAGCCTTCGTCGCCAAAGCCCAGGACGCCAGTGGCTGGGTTCAACTCGGAATCCTCGGCAGCATCGGCGCCGCCGCGGGTGTCGGCAATTTCATCGGCAACTTCTCCGCCGCCCGGATGAAACTGGGACGCCCGGCCACCCTCGTCGTCCGCGCCGCCGTCGCAGTCACCGCGACGGCTGTGGTGGCTGCGGTGGTCGGCAACCTCGTCATCGCAGCCCTGGCGGCCTTCGTCACCTCCGGATCCAGTGCGATCGCCAAGGCCTCGCTGGACGCCTCCCTGCAGGACGATCTGCCCGAGGAATCCCGGGCCTCGGCGTTCGGACGTTCAGAGTCGCTGCTGCAGTTGGCCTGGGTCCTCGGCGGAGCGATGGGAGTCTTGGTGTATACCGACCTGTGGGTGGGCTTCACTGCCATTGCCGCCCTGCTGATCCCGGCGTTGGCCCAGACGGTGGTGAGCTACCGCGGGGCGTCCCTGATTCCCGGGTTCGGGGGCAACCGTCCCGTACTGGCCGAACCGGAGGGCAGCCTGGTGGGAGCGACCCGATGAAACGACATCTGGCCTGGATCGTCGCGGCACTGGTGGTGCTGGCCGCCGCCGGCGCCGGTGCTGGTGCATGGCTGCTGACTCGGGGACACGGCAGCGGGTTGCCTCAGATCAGCGCCTACTCAAAGGGCGTGACGGTGCGGGTGGATCCCTACCTGTACTGCAATGTGGTCGACCTCAACGATTGCGTGCAAGGCGCTGCCCAGGGCCAACTTTCGGTCACCGAGAAATTCCCGGTCCAGCTTTCGGTGCCGTCGACGATCAGCCGCGGACCGTGGCGCCTGCTGCGGGTCTATTCCGACGAACGGGACACCACGACCGCGTCCTACCGGCCAGGCACCCAGTTGGCGGTGACCGTTCCCACTGTCGACCCGCAACGCGGCCGGGTGGTCGGTCTGGTGGTGCAGTTGATGACCCTCGTGCAGGACGAGGGCGGGGAGTTGTTCGACCTGCCACACGCCGAGTGGTCGTTGCGACTTGATTGGGACGGGCAGTCCTGACCGGCGGCTGACGTTCGCTGGTGCGTCAGGCGTCGAGTTCCCGGGCGACGGCGCGCACCACGTCAGAAACCCGCCGGGCGACCTTGCGGTCGGGGTAGCGTCCGCGCCGCAGCTCCGGTTGGACCGCGCTCTCCAGCAGCGTGATCATGTCCTCGACCATGCCGTGCAACTCGTCGGGGCTGTGCTTGTGCTCGGCCGGGGTTGTCTCCCGGCGGGTGCGGGCCAGCGTCGGCGGCGGGTCCAGCAGCGTCAGGCTCAACGCCTGCGGGCCGCGGCGGCCGGTGGCCACCCCGAATTCCACCCGTTGGCCGGCCTTGAGTCCCTCGACTCCGTCCGGCAGGGCCGAGGCGCGCACATAGACGTCCTCACCGTCCTCCTGGGACAGGAAACCGAAACCTTTGTCGGCGTCATACCACTTCACCTTGCCGGTCGGCACTGGATCTCACCTGCTTGTCGTCGAGTAGGGCGCGTCCGCGATCCTACTCAACCGCCACCTCACCGGGCAGGGCGACAGTGCTGGTGCAGGTGGTTAGGTAGGCTGACCTGACCGCTGGAGGAGTGATGCGCGTAGTCCTGAACATCATCTGGTTGGTCTTCGGCGGCCTGTGGCTGGCCCTCGGTTACCTCCTGGCCGCGCTGGTGTGTTTCCTGCTCATCATCACCATCCCGTTCGGGTTCGCCTCGGCGCGCATTGCGCTGTTTGCGTTGTGGCCCTTCGGTCGCACCATCGTCGCGAAACCGGGTCCCCGCCCGGGCGCCTTGATCGGCAACGTCATCTGGGTGCTGCTGTGCGGACTGTGGCTGGCGATCGGACATGTGCTGACCGCGATCGCGATGGCCATCACGATCGTCGGGATTCCGCTGGCCCTGGCCAACCTCAAACTGATCCCGGTCTCGCTCATGCCGTTGGGCAAGGAGATCGTCCCGGTCGATGAGGCCAACGATTGGACCCACGCACCGACCGGGATGCGGGGATGACCCCGACCGCGCTCGGCCTGCCGGTCGTACGACGCGACACCGGCGCGGCGGCGGCGTTGATGCCCCGGCAGGGCCCGCTGGTCGACACCTTCGGGCGCGTCGCAACCGACCTGCGGGTCTCCCTGACCGACCGGTGCAACCTGCGCTGCACGTACTGCATGCCCGCCGAGGGACTGAACTGGCTGCCCGCCGACGATCTGCTCAGTGTCACCGAGTTGACCCGACTGCTGCGACTGGCCGTCACCCGACTGGGCATTTCCAGCGTCCGGTTCACCGGCGGGGAGCCGCTGCTGTACCGCCGCCTCGAGGAGGTGGTGGCCGCCACGGCGGCGCTACGGCCCCGCCCGGAGATCGCGCTGACCACCAACGGGGTCGGCCTGGCCGAGCGGGCGGCCAGGCTGGCGGCGGCCGGTGTGGACCGGGTCAACGTGTCGTTGGACAGTGTGGATCGTGCGCACTTCGCGGCGATCACCCGCCGGGACCGACTCGGCGCCGTGCTGGACGGTTTGGCCGCCGCGGCGGCCGCCGGACTCGGCCCGGTTAAGGTCAACGCTGTCCTCGACCCGGTCTCCGGCCTCGACGACGCTGTCGAACTGCTGCGGTTCTGCCTGACGGGCGGCTATCAGCTGCGGATCATCGAGCAGATGCCACTCGACGCCGACCATCAGTGGCGCCGGGAGTCCACCGTCCACGCCGAATCGATCCTGGCCGCGCTGGGTACGGAGTTCGCCCTGCAGCCCGACCCGGCGCCGCGCGGGTCGGCGCCGGCCCGGCTGTGGCGGGTCAACGGCGGCCCCGCCACGGTGGGGATCATCGCCTCGGTGTCGGATCCGTTCTGCTCGGCCTGTGACCGCACCCGGTTGACCGCCGACGGACAGGTCCGCAACTGCCTGTTCGCCACCGCGGAGTCCGACCTGCGGGGCCTGATGCGGGCGGGTGCCGACGACGCCGAACTCGAATTGGCTTGGCGTGCGGCCATGTGGGGCAAGGCCGCCGGCCATGGAATCAATGACCCGGGCTTCATCCAGCCGCAGCGCCCGATGAGCGCCATCGGCGGCTGAGCGATGACTGAACCCACCCCCGCACCCACCACCACCGTGCCCATCACCGTCCGTTTCTTTGCTGCCGCGAGTGCCGCCGCCGGTGCGGAGAGCAGCGCGCTGACCCTCAGGCCGGGGGCGACCGTCGACGACGCCATCCGCGAACTATCCGGCCGAAGCGACCACCTGGCACGGGTGCTGCAGAAGTGCTCCTATCTGTGCGACGGCGTGGCCGTTCGGGATCGGTCAACCGTGCTGAACGCCCACCAGACGGTGGATGTTCTGCCCCCGTTCGCGGGTGGCTAGTCGTGATCTGAGTCACAGTTTCACCCCGTGGCGGGTGGTTGCGGACCGATCGTCTCAAATATCCGACCAGCAGTAACGCGACGGCTTGGGAGGGTTCCCCCGGCGCCCGGCTGCGGCAACACGGCGGCGGCGAAAATGTGCCGCTTTGCTGGAGACCCGTTACCGTTTTCGTTGGCCCGCCCCCGCCGGCAGGGCCCTCTCCGCTCCCCGCGCTGCGCTCCGTCATCGGAGCGGAGGAGAACAGGAGCCATCCCGCAGGCGCGTTTTTCGGAGAGGACGACCATGGGCGGACGGCACCGCAAGCCCACCACTTCCAGCTTCACCATGGCCAAGATCGCCGTCACCGGCGCCGTGGTCGGCGGTGGCAGCGTCGGCTTGGCCGCCCAGTCCGTCGCGGCCACCGACGCCGAGTGGGACATCGTCGCGGCCTGCGAGTCCAGCGGTAACTGGGCGATCAACACCGGCAACGGCTATCACGGCGGTCTGCAGTTCGCCCCCTCGACGTGGTCGAGCTTCGGTGGTGGTGAGTACGCCCCGGTGGCGTATCAGGCCACCCGCGAGGAACAGATCGCGGTCGCCGAGAAGGTGCTCGCCGGACAGGGCAAGGGTGCCTGGCCGGTCTGCGGCCGTGGCCTGTCCGGGCCCACCCCGCGGGAGGTGTCGACGGTCACAGCCGAGAGCCTTTCCTCTCCGGCTGAGACACCCGCCGACGCACCGGCCGTTCCGCTGGACAACCCGATACCGGGACTGCCTCTGCTGCCTGAGGAGGTTGCCGCGCCGGTCGAGGTCGTGGCGGCCCCCGCCCCCGACGCCCCGTTGGCGCCGATGCCTGCAACACCGGTTCCCGCTCAGGCGCCGGCGCCCGCCCCGATTTCGGCGCCGGGCCTGCCCGCCGCGCCCGTTCCGGTACTGCCTGCCGCGCCGGGCTTGCCCGCCCCGGACCCGGCGATCATCGAGATCGGCGGCACGGCTGCCACCCCGAACCTGACCGTCACCCCGACCATCCTCGACGGCGGAGCCGTGCAGGCCGCGGGCGTTCCGCACCTGCCCAGCCCGGACAACCCGCCGCCGGGCACCAGCACCGAACCGGTGGGACCGAGCAACCCGAACGTCTCCTATCTCAAGGAGGTGTGGCGGGCGCTGCAGAACAAGCAGATCGACCGCGAGGACCTGCTGTTGGCCCTGGCCCAGCGGTCCTTCACCGGTCAGATCCCGGTGGACGGTGCGGCCCCCGCTCCCATCCCGCCGACACCGGCCGGATAACCGCTCGACCGTCCCCCCTTACCGCGAGCAGACAGAAACGACCCCGACACGCCGCGATCACCGAGCGGTTTACGTCTGCTCGCGGTGAGGGGAATCGGGGTTTCAGGCCGAGTTCACCCATTCGTCGGTGCCGTCGGCGAAGAACTGGTGCTTCCAGACCGGCAGCCGTGCTTTGACCGCGTCGACCAACCGGGCGCAGGTGATGAAGGCCGCCTCCCGATGCTCAGCCGAGACTGCCGCCACCAACGCAGCGTCGCCGACACCCAACGCCCCGACGCGGTGGCTGGCCGCGACAGCGCGCACGCCGGGCGCCTCGGCGGCCACCGCGGCGAGCACCTCGAAGAGAACTTGTTCGGCCTGCGGGTGCGCCGAGTAGTCCAGACGCACCACCTCCCGGCCGCCGTCGTGGTCGCGCACCACCCCGGCGAATCCGACCACCGCCCCGGCGGCGGCCTGGGCGACCAGATCTTCGTGTTCGGCCAGCAGCAGCGCCTCTTCGGTGACCGCAGCGCGCACGATCCGGGTCATTGGTGATCCCCTCCCGCCAACTGGTCCAACGCGTGCTCGAGGACCTCGTCGAGCACGTCGAGTCCGTCACGCACCCCGCCGGTGGAGCCGGGCAGGTTGACCACCAGGGTGCGCGCGGCCACCCCGCAGACACCACGGGACAACACCGCCGTGGGCACCTTCGGTAGTCCCGACCTGCGGATGGCATCGGCCAGGCCCGGGATCTGGTAATCCAGCACCGCGGCAGTGGCCTCAGGCGTGGTGTCGGTCGGTGAGATCCCGGTCCCGCCGGAGGTGATGACGACGCTGACCCGGGCGGCTACCGCGTCGCGCAGAGCCTGCGCCATCGGGTCGCCGTCGGCGACCACCGCAGCCGCCGGCACCGCGAAGCCCCGACCGGTCAGCCAGTCGCAGATGATGGGGCCACAGCGATCCGGGTAGGTTCCCGCCGCGGCACGGGTCGAGGCGATCACCACCCGGGCTGACCGCGTCACGGTGACCGGGTCCAGGTCCCGGTCTTGCCGCCCTCTTTGCCGACCAGACGGATGTCGTCGATGCGAGCTGCCGGGTCAACCGCCTTGATCATGTCGTAGACCGTCAACGCTGCCACCGACACCGCAGTCAGTGCCTCCATTTCGACGCCGGTGCGGTCTGTCGTGCGGGCGGTGGCGATGATTTCAATTGCGCCGGAGTCGGTTTCGAAGTCGACGTCGACGCCGGTGAGGGAAATCTGATGACACAGCGGAATCAGCTCACTGGTGCGTTTTGCGGCCAGGATCCCGGCGATCCGGGCCGTCGCCAGAACATCGCCTTTGGGCAGACCGCCGGAGGTGACCAACTGGACCACATCGGCAGTGGTGTGCACCCGGCCGGCCGCGGTCGCTCGGCGGGCGGACGGGGCTTTGGTGCCCACCTCCACCATCCGGGCGGCACCCCGATCGTCAAGATGCGACAACCGCTGCCGCCCGGTGCTCACCGCTATTTGTTGACGGTGGTGACCGGGTGCAGGTACGGCAGGGTCGAGGCGGGAACGGGGAACGTCAGGTCGCCGAACGGCGACAGCGAGCCCACCCGGTCGGAGGCCAATTCGCTGACCGGATGGTCGTCGGGATCCCGGGTCGGCCAGCCGTTGTCGATGTAGCGGGTCTTGTGCGTCTTCTGTGCCACCGCATCATTGTGACACTTGTGCGACGAACTCGCCCGCATGCCGACTGAATTACCCTGGTCAGCGATGAACGAGCCGCCAGCAACCCGGAGCGTGCCGTTGGGTTCCTGGCTGTCCGGCCTGCCCGACCAGCGGCTGATCCGGCTGCTGGAGTTACGGCCCGACCTGGCCCAGCCCGCGCCCGGAAGTATCGCCGCACTGGCGGCCCGCGCGGTGTCCCGGCAATCGATCAAGGCCGCCGCCGAAGAACTGGACTTTCTCCGGTTGGCGGTGCTGGACGGCTTGCTGATGTTGGGCGCCGACCGCGAAGCGGTGCCCGTGCTGGTGCTGACCGAGCTGCTCGGAGAGCGGGTGCCGGCGGAAGGGGTCGGGCGCGCCCTGGATGACCTGCGTGAGCGGGCGCTGGTGTGGGGCGACGCCGAGATCCGGGTGTCGCCGGACGCCGCCGCGGCGCTGCCCTGGTACCCGGGGCAGGCCGTCGGCGAGGACGGTGCCCGCTCGGCCGCCGATCTGCGCCGCGCGCTGGCCGATCTCGACGACGCCGCCCACGAGGTGCTGGCCCGACTCGCGGTCGGGTCGCCGATCGGGCGCACCCGCGACGCCGCCCCTGACACACCTCCCGACCGGCCGGTGCAGCGCCTGCTCGGGGCCGGGTTGTTGCGGCAGTTGGACATCGACACCGTCGTGCTGCCCCGCGACGTGGGTCAGGTGCTGCGCGGCGAGGAGCCCGGTCCCGCCGGGCTGACGCCGCCGGATCCGGTGTTGACCACCGCCGCTGTGCGCGATGTCGACGCCTCCGCGGCCGGCGCGGTACTGGAATTGATACGTGAAGTCGAGGTCGTTCTGGGGTGGCTGTCGGAGGCGCCGGTTGCGGAGTTACGCAGTGGCGGACTGGGCGTACGGGAAGCAAAGCGGCTGAGCAAGAACTCCGGGATCGACGAGCAGCGGCTCGGGTTGATCTTGGAGTTGGCGGCCGCGGCAGGCTTGATTGCCAGTGGCGTGCCGGATCCGGCGGCCGGCGACGGGACGACCTACTGGGCGCCGACGGTGGCCGCCGACCGTTTCCTGGAATCGTCAGCCGCGTCCCGATGGCTTCAACTCGCCTCAGCCTGGCTGAGCTTGCCGTCCCGGCCCGGACTGATCGGTGATCGCAGCGCGGATGGCAAACCCTATGCCGCGCTGTCGGATTCGCTGTATTCCACCGCCGCTCCCCTGGACCGGCGTCTGCTGCTGGGCATGCTCGACGAGCTGCCCGAGGGCGCCGGGGTGGATGCGACCAGTGCCTCCCGGGCACTGATCTGGCGGCGTCCGCGGTGGGCGGCCCGGCTGCAACCGGTTCCGGTCGGGCATCTGCTCGACGAAGCCCATGCGGTCGGACTGACCGGCCGCAACGCGCTGAGCACACCGGCTCGTGTTCTGCTGCGCGACGGCGAGGAGGCGGTGATGGCGGTGATGGCCGCGACACTGCCCGCCCCGATCGACTACTTCCTGGTTCAGGCTGATCTGACCGTCGTGGTTCCCGGGCCGCTGCACCGCGAGTTGGCCGAGGAGTTGGCGGTGGTGGCCACCGTGGAGTCGGCGGGGGCGGCGATGGTCTACCGGATCAGCGAGCAGTCCGTCCGCCACGCGATGGATACCGGGCGTACGGCAGAAGGTCTGGAGCGCTTCTTTGAGAAGCACTCCAAAACCCCTGTCCCACAGGGCCTGAGCTATCTGATCACCGATGTGGCACGCCGGCACGGCCAATTGCGGGTCGGAATGGCCAACTCGTTCATCCGGTGCGACGATCCAGTGCTGCTCGCCCACGCGGTGGCCGCCCCGGCGGTGGCCCGCCTCGACGTGCGACTGCTGGCGCCGACCGTCGCGGTGTCGCAGGCCGCGATCGCCGACGTGCTGGCCGCGCTTCGCCACGACGGGTTCGCCCCCTCCGCCGAGGACTCCTCGGGGGCGATCGTCGATCTGCGCCGGCGCGGGATGCGGGTACCGTCGAACCCGGTGCGGCGGCCGCTGCGGGCGCTGTCGCGGCCGAGCGCGGAGAGCCTGGCCACCGTGGTGTCGGTGCTGCGGCGGGTGGGCTCGGCCCCACTGGCCGGGATGCGGGTGGACCCGGCGGTGGCGATCGCGCTGTTGCAGCAGGCTGCTGTGCACGGCACCGACGTGCTGATCGGGTACGTCGACGCCGCCGGAGTGGCCACCCAGCGGGTGGTCCGGCCGCTGGCCGTCCGGGGTGGGCAGCTCACCGCGTGGGACTCCGCCCAAGGCCGGCCGCGGGAGTTCGCGGTGCATCGCGTCACCTCGGTCGTGTCGGCGGAGTCTGGATAATGGCGCCATGACTGATGGCCCGCTGATCGTCCAGAGCGACAAGACGGTTCTGCTGGAGGTCGACCACGACCAGGCCAATGCCGCCCGGGCCGCGATTGCCCCATTCGCCGAACTTGAACGGGCCCCTGAGCACGTGCACACCTACCGGATCACCCCGCTGGCGCTGTGGAACGCCCGGGCCGCCGGGCATGACGCCGAGCAGGTGGTCGACGCGCTGGTCACGTTCTCTCGGTACGCGGTGCCCCAGCCGCTCCTGGTCGACATCGTCGACACCATGGCCCGCTACGGCCGGCTGCAACTTGTCAAGCATCCCGCCCATGGCCTGACCCTGGTCAGTCTGGACCGCGCGGTGCTCGAGGAGGTGTTGCGCAACAAGAAGATCACCCCGATGCTGGGCGCGCGCCTTGACGACGACACGGTCATCGTCCATCCCAGCGAGCGCGGCCGGGTCAAGCAGATGCTGCTCAAAATCGGTTGGCCTGCTGAGGATCTGGCAGGCTACGTCGACGGTGAGGCGCATCCGATCAGCCTGGCCCAGGACGGTTGGCAACTGCGGGACTACCAGCAGATGGCGGCGGATTCGTTCTGGGCGGGCGGGTCCGGGGTGGTGGTGCTGCCGTGCGGCGCCGGGAAGACCATCGTCGGCGCTGCCGCCATGGCCAAGGCCAGTGCTACCACGTTGATCCTGGTCACCAACACCGTCGCGGGACGGCAGTGGAAGCGTGAACTCGTCGCGCGGACTTCGCTGACCGAGGACGAGATCGGCGAGTACTCCGGCGAGCGCAAGGAGATCCGCCCGGTGACCATCGCCACCTATCAGGTGATCACCCGCCGCACCAAAGGCGAGTACCGGCATCTCGAACTGTTCGACAGCCGTGACTGGGGCTTGATCATCTACGACGAGGTACATCTGTTGCCCGCACCGGTCTTCCGGATGACCGCCGATCTGCAGTCCCGTCGCCGGCTGGGTCTGACGGCGACGCTGATCCGCGAGGACGGCCGCGAGGGTGATGTGTTCAGTCTGATCGGCCCGAAGCGGTACGACGCGCCGTGGAAGGACATCGAGGCCCAGGGTTGGATCGCCCCGGCGGAATGCGTCGAGGTGCGGGTGACGATGACCGACAACGAGCGGATGCAGTACGCCGTCGCCGAACCCGAGGAGCGCTATCGGCTTTGCTCGACGGCACATTCGAAGGTCGCGGTGGTCAAGTCGATCCTGGCGAAACACCCCGGCGAGCAGACCCTGGTGATCGGCGCCTACCTCGACCAACTGGACGAACTCGGAACCGAACTGAGCGCCCCGGTGATCCAGGGGTCCACCAAGAACGCCGAACGGGAGGCGCTGTTCGACGCGTTCCGGCGCGGTGAGGTCACCACGCTGGTGGTCTCCAAGGTGGCGAATTTCTCCATCGACCTACCGGAAGCCTCGGTGGCGGTGCAGGTTTCGGGCACCTTCGGCTCCCGTCAGGAGGAGGCCCAGCGGTTGGGCCGCCTACTGCGACCCAAGCATGACGGCGGCGGGGCGGTGTTCTACTCGGTGGTGGCCCGCGACAGCTTGGACTCCGACTACGCCGCACACCGCCAGCGCTTTCTCGCCGAGCAGGGCTACGGCTACATCATCACCGACGCCGACGACCTGCTGGGCCCCGCGATCTAGATTCGGGCCTCGGCGAGAGTGGGGTTGGCATGTTGCTTGATGCCAGAATGCGTTCGGCGAGTTGGGCACTGGCCGGTCGTCGGGCGTGCTTCGCCTGCGCCAGGTAGATCGGCCACATCGGGGCGGGGCGCACGGGAACCGCGGGTAGATCGGGAAAGCGATTCGCCTCGCTGGCCGGCATGAACATGCTGCCGAGCCCGTGTCGGATGAGTTCGGCCGCAGTCGAGAAGTCCGCCCCGAGTTCGTACAGTATGCGCGGAATCAGGCCCTCTGCGGCGAAGGCGTCCTCGACGAGTCGACGAAGCCCGAACTCAGGAGGCCAGCCGATCAGGTCCTCGTCGGCGGTTTCGGTGATGTCGATGTATGTGCGCTCGGCCAGATGATGGTCAGGGCGACAGACGAACAGCAGTGGCTCCTCGGAGAGGATCCGCATGTCAATCCGGGGCGGGAAGAAGTCCGGGGCGGACACCAGAGCCAGGTCGATCGCCCCGTCGGCGATGGCGGACAGGTACGCCGCCAGTCCGACATGACTTTGCCGCTGCTGCAGTCTGATTCGGACGAGGGGATGGTCGCGGCGAAACTCCCCCAACACCTTCGGTAGGTCCAATTGGCCAGATGACACGAGGAATCCGAAATCGATGGTTCCGGACAGCTGACCGCCGTAGTCGCTGACTGAGTCCTTGGCCAAACGGGCTGCGTGGATCACTTGGCGAGCATGGTCTCGAAAGAGCTCACCCGCCGGCGTGATTCTGATCTTCTGCCGTGATCGGTCGAACAGGTCGACCCCGAGTTCCTTCTCCAGTTTGCTCACCGCCGCGGATAGGGCGGATTGCACCACGTGAACCTGTTGGGCGGCCCGGGTGAAGTTCATCTCGGTTGCGACTGCAATGAAGTATTCGAGCTGACGGATTTCCACCCGCACATGTTATCTCCAAAATAGATCGTAATCATCAAAATCATTCGTTGGACGTGATGGTGCTGTCGGACTGAAATGAAAGGTGCAAGGACAACAGAACACCCACCCCGACACGAAAAGGAACACCATGACCACCACCCGCTTCGCGCACTTCCTGGCCCTGCCCGTCCTGTCCGCCGGAATCATCGGCGCCGCCGCCCTCGGCATGGCCGGCACCGCCCACGCCGAGACCGGCGTCGTCGACAACTCGACGGTGATCAGCGCCGACAACTCGGGCAGCTACTCGTTCAGGGCCACACCGACCACTTACGCACACCACGCACCGAACTACATCCCGTGGGCCGCGGGCATGGAGCAAGCTCACGACGGCTACAGCGCCGCGCACCTCTCGGGCGATCTTGACTCGACGATTGCACACCCCTGAGCCAAAACCCCACCACACCGCGGATGGCCCGTCACAGCACTGGCGGGCCTTCTGCGTCCCACCGCCAGGCGGGCAACCGGCACCGGTCGGTCGACTCACGTCCGTAAAGCGGGGATGACCTCACGTTCGAAGAGTTCGATACCGGATCGGTCGTAGGCCGCCTCCGGGAAATAGCAGATGACGTAGTCGCAGCCCAGATCCCGCAAGGCCGAGAGGGTTCCGACGACCTGCTCGGGGGTCCCGGTTGCGTTGCCGGGCGCGGAGTTCATCGCGTTCATCGCGTCGGCGGCGGCGTCGCCGCAGACCCCGGCGATGCGGTCGCGCACCCGGCGGCAGCGGTCGGCAACGTCGGCGTCGTCGGACCCAATAATGGCATTGACGTTGGCCGATCGAACGATCGAGTCGAAGTCAGTGCCAACGTCGAGGCAGTGGCCGGCGAGGATCTCCGACTTGTGGGCGAATTCCTCGGGTTCGGCGCTGTAGTTGGTGTACTGCGCGTACCTGGCGGCGATCCGAAGGGTCACCTTTTCGCCGCCGCCGGCGATCCACAGCGGAATGCCGCTGGTTTGCAACGGTTTCGGAGCGACGATCGCGTCGCTGACCTGATAGTGCTTGCCGTCGAAAGTCACCCGGCCGTCACGCCAGGAGTCGCGCATGATCTGGACGCCCTCGTCCAGTCGGGCCAACCGAACACCTGCCGACGGGAAGCCATATCCATAGGCCCGCCATTCGTGTTCGTACCAGCCCCCGCCGATTCCCATCTGCACCCGGCCGCCGGAGATGACGTCGGTGGTGGCCGCCACCTTGGCCAGGTAGGCGGGGTTGCGGTAGCTCATCGCGGTGCACATCTGGCCGAGTTTGATGCGCGATGTCGTCGCGGCCAGGGCCGCCATCAACGTCCACGCTTCATGGGTCGCCTCATCGGTGGGCATCGGGACAGTGTGGAAGTGGTCATAGACCCACAGCGAGTCCCAATGCCCGCCGTCGGCCTGCTGGGCGAGGCCGCGCATCACCTCCCAATGCCGGTCCACCGGGATTCCGACGAGATCGAGACGCCAGCCTTGCGGGATGAAAAGTCCGAAGCGCATGGACCTGACTGTATGCCCGTACGGTGAAACGATGGCACTGTCCCCAGAAGAACGAGAAGCGTTTCTCGCCGAACCCCGTGTTGCGGCATTGTCAGTCAACGCCGGGACCGACCGGGCGCCGCTGACTGTCCCGATGTGGTTCAAGTACACCCCGGGCGGATCACCCTGGGTGTTGACCGGCCTCGCCTCCCGTAAGCACCGCCTGATCGAGGCGGCCGGACGCTTTACGTTGATGGTCGAGCGCAGCGAACCGTCGATCCGCTACGTCAGCGTGTCGGGGGCCGTCGCCGATATCGCTGCGGCGACCCGTGCCCAGCACCGGGAGATGGCGTCGCGCTATGTGCGCGCCGACACGGTGGATGCCTACCTGGCGTACGCGGAGTCCTACGGCGACCAGGTGGTCATCACGATGCAGCCGCAGCACTGGCTCTCAGCAGACCTCGGTTCTTTGTCTGGCTGATCCCAGGCTGAACCCGGGGCAGACCCCGCAAAAGAGCGCTCCCCCAAATCCGAACGCGGACTTGGGGGAGCGCTCTCAGACCAGCAGCGTCAGCGCAACCTCAGAGCAGTGAGGCCGGTGGGGTGAACCGGTCGCCGTACTTGGCGGCCAGTTCCTTGGCCCGCGCCACGAACGCTTCCTTGCCACCCGGGTAGCCGGTGACGAACTGCGCGGCGCCGCCGGTCCACGGTGGGAAGCCGATTCCCATGATCGAGCCGATGTTGGCATCCGCCGTCGTCTCGATCACACCCTCGTCGAAGCACTTCTGGGTTTCCAGCGCCTCGGCGAACAGCATCCGGTCGA
>CAYXBN010000046.1:0-22831 GCA_964463215.1 uncultured Mycobacterium sp. | reverse complement strand
CCGGTCACGTCGGGCACATGATCGTCGACGTCGACGGGCCGCCGTGCAGGTGCGGAGCCCGGGGCTGCGTCGAGGCCATCGCCAGCGGACCGAACCTGGTGTCCTGGGCCCGGGGGCAGGGTTGGGCGGGTGCCGACGCCAAAGAGCTAGCCGCCGCCGCCTCGGCCGGAGACGCTGTCGCGGTGCGGGCCTTCGGTCGCGGGGCGCGGGCCGTCGCGGCGATGATCGCCTCCGTCGCCGCCCTCTGCGACCTCGATCTGGTGGTCATCGGCGGGGGAGTGGCGAATGCCGGCCCGGTGCTCTTCGACCCACTGCGCGAGGCCCTCGGCGACTACGCGGCATTGGACTTCACCCGGGCCGTTCAGGTGGTGCCCGCTGCCCTGGGCGGTGACGCCGGTCTGATCGGCGCCGCTGCGCTGGTGTCCCCCGATCTGCGCGAGCAGACGTGAACGTCCCCGACACGCCGAGACTTCGGAGTCCTTTGCGTCTGCTCGCGGGGGTCGGGACTGGCGAGGGTGTGCCGCAATTTGGCTCACTGTAAGAGCGCGCGGTAACCTGACCCGGTTCCACCGAAGACCGTCGGTCACCAGCAATGGTTGAAGGTCCGGGTTCACCCCCGGCGGCCCACGCAGGAGGACGAGGTGTATCCGCGCCCCGACCGTCTGCGTCGGGGCGTTTTGCGTCTTCCGGTGGTGCACCGACAACACCGAGGAGGCATGCATGGCCAAGCCTGAGAAGGCCACCGCGGTCGCCGAGATCACCGAACAGTTCAAGTCCTCGACGGCCACTCTGGTCACCGAGTACCGCGGTCTGACCGTGGCCAACCTGGCCGAACTGCGTCGCTCCCTGAGCGGCACCGCCACGTACACCGTCGCCAAGAACACGCTGGTCAAGCGTGCGGCGGCGGAGGCCGGCATCGAAGGTCTCGACGAACTGTTCGCCGGACCGACCGCGATCGCGTTCGTCACCGGAGAGGCCGTCGACGCGGCCAAGGCGATCAAGAAGTTCGCCAAGGACCACAAGGCGCTCGTCATCAAGGGCGGCTACATGGACGGCCACCCGCTGTCCGTCGACGAGGTCAACCAAATCGCCGACCTGGAGTCGCGCGAGGTGCTGCTGGCCAAGCTGGCTGGCGCGATGAAGGGCAACCTGGCCAAGGCGGCCGGGCTGTTCAACGCTCCCGCATCGCAGATGGCCCGCCTGGCCGCCGCGCTGCAGGACAAGAAGTCCGGCGAAACCGCCGCCTAAACCATCCACCGAACACAAGAAAGGGCCACAACCATGGCAAAGATGTCCACTGACGAATTGCTCGACGCGTTCAAGGAGATGACCCTCCTCGAACTGTCCGAGTTCGTGAAGAAGTTCGAAGAGGTCTTCGAGGTCACCGCCGCGGCCCCGGTCGCCGTTGCCGCTGTCGCAGGTGCGGCTGCCCCGGCCGAGGCCGCCGAGGAGCAGGACGAGTTCGACGTCATCCTCGAGGACGCCGGCGAGAAGAAGATCGGCGTCATCAAGGTCGTGCGCGAGATCGTCTCCGGCCTGGGTCTCAAGGAGGCCAAGGACCTGGTCGACGGCGCCCCCAAGCCGTTGCTGGAGAAGGTCAAGAAGGAAGCCGCCGAGGAGGCCAAGGCCAAGCTCGAGGCCGCCGGCGCGAAGGTCACCGTCAAGTAGACGAACCCGCTGTTTCCGTAGCAAATCCCCCGTGGACCCACCGGTTCGCGGGGGATTTGCCGTTGCGCCACAAACGTGATGCAGGCCCGACACCGTGCGATACAGTGACGGCAACCACAGGTGTTGCGGCGTGCGCCGGGAAGGAATTTGGCATGGGCGTTCAAATCGACGTCGAGAACCTCTCCAAGTCGTTCGGTTCCTCGAAAATCTGGGAAGACGTCACCATGTCTATCCCCGCCGGTGAGCTCAGCGTCATCCTGGGCCCGTCGGGTACCGGCAAGTCGGTGTTCCTGAAGTCGCTGATCGGCCTGCTGCGCCCGGAGCGCGGCAAGATCATCATCGACGGCACCGACATCATCCAGTGCTCGGCCAAAGAGCTCTACGAGATCCGCACCCTGTTCGGCGTGCTGTTCCAGGACGGTGCGCTGTTCGGCTCGATGAACCTCTACGACAACACCGCTTTCCCGCTGCGCGAGCACACCAAGAAGTCCGAGTCCGAGATCAACAAGATCGTCATGGAGAAGCTCGACATCGTGGGTATGCCCAACGACGGGCACAAGTTCCCCGGTGAGATCTCCGGCGGTATGCGTAAGCGCGCCGGGCTGGCCCGGGCCCTGGTGCTCGACCCGCAGATCATCCTCGTCGACGAGCCGGACTCCGGTCTGGACCCGGTGCGCACCGCCTACCTGAGCCAGTTGCTCATCGACATCAACGCCCAGATCGACGCCACCATCCTGATCGTGACGCACAACATCAACATCGTGCGCACGGTGCCGGACAACATCGGCATGCTCTACCGCAAGCACCTGGTCATGTTCGGCCCCCGCGAGGTACTGCTGACCAGTGAGGAACCGGCCGTCAAGCAGTTCCTCAACGGTCGGCGCATCGGCCCGATCGGCATGTCCGAGGAGAAGGACCAGGCCACCGCCGCGGCTGAGGCCGCCGCCATGGCCGCCGGGCAGAGCGACGGCGGCGTGGAAGAGATCGAAGGCGTGCCGCCGCAGATCACCGTCACCCCCGGTATGCCGGTGCGTCAGGGCGTGCTGCGCCGACAAGCTCGGGTGCGCGAGATCCTGCACACCCTCCCGCCGGCGGCCCAGGAAGCCATCCGAGAGGACCTCGCCCGCACCGAGGCCCAGACGGCCAGCTCCTACGCGGCAGGCATGCCCGACTACGGCGACTAACCTGACCAATCCGTGACGAGCCGGGAAGAATCGGCTAAATTTTCCCTGAGAGTCGGGGCGTCGCGGTACCGTAGGCCGACCGTCTAAAAATGGAGGCTTCGGGCAAATGGGTGATCGTCGGATCGTGCTGGGCACCAGCGCTGTTCTGGTCGGATTGGGTTCAGCACTGATCTCGGGGTCGGCGGTTGCCGCTGCCGATACCGGCGACGGTGCTCCCGCCGACAACGCCAATGCAACCTCAGCGAAAGCTGAGCCCACCCGCAACACCGCACCCCGTCGCGGAATCCCGTCCCGGGTCGCCGACACCGATCCCGCCCCCGCCGCGGCCACCGATGATGCGCCGGAGGTGCAAACCCCCGCGGTGCGCGGCACCCGGAGTGCCGATCTGACCGATCTGGTCGACGAGGGCGTGGACCTCTCCGACTCCACCCCGGCTGAGGTTCGCCCCGCCGCAGCGACCCCCGCCCCTGCCCCCGCGGTCGAAACTGAACCGCTTGCCGCGCTGCCCAGCGTTCCGGCACCGGAGGCAGCCCCGGCGGCTGCCGTCGACGTCGTCGCCCCCGAGCCGGCCCCCGCCGAACCCGCGGTGGCCGTGACCACCCCCGCGGTGACCCTGGTGGCCAGCGTCCCCGCCGCGCCGGCGGCCTATGCGGCACCGGAACCCTCGCCGGCCCCGGCCGCCGCCGCGATCGACGCCGTCCTGGCCAGCTTCGGCTGGCAGCCGCCCGGCGGAGCGGTCGTCGCCGCCCCGGCGCTGGCGGCCTTCACCGGTCAGCGCGCCAGCGCCGAACCCGCCGCGGTGATCGGCACCCCGTTCGCCGCCGCCGCCGGTCCGAACCCGCAGCCCAAGCTGCCCGGCCAGCCGACCAACGGCGTCACCGGGGTTCAGGTCGGCCACTCCCAGTTGGAGATGCCCGGCGCCTTCATCGGCCAGAACGTGGCCGCCGACTGGTACTTCCCGACCCAGGTCGACGGTTCGGTGGACGCGCAGGGGGTGATCTGGCTGCAGCATGGCTTCGGGGCCAGCAACACCTTCTACTCCGCGCTCGCCAAGGACCTGGCGCAGCGAACCAACAGCATCGTGGTCGCCCCCACCCTGTCGTCGATCCCGTTCACCTTCTCCGGTGGGTGCCTGGTGTGCGACACCTCCCAGCAGGCCGCCGCGCAGATCCTGCTGGCCGACGGCCGGCCCAAGCTGGTCGAAAGCGCTGTGGCCGCCGGCTACAAAGGCGACCTGTCTGAAATCGCCGAGGGCAAGTTCGCCCTGGCCGGGCATTCCGCTGGCGGCGGGTTTGCCACCGCGACCGCCGCCGACTACATCGCCGGCGGGAACAAGGACGCCGATTTGGTCGGTGTCGTGATGTACGACGGGGTCTCCAATGGCGCCGGCAACGGGGAGTTCGCCGACCAGATCGCCATTCTGGACGGCTCGGCCACCCCGGTTTATCAGATCGCCGCGCCCGCCCAGAGCTGGAACGCCTTCGGCGCCACCACCAACGCTCTGGTCAACGCCCGCACCGGCCAGTTCGTCGGGGCAGTGCTCAACGGCGGCTCGCACGTCGACTCGATGTTGGGCGTCAACCCGTTCATCGACCTGGTCCTGCAACTGGTGACGAAGTTCGTGCCGGCCGGCAACACCGCGGCCACCTACACCCTGGGCACCGGCTGGCTCAACGACATGTACGCCGGTCTGACCCCGCAGGACGCCCAGTACGGCTTCTACGCCGGCGCCAACACCCCGATCCTGATGGGCCCGACTGCCGCCGTCGGCCTGCCCGCGCCGCTGGCCAACCAGATCTCCGGGCTCACCAAGGTCATCTCCGAAGTCGCCGCGCTGTTCGGCATCGACATTCCGCCCAACGTCCCGACCAGCACCGACAACGGCGTTGACGGTCTCATCACCCCGACCAACGGGCCGCTGGCCAACGGCGTCACCGGAGTCCGCACCGGCACCGCCACGCTGACCATCCCGTCGGGCTCCGGATATGACGCCCCCGCCGACTGGTACTTCCCCACCCAGGCTGACGGCACGGTGGCGCCCAACGGGATCATCTGGCTGCAGCACGGCTTCCTCGGCTTCAAGGAGTGGTACGCCGACCTGGCCATCCGGATGGCCCAGGAGACCAACAGCATCGTGGTGGCACCGTCGATCTTCTGGTTCGACGACGCCTACACCGGTGAAGCGGCCGCCCAGATGTTCGTCGGGGACCGGGCCGCGCTGAACATCAGCGCCAGCGAGGCCGGACTGCAGGGCACGCTGCCGCAACCGTTCATCCTGACCGGGCACTCGGCCGGTGGCCGGTTCGCCACCACCGCCGGCGCCTTCACCGTCGACAACGGGTCGGCGAAAGACCTGCTCGGCGTGGTCATGTTCGACGGGGTGGGCGGCGATCAGTTCGCGGCCAACATCGCCAAACTGGACACCCTCAGCATTCCCGATTACCAGATCGCCGCCCCGCCGCAGCGGTGGAACGCCTGGGGGGTGACCACCGAGCAGTTGGCGGCGCTGAAGCCCGATCAGTTCGTCGGCATCCAGATCGACGCCGGTTCGCACACCGACTCCATTGGCGGCGACTCGTTCTTCGGCTGGCTGGGCACGATCGGCAGCGACATCTTTGTCAAACCGTCGCCCCCGGGCGCCAAAGACGCCGTCGGCACCTTCGCCAGCGGCTGGATCAACGACATCTACGGCGGCTACAACCCTGCGAACCCGGTCTACGGCATCTACGGCAACCCCAACGACGGCACCTACGTGGCCAACCAGCCGATTGTGATGGGCGAAGCGGGCGCGACCACCCTGCCCGCCCCGCCGCCGGTGGACATCAACAAATACGCCGGGACCTGGTACGAGCAGGGCAGCGTCAAGCAGTTCTTCTCCTTCGGCCTGGTGAACACCAAGGCCGTCTACACCCCGCAGCCGGACGGCTCGATCAAGGTGGAGAACTCGGGCAACTACTTCGGTCCCAATGGGCCGGAGTCGACGATCACCGGTGCTGCGGTTCCGGTCAACAGCCCCACCAATACCCGGCTCAACGTGGGCTTCGGCTTCGGTCAGCCCAACGACCGGGAGCCGGGGAACTACTGGATCCTGGACTACTCACCCGACTACAGCTGGGTCATCGTCAGCGACGCCACCGGGGCCAGCGGGTTCATCCTGACCCGGGACCAGACCATCAGCGAGGCGGAGTACGACGCGCTCGTGGCCCGGGCCCAACAGCTCGGCGTGCGCGGCCGGATCACCCCGACCCAGCAGTTCCCGCCGACACCGCCGGCGGCGGTGCCCGGCCCGGCGGCGGTGCCGGCAACGGTCATGGTGTGAGGGTTCGTCGGCGCAGATAGAAAAGAAGTTCGCCAAAACCGCTGAAAACGCTTGACGGACGGCCGTGGACGGGTCACTCTAGTGACCAGCATGCGTGCCCGGGTAGCAACCTCGCCAGCCAGCGTCAGCCCGCCCCGGCATCGGCTGGTTGAGAGTGGCGCCGTTCTGCGGTATGGTTGGACGTTGCGCTGGCTGCCCCCTGCCTACCCCTAACTCGCACCGTGACACCGTGGTCTTGGTCTGAGCTGTACTTCCAGCTCAGGAGACCTTCTCCGTGTCGTGCGCGTCGCCGGTTTTCCGGCAGTGGTGCCAGAGCAACTGTACGCAGATGAGCGGTGATGGGCCGGTGAACACCGGCCACGGATATCCGCATTAGCGCTGGAAGGATGCATCTTGGCAGTCTCTAGCCAGAGCCAGTCGACGACCAACTCTTCGAACTCCGTTCCGGGGGCCCCGAAGCGCGTCTCGTTCGCGAAGTTGCGCGAACCACTGGAGGTTCCCGGTCTGCTCGACGTTCAGACCGACTCGTTCAAATGGCTGATCGGCGCCGATGAGTGGCGCGAGAAGGCCAAGACTGCCGGCGACCCCAACCCGGTCGGCGGCCTCGAGGAGGTGCTCGCCGAGCTCTCGCCCATCGAGGACTTCTCCGGGTCGATGTCGCTGAGCTTCTCCGACCCGCGCTTCGACGAGGTCAAGGCCCCGGTCGACGAGTGCAAAGACAAGGACATGACGTACGCGGCCCCGCTGTTCGTCACGGCCGAGTTCATCAACAACAACACCGGCGAGATCAAGAGCCAGACGGTCTTCATGGGCGACTTCCCGATGATGACCGAGAAGGGCACCTTCATCATCAACGGCACCGAGCGTGTCGTCGTCAGCCAGCTGGTCCGCTCGCCGGGCGTCTACTTCGACGAGACCATCGACAAGTCCACCGAGAAGACACTGCACAGCGTCAAGGTGATCCCCGGCCGCGGTGCGTGGCTGGAGTTCGACGTCGACAAGCGCGACACCGTCGGTGTGCGCATCGACCGCAAGCGCCGCCAGCCGGTCACCGTGCTGCTCAAGGCGCTCGGCTGGACCAACGAGCAGATCCGGGAGCGGTTCGGCTTCTCCGAGATCATGATGGCCACCCTGGAGAAGGACACCACCGCCGGCACCGATGAGGCGCTGCTGGACATCTACCGCAAGCTGCGCCCGGGCGAGCCGCCGACCAAGGAGTCCGCGCAGACCCTGCTGGAGAACCTGTTCTTCAAGGAGAAGCGCTACGACCTGGCCCGGGTGGGCCGCTACAAGGTCAACAAGAAGCTGGGCCTCAACGCCGGCAAGCCGATCACCAACTCGACGCTGACCGAAGAGGACGTCGTCGCCACCATCGAGTACCTGGTCCGGCTGCACCACGCGGCCGAGTCCGGCATCCCGGCCACCATGACCGCCCCGGGTGGGGTGGAGGTGCCCGTCGAGGTCGACGACATCGACCACTTCGGCAACCGTCGGCTGCGCACCGTCGGTGAGCTCATCCAGAATCAGATCCGGGTCGGCCTGAGCCGCATGGAGCGCGTCGTGCGCGAGCGGATGACCACCCAGGACGTCGAGGCGATCACCCCGCAGACCTTGATCAACATCCGCCCGGTGGTGGCCGCGATCAAGGAGTTCTTCGGCACCAGCCAGCTCAGCCAGTTCATGGACCAGAACAACCCGTTGTCCGGCCTGACCCACAAGCGCCGCCTGTCGGCGCTGGGCCCCGGCGGTCTGTCCCGGGAGCGGGCCGGCCTGGAGGTGCGCGACGTGCACTCCAGCCACTACGGCCGGATGTGTCCGATCGAGACCCCGGAAGGCCCCAACATCGGCCTGATCGGGTCGCTGTCGGTGTATGCGCGGGTCAACCCGTTCGGCTTCATCGAGACCCCCTACCGCAAGGTCGTCGACGGTGTGGTCACCGACGAGATCCACTACCTGACCGCCGACGAGGAGGACCGCCACGTCGTGGCGCAGGCCAACTCGCCGACCGACGCCAAGGGCAAGTTCGTCGAGGAACGAGTCCTGGTGCGCCGCAAGGGTGGTGAGGTCGAGTACGTCAACGCCTCCGAGGTCGACTTCATGGACGTCTCGCCGCGCCAGATGGTGTCGGTGGCCACCGCCATGATCCCGTTCCTCGAGCACGACGACGCCAACCGGGCCCTGATGGGTGCCAACATGCAGCGCCAGGCGGTTCCGCTGGTCCGCAGCGAGGCTCCACTGGTGGGCACCGGCATGGAACTGCGCGCCGCGATCGACGCCGGTGACGTCGTCGTCGCGGACAAAGCCGGTGTGGTGGAAGAGGTTTCGGCCGACTACATCACCGTGATGGCCGACGACGGCACCCGGCACAGCTACCGGATGCGCAAGTTCAACCGGTCCAACCACGGCACCTGCGCAAACCAGAAGCCGATCGTGGACGCCGGGCAACGGGTGGAGGCCGGTCAGGTCATCGCCGACGGTCCGTGCACCCAGAACGGTGAGATGGCGCTGGGCCGCAACCTGCTGGTCGCGGTCATGCCGTGGGAGGGCCACAACTACGAGGACGCCATCATCCTGTCCAGCCGCCTGGTTGAAGAGGATGTGCTCACCTCGATCCACATCGAAGAGCACGAGATCGACGCCCGCGACACCAAACTCGGTGCCGAGGAGATCACCCGGGACATCCCGAACGTCTCCGACGAGGTGCTCGCCGACCTCGACGAGCGCGGCATCGTGCGCATCGGTGCGGAGGTCCGCGACGGCGATATCCTGGTCGGCAAGGTCACCCCGAAGGGTGAGACCGAACTGACCCCCGAGGAGCGACTGCTGCGGGCGATCTTCGGTGAGAAGGCCCGCGAGGTCCGCGACACCTCGCTGAAGGTGCCGCACGGCGAGTCCGGCAAGGTCATCGGCATCCGGGTGTTCTCCCGGGAGGACGACGACGAATTGTCCGCCGGCGTCAACGAACTCGTGCGGGTCTACGTCGCCCAGAAGCGCAAGATCTCCGACGGCGACAAGCTGGCCGGTCGGCACGGCAACAAGGGCGTCATCGGCAAGATCCTCGCGGTCGAGGACATGCCGTTCCTGCCCGACGGCACCCCGGTCGACATCATCCTCAACACCCACGGAGTGCCGCGACGGATGAACATCGGCCAGATCCTGGAGACCCACCTGGGCTGGATCGCCAAGACCGGCTGGAAGGTGGAGGGGAAACCGGAGTGGGCATCTAACCTGCCCGAGGACCTGCTCGAGGCGCCGGCCGACACCATCGTCTCCACCCCGGTGTTCGACGGCGCCCGCGAGGACGAACTGACGGGCCTGCTCGGCTCGACGCTGGCCAACCGTGACGGTGAGGTCATGGTCGACGGCGACGGCAAGGCGATGCTCTACGACGGCCGCAGCGGGGAGCCCTTCCCGTACCCGGTCACCGTCGGCTACATGTACGTCCTCAAGCTGCACCACCTCGTGGACGACAAGATCCACGCCCGCTCCACCGGCCCGTACTCGATGATCACCCAGCAGCCCCTGGGCGGTAAGGCGCAGTTCGGCGGCCAGCGGTTCGGCGAGATGGAGTGCTGGGCGATGCAGGCCTACGGCGCGGCCTACACGCTGCAGGAACTGCTGACCATCAAGTCCGACGACACCGTCGGCCGGGTCAAGGTCTACGAGGCGATCGTCAAGGGCGAGAACATCCCCGAACCCGGTATCCCGGAGTCGTTCAAGGTGTTGCTCAAGGAGTTGCAGTCGCTGTGCCTCAACGTCGAGGTGCTCTCCAGCGACGGTGCTGCCATCGAAATGCGCGACGGTGACGACGAGGACCTTGAGCGGGCAGCCGCCAACCTCGGAATCAACCTGTCCCGCAACGAATCCGCGTCGGTCGAGGACCTCGCTTAACAACTGCAGTTATCTGGTTTTCTAGTCCCGCAAGGGGAAAGGGAGTTACGTGCTAGACGTCAACTTCTTCGATGAGCTCCGCATCGGCTTGGCCACCGCGGAGGACATCCGTCAGTGGTCCTACGGCGAGGTCAAGAAGCCGGAGACCATCAACTACCGCACGCTCAAGCCGGAGAAGGACGGCCTGTTCTGCGAGAAGATCTTCGGACCGACTCGCGACTGGGAGTGCTACTGCGGCAAGTACAAGCGTGTCCGCTTCAAGGGCATCATCTGCGAGCGCTGCGGGGTGGAGGTCACCCGCGCCAAGGTGCGCCGCGAGCGGATGGGCCACATCGAGTTGGCCGCGCCGGTCACCCACATCTGGTATTTCAAGGGTGTCCCGTCGCGGCTGGGCTACCTGCTGGACCTGGCGCCCAAGGATCTCGAGAAGATCATCTACTTCGCCGCATACGTCATCACCGCGGTCGACGACGAGATGCGCCACAACGAACTCTCCACCCTCGAAGCCGAGATGGAGGTCGAGAAGAAGACCGTCGCCGACCAGCGCGACAACGACCTGGAGGCCCGGGCCCAGAAGCTCGAAGCCGACCTGGCCGAGTTGGAGAAGGAAGGCGCCAAAGCCGACGTCCGCCGCAAGGTCAAGGACGGCGGCGAGCGTGAGATGCGCCAGATCCGCGACCGCGCCCAGCGTGAGCTGGACCGTCTCGACGAGATCTGGAGCACCTTCACCAAGCTGGCCCCCAAGCAGCTGATCGTCGACGAGAACCTCTACCGCGAACTCGTCGACCGCTACGGCGAGTACTTCGAGGGCTCGATGGGCGCCGAGGCCATCCAGAAGCTGATCCAGAGCTTCGACATCGACGCCGAAGCCGAAGCGCTGCGCGAGGTCATCCGCAGCGGCAAGGGCCAGAAGAAGCTGCGGGCGCTCAAGCGGCTCAAGGTCGTCGCCGCCTTCCAGCAGTCCGGCAACTCCCCGATGGGCATGGTGCTTGACGCCGTTCCGGTGATCCCGCCGGAGCTGCGGCCGATGGTCCAGCTCGACGGCGGCCGGTTCGCCACCTCCGACCTCAACGACCTGTACCGCCGGGTGATCAACCGCAACAACCGGCTCAAGCGTCTGATCGACCTCGGTGCGCCCGAGATCATCGTCAACAACGAGAAGCGGATGCTGCAGGAGTCGGTCGACGCGCTGTTCGACAACGGCCGCCGCGGCCGGCCGGTCACCGGCCCGGGCAACCGCCCGCTGAAGTCGCTCTCGGATCTACTCAAGGGCAAGCAGGGCCGGTTCCGGCAGAACCTGCTCGGCAAGCGTGTGGACTACTCCGGCCGTTCGGTCATCGTGGTCGGCCCGCAGCTCAAACTGCACCAGTGCGGTCTGCCCAAACTGATGGCCCTGGAGCTGTTCAAGCCGTTCGTGATGAAGCGGCTGGTGGATCTCAACCACGCGCAGAACATCAAGAGCGCCAAGCGGATGGTGGAGCGTCAGCGCCCGCAGGTGTGGGACGTCCTCGAAGAGGTCATCTCCGAGCACCCGGTGCTACTCAACCGCGCCCCCACCCTGCACCGGTTGGGCATCCAGGCCTTCGAACCGATGCTGGTGGAGGGCAAGGCCATTCAGCTGCACCCGCTGGTGTGCGAGGCGTTCAACGCCGACTTCGACGGCGACCAGATGGCGGTTCACCTGCCGCTGAGCGCCGAGGCGCAGGCCGAGGCCCGCATCCTGATGCTGTCCTCCAACAACATCCTGTCCCCGGCGTCGGGCAAGCCGCTGGCCATGCCGCGTCTGGACATGGTCACCGGCCTGTACTACCTGACCACCCACATCGCCGGCGACAAGGGCGAGTACACGCCCGCCGGCAAGGACACCCCGGAGACCGGTGTGTACAGCTCGCCGGCCGAGGCCATCATGGCCATGGACCGCGGTGCGCTGAGCGTGCGGGCGGGAATCAAGGTGCGGCTGACCCAGCTGCGCCCGCCGCACGAGACCGAGACCGAGCTGTTCGGTGAGAACGGCTGGCGGCCGGGCATGGCCTGGATCTGCGAGACCACCCTGGGTCGGGTGCTGTTCAATGAGCTGCTGCCGCAGCGGTATCCGTTCGTCAACGAGCAGATGCACAAGAAGGTCCAGGCTCGGATCATCAACGATCTGGCCGAGCGCTACCCGATGATCGTCGTCGCGCA
Source organism: uncultured Mycobacterium sp. (assembly GCA_964463215.1). Lineage (GTDB taxonomy): Bacteria > Actinomycetota > Actinomycetes > Mycobacteriales > Mycobacteriaceae > Mycobacterium. The sequence goes on along the minus strand of CAYXBN010000046.1, from coordinate 10,588 downwards.
GACCGTCGACAAGCTCAAGGACGCCGGTTTCTATTGGGCCACCCGCAGCGGTGTCACCGTGTCGATGGCTGACGTGCTGGTGCTGCCGGAGAAGCAGGAGATCCTCGATCGCTACGAGGAAGAGGCCCGCGGCATCGAGAAGAAGTACCAGCGCGGTGCCCTGAACCATCAGGAGCGCAACGACGCCCTGGTAGAACTGTGGAAGAAGGCCACCGAGGAGGTCGGTGACGCGCTGCGCGAGCACTACCCCGATGACAACCCGATCATCACGATCGTGGAGTCCGGCGCCACCGGTAACTTCACCCAGACCCGCACCCTGGCGGGGATGAAGGGTCTGGTGACCAACCCCAAGGGCGAGTTCATCCCGCGACCGATCAAGTCCAGCTTCCGCGAGGGCCTGACCGTGCTGGAGTACTTCATCAACACCCACGGCGCCCGAAAGGGTCTGGCGGACACCGCACTTCGCACCGCGGACTCCGGGTATCTGACCCGTCGTCTGGTCGACGTCTCCCAGGACGTCATCGTCCGCGAGAACGACTGCGGTACCGAGCGTGGCATCGTCGTCGACCTCGCCGAACGGGCGGCCGACGGCACGCTGATCCGAGATCCGTTCGTGGAGACCTCGGCGTATGCGCGCACCCTGGCCGCCGACGCGGTCGACGCAGGAGGCAACGTCGTCGTCGAACGCGGTCACGACCTGGGCGACCCGGCGATCGACGCGGCGCTGGAGGCCGGCATCACACAGGTCAAGGTCCGCTCGGTGCTCACCTGCGCGTCCGCCGCCGGCGTCTGCGCGATGTGCTACGGCCGCTCGATGGCCACCGGCAAGCTGGTCGACATCGGTGAGGCCGTCGGCATCGTTGCCGCGCAGTCCATCGGCGAGCCCGGCACCCAGCTGACCATGCGCACCTTCCACCAGGGCGGCGTCGGTGAGGACATCACCGGCGGTCTGCCCCGCGTGCAGGAGCTGTTCGAGGCCCGCGTCCCGCGCGGCAAGGCGCCGATCGCCGAGGTGTCCGGCCGGGTCCGGCTGGAGGACACCGATAAGTTCTGGAAGATCACCATCGTCCCCGATGACGGGGGCGAGGAGGTCGTCTACGACAAGCTGTCCAAGCGTCAGCGGCTGCGGGTTTTCAAGCACGACGACGGCACCGAGCGTCTGCTTGCCGACGGCGACCACGTCGAGGTCGGCCAGCAGCTCATGGAGGGCTTCGCCGACCCGCACGAGGTGCTGCGCGTCGAGGGTCCCCGCAAAGTGCAGATCCACCTGGTCAAGGAGGTCCAGGAGGTCTACCGGGCGCAAGGCGTGTCGATCCACGACAAGCACATCGAGGTCATCATCCGGCAGATGCTGCGCCGCGTGACGATCATCGACTCCGGTGCCACGGAGTTCCTGCCCGGCTCGCTGACCGAGCGTGCAGAGTTCGAGGCGGAGAACCGCCGCGTCGTCGCCGAGGGTGGCGAACCGGCGGCGGGGCGTCCGGTGCTGATGGGCATCACCAAGGCATCGCTGGCCACCGACTCGTGGCTGTCGGCGGCGTCGTTCCAGGAGACCACCCGGGTGCTGACCGATGCGGCGATCAACTGCCGCAGCGACAAGCTCAACGGTCTGAAGGAGAACGTCATCATCGGCAAGCTGATCCCGGCCGGCACCGGCATCAACCGGTACCGCAACATCCAGGTTCAGCCGACCGAGGAGGCCCGCGCCGCGGCGTACACGATCCCGTCCTACGAGGATCAGTACTACAGCCCCGACTTCGGCCAGGCCACCGGTGCCGCCGTGCCCCTGGACGACTACGGGTACAGCGACTACCGGTAGTCCCTTTCCTGCGCGAGCAGACGTAAACGACCCCGACACGCCGAGCGTGCGGGGTCGTTTACGTCTGCTCGGCGAGGTTGTCCCCATGGTGACTTGGCGTCGGCCAGCGTGCGCACGAACATCGCGTCGTGCAACTTCACGAATTGTTCGCTGCCCGCGGCCCCTTGGTGACGACCGCCGAACTTCTCACCGTGATCACCCGGAAGGCGCTCGCTTCACACTTGGAGGCGGGTGCAGTACTGCGCGTTTGCCACGGGGTGTACGCGCTGGAGCCGCCGGACACTTCCGGTCGGCTCGCGGCGCTTGAGTTGGCTACGGGCAGGCCGATCGTGGCCTGCATGGGCACCGCGGCGCTGTTCCACGGCTTCGACATCGAGCAGGACGACCGGCTGCACGTTCTCGACCCCGGAATCCGTATACGCCCCAACCCGGGTCTGGTCGTCCATCAGCGCGTCGGCGCACCGCTCAAGCGAGTTCACGGACGGCTGATGACCGCTCCGGCCTGGACAGCGGTCGAGGTGGCCCGGACGAAGTCCCGGCGCAGGGTCTTGGCCGTGCTCGACGCCGCGCTGCGGTCCGGCGCGTGCACGGCGGCGGAGTTGGGGAAGGCCGTCGCTGAGCAGAAGGGCCGTCGCGGAATCGTCACCGTGCGCGATTTGCTGCCCCGCGCCGACCCCCGTGCCGAGTCGCCGATGGAAAGCGAAGCGCGCCTGGTCTTCTCCGACGGGGGTCTGCCCGAGCCGGAGTTGCAGTTGGAGATCATCGACCGCGTCGGCGACCTCTGGCGGGTCGACTTCGCCTGGCCCGAGTTCCGGGTCGTCGCCGAGTACGACAGCATGGAATGGCACGCCAATCCCGAACGCTGGAAACGGGACCGCATCAAAGCCGCCCGGCTGGGTGAGATGGGCTGGACAACGCTGTCCTTCGTCGTCGACGACGTCCGTCGGTACCCCGCGGAACTGGTGGCGCGGGTCTCTGGGCTGTTGACCGCCGGTCGCCTCGCCGGCTGAGCAGACGTAAACGTCCCCGAAACGCGGGGGTGTCGGGGACGTTTACGTCTGCTCGCGGTAGAAAGGTGAGGTGCTGATCGGTTCCCATGTGCGCAGTGACAACCCGCTAGCCGGTGCGCTGCACGACGAGGCCGACGCGGTGCAGTTCTTCCTCGGCGATCCCCAGGGCTGGAAGAAACCACCCCCTCGGGGGGACGCTGACCTGCTGCGCCGCTCACCGATCCCGATCTATGTGCACGCCCCGTACCTGATCAACGTGGCCTCGGCCAACAACAAGATCCGCATCCCGTCGCGCAAGATTCTGCAGGACACCTGCGACGGAGCCGCCGAGATCAACGCGACGGCGGTCATCGTGCACGGCGGCCACGCCGACGACAAGGACGTCGAGGCCGGTTTCGAGCGCTGGGAGAAGGCGCTCAAGGCGCTCAAGACCGACGTGCCCGTGTACCTGGAAAACACCGCCGGCGGCAGTCACGCGATGGCGCGACACTTCGACACCATCGGGCGGTTGTGGGACCGCATCGGCGACATGGGCATCGGGTTCTGTTTGGACACCTGCCACGCGTGGGCGGCCGGCGAGGAACTGATCGACTCCGTGGAGCGCATCAAGGCGCTGACCGGCCGCATCGATCTGGTGCACTGCAACGACTCCCGCGACGCGGCGGGTTCGGGCGCTGACCGGCACGCCAACATCGGCTCCGGCCAGATCGACCCACAGTTGCTGGTGGCAGTCGTCAAGGCGGCCGACGCCCCGGTGATCATCGAGACGGCCGACGAGGGCCGCCGCGAGGACATCGCCTTCCTGCGCGACAACGTGTAGCACGCTAGGTCAGATACACCTTCCGCAGCGTCTCGGTGACGGTCCAGACCGTCGCGGTGCCCTCGGCGAGGCGCACCACATCGCCTGCGCCGAGCTGCAACGGCGCTGTGTCGTCGTTGAATTCGACAGTCGCCGCACCGGAGAGCACCACGAACACCTCCTCGGCCTCCACGTCGCGCATCACCCCGGGGGTCATCTCCCACACGCCGACCTCCAGGTCGCCGAAGTGGCCCAGGGCGGACACCCCGGTGCGGGGCCGGCCGTCGACATTCTGATCGGGTCCGACGTCCTCGTGCTCGACGGTCAGTGATCCGGCGTGGGCGATGCTGTTTGGCTGCATGGCTGCAAGTCTCCCCATCTATTACTGATCTTGTGCGGTTGTTGAGAAAATGTAAGGGTAGTTTCATGCCGGATACCCATGTCGTCACCAATCAGGTCCCCCCGCTGGAGAACTACAACCCCGCCAGTTCGCCGGTGCTCATGGAGGCGTTGATCCGTGAGGGCGGCGGCTGGGGCGTCGACGAGGTCACCGAACTGGGTGCGATCGCCGGCAGTGCCACCGCCCAGCGCTGGGGTGACCTGGCCGACCGCAATCGCCCGGTGCTGCACACCCATGACCGCTACGGGCACCGGGTCGACGAGATCGAATACGACCCGGCCTACCACGAACTCATGCGCACGGCGATCGAGCACGGTCTGCACGGCGCCCCGTGGGCTGACGACCGGCCCGGTGCGCACGTGGTCCGGGCCGCAAAGATGGGTGTCTGGACGCCCGAACCCGGCCACGTCTGCCCGATTTCGATGACCTATGCCGTGGTTCCGGCCCTGCGGCACAACACGGAACTGGCCGCCGTCTATGAGCCGCTGCTGACCAGTCGGGTCTATGACCCCGACCTCAAGGTCCCGGCGACTAAGGCCGGCATCACCGCCGGCATGTCGATGACGGAGAAGCAGGGCGGTTCCGACGTGCGGGCCGGCACCAGCCAGGCGGTGCCCAATGGCGACGGCAGCTACATCCTCACCGGCCACAAGTGGTTCACCTCGGCGGCGATGAGTGACGTCTATCTCGTGCTCGCCCAGGCCCCCGGCGGTCTGAGCTGCTTCTTCCTGCCCAAGATCCTGCCCGACGGCAGCCGCAACCGGATGTTCATCCAGCGGTTGAAGAACAAACTCGGCAACCATGCCAACGCCTCAAGCGAAATCGAGTACGACGGCGCAACCGTCTGGCTGGTCGGTGAGGAAGGTCGCGGCGTACCGACCATCATCGAGATGGTCAACATGACCCGGCTGGACTGCACCCTGGGCAGCGCCACCAGCATGCGGCAGGGTCTGGCCATGGCGAGTCATCACGTCGCCCACCGGAAAGCGTTCGGCGCGTACCTGATTGACCAACCGCTGATGCGCAACGTCATCGCCGATCTCGCCGTCGAGGCGGAAGCCGCGACCATCGTCGCGATGCGGATGGCCGGTGCGGCCGACGCGGCCACCCGAGGCGAGGAACGCGAGACCCTACTGCGCCGCATCGGCCTGGCCGCCTCGAAGTACTGGGTGTGCAAGCGAGCCACCCCACACGCCGCCGAGGCCATGGAATGCCTGGGCGGCAACGGCTACGCCGAGGAGTCCGGCATGCCGCGGCTGTACCGCGAGGCCCCGCTGATGGGTATTTGGGAGGGGTCGGGCAACGTCAGCGCCCTGGACACGTTGCGGGCCATGGCCACCCGCCCGGAATGCGTCGAGGTGCTGTTCGACGAACTGTCGACGACAGCGGGTCAGGACGCCCGACTGGACGCCCACGCCGACGGGCTGCGGGCCAGCCTCACCGACCCGGCGACGCTGGAGTTCCGCGCCCGCAAGGTGGCCGAGGACATCAGCCTGGCGCTGCAGGGTTCGCTGCTGCTCCGCTATGGACACCCGGCGGTCACCGACGCCTTCCTGGCCAGTCGGATGGCCGGCGACTGGGGCGGCGCGTTCGGCACCCTGCCCACCGGGCTGAACCTCGACCCGATCATCGAGCGCGCGTTGGTGAAGGGATGACGGTGGTCACCTCCTGCGCCGTGGTCACCTCCCGCGCCGAGCAGACACAAACTGCTCCGAAATCCGGCGTGTCGCGGAACCTTTGTGTCTGCTCGCGGGGAAGGGGGCCGGCGTGGCGGTGAGCGGGGATCTGACCACGATGACCTACGAGGTCACCGGTCGGGTCGCGCGGATCACCTTCAACCGGCCGGACAAGGGCAACGCCATCGTCGCGGCCACCCCGATCGAACTCGCCGCATGCGTGGAACGCGCCGACCTCGACCCTGCGGTGCACGTCATCCTGGTATCCGGTCGCGGCGGGGGCTTCTGCGCGGGTTTTGACCTGTCGGCCTATGCCGAGGGCATGGCCGACGGGGCCGCGTTCCCCGGTAGAGAAGACCGCGTCGGAACGGTGCTCGACGGGCGAACCCAGGCCCGCAACCACCTGCCCAGCCAGCCGTGGGACCCGATGATCGACTACCAGATGATGAGCCGGTTCATGCGGGGGTTCGCCAGCCTGATGCACGCCGACAAACCGACCGTGGTGAAGATCCACGGCTACTGCATCGCCGGCGGCACCGACATCGCCCTGCACGCCGATCAGGTGATCGCCGCCGCCGACGCCAAGATCGGCTACCCGCCCACCCGGGTCTGGGGTATCCCCGCGGCCGGGTTGTGGGCGCACCGTCTCGGTGACCAACGGGCCAAACGGCTTCTGCTGACCGGGGATTGCATCACCGGAGCCCAAGCCGCCGAATGGGGCCTGGCGATCGAAGCTCCCGACCTCGATGACCTCGATGAGCGCACCGAGCGGCTCGTCGAACGCATCGCCGCCGTCCCGGTCAATCAACTCATCATGGCCAAACTCGCACTCAACACCGCGCTGTACCAGCAGGGCGTGACGACCAGCCGGATGGTCAGCACGGTGTTCGACGGCATCGCCCGGCACACCCCGGAGGGCCACGCCTTCGTCGCCGACGCCAGTGCGCACGGATTCCGGGAGGCTGTCCGGCGTCGTGACGAACCGTTCGGGGACTGGGGAAGGATTGCCTCCGATGTCGGCGGGGACCCCTGACATGCGCATGACGGCACGCTCAGTGGTGCTGTCGGTGCTGCTCGGCGCGCACCCGGCGTGGGCCACAGCGGCCGAGTTGCTCAGACTCACCCAGGATTTCGACATCAAGGAGACCACACTGCGGGTCGCGCTGACCCGGATGGTGGCAACCGGGGACCTGGTCCGTTCCGATGACGGCTACCGGCTCTCCGAACGACTGCTTGCCCGCCAGCGCCGCCAGGACGACGCACTCAACCCGCGCACCCGCCGCTGGAAGGGTGACTGGCTGACGGTGATCGTCACCGCTGTCGGCACCGACGCCCGCCGCCGGGCGATTCTGCGAACCAAACTGCAGCAGAACAGATTCGGGGAACTGCGCGAGGGCGTCTGGCTGCGTCCGGACAACCTCGAGCAGATCCTTCCCACTGAGGCCGACGGCAGGGTGCGGGTACTGCGATCCCGCGACGAGGACCCCCGTGACCTGGCGGCCCACCTGTGGGATCTGGCCGGGTGGGCGCGCGCCGGGCACAGCCTGCTGCGAGACATGCGGGCGGCCAAGGGCATTCCGGAGCGGTTCACCGCGGCCGCCGCCATGGTCCGGCACCTGCTCACCGACCCGGTGCTGCCCGAGGAACTGGTGCCCGCCGACTGGCCGGGCCGTCAGTTGCGAGACAGCTACGCCGAGTTCGCCGATCTACTGATGCAGTCCCGCCGCGAGGAGGTCGTATGAGCGTCAGGGTGGAACGCCGCGGACCCGTCACCACCGTCATCCTCGACCGTCCACACGCCCGCAACGCCGTCGACGGCCCGACCGCCCTTGCGCTCTTCGACGCCTTCGACGCCTTCGACCGCGACGACTCCGCCGCGGTGGCCGTGCTCTGGGGCGACCACGGAACCTTCTGCGCCGGAGCCGATCTCAAAGCCATCGGCACGCCGGACTCTAATCCCACCCACCGGGTGGGCCCCGCGCCGATGGGCCCGACCCGAATGGTCCTGTCCAAACCGGTGATCGCGGCGGTGAGCGGCTACGCCGTGGCGGGCGGCCTGGAACTGGCGCTGTGGTGTGACCTCCGGGTCGTCGAGGACGACGCCGTCTTCGGGGTGTTCTGCCGGCGGTGGGGCGTTCCGCTGATCGACGGCGGAACGGTGCGGCTTCCGCGGCTGATCGGGCACAGCCGGGCCATGGATCTGATCCTCACCGGCCGACCGGTCGACGCCGGTGAGGCACTGGCGATGGGCCTGGCCAACCGGGTCGTGCCCACCGGTCAGGCCCGCGCCGCAGCGGAGGAACTGGCGGCCGAACTGGCCCGGCTCCCGCAGGGTTGCCTGCGCGCTGATCGACTCTCGGCGCTGCACCAGTGGGGACGGACCCAGTCCGAGGCGATGGATTTCGAGTTCGGCAGCCTGTCGCGGGTGGCCGCGGAGACCTTGGCCGGGGCCAGGCGCTTCGCCGACGGCGCCGGTCGGCACGGCGAACCGGCCTAGTCACCCCGCCAGGCCACCAGCAGCACCGTCAGCCTGGTCCGACCCGGTTTCCCGAACCGGTGTCCTCGACGGCGGGTTCACCAGCCCGGTAGGTCACCGAGTTGTTCAGCCCGGCGACCGTGACCTGCCCGTCGACTCGGGCCACCGTGATGGTGTTGTCCGCGCCGCTCACCGTGACCGACCCGCATTGCCCGACGACGTTGAGGGTGTTGTTCGAACCCCCCACATTCAGCGATTTGCCGCGCCCGCAGTCGATATCGGCCTTGGTGCCGAACGACCCGTAGTTGATGGTGTTGGCGAGGTCCACCCGGCTGGGCTGCGGGTCCTCGCCGCACCCGGTCAGCATCAGCGCCAGCAGTGACGCGGCCATCACCGCAGCCGGGGCGGCGAGGTAGGCGGGGGAGCGGTACATGGGCATCGCCTCTCTTCATACCCCGACGGGTCTAGAGTTTGTCGTCGGACGGCGCAGGAAGCTCGGTTGATCGTCGCCGGGAGGAGGCGACGTCGCATGACATCCCGAGCCAAGCCGCCCAAGCTAAGCCGCGAGGTGATCGTCAACGCCGCCCTGAGCTTCCTGGACCGCGAGGGTTGGGACGCTTTGACCATCAACGCCCTGGCCACCCAACTCGGCACCAAGGGGCCGTCGCTGTACAACCACGTCGACAGTCTCGAGGACCTGCGGCGCACGGTGCGGATGCGGGTGATCGACGACATCCTGCAGATGCTGAGCACGGTGGCGGCCGGCCGCACCCGCGACGACGCCGTGATCGCCATGGCCAGTGCCTACCGCAGCTACGCCCACCACCATCCTGGCCGCTATTCCGCGTTCACCCGGATGCCCCTCGGGGGTGATGACCCGGAGTTCACGGCGGCCTCCCACGCCGCGGCCGTGCCGGTGATTTCCGTGCTGGCCTCCTACGGCCTCGACGGGGAGGACGCCTTCTACGCCGCCCTGGAGTTCTGGGCCGCCCTGCATGGTTTCGTGCTACTGGAAATGACCGGGGTGATGGACGTCGGGATGGTGGCTGGGGGCACGGCGGTCGACACCGATGCGGTGTTCACCGACATGGTGCGCCGACTGGCCACCGGGATGGCCCACCGAAACGGTTGACGGTCCTGACCTGCACTAAAGGCCTGTACGGACGATTTTGGAGGGGGTCCCCTCACCTGGTATCGTGGGGCAACGTGCCTGGCCGACATGGCGCATGCGGGGACGCGTGTGCGCGCCGGGCTGATTCGCATGTCCAGTGTGCATCGGTTTCGGCCGGTGTTGACTGCCTGCGACACACCCGGCCGCGGGGTACGTGGCGGGGACAAAACTGCAGTACGACAGACGTGAGATGAGAGAAAGCCGGTAGATGCCAACCATCCAGCAGCTGGTCCGCAAGGGTCGCCGCGACAAGATCGCCAAGGTCAAGACCGCGGCCCTCAAAGGCAGCCCGCAGCGCCGCGGCGTGTGCACCCGCGTGTACACCACCACCCCGAAGAAGCCGAACTCGGCACTTCGCAAGGTCGCGCGCGTCAAGCTGACCAGCCAGGTTGAGGTCACCGCCTACATTCCCGGCGAGGGGCACAACCTGCAGGAGCACTCGATGGTCCTGGTCCGCGGCGGCCGCGTGAAGGACCTCCCCGGTGTGCGCTACAAGATCATCCGCGGCTCGCTGGACACCCAGGGTGTGAAGAACCGCAAGCAGGCCCGCAGCCGCTACGGCGCGAAGAAGGAGAAGAGCTAATGCCGCGCAAGGGGCCCGCTCCCAAGCGTCCTTTGGTCAACGACCCGGTGTACGGGTCCCAGCTGGTGACCCAGCTGGTCAACAAGGTGCTGCTCGACGGCAAGAAGTCGCTCGCCGAGCGCATCGTCTACGGCGCCCTTGAGCAGGCCCGCGACAAGACCGGCACCGACCCCGTCGTCACCCTCAAGCGGGCGATGGACAACGTCAAGCCGAGCCTTGAGGTTCGCAGCCGCCGCGTCGGTGGTGCGACCTACCAGGTGCCCGTCGAGGTCCGCCCGGACCGCTCGACCACTCTGGCGCTGCGCTGGCTGGTCAGCTTCGCCAAGGCCCGCCGGGAGAAGACCATGGTCGAGCGGTTGGCCAACGAGATCCTCGACGCCAGCAACGGCCTGGGCGCGGCGGTCAAGCGCCGCGAGGACACCCACAAGATGGCCGAGGCCAACCGGGCATTCGCGCACTATCGATGGTGATCGTCGCAGCTTCGCTGTGACGGACCCGCCCAGCGGGCACCTGAAAAATGAAAAGCCTTTAGACAACTACTTCCCGAAGGGAATCCCGTGGCACTCGACGTGCTGACCGACCTGAAGAAGGTCCGCAACATCGGCATCATGGCGCACATCGACGCCGGCAAGACCACGACCACCGAGCGCATCC
>CAYXBN010000045.1:0-23323 GCA_964463215.1 uncultured Mycobacterium sp. | reverse complement strand
CCTTACCCGGCATTCCGCCCACCACCGATGCACTCTCGTTCACGAAGAGCCCCTTAAGGCGAACCCCGAATGCAGTTTCGGCGGTGAGGAGTTCCGCGCGAGCGAAGTCACTGATGCCACCGAACACGCCCGTTTGTACGCGCTGGCCGCGCAGGTTTACGCCGGCTACGGCGACTACTTGGCCAAGACCGAGCCTCACGGCCGCCGGATTCCGGTCTTCCGGCTGAGAGCCGCCTCATAGCCGGCAGGCAGGGCCCCAGGCCCTTCGCCAGATAGCCCGTCATACAAGTCCGAGTTGTCGGGCCTTCTCCAGAATGATCCGGGCGCGATTCAATCGGGGTAAGTCGCTGCCGTCCTTCGGCTTCCCGCCTCGGCTGTTGAACTGCTCGACGAACTCCTGCGCCCAGCTGATGTCCGAATCAGATGGGCTCAGCCCGATGTTGATGGTCTCGGCGTCAGACGAACGGAGCGCGAGCTTGCCCGTCATCCCCATCCGTCGGGTCAGCGCCACGCCCTCGGCTAGTTGGTCGGGGTCACGGGTCGGCCCGTCGATCGGACCCGGTATGTGAGCCGCGCGCGAGGCCACAACGAGCTGGGAGCGACTGTAGGCCAGCGCCAGCGGATCCTGCTCCACGCCAATGTCCAACGTGTAGTCGTTGACTCCGAACGCGATTCGAAAGCACGGTCGTGCCGCGGCGATGTCATGGACACGTGACAGCCCGCGCGCTGTTTCAATCAGTGCGATGACTGGCGACTCTCCGCCAAGCCGGTTTGCGGTGTCCCACATGTGATTGCCGCCTTCGGTCTTGGCCAGCACAACACCCTTCATGCCGCGGCAATCAGCCAGGGCCCGGCAGTCCGCGGACCAGAATTCGCTCGACGCATCGTTGATGCGCACCCATGCCTGGGCTCCGGAGTTGAGGAAGTCCACGACCCGGTCGCGGGCTGCCTCCTTCTCGTTGGGAGCGACGGCATCTTCCAGGTCAAGAATCACTTCGTCGGACTTGGTCGTCATCAACACTGCATTGAGATCCGGCTCGCGGGAGGGGTTCACGAGGAGCCAGGATCGCGAGGCCTGCGAGTTCACCGCCATTGCGTCAGGCTAAACGTTTGAGGGCGCCGAATCAGACAGTCGCGCGAGATCGACCAGACGACACGCGGGCCGCGAAGTCCGCAGGGCGGGCAGGCCGGCTACTTGAGGAAGGCGTCGACCGTCGCGGCGAACTTCTCGTGCTGCTGGAACAGGAAGGCGTGGCCCCCGTCGAAGAAGGCCAGCCAGGAGAACGGGATCTGACGGGCCATGTTCACCGAGTTGATCGGCTTGTCGACGACGTCGTCGCGCCCGTCGGTCAGCAGCACGGGGTTCTTGATGTTCTTCAGATTGGCGAAGTTGGATTCGTCAGCATCCCACAGCGTGGTCCGGGCCCGGTTTTGGCGCAGCGCGGTCTCTGTCGAGACGCTGAATTCGTCGGGTGCCGTTCCCTGTTTCCCCGCTGCCAGGATCCGGGAGTAGATCTCCTCCGCGAGAGCCTCTTCGCCGTCCCCCGGTGGGAACAACAGGGCGAGCTTCTGATCGAGGGCGACGTTCGGATCGTTGAGCTTGTCCTCGACCGCCTTGTCCGCGGGAACGCCCTGGCTGCCACCGGGATTGGCGGCAGCCAGTACCGCTTTGTCCACCAACTCGGGGTGGCGGATCAGCAGCTGCTGGCCGATCCGCGCGCCCATCGACCAACCCAGGATGTCGGGCTTTTCCAACCCCAGCGCCTTGATCAGCCCCGCTGCATCGTCGGCCATCTGCGGAATCGTCGTGTTGTTCTCGGTGGTATCGCTGGAGAGCCCGACGCCCCGGTTGTCGAAGACGATCAGCTGGTGGTTCTTGGCCAGTACCTCGATCAGGAGGGGGTCCCACAAGCTCATGGTCGAGATGTAGCCGTTGATCATCAGCAGTGGATCGCCCTCGCCGCGGACGTAGTAGGCAAGTTTGACGCCGCCGACTTGGGCGTACTTGACCTCGGCCTGGAACGTGGCCGCAGCGGGTGGCTTTGTGCAACCGGCGAACAACCCGATGATGGCCAAGGCAAGGAAGCTCCGCTGGAGGAAGGCGTGTCGCACGGGGCTACGGTATCGACCGCCCGGCCGAAACCCGGCCACAACGGAGATAATCGCCCGCTGTCCCGTGCAACCTCCGCCGCCCACGGAGGCTAGGCGGATCACTCGGTATCCGGTGGGCCCAAGCGCCGGTGGGATGCCGCCCAGGCGCCTCCCGCGTTTAGTCGCTGAGGCCGCTCACGATGCAGCGATTGGCAGCGGAGCGACATCGGGGGCGGCAGCCGGGCCGTAGTGGCTTTGCACCACGCGGGAGCGCCTGCGCTCACCCCAGTGCTGCACCCATTCCTGACCTGCTGGTGTGCGCGTGAGGATCTGGTAGCGGACCAGATTGGCCGCGATGACCGGTACGGCCGCCACCGCGGGGGTGGTCGGGAGTTCGAGTTCCCGCATAGCCTGCTCACCGAGGAAGAATCGCAGCATGCTGAGCCGGCGGAATCGCGCGTAGGCGCTTCGCAGCCGTGAGAAGTTCTCGAAATGCAGTCCCCGCTCCGCGGTGATGATCGCGTTCGCCAACTGCGGACCGGCAGGGGTCAGCGGCCCCTGGGTGAGTAGGAAGTGGTACTGCAGGACATCCTGATCGCGTTCGTTGTCCCGCAGGAAATCGTCGCCGACGCCCATCAACCAACCCACGTACTTCCACAGGTGCATCACGGCACGCGAGTCCGCCTCGGTGACCCGAACACCGAGCCGACGCAGCCCACGCAGCAGTACCGAGCTGAACAGGCCGAGGGTGAAACCCAGATCGGCCTGGTTGATCGGCAGCCCCCACTGTTCGATGTCCCATTTCCCGTTGGTCTCGTACTGGTGGTTGATGAGCGCGTGCATCATTCGCACATGCACCGTGAGCCGGAATCCTTCACTCCCGCGGCGCAGTCCGTCGTTCTCGGTGACCAATCAGGGATAGATCCGCCATCACGTCCCTGACGGATTGCCCAAATGCTCTGAGAGCGTTCTTCGACGTTGTTGAGGACACTCCGGAGTGGGTGGACTTCGATCTAATCAACGCCGGCGCGAAGGCCTATCGGAGCTACGGGCCGAGGTACCGCATCAGCCCCCGATTTGAGGGCGGCGTTGAATTGGCCCATCGTGACCCGATTCGGGTCGGTGGAGTCGCGTCGGATCGCGGCCACCAGTGCCGCCGCCGGCTCGTCCCGTTCCATCAGCGCCCGGCCGATCCGTTCCAACAGTCTCCGATCGGGCACGGTGATGCCGGTCGAGCGCTCCAGAGGCCGCCCGATCCGGCGGTTGCGAGCTTCATCAGCCATGAACCGGCGCGGAAAGCGGTAGTCAGCAGATGGGCTACTCCCAGGCTTCTCCACGGCTGGAAGGTTAGTCCGCCACCACCGTGCCCGGGTCATGAATCGGTCTGTGCGCCGTCCGCGCGAAGGCTCGGTGGCCTTCAATGCACTGTTCCCGACAGGCGGGCGCATCTGCCAGGCGGGTTACCCGGTCTGCTCGCCCATCAGCCCCGTGCGCACAATCCGGCTGGATTCCTTTACCTGCCCCTGAACACGACTTGGGTCGAATCGGTCATCCTGGACCATCGAGACCGGGCGAGCCGCTGGCAGTTTCCGCGATTGCGTCGATGGCGCGGCGGTCGTGATCGTCGAGCGGTTCGAGGGTGTATGCCCTGACGGCGGTCTCGATCGCCGAGACGGCGCATTCGGCGGCACTCCCGGATGCCGGTATGGGTTCCAACTCGGGAATAAGTGCGTCGAGTTCATCCAGTTCGATCAACTCGGCGTCGATCTCGATGCGCTGAACCCGGCGGCGTAGCCGGGCAGTGATGTCGTTGGGCGCGGGTGTGGGCCCGGTCTTGAGGCGTTGACGGACCGCACGCAGTGGGCGTACGACCTCGCGGTGCCATGCGTCGACTCGGTTCCGGGCGGCGTCGACACCGGCAGCCGTCAGTGTCTGGCGTCGCACCGCACCCACGAACGCCGCGAACAGGAGCACGGGGACATCCACGTCGTGTCGGCTCTGCAGGTGCAGGCAGGCATCTGGCACGCCGTCGCGCGCATAGAGCGCCAGGGCGAACTGCTTGACGTTTATCGGCCCTCCCAGCGGCGGTACAACTCGTGGGAGATGTCGAACTGGTCGAGGAGCTTGCCGACGGTCTGGTTGAGCAGATCCTCGATGGTTTGGGGCTGATGGTAGAAGGCCGGTACCGGCGGCATGACCGTCGCGCCGGCCAGGGTGAGGGTCTCCATATTGCGAATGTGGATGAGGCTCAGAGGGGTTTCCCGGGGCACCACCACCAGTCGGCGCCGTTCCTTGAGACACACATCGGCGGCGCGGGTCAGCAGGTCACTGACGGTGCCGGTCGCCATGTTGGCCAGGGTCTTCATCGAGCAGGGCACCACCGCCATACCCAGGGTCCGGAACGACCCCGAGGAGATCGCGGCGCCGAAATCCCCCGGGTCGTACACCACGTCGGCCAGAGCCTCGAAACCGTCGCGTTTGGCGCCCATCTCGAACTCGATGGTCTTATCGGCGCCGGTGGAGACCACGAGATGGGTCTCGACTTCCGGATGGTGGTGCAGCGCCTTCAACGTGGCGAATGCGAGATGTGGCGCGCTGGAACCGCTGACGCCGATGATCAACCGTTGCCGTTGCACGGCTGACGTTAGGACTTCTCGACGTAGGACTTCAGCCGGTTCAACACTCCACCCCAGTAGGTGTTGCAGAACGGCAGGTGCGGGTCGTCGCCGGCCCACTCGCCGTCGGTCAACGCGACTTCGGTGCGGCCGTCGGGCAGATCGACGAGCGTGAGGGTCAGCTTCTTGCCGACCGTATTGCCCGGCCCCTCGACTGCCGTCCGCACGATCGACGTGTCGGGATTGAGTTCGTCGATCCGCCAGCCGAAGGTCAATCCCGGCCTCGGCGTCCAGGTCAGTGTTTTTCCCGGGGCGATTTCGCCCTCCATCGTCCCCTCATGCCACTCCCGCTGCTGCTCGATATTCGCCAGTGCGGCGTACACCGCCGATCGGGGTGCAGAGATCGAGATCGCGTGTCGAAGTGTTGTCATGAATTGCTCCTCAGGTCTGTTCGTAGGACGTTACTCAGGCTCGATCACGATGCCGTCGTCGAAGTAGGACACTTTGGTGCGGATCTTCTTGTAGTCCTCGCCGGTCTCGAGGTAGCGGCCCTCGACGGCGCGTTTCGCCGCCTCGACCCACTTGTCGGGGAAGTACCCGAGTCCGTAGCCGTGCCACGGCTTGTGGGGCGTTAGCGACGGCAGGTTGAGTTCCTCTTCCCAGATCTTCTTGGCGTTCTCCATGAGTTCTTTCGCCGGAAGTGCGACCGGGGGGTAGGCCCAGTTCAAGGTGGCGTCGATCATGATCTGCGAGCCGCCCAGCCCGTCGGGGTAGGTGCGATCGGTGAAGGACGCCTCCACCGGTGCGCCGGAGGGATCCAGATCGGTATTGCGGCCCCGCTGGATCTGGACGTCCTTGTGCGGCTGCACGCGCCAGGACAGCGCCCACAGCAGACTGTCCATGTCGTTGCTGTCGATGTCGTCATCGACGGCGATCACCCACTTGCACCAGGCCAGGTTGCGCGAGGCAGCTACCGCCCGCAGAGCGTTCCACACCTCTCCGGGGACAGGCTTGTGGAATTCGATGACCACGAAGTTCGCCGATCCCGACATCTCGGCGATGCTGACCTTCTTCATGTTCGGTGACTTGAGCCGCAGTTCCTCCTCCAGGAATCCCTCCCAGCCGAACTTGCGCAAGCAGGAACTCTCACTTGGTGGCATCTCGCTGATGAAGGCCTGGAAGATCGGCTTGGTGCGGTGCGTGATGGCGGTGACTTCGAAGATCATCTGATAGTCCTCGGCACCGACGTAGCCACCGAATTCGCCGAACGGACCTTCCATCTCCAGGATGTCGGTGCGGATGATGCCCTCGATGGCGATCTCGGCCCGCGCAGGGATGAGCAGGTCCACGGTTTCGGCCTGGACCAACTCCAGGGGTGCTCCGTTGAGCGCGCCTGCGGCGTCATATTCAGACATGTTCAGCTTGTTGACGCTGGCCAGCGACAGCGTCGGCGGAGGCGCCAGAATCAGCACCGCTTCCAGCGGCTTACCGAGCCGGCGAGCTTTCTCCCAGTAGCCGCGCTCGTCCTGACCGGACATCATCAGCACACCGGTACGGTCTGCGGCTTTGAGCTGGACCCGGTAGGTCCCTGCGTTGTAGATGCCGGTTTCGGGATCCTTGGCGATCCAGACCGGGGCGCTGAAGTACGCCGACGAGTCCGTACCGGGATTGACCACGGGTACCGGGAACTGGTCGATCCCGCCGCTGGTGAGAAGGTCGTCGCCCTTGATGATGTTCTCTTTCACCGGGGCGTCCGCGGCCGCGACCGTCACCGGCGGGATCGGATTCTGTTCTGCCTGCAGCCACTTCGCCGCGATCTCGTCGGGGGAGTCGACGCCCATGGCCGCGGCGTAGACCTGCGGCGAGGCACCCACAATGGCCACCGCCATCTGGGCATCGAAACTGCGCCCACGAGAATCGGTGAGGTTCTCAAACAGCCATCCGGTGCGCTGCTCGGCGTCCAGGCCGCGGAACTGCCAGCGCACCAACGGCATCACCTCGGTGTCCTTGTTGGTGGTGCGCGATATCCGCCTCAGCAGGCCGCGGCGGTCGAGTTCCTCAAGATACTCACGAACGTCCCGGTACTTACCGGTGGCGATCGAGTCTGTCATAGCGCGCCTTTCGAGGGTTTTTCGAAGTAGGAGACGGGTGCCGACGTGTACGAGTGGTACACCAAAGAACGACCACCGCGGCGCTCTAGCGGAAAGGATTGTTCTCCCCCACAACACAAGTGCATCTCCGTTGTGGGCGGAAACGATCTAACTCACCAAGAGGTCGACTTCGAACGCAAGGCACAGCTCTGCCAGTTGAGCGGGCCGCCCGAGTGATCTGCCGGTGATTTCCTCGACACGTCGCAGCCGGTGGCGCACGGTATTCGCGTGGCAGTGCAAACGCCGCGCAGCGTCACCGGCCGAGCCTCCGGCGTCCACCCACACCCGAAAGGTGTTGAACAGGACTTCGCGCTCACGTTCGTGCATCCCGGCGAAGCCGGCGAGAACAGCCGAGGAGACCTGTTTCATCACATCGGGAGCGCTGACTGCCGCGATCGACAGCGGCGTTGCTTCGAAGGTGCTGATCAATGTTCCATCGCGCGGTTCGATGGACAGGGCTATCCGGGCGTACTTCACGCCTTGCGGCGTTTTCCGCAGGTCGTCGAACCGCGAGCTGATGCCGACGCGGTTGACCGAGAGGCGGGCGAGCGTGCCCTTCAGAAGGTCCAGCATCGCGTCGTCGCGGACATAGACCAGACCGAGTTGGACATCGGGCAGAAGTCGCCAAGCTGAGGCGATGTCGAGGCTGTCGAGCTTGTCCTCGATTCCGATGAGGGCTGATCGACCCACCGATTCGCACTCGGCGGCAACCGCGACGTAGGGCCCCCGGGCGGGCAGTTTCAACATCTGCGCGATTTCCCACAGATCCGCCTGCTCGACGATTCTTCCGTCGATCAGCGCTTCCGCCAACGCTGCCCGCTCAGTCGCCTGATTGAGAATCTTCCGGCTCACCGTGTCGCGGTATGCATCCGCCATCGCGTCGGTATAGGCATCGTGTGCCAGCCAGTACCGTTCGGAGATCCGAATGAACGCTTCTCGATTGAGATCCGGGCGGGCGGTCTCCAGATCTGCCATCTCGACCCTGGCCAATCGCCCCGCAATGCCGAACGCCTCCAACATCGCCGGTAGCGGAATTCCTGCCCGCGCACGTGCTTGTCCGATCTCGGTCGGCCGCTCGGTCGAGTAAGGGCCAGCGGTATTCAGTACCTCGAATATCTGCCGAAATGTCTTCCGGCAGTCGGCGGTGAGCTCATCTTTGCCGATTTGGCCCGTGTCGCCGTAGTAGTCGACCTCACGCCAGACGTAGTTGGCAACGCGCGCCCCGAGAGCGTCGGATCGCTTCAGCAGTGCGCCCTGGATTTCGGCGATCTGCGCCTCCAGATCCAGTGACGACATGGGCAAAGCCTACGACTGCGACCTTTCGTCGTAAACGTAAAATCCGACGGAAATGCCGGCTACACCAGTCCAGCACCTCGGGTCGGGGTGGACAATTACGCGAGGCTCGTCTGAATGCGTTGAAGCAGTCACCCCTTTGGGATTTCGTTGCACTTCGGGCGTGGCGGATCAATCTTCTCCGGCTCACCAACTTTGTTTGCACCTCGTCGAACGTCACCCAGCGGCGTCAGTCTTCCGCTGGGGCCGATCGGAGCGAAATGCTCCACCACGGCAGACTCTGGAGGGGGCGGATTTCGACACGACGTACTCCTCGGCGAGGCTGGCGGCTTAGCACAACCCCCGTTCAAAACTCTCAGAGTTCCAAAACGATGCGCAGAGCCGCATCCACTCGGCGCAGCTCCTCGAAGGTTAGGAAGCCAACGCTTTTTCCCAGCCTGCCCGGGTCGACCGCTGCCGTCTGCTCAGCAAGTACCCGGGTACTCGTACCAGCCACGTCCACTTCAGGCCGAAAACTCGCAGCGCGAGCCGACGTCGACGTCGGTGCCACCAGCCAAGTCGACAACGGCAGTTGATCCGACTGGACTACGACGGCATAGCGAGATCCGGATTGCTCATGACCGCGCACCCTCCGCGGCGCGTGCAACTCAAAGACCTCACCACGCACGCAACGTCTCCATATCGCGCAACACTTGCATCGACTCCGCGCGGTCCGACTCATCTGCAGCAAGGCTCTCCGCCTCGGCGCGAATCGCAGCAGCAGCCTTCCGCCGCGCGGCATCAATGAGGGCGGCCCGAACGACCGCGGACACGGGCGAGCCGTCCCTGGTCAAAACCTCCAGCGCCCTCGAAGTGTCCGCATCCGGGCGGAATGTAATCGTGTCAGCCATAAGCACCAGCGTACGACACTCCGTAAGACACAGCGGAATTTCCGCCGCTCCGCTGGCCGGCGCGTACAGCAGCCAGACGTTGGACCGCCACCGCGAGCATCGTGAGGCGATCCGCAATGAGTTGGCCAGGTACGGCGCGAGCAATCCGCGGCTCTTCGGGTCAATCGCGCAAGGCACTGCAGGACCGGCCGCTATTTTTTCAGGTCGAAGTAGCTAGGGCAGTGGCGCAACCCAGCGCACCACCGTCCCGCCGCCGGGCGCGTCGGTGACCTCACAATGCCCGCCGACCTCCTCGGCGCGGGCGGACAGGTTGGTCAGGCCACTCGGGGTCACCCCGGGCGGGATCCCACAGCCGTCGTCGACCACCTCAATGGACAGGTCATCAGCCACCCGGACGTCGACGGTCAGCGTGCGGCCCCCGGAGTGCCGCACGGCGTTGCTCACCGCCTCCCGCACCACGGCCTCGGCGTGATCGGCCAGGGTCGCATCCACCACCGACAGTGGGCCGACGAAGTGCACGCTGGTGCGCAGCCCCTGTCCGGAGAACGCCGCGACGGCCTCGTCAATCCGTTGCCGCAGTCGGGTGGTTCCCGGCACGCCGCCGTGCAGGTCGAAGATCGTCGTGCGGATCTCCTGGATGACCGCGTGTAACTCGTCGACGGTGTCGGTCAATCGCTGCGCAACCTCCGGCGACCGGGCCCGCGCGATGGTGCCCTGCAATGTCAGGCCCATGGCGAACAACCGCTGGATCACGTGGTCGTGCAGGTCGCGGGCGATGCGGTCGCGTTCGGCGATCATCGTGAGTTCCTGCATCCGCTGTCGGCTGGTGCTCAGTTGCCAGGCCAGCGCCGCCTGGTCGGTGAAGGCCGCCATCAAGTCGAGGTGGTCCTGGGAGAACTCCCGCGCCCCGCGGCGGCGGATCACCACCACGATCCCGCCCGGCCCGGCCCGCAACGGGATCACCATCGCCGGCCCGGCATCGTCCATGAGCCGTTGCAGCAGATCGGTGTCCTCGATCGGCAACCGGCGAGCGACGCCATCTGTCAGCACCCGGCCGAGGACACTGTCGGCGCCGCCGATCGTCGGCCTCGGTTCGGGTACCCGCGCCGCACCGGTGGCATCCACCACCACCAACTCCCCACCGCCAGCCGACTCGAGCCCCGACTCAGGCCCCGACTCAGGGCCCGACTCGGAATCCGAATCGGCAGTCGCCGCCACCGCGATGAACGCCCCGTCGGCGTGGGCCAGGGTGAGGACCTCATCGGCCATCTGTCCGAGGACCGCGGCCGGATCGTCCCCGGCAAGCATCCGGGTGGCGATGTCGCGGGTCGATTCGATCCAGGCCTGGCGCGTTCGGGCCTGCTGGTAGAGCCGGGCGTTGTCGATGGCGATTCCCGCCGCCGCGGCCAGCGCCTCGACGAGGACTTCGTCGTCCTCGGTGAACGGCTCGCCGCCGGACTTCTCGGTCAGATAGAGGTTGCCGTAGATCTCGTCCCGGATCCGGACCGGAACGCCCAGGAAGGTCCGCATCGGCGGGTGTCCGGGTGGAAAGCCGACCGAGGCCGGGTGCTGGCCGATGTCGTCGAGCCGGATCGGCTTCGGATCGTCGAGCAACAGGCCCAGCACTCCGATGCCCTGCGGCACCCGGCCGATCGCCGCCATCTCGGCCTGGCCCATCCCCTCGAGGACGAACTCGACGATGTCGCGGCCTTCACCGACGATTCCCAGCGCCCCGTAGCGGGCGTCGACCAGTTTGGCGGCGGAGGCCACGATGGTCTGCAGAGTCCGTTCCAGGTCGAGTCCGGCGGTCACCACCAGCATCGCCTCGACCAGGCCGTCGAGGCGGTCGCGGCCTTCGACGATTTGGTCCACCCGGTCTTGAACCTCGACCAGCAGTTCGCGCAACCGCAGTTGGGACAGCGTTTGACGCAGCCCCGCCGACTGGTCCCCGCTGCGGGCCGGCATCAGCCGTCCCGGCGGTGCTGCCGGTCCAGTTTGGAGACGAACACCGCGGCCTGGGTGCGACGTTCCATTCCCAGCTTGGCCAGCAACCGCGACACGTAGTTCTTGACGGTCTTCTCCGCCAGGAACATCCGGGCCGCGATCTGCTTGTTGGTCAACCCCTCACCGAGCAGATCCAGCAGGACCCGTTCCTGCTCGGTCAGGCCGGACAGCGGGTCGGCGTGTTCGGTCGCGCCACGCAGTTTGGCCATCAGCGCCGCGGCGGCGCGGTTGTCCAGCAGCGATCGGCCGGCCCCGACGTCCTTGATCGCGGTGGCCAATTCCATCCCCTTGATGTCTTTGACCACATAGCCGCTCGCCCCGGCCAGAATCGCGTCCAGCATCGCCTCGTCGGAGGTGAACGAGGTCAGCATCAGACAGCGCAGATCGGGCATTTTGGCCAGCAGATCGCGGCACAGTTCGATGCCGTTGCCGTCGGGCAGGCGCACGTCGAGCACCGCCACGTCTGGTTTCAGGGCCGGGATCTGGGCCAGCGCGGCCGCCACTGAACCGGCCTCGCCGATGACCTCCAAGTCGGGGTCCGCGCTGAGCAGGTCGATCAAGCCCCGGCGCACCACCTCGTGGTCGTCGACCAAAAAGACCTTGACCATCCGCTCACCCTATCGGCGCGGTTATAGATTTAGGCGAAAGTCAGAGCAGTCGTTGGCTATCCACGACCAGGATCGAGCAGTTGGTGTCGTGCAGTGCGGACAATCCGGCGGGTCCGAGCAGTTCGGCGACGGCGGCGGTGTTGCGGGCGCCGATCACCACCAATTGGATCGTCGCGGCGTTCTCGGTCAGGAACGTCAGCCCGCTGTCGCGGACCGCGATCGGCGTCACGTCCAGATCGGGGTAGCGGTGCCGCCACTGTTCGAGGCGGCGGTCCAACTGCAGGCGCACCATCCGGCCGGACTCCTCGACGGTCTGCGGGTCGTGCTCGGTCGACTGCCAGGTCCCCAGCGCCCGCAGCGGTGCCCGGCGCAGTCGGGCCTCCTCGACGGCGAACTGCAGCACCGCGGCCGAGTCCGGGGTCGAGTCCAGTTCGACGACCACCCAGCCGCTGCGGTCGGCCTGCGGCGGCCCGTCGCCGCGCACCACGGCCACCGGGCAATGCGCGGCGGCCACCAGCGCCGCGGCGGTGGATCCGACCCCACCACCGCTGTGGGCTTGGGCGTGGTCGAAGTGCTTGAGTCCGACGTCCCCGACGCACAGCATGACCGC
The DNA here is from genome assembly GCA_964463215.1 of uncultured Mycobacterium sp. Lineage (GTDB taxonomy): Bacteria > Actinomycetota > Actinomycetes > Mycobacteriales > Mycobacteriaceae > Mycobacterium. Next base: position 11,062 of record CAYXBN010000045.1, on the reverse strand, counting down.
CCGTCGGGACGCCTCGAGCAGCACCTCGGTCGGTTTTCCGGCGATGACGTCGGTGCGCACCATCACCGGCGTGGCCGCCGCCGTCACCTCAGTGGCGGCGACGCGGAGCGCCGACTGGGCGGCGGCGGTGTCACCCTGTTCGGCGGCGGCCACCAGATGCAACGGCAGATCCCTTGCCGTCGCTTCGGTGAGCGCCCACAGCGCGGCGCGCAGTCCGGCCCGCGACCCGTCGACGCCGACGACGATCGACGGTGCGGGCTGCGGTGGGGTGAAGGCTTGGGCCATCAGGCCATTGTGCTCCTCACCCCGGCGCGCGGACCGCGACTGGGGCCACGCTGTCGGCAAATAGCCGTTCGGTGTCCTCCCGGGTGCATCCGGCGGTGCCGGGGGTGAGCAGCACCGCGGCCCCGGCGGCCACACCGAGGCGCACCGCCTCGCTCAACGCCCACCCGCGGGTCAACCCCACTGCGACTCCGGCCACCATCGCATCCCCGGCGCCCACCGTGCTGCCGTGCGGCACCTTGACCGGGTCGTAACGCAGGCCGCCCTCGGCGGTGACCAGCAGAGCGCCCCTGGCCCCCAGTGAGACCAGGACACAGTCCGCCGCGCCGCGCTCGACGAGTTCGCGCGCCGCACCGAACTGCTCGTCCGCACCGGCCAGGTCCCGGCCCACCCAGTCGCGTAACTCCCGCAGGCTGGGCTTGATCAAATACACCCCCGACCTGATCTGTTTTAGTCCGCCGCCGGAGGTGTCCAGCAGGAACCTCACGCCGAGTTCGGCGCAGAGTTCCGCCACCTGTTGGTAGAAGTCGTCGGGAACCCCGGGCGGCAGGCTGCCGCTGGCCACCACGATCGACGCCGACGCCGCCGCCCGACGCAGGTGCAGCAGGCACTCGGCTTGCTGGTCGGGCGACAACTCCGGCCCGGGCAGCACGAAACGGTATTGCGCGGCGGTGCTGGTCTCGTTGACGGCGAAGCTCTCCCGGGTCCAGCCGTCGATCGCAACCCGTTGCACCGCAAGGCCTTCGGCGGCGAGCAGGGTGGCCACCACCTCACCGGACGGCCCGCCGAGCGGGAACACCGCCAAGGCCTTCGCGCCCAGCACCCGCGCCACCCGGGCCACGTTGATCCCGCCGCCGCCCGGGTCGTAACGGGCTGCGGCACAACGCAGTTTGTCGGTCGGTCGGACCACCTCGGTGCCGGTGGTGATGTCCAGCGCGGGGTTCATGCACAGGGTCACGATGTCGGGGGTCACGGTGTCCGGCACTCGACCTCCTGCTCACAGACCGGTCGGATAGGTCTCCGGATTCTGCCCGGCGATCCAGACACTGGTCGGTTCCAACGGCTCCAGCGCGCGGGTGGAGTCGATGTGGATCATCGCATCGAACTGATCCGACGGGCGAACATGGAAGTAGTGACTCTGCCGTTCGGTCTGCGGCAGGTAGATCACCCCGATCGCCCGGCCCAGCCGGACCACCTCCAGCGCCGTCGCGGCTGGGGAGCCGTCATGCATCGGGACGATAAACGCCCCCAACGCCGGGGCGGCGGCGCTCGCCTCGTGTAGCAGTTCCTCGATGCTGCCGGGCAGCGCCGGGCGGACCACCTTGCGTTCGGTTATCCCGCCCCAGTCGCTGGCCGCGGTCACGGTGCCCGAGTAGGTGGAGAACCCGATCAGCCGGCAGTCCGGCCCGTAGTGCTCGCGCGCCAACTGGCCGATCGTCAACTGGCCGTCCACCGAGACCTCGGTGGCGCGGGCGTCGCCGACGTGAGAGTTGTGCGCCCACAGCACCACCCGGGCCGGCTCCGGACCGCCGCGGTGATCCAGGTGCTCGATCAGGGCGGCCAGGGTCGCGGCCATGTGCTTGTCCCGCATGTTCCACGACGTGACCCGACCGGCGAACATGCCGCGGTAGTAGGCCTCGGCGTCGCGCACGGTCACCGCGTTCTGCTGGGCGTAGAACAACTCGTCTTCGGCCAGTTCGCCGTCGGCGCTCAGGTACCGCACGGCGTTGCGCTGCAACTCGACGAGTTGCTCGACGGCCTGGCGTTCGCAGCTGGGGCCGGCCCCGAACGCGGCCGCGTAGCCGTAGGCCTGGCCGTCGTCACCGGCGGAGTGATCAAAACACCCGTAGCGCGCCCGGGCGCGGGCGGCGGCCGCCGGGTCCACCGTCTCCAGGTAGCTGACCACCTCCTGCATCGACCGGTGCAGGCTGTAGAGGTCCAGGCCGTAGAACCCGGTCTGGCGCCTGCCCTGCGCGGCGCACCGGCCGTTGTGCCAGCGCAGCCAGCTGACGAAGTCGCGGACCACGGTGTTGCGCCACATCCAGGCCGGGAAGCGTTCGAATCCGCTCAGCGCCTCCTCGGCGGAGGTGTCCTTCCCCAGGCCGCGGACGTAGCGGTTGACCCGGTAGGCATCCGGCCAATCCGCCTCGGCGGCAACGGCATTGAAGCCCTTGTGCTCGATGAGCCATTTGGTGATCTCGGCGCGTGCGTCGTAGAACTCGTGCGTGCCGTGCGAGCTTTCGCCGATCAGCACCACCCGGGCGTCGCCGATCAGGTCGGCTAGGACGTCGTGCGGCGGGACGCCGCCCGGCGCGTCGATCGCGGCGCGCCGGACCAGTTCCGCCGGACCCGGCCCGGCCGGGATGGGGGCGGCGCCGGTGGTCGGGGTGGCCAGCAGTTCCCGGACCTCGTCATCGGTGACCTGGGTGAAATCCCAGAATGATTCGCCCACGGCCAGAAACGGTGTCGGCATCGACGCGCACACGACGTCCTCGACGATCCCGGCGAACTCGCGGCAGGTGGACTCCGGCGCGGCCGGCACCGCGACGACGATCTCGGCGGGCAACGACTCCCGCAACGCCTGCACAGCGGCCATCATCGACGACCCGGTGGCCAGGCCGTCGTCGACCAGGATCACCGTCTTGCCCGTGACGTCCAGTGGGGGGCGCCCGGCCCGGTAGGTGGCTTCCCGGCGGGCCAGTTCCCGGGCTTCCCGCTCGGCGATCTCCCGCAACGCGGCGGGCGAGATCCGCAGGCCCCGCAGCACATCGTCGTTGACGACGACCCGTCCGCCGCTGGCCAATGCCCCGACCGCGAACTCCTCGTGGCCCGGGGCGCCCAACTTGCGCACGATGAACGCATCCAGGGGTGCGCGCAGCGCCTGGGCCACCTCGAAGGCGACCGGTAGGCCGCCGCGGGCCAAGCCGAGCACCACCACGTCGGGGCGGTCGCGATAGGCGCCCAGCATGCCGGCCAGGACCCGGCCGGCCTCCCGGCGGTCCCGGAACACCCGCCGCGGCTGCTGCCGATGAATACCGGTGGTTGGCGTCATGATTCCTCCCCGCAGAAAGTGACTTCGTGAATACCCCGCATTCCCCGTGCGCACACACTCCCTGTTTCTCCATCAGACCATCGGCGCCGACCCGCCGGTAGGGACCGAAGTCCCCGCGCCCACGGGCGTCCAACCCCGTCGCCATGCCGACCGCGGCGGTGCCAGACTGGCGGCATGTGGAAGATGGCGGGAAGTGCGATCGCCGGAGCGGGGTTGCTGGCGGCGCGGCGGTACTACCGGAACTGGGGGACCACCAAGCAGGAGTGCGAGACGGCGCTGCCCGGCGACGAGTTGGTCGGCCAACCGGCGGTGCAGACCACCGAGGGCATCTGGATCGACGCCCCCGCCTCGGCGGTCTGGCCGTGGTTGGTGCAGATGGGCCAGGACCGCGGCGGGATGTACAGCTACGAAAAGTTGGAGAACCTCGTCGGGCTCAAGCACCACAACGCCGACCGGATCCACCCCGAGTGGCAGCACCTGGCCGTCGGTGACGTGATCCGGCTGGTCCCGCGCGGCTGGATGGGTTTGCGGGAGGGCATCGCACTGCCGGTGGTCGCGCTGATCGAGGGGGAGTCGATCGTGTTGCGGATGCAACCGCCGGACGTCCCGATCGACGGGGTGTGGTCGTTTCACGTCCTCCCGCACTGGGAGGACCGCTGCCGACTGCTGGTGCGGACCCGCGCGCTGATGCGGGTCCCCGGTGAAGCCCTCGGCGCCGAGGCCGCCGGGCCGGTGCTGTCCCTGCTCACCCGCGGGATGCTGACCGGCATCAAACGGCGGGCCGAGCAGTCCTTCTGACCCCCGCCCTCCCCGCGAGCAGACGCAGAGTCGCCCGACACGCCGGAGTTTCGGAGTCGTTCGTGTCTGCTCGCGGGGGAGGGGGCGATCACGTGAGGTGGCGGGGGTCACCCGGGTTCGGGGTACACCGTCCGGTCGAAGCCGGCGTAGCGAAGCCACTTCCCGGCGGCGGCCATCAGTTCGGCGAACGGGTGCAGCGCCAGATCGGGATAGCGCTGCGCGAAAGCACCGGTCGGCAGTTTGCGCGAGGTGCCCTGGATCCACCACATCTGCTTGGTCACCGCCGGTTGGGGCACGATCAGCCGGCTGGCAATCGGCGGGGGGGAACGCAGTTCGCGAAGTCCCTTCTTGATGCGCAGTTTGGTGTCGCTGCTCAGACGGCGTTTCACAGTCGCCGCCGGGGGCTGATTGGCCAGGGTGTGCAGCAAGTTCCCGACGGTGTTCTCCCGGAAAGCCGACTCGGGCAGCATGGTCACCGTCGAGGTTTCCACTCCGATTTCGCATGCGATCGCGCGGTAGTAATCAGACCAGGTCAGCGTTTCGGGGTCAGCGATGTTGTAGACGGCCGGCTCGACGTGGTCATCCAGGGCCAACTGCATCAGGTGTTCGATCAGGTTGTCGATATGGATGAGATTGCAGATTCCCCGGCCTTCGTTGAACAGGAAGGCGGTGCCGTCCAGCAGTGCCTTTGCGGGGCCGGTCAGCCAGGTCGAGCCCGGACCCCAGATCAATCCTGGGCGCAGGATCACCACCGCCACCGGGGTGGCCGGTTGGGATCTCAACCATGCTTCGGCTTCCGCCTTTGCTCTGCCGTATTTCATCCAATGCCGACCACGCGGTGCTGAATCCTCGGTCATGCCGGGATCCTCGGCCCTCCCGAATACCTCAGCGGTGCTCATGTGAACCAGAAGCGGAACGCCGGCGTCTGTGCAGGCCGCATAAATCGCTTTGGCGTCACTGACGATGCGGTCGTCGTCACCGGTTGTCACGTTGACTGCCATTCCGCAGCCGGCCAGAGCCGGGGTGAGAGAGGCGGCATCGCTTGCGTTCCCGCGAACCATGCGCAGCCCGAACCTGGCAAGTCGGCCCTCGGAGTGCCACGACCGGGCGATCGGCACCAGCGGCGGTTGACCCAGCAGTTCTGACCGTTCAACCAGTCGAGCCCCGACGTACCCGCCCGCCCCGATAACCGCCATCGGCCTCATCGGGAGCCGAGAGCTTTCCAGTGCCGAGCCTGGGCCGCGGACTGTTCGGCCGCGGGCAGCCAAGGACGGTCCATTGGTTGTGCTTTCTCGTAAGCGTCGGCGATCGCTTCCAACACCGGCATCGCGCGAAGGCCCGTCACCGGGAACGGTTCGCCGTGGGCGATGCACCGCAGCATAGCGATCAGCTCGGCTTCAAAGCACGCGAGGCCGTTGTCAGGTCGCATGCGCTTGGTGCAATGTGGTTCGAGATTGGCTGGCCAGTCGGCCCGAGCCGGGATCCGGATCCAGCCGTCACGGGTCTTGCGTCGATATCCGAGCATGTCTTGTCCGCTCAGAAACACCTCGCCTTGGGTTCCCCGGATGTACAGGCCATTGTTCAACGGGTACTCCCAACTCACCTGGAGCACCCCGCGCGCTTTGGGGAGAGTCAGGTCCAACCGGGCATTCGTCTCGACTCCACCGGTCAGGCTGTCATCCAAGGACCGCTCCACCACGATCGGATCGCCGAAAAGCCAGTTCAGCTGATCCAGCATGTGCACGCCCGTGTCTATCAACGCCCCGCCTCCCGACTGCTCACGCCGGAAAGCCGCCCCTGTGACTATCGCCCAGCGGTAGGTGCTTCCTTCGCGGTAGACGAACTGCAGTTCGGCCCCGAGTTCCCCGTCGGCGACGAGTCCTGCCACGTCGGCGAAACTGGCGCAGAAACGCCGTGGGAACGCCACGGCCAGCACTCGTCCGACTCTTTCGGCCGCCTCGTTCATTCGGCGGGCACCCTCGGGCGTCGTCGCCATAGCTTTCTCGCACAACACGTGGCAACCGTGGGCCAACGCCACACAGGTGTGGTCGGCGTGCAGTCCGGGCGGGGAGGTCACGACGGCAAGATCGTAAGAGCCAACGTCCAAGGCAGCTTCGACTGTGGGGAACCATCGTGCCGCCTTGAAGCGCTGCGAAATCCGGCGGGCGCGTTCCTCGTTCGGGTCTGCCACGCCGAGAACCCGGACCATGCCCGCATTTTCGAGGCGACGCAAAGGGGGACCGTAGTTGTGCTCGACCACGGCACCTGCCCCGATCATGAGGATTCCGATCACCCTGTCGCCTTCCGCGCCGCGGCGAAGCCGAAACACCGTTCTCCCGGTCATGGTGCCGCCGCGGAGCGTAGCCGAGGTCTCGACCCCACGACGTGTCTTGTTAGGAATTCAATCCCGGGAGCTACGGAGCCTGATCCAGAACTGACTGACCTCACGTTGATGAGCCCGATAGGCGGCGCGCTTAGCGAACGGCCCCCAGGCTCTTCTGAACAGTCTGCCAAGCCATGGCGGCGGCACCCACACTCCCGCCTCCTTAATCTCAGCGAAATACCTTTCTTGATGCGTGAGAGACAGATTGGCCCTGTGCTGGCGGAAACCCGCGACAACGGTCATCAGGGGAATCGGATCGGCGAGCTTGGCGAACTCACGCCATAGGAAAAAATCGCCACTTGATTTGCGCGCGCGAATCGAGGCGACGGCTTCAGCGGGCAAGGCGGACAGCAGACCGTGGGTGAAGAACGTGCTCTCCTGCTGAATCCAGCCGAGACTTCGCCCATTGAACTGGCCGGCCCGGATCAACCAACTCGGATACCAGCAGAAATAGGGTGATACGAAAGCCAGGCGTCCGCTGCCGTCCCAGTGTGCGGGAATGGCGGTTATCCATGCAGCGCCGGAATCATCGAAAGCTTGACGCAGCCGGGAAAAGGCCCAGGGCATCAGCAGGTCATCGCCGTTTATCCAGACGCAGATCGTTTGGCAATCAACGAATCCGTCCGCATCGGCCTGATCGAACCCTTTGAACAGGGCGTCGAACATTCCAGCGTCCGGCCCGCCCAACACACGCCGGCGCGGGTCTTCTTCGGAGGCTTGTCGGAGCAGCTGAAGTGTCCCGTCGGTTGAGCCGCCGTCGACCAGGTAGTGAACCCAGTCACCGTCGGTCTGCGTTCGGACCGACTCCAACGTCTCCGCGATGTAACGCGCGCAGTTCAGTACCGGGGTAACAACGACGAACCGTGGCACCTGCAGGAGCGTATCGGCACCAGCACGTCCGGCCGCGGTCGACGAAAAAGTCGCCGCCGAGGATTGCGGTAGGGTGGCGCCATGCTCCGCCGGCCTCTTTCAAGCAGGCTGGCCCACAAGGCTGACTCATTACGACGGTATTTGGCGGGCTCTGCCGACTTGCCTGTGTTGTTCGGTGTGACGTATCCGAAGGGCGGCACCCACTTACTTCAGCAGATATTGCTCGGATTTGCCGACGTCGCCCCTTTTTCGAGGAGCATCTCCGGCTATTTTCCTCCATATCCTTTTTATCTCGAATACGAGCGTGCGGCCGGCTGTCAACGTACGCCGGAGGAGGCATTGACCTGGATGGACTCGCTGCGACCCGGGGGTCTGGCGTCCACCCACTTTCATGCTCGCACTGAGGCGATCCAACGCCTGAGTGCGCCGCGGTTCGCTCCTTATTTCGTGTACCGCGATCCGCGCGACGTTGTGGTCTCCCATGTGTTTTACGTGACGGATATGGATCCGAGCAATCTCAGCCACGATTACTACAAATCGTTGCCCGACTTTGATACCCGGCTTGCGGTGACAATTTTGGGCGCTCCCGACTGGGAAATCGAATTTCCCAACTTCGCCGAACGCTTCGCACCGTATTTGGACTGGCTGGACGCGCCCGGGGTGTTACCGGTGCGCTTCGAGGACCTGATCGAGGACCGGACCGCAGCGTTGAACCGCATCATCGATCATCTTCTCGTGCGGACCGATCTTCGTGCGCCGCGGCAGGCTGTTCTCGACGCGATCCAACGGTCGATCAACCCGAAGAAATCTCTGACGTTCCGGTCGGGAAAGACCGGCGAATGGCGACAATACTTCACCGAGGACCACAAGAAAATGTTCAAGGACGTCGCTGGTGATCTGCTCATCCTGTTGGGGTACGAGAGGGATTTCGACTGGTAACAGGTTTTAGCGCAACGGTACTCCTCAATTCAATCGAATTCAAGACGTACCAGTCGTCGACATATGAGAGTTTTTCGTGCACTCGGCGATAGCCATTTCTCACGAGGAGTTGGTAAATCATTTTTCGCATCGGAGAATGGTTGTGTTCGCACGATCGTGAGCGTTTCGGCCTTGTTGCCTTCGAAACAGCCAATCTCCAGGGGGAATCCGCAACGGTCGACCAGCAGGCCCACCACGATCTGCGGATCGACGCGGCGTTCCTTGGAGTACCCGACCCGGCGCAGGTCGTCTTCCTTATCGGCCTCGAAATAGAGCGTGGTGACGTCGTAGAGCACCAGGCTGACATCGCCGGCGGTACGGGCATGGGCGAAACATGCCGCGGCGATCTGGTCGCGGTAGCCACCGCCGCGGGCACGGCGCAGGGTGCGTTTGCGGGTCGACAACGATGCGGCGGTGCGGCCCAGCTCGGCCAGGACCCGATCGACGTCGAGCAGGCTGGTCGGTTCCACCACCCGGGCGATCACCAGGTCACGGAAGACCTCGTCGCTGACCGCATCGAAGCCCAGGCTGGCGTAGATCCCCGCCAGGGCGTCGTAGAGCAGCCCGTTGCAGCTCTTGAGCACCCGCGGCCGCGCCACCAACTGCCGCGCGGCGGGCACACTGGCACCGTCGGTGAACAGCGCCTCGGCCGGCAACGGAACCATCTGGGCCCGAACCGCTTTCGGGGTGATACCCAAATCCAGCTCGCCCTGGCTGTCATCAGCCAGCAGCCGCTGAGCCGCCTCGATGAGCAGACCCAACTCTGCATCATCACGTGCAGACCCCACATGGCGGAGGATCCGGCGGCGACCCCCGACGGATTCGGCGATCTGGACCGCAGTCGAACCCGAAGCGGTGCGCACCCGCCGAATCCAAGCCATGCCAGGGCAGCCTACCGACCCAAATTAGTGCCTAACGCGTGCACTAAGCCGAAGCATCATCCCTGCTCAACACGCTACCGCCCCCGAGAAATGACCAAAGTGACCCAACTCAGGTCAAGAAATTCGTCCGAACCGCACGGCGCTACCGCACCGTCACCATCCAGGTCGGCAACCAAACCATCACTGCTGCTGAACCCCCACCACCCGACCTCGCCGAAATCCTGACCAAGATCCACGGGTTAGGTGCGCACTAGTTTGATAAAAGTCAGGTCTCACAACGATGGACCTACAACTCGGGCACCAGATCTGGTGGCCTCACACGGGAAAACGTCAATGCGTTTAGTTTCCTGCCTCAACACCAGTCGGGATCGGTCTCATAGCCGAGTTCGAGCAGCATGGCATTGTAGCGGCGCTTGAATTCGGCTACGTGGACCGGTTCGAAGTAGTTACGCCAGTCGCCAGCGATGCCCTTGCGGTAATGGTGACGCTGATCTTCCTCGCCGATCCGGCGGCCGCCCGAATTGTTCTCGAAGCTGTGCTGCTCAACGATCTGCGCAATCAGCCCAGGCGTGACCGGCGTATCGCCGAGGAGGTTGCGCAGGTATCGTCTCAGAATGCGCTTCCGACGGGCCTTTTCTCCAAGGGGCGGCAACGTGTGGGCGCTAGCACTTGCCGTCGTCCGGCGCGAAGCTGCTGCCTGTTGCGTCCATCGCTTGGCGCGGGACGTGAGAGGCGATTGAAGGTGTGCGGGAGTGGCCGGGGGCGAATCCTGCGTCAACAGGCCCAGAAATTGAAAGATACGAACGAAGTGTAAGACCGGATCACGGATCAGTTCCTCGTAACGCAGCTCGAGGACCTTCGGCTGGTTGTAGTCCCAGGTGGCGATCTGCTGGAGATATTTGGCGCAGAAGTCGAACTCGAGCATTAGGCCGGTCGACTGGTCGACCTGTTCCAATTTCGCCCGTTGATCGGCGAAGGCCGGGAACTGGGGATGCGAGTAGCGATGCGAGAAATACGCCGATACGAGGATGTCTCGCGGATCGCGAATGACATGGAAGCCGCGAAAAGGCGGCAGTTCGCGAACTTCGCGTATGTCGGCATTGCGGTAGACGATCAGATCCCCCGAGAAGCTGGCGTGTGATCGAGGCACTCGACGCTTCGCGGTCTCCAGTTGCGTCCAACTGCGGAACAAGTTCAGGTTTGCGTAACCAGCGACTTGATCAAGTATCTGGATTATCCAGGTGGAAGCGCATTTGTGATGGCCGCAATAGACAAACAGGGAAGGGTCGCTCATCGTCCACAATCGCCGGCAACTGGCGGCGCCGGTAGGTCGCTGCCCTTACGGTTAGAAGGGTAACGGAAGCCAGCTGGCCAACAGGGTCTGCCGCCGGAACAGGTGACATCTGAGTTGGCTTGCCCGGGTGGGTGGGCTGGCAGGATGTTGCTGTGTCCAGGCCGTACCCCAAAGAGTTCCGTCATGATGTCGTTCGAGTTGCCCGTAACCGCAAGAACGGGGGTGACGATCGAGCAGATCGCCGCACCGAATCGGTCGAACTGCGGGAGCTACGCCACAAAACTCGACGAAGAATCCGCCTTTCTTGAAGTTCAACTGCGTCAGGACAAAGATGTCCTGCCGGTACTGAGACTTGGAATCGGGGAGATACCAGATCGCTTTGTGAAGACTTACCAGGTCTATTCCTTTTGCTTCAAGTGGATATATGTCACGTAGGAATTCAACATCACTGCCTACGGGATTGGCCTCCATCGACTTAATCCGCGATCTGAGTTCTTCCAGTTCGCCGTACCGCGCGACACCGA
>CAYXBN010000044.1:3213-23911 GCA_964463215.1 uncultured Mycobacterium sp. | reverse complement strand
GGAAGAGGAGAACCCCGAGGCCGCCGCCGCGCTGCGCGAGAAGTTCGCTTCGGAGAAGTGACCGTGGCTCCGTCAGGTTCCGGCAACGGGTACCCGAACGTCGTGGTGACCGCCGTCGAGGCGACCACGGCGCTCGGCCCCGACATCGACAGCACGTGGAAAGCGTTGCTGTCCGGCGAGAGCGGCATCCGGGTCCTTGAGGACGAGTTCGTCACCAAGTGGGATCTGCCGGTGCGGATCGGCGGGCATCTCGTCGATCCGATCGACGACCACATGGGCCGGCTGGAACTTCGGCGGATGTCCTATGTCCAGCGGATGTCGAAGTACCTCGGCCGTAAGATGTGGGACGCCGCCGGCGCGCCGGAGGTCGACCCGGATCGCTTCGCGGTCGTGATCGGCACCGGTCTGGGCGGCGGCGAGAAGATCGTCGAGACCTATGACCTGATGAACGAGGGTGGGCCCCGCAAGGTCTCGCCGCTTGCCGTTCAGATGATCATGCCCAATGGCGCCGCGGCGGTCGTCGGCCTGGATCTGGGCGCCCGCGCCGGGGTGATCACCCCGGTGTCGGCGTGCTCGTCGGGCTCGGAGGCCATCGCCCACGCCTGGCGGCAGATCGTCATGGGTGACGCCGATATCGTCGTCTGCGGTGGTGTGGAAGGGATGATCGAGGCGCTGCCCATCGCGGCGTTCTCGATGATGCGTGCCATGTCCACCCGCAACGACGAACCGGAGCGCGCCTCACGTCCGTTCGACAAGGACCGGGACGGTTTCGTCTTCGGCGAGGCCGGCGCACTGATGATCATCGAGACCGAGGAGCACGCCAAAGCCCGCGGCGCCAAGCCGCTGGCACGGTTGATGGGTGCGGGAATCACCTCCGACGCCTTCCACATGGTTGCACCGTCTCCGGACGGTATGCGGGCTGGCCGGGCGATGACCCGGGCGATGGAACTGGCGGGCCTGTCCGCCAAGGACATCGACCACGTCAATGCGCACGGCACCGCCACTCCGATCGGCGACACCGCTGAGGCCAACGCCATCCGGGTGGCCGGCGCCCAACATGCGGCGGTGTACGCGCCGAAGTCCGCGCTGGGCCACTCGATCGGCGCGGTGGGTGCCCTGGAGTCGATTCTCACGGTGTTGTCGCTGCGGGATGGGGTGATCCCCCCGACGCTGAACTACGAGACACCCGATCCGGAGATCGACCTCGATGTCGTCGCCGGGGAACCGCGTTATGGCGACTACCAATATGCGATCAACAACTCGTTCGGCTTCGGCGGGCACAACGTCGCGCTCGCCTTCGGACGGTACTAGGGCTCGGGAAGGACCCCACTGCACCGATGGCACAGCTGACAACGGGTAACGGTCTGCCCAACGTGGTCGTCACCGGCGTCGCCATGACGACCGCGTTGGCAACTGATGCTGAGAACACCTGGAAGAAGCTCCTCGACGGACAGTCCGGTATTCGACTGCTCGACGATCCATTCGTCGAGGAGTACGACCTGCCGGTCCGGATCGGCGGCCATCTGCTGGAGGAATTCGACAGCCAACTCGACAAGGTCGAGAACCGACGGTTGTCCTACCTGCAGAAGATGGCGAAGGTTCTGGGCCGGCGGGTGTGGGCGGACGCTGGCTCGCCGGAGGTCGACACACGCCGGTTGGCGGTGTCGGTCGGCACGGGTCTGGGTTCGGCCGAGGAGTTGGTCTTCGCCTACGACGGCATGCGCCAGCGAGGCCTTCGCGCAGTGTCGCCGCTCGTGGTGCAGATGTACATGCCCAACGGCGCGGCTGCCACCATCGGCTTGGAGCGCGGCGCTAAAGCCGGTGTGTGCACTGCCATTTCGGCCTGCGCGTCCGGATCGGAAGCCATCGCCAACGCCTGGCGCAACATCGTTTACGGCGAGGCCGACATGGCGATCTGCGGTGGCGTGGAGACCAAGATCGAGGCCGTGCCGATCGCCGGGTTCGCCCAGATGCGGATTGTGCTGTCCAAGAACAACGACGATCCGGCCGGCGCCTGCCGCCCGTTCGACCGTGACCGTGACGGCTTCGTATTCGGCGAAGCCGGCGCGCTGATGGTGATCGAGACCGAGGAGCACGCCAAGGCCCGCGGGGCGAACATCCTCGCGCGCATCATGGGCGCCTCGGTCACTTCCGACGGCTATCACATGGTGGCGCCGGACCCCGACGGCATCCAGGCCGGCCAGGCCATCACCCGGGCGGTCCAGCTGGCAGGACTGCAGCCCAGCGACATCGATCACATCAACGCCCACGCCACAGGCACGTCCGTGGGCGACGTCGCCGAGGGTGTCGCGATCAACCGGGCGATGGGCGGACACCGCCCGGCGGTCTACGCGCCCAAGTCCGCGCTGGGTCACTCGGTGGGTGCGGTCGGGGCGGTCGAGTCCATCCTGACCGTGATGGCGCTTCGTGACGGGGTCGTCCCCCCGACGCTGAACCTGCGCAACCTCGACCCGGAGATCGACCTCGACGTGGTCGCCGGCGAACCGCGCGCGGGGAATTACCAGTACGCGGTGAACAACTCATTCGGCTTCGGCGGACATAACGTCGCCATCGCCTTCGGCAAGTACTAGACCTGCCCATCCGGGCGCAACGACGCAAGACGAGGAGTTCGAATGACGATCATGGCCCCCGAGGTGGTCGGCGAATCGCTCGACCCTCGTGACCCGTTGCTGCGTCTGCGCACGTTCTTCGACGAGGACAGCGTGGAACTGCTGCACGAGCGTGACCGCTCAGGCATCCTGGCCGCCGCCGGGACCGTCAACGGGGTGCGCACCATCGCGTTCTGCACCGACGGCACCGTCATGGGTGGCGCGATGGGCGTGGAGGGCTGCCAACACATCGTCGACGCCTACGACCTCGCGATCGAGGAGCACAGCCCCATCGTCGGCATCTGGCATTCCGGTGGCGCCCGGTTGGCCGAGGGCGTTCGGGCTCTGCACGCCGTGGGTCTGGTGTTCGAGGCGATGATCCGCGCGTCGGGGCACATCCCGCAGATCTCGGTGGTGGTCGGATTCGCCGCCGGCGGGGCCGCCTACGGCCCGGCACTGACCGACGTGGTGATCATGGCGCCGGAGGGCCGTATCTTCGTCACCGGCCCGGACATCGTGCGCAGCGTCACCGGTGAGGAAGTCGACATGGAGTCCCTCGGCGGCCCCGACACCCACCACAAGAAGTCCGGTGTGTGCCACATCGTCGCCGACGACGAACTCGACGCCTACGCCCGCGGTCGTCGGCTGGTCGGATTCTTCTGCCAGCAGGGCCATTTCGACCGCAGCAAGGCTGAGGCCGCCGAAGTGGACCTGCATGCCCTGCTGCCGGACTCGCCGCGGCGGGCCTATGACGTACACCCGATCGTCGAGGCGCTGCTGGACCACGACGGCGAGACCACCACTTTCGAGGAGTTCCAAGCCAAGTGGGCCCCCTCCATGGTGGTGGGCATGGGCCGACTGGCCGGCCGAACGGTCGGCGTGCTGGCCAACAACCCGCTTCGACTCGGCGGCTGCCTGAACTCCGAAAGTGCAGAGAAGGCAGCACGTTTCGTCCGACTGTGCAACGCCTTCGGCATTCCGCTAGTCGTGATCGTCGACGTCCCCGGCTATCTGCCGGGGGTGGATCAGGAGTGGGGCGGTGTGGTGCGTCGCGGCGCTAAACTGCTACACGCCTTCGGTGAGGCCAGCGTCCCCCGGGTCACCCTGGTGACCCGGAAGATCTACGGCGGGGCCTACATCGCGATGAACTCCCGCTCCCTGGGCGCCACCAAGGTATTCGCCTGGCCGGACGCCGAGGTGGCGGTGATGGGCGCGAAAGCCGCCGTGGGAATTCTGCACAAGAAGACCCTGGCCGCCACTCCCGAGCACGAGCGCGAGGCCCTGCATGAGGAACTGGCCGCCGAACATGAGCGGATCGCCGGCGGGGTGGACAGCGCCATCGAGATCGGCGTCGTCGACGAGAAGATCGACCCCGCGCACACCCGCAGCAAGCTGACCCAGGCTTTGGCCGAGGCGCCACACCGGCGCGGCCGGCACAAGAACATTCCGCTGTAAGGTCGCCCCGCGCCGCCCCGGGCCGCGCCGCCCCGCGCCGCCCCGCGCGAGCAGACGGAAAAGTCACCGACACGCCGGGGGTGCGGTGACTTTTACGTCTGCTCAACAGGAAAGGGCAAGCATCTCCTCGGCCGCGGCCAGGGCTCTGTCCCGGTCGGCGGCCACCAGTCCGATGCGGGTACGCCGGTCCAGAATGTCCCCGACGTCAAGGGCGCCCTCAGCGGTGACGGCGAACTCGAATTCAGCCCGGGTGGCGTCGATACCCTCGGCCACCGGGTCGGTGGGTCGCTCGCAGCGAGCGGAGGCGACCACGGCGGGCGCCTCCGCCCCGTAGCGGGCCACCAGGGAGTCGGGCAGCGGGGTGCGCTGTGCAGCGACGGGATCGGCCGGCGCACCGGGTTTGGTCGGCGCACCGACGAACGGAAGGTTCTTCGTCCGGCATGGCCCGGCGGTCAGTCCGCGGGCGGCGATGGCCCGGTCCAGGACGTCCTCGGCCATGTGGCGGTACTCGGTGAGTTTGCCACCGACAATGCTGAACATCCCCGAATCGGACTCCAGCACAGCATGATCCCGGGACAGGTCCGCAGTGCGGGCATCGGGACCGGCGTCGATCAACGGCCGCAGCCCCGCATAGGCCCCAGTCACCTCCGCGGTCGTCAGAGCCGTCTGCAGAGCGGTATTGACGGTCTCGAGCAGGAACGCTACTTCCTCGGCCGTCGGCTCCGGCACGTCGGGAATCGGACCGGGCGACTCCTCGTCGGTCAGCCCCAGGTAGACCCGGCCCAGTTGTTCGGGCATGGCGAAGACAAAACGGTTGGTCTCCCCCGGGATCGGAATCGTGAGCGCTGCAGTCGGATTGCCGAACGACGCAGCGTCGAACACCAGATGGGTGCCGCGACTGGGCCGCAATCGGATCGACGGGTCCACCTCAGCCGCCCACACACCGGTCGCGTTGATGACCACCCGGGCCGAGAGGTCCATCGCCTCCCCGGTGATGGTGTCGGTGAGCCGCACCGAGGATCCGGTGGCCCGGTCGGCAGCGACACGGGTGAGGATCGTGGCCCCGTGCTGCGCGGCTGTGCGCGCCACCGCGACGACCAGTCGGGCGTCGTCGATCAGTTGGCCGTCGTAGGCCAGCAAGGCGCCGTCGAGGCCCTCGCGGCGGATCGTGGGCGCCATCGCGATGGCCTCCCGAGCGTCGATCCGGCGCGGTCGCGGCAGCACTGAGGATTTGGTGCCGGCCAGGACACGCAACAGGTCGCCGGCGCCGAAGCCCACCCGCACCAGTGCGCGCTGGCCCCGACTCATCGACGGCAGCAGCGGAACCAGTTGGGGCATCGCCTTGACCAGATGCGGAGCATTGCGCGACATCAGGATTCCGCGCTCGGCCGCGCTGCGACGCGCGATCCCGATATCGCCGCTGGCCAGGTACCGAAGACCGCCGTGGACCAGCTTGGAACTCCAGCGACTCGTCCCGAACGCCAAGTCGTGTTTTTCCACCAGCACCACCGACAGTCCTCGACTGGCCGCGTCCAGGGCGATTCCGGCACCGGTGATCCCGCCGCCGATGACCACGACATCGGGTCTGCGATCAGCGAGCGCGGTGAGGTCGGCAGCGCGGCGGGTGGCGTTGAGGGAGGCGTTCATGGGCGCAGATATCCGTTCAGGGCGTGGGTTAATTCGGCGCTGAGCGCCTTGGCATCGAGGATCGGCTCGACCATGTGGGCGGACTGGATGGCGGACTGGGTGATGAGCAGCACCATCGCGGCCAGTTGCCGCGGATCCCCCGATCGCACTGTGCTGTCCTGCTGACCTTTCCGCAGTTCGGCAGCGAACAGGTCGATCAGGATCTGCTGGCTGGTGCCCAACCGGTCGGCGATGTAGACCATCGCCAGTTCCGGTGCGGCCCTGAGCACGTCCAGCAGTAAGTCGTCCCGACGCAGCGTGGTGGCGACCGCGACGATCCGGTGCACCAACCCCTCCCGGCCGCCCACTCCGGCAGGCGCCGCATGCCAGGCACCGGTGACCCGGTCGGTCAGCAGTGCGGCCAGGATGGTCTGGGTGTCCGGCCAGCGCCGATAGACCGTCGGCCGGCTCACTCCGGCGCGGCGGGCGATTTCGGCGAGGGTGACCCGTTGGACGCCGTAGTCCCGGACGCAACTGGCGGCGGCCACCAGGATGCGGTCGCCCACATCGGTGACATGCACCGACTCGGCGTTACCAGACCCCGCGTTACTGATTGACAACATCTGTAATACTGTAATCCGTGGTGGACACCGATGCAGGACACTTATTGCCGCCGATGGCCTGGGACGCCTGGGGCGACCCCGCATTGGCCAAGCCACTGTCCGCGGGAATCCGAAGCCTGCTGGAACAGGCTCTCGGTGTGTCCGGCGAGCAGATCGTCGCCGCGCCCGCCCTCGACGAGGTAGAGGTCAGCGCCTCGACACTCTCGCAAGCCCACCGCGACGGCCTTGTCGCGATCGTCGGCGAGGCGCACGTCCGCACCGACGACCATCACCGGATTCTGCGCGCCGGTGGCAAGTCAACCCCGGATCTGTTGCGCCGCAGAGAAGTTCGCCAGAACGCTCCCGACGCGGTAATCCTGCCCGGCACCGAGGACGAGATCTATGCGGTCTTGGGCTTCTGCTCGCGGAACCAGATCGCGGTGGTGCCCTTCGGTGGCGGCACCAGCGTGGTCGGCGGCCTTGACCCTGTCCGCGGGGAGTTCAACTCCGTCATCAGCCTGGATCTGCGCCGCCTGGACGCTCTGCACTGGCTTGACGAGGTCTCCGGTGAGGCTGAACTCGGCGCTGGGACAACCGGCCCGCGGGCTGAGGAACTGCTCGCCGAACGAGGGTTCTCGCTGGGCCACTTCCCGCAGAGTTTCCGGTTCGCCAGCATCGGCGGGTTCGCCGCCACCCGGTCCTCCGGTCAGGATTCGGCCGGCTACGGACGGTTCAACGACATGGTTCGGGGAATGCACGTCATCACCCCCGCCGGCCCGTTGGACCTCGGCAGGGCCCCCGCCTCGGCGGCCGGACCGGACCTGCGGGAGTTGTTCTGCGGGTCCGAAGGGGTTTTCGGTGTCATCACCCGGGTCCGAGTCCGGGTCCACCCGGTGCCCGAAGCCGTGCGCTACGAAGCGTGGTCCTTTCCCGATTTCGGCACCGGCGCCGAGGCGTTGCGCGCAGTCATTCAGACCGGCACCGGACCGACCGTGCTGCGATTGTCCGACGAGGTCGAAACCGGAGTGAACCTGGCCACCACCCACAGCATCGGCGAGCAGAGCGTTACCGGTGGCTGTCTGGGCATCACCGTCTTCGAGGGCACCGCCGCCCATGCCGAGAGCCGGCATGCCGAGACGCGGGCGGTGCTGGCAGCCCACGGCGGGACTTCGCTGGGCGAGCAAGCCGCCCGGGCTTGGGAGCAGGGCCGTTTCGACGCCCCCTACCTCCGCGACTCGCTGTTGACGGCCGGCGCGCTGTGCGAGACCCTGGAGACTGCGACCACCTGGTCCAACGTTGCCCAACTCAAGACCGCGGTCACCGAGGCGCTGACCTCAACGTTGAAGGCAAGCGGCACAAACGCTTTGGTGATGTGCCACATCTCGCACGTCTACCCCACCGGAGCCTGCTTGTACTTCACCGTGGTTGCCGGCCAGCGCGGAGACGCCGTTGCGCAGTGGCGTGCGGCGAAGACCGCCGCCAGTGATGCCATCGTCGCCTACGGCGGAACGATCACCCACCACCATGCGGTCGGCGCCGACCACCGGCACTGGATGCCCGCCGAAATCGGTGAACTCGGCGTACAGATCCTGCGGGCGGTCAAGCAGACTCTGGACCCGGCGGGAATCCTCAACCCGGGCAAGCTCATTCCGTGACCCCGTCCGAGTCGACACCACAGCCTGAAGCGACACCTCCGTCGGCCCCGACAGTAGTGTCGCGCGTTACCGTCCTGACCAACCCCATGGCCGGCCACGGTAACGCGCCGCACGCCGCCGAGCAGGCGGTCGCCCGATTCCAGCGCCTCGGCATCGACGTCATCGAGATCGTCGGGCGCGACGCCGCACATGCCCGGGAACTACTCGACCGTGCGGTAGCCGAGGGCCCCGACGCACTGGTGGTCGTCGGCGGGGACGGGGTGATCCGGCTTGCCCTGCAAGCCCTCGCCCACAGCGGAATTCCGCTGGGGATTATCCCCGCCGGAACCGGCAATGACCACGCCCGGGAGTACCACATCCCGACCGGGGACCCCGCCGCGGCCGTGGACATCGTCGCCGCCGGGAAGACCGCCACCGTCGACCTCGGCCTTATCCGCGGATCCGACGGTAGCAACACCTATTTCGGGACGATCGCTGCCACCGGGTTCGACTCGCTGGTCAGCGACCGTGTCAACCGCATGCGCTGGCCGCACGGACGGATGCGGTACAACCTGGCCATCCTCGCCGAATTGTCCAAGCTGCGACTGCTGCCCTTCCGCCTGGTTTTCGACGGCGAACGCGAGATCGTCGCCGATCTCACCCTGGCCGCGTTCGGCAACACCCGAAGCTACGGCGGCGGAATGCTGATCTGTCCGAACGCCGATCACTCCGACGGCATGCTCGAGGTGACCATGGTGGCGACGGGATCCCGCATGAGACTGATTCGGTTGTTCCCCACGGTGTTCAAGGGCACCCACATCGCCCTCGACGAGGTGACCACCGACCGGGCCCGCACAGTGACGGTCGACTCCCCCGGCATCAACGCCTATGCCGACGGCGACTACGTCTGCCCGTTGCCGGCGGAGATCTCGGCTGTGCCTGGGGCGCTGAAAATCCTGGTCAGGTAACGCTTGCCCGGTGGTAGCCGGACTTTCGACCTGGCGAGTGCGCTAACCGACGCCGCGGCTGAGCCAGCTGACTTCCCCGCTGTCCCCGCCGTCGCGGTAGGGCTCGAGAGCCTCGTCCCACGCGGTGCCCAGCACCGTGTCCAGTTCGGCTGCCAGGGTGTCGGCGCCGGCCGCCATCAGCGTGCGCAGCCGCATCTCGCCCACCATGGTGTCGCCGTTGGCGCTCATGGATCCGCTCCACAGACCCAGTTGCGGGGTGTGGCAGAACCGCTGCCCGTCCACGCCCGGACTCGGGTCTTCGGTGACCTCGAAGCGCAGCACTGACCACGACCTCAACGCGTTGGCCAGCCGGGCGCCGGTACCGACCGGACCGATCCAGTTGGTGACCGCCCGCAGTTGCCCGGGCATCGCCGGCTGCGGGGTCCATTTCAAGTTCGCCCCTGCTCCCAGGGTCGACGACAACGCCCACTCGACATGTGGGCACACCGCCGCGGGTGAGGCGTGGAGGTACACCACGCCTGTCGTCGCGTCGGCGAACTGGTTCGACGCACGCATCACCTTGCTCCTTCGGTTCCACTAGGGACGTCTTCCCCAACGACCTGGCGTTTCCGAAGATGCAGTTGAGCCGTGCGTGTCTATTGTGCCTTGTGAGGCACCTGTTGCGCTAGTCCGATTTGTACTCCCCCAAGACCAGGTCTGACAGCGCAGGCCACAGCGGTTTGGCCCACTCGTCGAAGTCGCGGTCGGTGAGCACCACCAGGCACCGGTCACAGGCCGGATCAGCCCAGATGAACGTCCCGGTCTGCCCGAAGTGACCATATGTGGCCGGGGAGTTCCCGGTACCGGTCCAGTGCGGCGACTTCCCGTCCCGAATCTCAAAGCCGAGTCCCCAGTCATTGGGCCGTTGTGCCCCGTATCCCGGCAGCACCCCGGTCAAGCCGGGGAACTGGACCCGGGTGGCCTCGGCGTGCATCTGCTCGGAGACCGTGCGCGGTCTCAGCAGGTCGACCGCGAACAGCGCCATGTCGGCCACCGTCGAGACGGCACCGAATCCGGCCGTCGCCGCGCCACCCTCCAGTCGGGAATCCACCATGCCCAGCGGTTCGAAGACCGCCTCAGTCAGATACCTGCCGAACTCGATCCGGGAGTGCGCCTCGACGGTCTCGGCGAGCACCTGGAACCCGTAATTCGAGTACACCCGACGAGCACCCGGCACTGCGAGCACCTCGGCTGGTTTTGAGGGGCTGGAGTTCATCGGCAGGCCGGAGGCGTGGGCCAGCAGGTGGCGCACCGTGGACCCCGGCGGCCCGGCCGGGGTCTCGAGGTCGACGACCCCCTCCTCGATGGCGATCTGGGCGGCCCGCGCCACCAGGGGTTTGGTCACCGAGGCGAGGCGGAAGGGGCGGTCGGTGTGGCCGTGCTGCGCCAATACTCCGGACGGTCCGACCACCGCTGCGGCCGCCGAGTGCACCGGCCAGTCCTCAAGGACGTCGAGGGCGCCGGGCACGGGGTGTCTCGGGGGGCTCGGGGGGACTAGTGGGGTGCTGAGCCCGATGCGGGGGCGTCGTGCTGGCCCTTGGACCGGCCGAAGGGCAGTCGCTCGATGATGAGCACCAGGATGGTGCCGATGATCAAGCCGAGCAGGGCCGACAGCAACGTGTTGACGATCCAGCCGAGCACCCCGCCGATCACGGGTACGCCGTGCACGAGGTGCTCCACAGAGTGCACCAGGTGATACGGCAGGCTCCAGCCCAATTCCGCCGACCCGGCCAAGATTATGTGACCGCCCACCCAGAGCATGGCAGCGGTCCCGATGACCGTCAGCCAGGACAAGACCTTCGGCATCCCGCTGACCAGCATCCGGCCGAATCGCTGGACCCGGGGGGACTTCCGCTCCGCCAGCTTCAGCCCGATGTCGTCCATCTTCACGATCAGTGCGACCACCCCGTAGACGCCTGCCGTGATGCCGACGGCGACGACAGCGAGGATCGCACCGCGGGCCACCACCGGCTCGTGCAACACCTCCTTGAGGGCGATCACCATGATCTCCGCGGAGAGGATGAAGTCGGTCCGAATCGCACCGGCGATCGTCTTGGCCTCGGCGTCGGGTCCCAGCTCGGCTGCCGAATGATCGTGGTCGTGGTCGTCGTTGCGGAGCCGATGGATGATCTTGTGCGCGCCCTCGTAGCACAGGAAGCAGCCGCCGCACATCAGGATGACCTCGACCACCTTGGGCGCGATCGCGCTGAGCAGCAATGCGACCGGCAGGATGAAGAGCAGCTTGTTGCGCAGGGAGCCTTTGGCGATGCGCGCGATGATGGGAAGTTCACGCTGGGCGGCCAGGCCGCGGACGTACTGCGGTGTCACGGCGGTGTCGTCGACGACGACGCCAGCCGCCTTGACGCTGGCTTTCCCGGCGGCGGCACCGACGTCGTCGAGCGAAGCGGCGGCCAGTTTGGCCAGCGCGGCGACATCGTCGAGTAAGCCGACCAGACCGCCTGACATGCGCTTCCCTCTGCTGACAGTGCTTTCCGCCGAACTTTACCCGTCATTCGCAAACGCTAAGGTCTAAAGACCATGAGTCAGACCGTGCGGGGCGTCATCTCCCGGAGCAAGGGCCAACCCGTTGAACTGGTCGATATCGTCATCCCCGACCCCGGGCCAGGCGAAGTCGTCGTCGCGGTCAAGGCCTGCGGGGTCTGCCATACCGACCTGACCTATCGCGAAGGCGGGATCAACGACGAGTACCCGTTCCTGCTGGGCCATGAGGCGGCCGGGACGGTGGACACCGTTGGCGCGGGCGTCACCCACGTGGCCCCCGGCGACTTCGTGATCCTGAACTGGCGCGCGGTGTGCGGACAGTGCCGCGCCTGCCGGCGCGGGCGCCCCTGGTATTGCTTCTCCACCTTCAACGCCACCCAGAAGATGACGCTCACCGATGGCACCGAGTTGACCCCTGCACTGGGGATCGGGGCCTTCGCCGACAAAACACTGGTGCATGAAGGTCAGTGCACCAAGGTCGATCCACAGGCGGATCCCTCGGTGGCCGGCCTGCTGGGCTGCGGGGTGATGGCAGGCATCGGCGCGGCGATCAACACCGGGGCGGTGACCCGAGACGACACCGTGGCGGTGATCGGGTGCGGCGGCGTGGGCGATGCCGCCATCGCCGGGGCCCGCCTGGTTGGGGCGCGGACGATCATTGCCGTCGACACCGACGACACCAAGCTGGCCTGGGCGCGGGACTTCGGTGCCACCCACACCGTCAACGCACGCGACTCCGACGTGGTGGAGACGATTCAGGATCTCACCGACGGTTTCGGCGTCGACGTGGTCATTGACGCGGTCGGCCGGCCGGAAACGTGGAAGCAGGCCTTCTACGCCCGAGACCTTGCCGGAACCGTTGTGCTGGTGGGTGTTCCGACGCCGGATATGCGACTGGATATGCCCTTGGTGGACTTCTTCTCCCGCGGCGGAACGCTGAAGTCGTCGTGGTACGGCGATTGCCTGCCAGAACGGGACTTCCCGACGTTGATCGACCTGTATCGACAGGGTCGGCTGCCGTTGGAGCGGTTCGTCTCTGAGCGCATCGCCCTTGATCAGGTCGAGCAGGCTTTCCACAAGATGCATGCAGGCGAGGTGCTGCGCTCGGTGGTGGTCTGGTGAACACGGGCGCCATCCAACGGGTGGTCACGCATGGAACATTCGAACTCGACGGTGGCCGTTGGGATGTCGACAACAACATCTGGATCGTCGGGGACGACTCCGAGGTGATCGTGATTGACGCCGCCCACGATGCGGCGGCCATCGAGTCCGCCGTCGCCGGTCGGCACGTTACCGCGGTGGTGTGTACGCACGGCC
The DNA here is from genome assembly GCA_964463215.1 of uncultured Mycobacterium sp. GTDB lineage: Bacteria > Actinomycetota > Actinomycetes > Mycobacteriales > Mycobacteriaceae > Mycobacterium. Next base: position 11,159 of record CAYXBN010000044.1, on the reverse strand, counting down.
ACAACGACCACATCACCGTGGCACCGCAACTCGGCGCGGATCTCGACGCCCCGGTGTGGTTGAACCCTGCCGATACCATGCTGTGGGAGATGACGCACGGCGACAAGGCTTTTCGCCCGCTGCAGGACGACCAGGTCCTCACTGCAGGTGGTATTGAACTGCGTGCGATCGCCACGCCGGGTCACTCCCCCGGCTCGACGTGCCTCTATGCGCCGGCATTGGGTGCGGTGTTTTCCGGTGACACTTTGTTTCAAGGCGGCCCCGGCGCCACCGGACGATCGTTTTCGGACTTCCCGACGATCCTGGCCTCGATCAAGGACAGACTGGGAGCCCTGCCGGCCGATACGGTGGTGTACACCGGACACGGCGACTCGACGACGATCGGTGACGAGATCGTGCACTACGACGAGTGGGTGGCGCGCGGCAGCTGACGATGAGCCGCGAGGAACGAGCGGCGAAGAGGAAGCGCCCAACAAACCCAGCAGCTGACGATGAGCCGCGAGGCACGAGCGGATTACGGCGCGGTCGCCTCGCTGCGCGGCTCGATGAGGATCTTGGCGTGCTTTTCGGGGTCGCCGAGCGCCTCGAAAGCGGCGGCCACCCCGTTCAGCCCCACCCTGCCGGTGACCAGCGGTTCTGCGTCGAGTTTGCCATCGGCCAGCATGTGCAGACTGTCGCGGAACTCCATTGGCGTGTAACCGAAGACGAACCGCATGTCGATCTCTTTGCCGACCGCCATCGCCGGCCGAATCCGGTCGGGGTTCATACAGACGCCGACGACAATGACACGCGAATTCAGCGGCGCAGCAGCCACGACTCCGTCGATCATCCCGGGCACACCGACACACTCGAAAATCACCGGACGCTTCGGCCCCGCCGCCCCCAGCTTGTCGGCCACCCGGTAGAGGTGCTCCCAGCCCGGAATTCGGCGGAGCTTCTCCATCGACCCGACGCCCAGCTCGGCGAGCCCGGCGAAGTCCGTCACCATTCCCTTGCCGGTCGCTTTCTGGTAGGGAGAGTCGATCTTCGGATCGACCACGATGTCCGCGCCGCACCGAACTGCCAGCGCCCGGCGCGCGGCGGACAGGTCGCTGGCGACGATCTTTTCCACTCCCAGCGCCTTGAGTTGGCAGATGATGGCCAGTCCGACCGGACCGCAACCCACCACCACCGCGGTATCGCGTTTCGCGATCTCGCTTCGACGGACCGCATGCAGGGCCACCGCCATCGGTTCAGTCAGTGCGGCGATATCCAGCGGCAATCCGTTGGGCACCGGGAACGTCATCGACGCCTCCACCAGCACCTGCTCGGCATAGCCGCCCGGCGCCAGCGGAGACAGACCGGTCATCTGTACGCCGCCCTGTCCGCGAACCATCGGGAACGACACCACCCGGGTGCCCACCTTGAGGCCCCTGAGGATTCGGCCGCCGCGTTCGGCCACGACCCCGGAGAACTCGTGCCCCATCACCGTGGGGGTGTCACGTCGAATGCAGTCGTGATAGCCGACTTCGCTGAGAACGTCGGCGAGTTCGTCGGCGTGGTCCTTGGCGTGCAGGTCTGATCCGCAGATCCCGCAACTGTGCACATCGAGCACCAGTTGACCGTCCGCGGGTCTCGGTGCCGGCATCTCAATGATTGAGAACGAACCCTGCGCGCAGCTGACGGCCTTCACCCGGATCAGTCTATGGCAGCTGTTCCCGACTCCCAGCGCTCCGAGCCGCTACGGTGCCTCTAGCAAGGAGGTCCGAAATGTCCGCCAACCAGTCCGGGAATGCGTTCTCCCGCTTCGCCGTGCAGTACTGGGCGCCCATCGCCCTGGTCGCCTTGGCCGCCGTCTTCATCGGTCAGAACCGTGACCGCCAGCAGATCCGTTTTCTGTGGGCGACCGTCGAATCGCCGATGTGGTTACTGCTGGCCGCCATGCTGGTCGTCGGCGTGGTGATTGGACTGCTGCTCCGCCGGCGCCGACGCTGACGGGCCGCCCGGAGTGGGATTCATCGGCAGTTGGGCGCTGGGGGCAGGGGCCACACCGGCATCGGACCGCAGCGCCAGGGCAGTAGCGCCGCCGGCCCCGGCGATGACCATCATCACCGCCGAGGCGACCAGTAGGGGCCGCTGACACCACGGCGCTCGAACCGGTGCACTGTACTCGCGGGGTGCCGGGGCGCGGTCGAAGTCCAATCGCGGTCGGGCCGGAGTACCCACCGTGGGAACGTCGGCACCGGGTGTCAGCGCGGGGATGTCGGTGGCCGCCGACCACGCCAGCGCGGCGGGCGCCGGCCGCGGCCGCACGGGGACGGCCTCGGTCGCGCTCTGCTCGCCCGGGCCGGCCGCCTGGCGGGCCGCTCCGGTGGCTGCGGCCAGGGCCGGCTGCGCAGGGGTGATCACCGGAACCCGCAGATGTCGGGACAGTGTGGTGCTGACCGAGGCGATCGCCGCACCGCCGCCCACGGACAGCACCGCCGCCAACTCGGCTGCCGCTATGTGGTTGCGCCGCAGCAACTCCCGGACCGCTTCGGGGACGCAGGCCAGCGGACTGCGGATCAGGTCGTCCAGTTCCGGGCGGGTCAGTCGGATGTCGCCCCGCAGTCCCGCCCCCAAGCCCGGCACCGCCGTCACGGTATGGGCCGAGAGCCGTTCCTTGGCCGCTCGGCAGTCGGCCCGTAGCCGGGTCAGCGGCTCGATGGCCGCGGTTGCCGTGCCCGCCGGTGAATCTCGGCGGTGCGTGATCCCCGCAGCGGAGCGCACATGCGTCAGCAGCGCCCGGTCGATCGTGTCCCCGGAGAACTCGGTGAGCCGCAGCGGTGTTCCGATCGCCGCGAATCCGTCCAGATCAACCAGGGCGACTGTTGTTCCGGCAGAGCCGAAGTCGCACACCGCAGCCACCCCGCGACCGGGCAAGTCCGCGACCATCCCGGCCGCGGCGGCCGCGTAGTCGGCAAGCAGGTCCAGTCGGGCCCCGGGGCAGGACCACGGCGGCAGGCGGCGCAGCCCGCGCCGCAACGCCGCCACCGACGTCGGCCCCCAATGTCCTGGATAGGCCACCGCGACGGCAGGTGGCAGCGGCCGCCCGGCGGCGGCCTTGCGGGCCAGCATCAGCAGCGCCTCGGCCAGCAGATCGGCGCCCGCATGCAGGGAACCGTCGGCGGCAAGCACCCCTAGTGGGTCACCCACGCGGTGAACGAAGTCACCGACCGGGTGTCCGGCCCGGTTGACCACTGGCGCTCCGGTGACGACACGGCCGGCGACCGCAGCCAGGGTGGACGACCCAACGGACATCCCGACCGCCGCATGGGTCTGCACAGTCAGCGACGTCATCTCGAGAACTTTGTCGGCGCCGGCCGGACCGGTGTTACCGGATGGTGCCCCGGCCGGGGATCAGCGGCAGGTCCAGCGGGGTCACCCAGCCCGGGGGCAACTCGTTGACGGCTGGGACGGCGTTGAGCGCGCGTAGGCCGGTGGCCAGGCAGCCCGCGGCGGCGGCGTCGCGACCGGAGCCATCGGTGAACCGGAACGCGGTCTCCTGGAAGATGCTGGGGGTGCCGTCGATCTCCACCCGGTAGACGTCATCGCTGGTGCCCGATGGCCAGTCCGGTGCGGCGTCGTGGCCGATCCGGTTGACGTGCTCGAGTTGGATTCGGGTCTGGCCGCGATAGACCCCATTGATGGTGAACCGCACGGCGGCAACATGGCCGGGTGCGATGGCACCCTTTGCGGTCAGCCGCTCGTCGGGCGTCACCCACTTCTCCCACGTCGTGGTGATCTCGTCCAGTTCGATCCCGGCGGCATAGGCGATCATCGGAACCGTTGCGCCCCAGGCGAATACCAGGATGTCTCGGTTCTCCAGCAGCGGCGAGTACTCGGGATCCCGCCCGATCCCCATCTCGAACTCGTAGTCACCCTCGTAGTTGGTGTAGTCCAACAACTCCGAGGCGCGTACCAAATGCACTTCCGAGCACAGGCCCATCAACGTCATCGGGAACAAGTCGTTGGCGAATCCCGGGTCGATCCCGGTGGTGAAGCACGACGCCTTGCCCTCGCGGCACGCCTCGGTGATGGGTTCGATCCAGGTGGGCGGGTTCAGGTGCATCTTCGGCCACACCCAGGGCGTCATGGCGGTGGAGCAGACGTCGATCCCTGCCCGCAGGAACCGGCCGATCAGGTCGATGTTGGCATCAGCCCGGGCGGCGGTGGGCCCGTAGTGCACCAGGGCGTCGGGTTTCAGCGCGATGAGTGCGTCGACGTCGTCGGTGGCGATGACATCCGTCGGTTCCGGTAGTCCGCAAATGTCCGCGACGTCACGCCCGGCTTTGGCCGGATTGCTGACGCCGACTCCGACCAAGTCGAATTCGGGGTGCCGGAGCACTTCGGGGATGACCATCTTCCCGACGAATCCGGTACCCCACACGACAACGCGCTTGGCCACCGTCAGCGCATTCCCTTGGCGCGCAATGCGTATCGCCGTTCGGCGTACTCCAAATCGTCACGCCACAGCCGAGCCGCGGCGAGCTTCATCACCGGCCGCAACAGCGGCGCGGCACGCAGCGAGTACTGGAAACCGGTGCGGTCCGATTGGGCGATGACCGCCTCGATCACCGCCGTGCGGGGACGACCGTCGGGTCCCGGGCCCAACGGGGTGGCGTGGGTTTCGACCACGCTACCGACCCCCTGCCCCTCCACGATGTGCATGACGATGGTGCGCGGTTCGGGCACGGTGAACTGGGCGATGACGGGTATGCCGAGTCGGCCGAGGTGGAAGGTGACCGCGGTCTGGAAGACGTCGGATTCCTCGTCGGCGTCGACCGGCGGTGCGCTGAGCACCTCCAGTTGGGCGAAGGAGTACGGATGGAACCAAGCACCGTGCCACGGGTCGAGCCGGTTGGAGATGATGTCCTGCGGTTCACACACCCCCTCCAGGCGGGTCACCGCCGCCAACTGGGGTCCGGTCGGGCGGACCGGCAGGACCGGGGCGGCCAGTGGCTCCTCCCCGCCGACCTTGTCCAGTCGCACCCACACCAGCACGCCGTCGTCGTAGGCGGGGAACGGCTTCCAGCCGAACTCCCGGCCACCGGCCAGCCGAAGTCCGTGCCAGGGGCAGATCAGGGCACCGCAGTCGATCTTGGCGGTGGACAGGTCCGCCCCCAGGTGCGGGCAGGACGCCGGACCGACGTGCAGGACGCGCTGCTGATCGCGCCAGGCGACGATTTCCACGCCCGCGACCGTGGTCCCGAATGGACGGTCGGTGCCGACGTCGGTGCTGGCGGCGAAGACGAACCAGTTGCCGCTGGGGCGGCGCAGTGCGCGTTGCAGCGCCGCGTCGATGATGGTTGGCTCGGCCTGCTGGTAAGTGGGCTTCTGCTGGGCCCAGCCGATCTTCGGAAGTACCTGCAGCGGTGAGTCTTTCGGCATCCGTTCGGCCACCCGCGACCACAGATCCATTAGGCGCCTTTCTCAGCCAGCTTTCGCAGCGCCGCCGAGCGGCCCTGCACCGGAACTGTGTGCAAAGTGTGCCCGGCGACACCCCATCCCGCCAGCAACTGGTTGGCGGCCGACCAGCCGGTGGTGGCGGCCCTCTCCATCAAGGCTACCGGCAGGTCGATGCGAATTCCGTCACCGGCCAGCACCAGCCCGTCGACCGGGGTGGCGACGGTGGGACGCTCGGCGAAGGAACCGGGCGAGAAGAGCGGGCAATCCTGTTTGTACAGGATCCGCTCGGCCACAATGCCGGCCCGAGCGGTTTCGGGGTACAGCTGGTGCAGCCGGGCCAGCATCGTCTCGCGCAGACCCTCAAACGGCGGATCCACCGTGACCGAGTAGGAGTGCACCTCGACCACCGAGCCGCCGTGGGCCTGCGCCCACTCGGCAGCCTGGCGTTCGTAGTTACTCACCACGCTGATGTTGTCAACGGGTTCCAGTCCGCCGGTGCCCAGGAAATCCGGGCGGCCGGGCTGCACGGGGGCGTCCAACCAGAGCCGCTGCACCACGAACGGCGGGGCCACCTCCATGGCGGCGACGCGCATGCGCCACTGGTCGTCGCCGAGATCCGGTGAGGCGCCGACGATGCGCTGCAGGCCCGCCACGTCGGCGGCCAGGACCACACCGTCGGCGTCGATCGACCGGCCGTCGGAGGCGTTGACCCGCAACCGTTTCGGCCCCGAAAGGTCGATCGACTCAACCGCCACCCCGGTGTGGAACGTCACTCCGCGGCCGGTCAGATACTCCCCCAACGGGTTCCACAGCGCGGTATCGAAGTTGGACGCGGCGACGTCGAACACCAACCCCTCATTGGAGCCCAGGAAGTAGATGTGGAACATCGCGGCGAGTTCGGCGGCCGAAAGCCGCTCGGGCCGGGCGAAGAAGCTTCGGGCGAACACCTCGAACGCCAGATGTCGCGCCGCTTTCGGGAAGTTGATCTGATCCAGGAAGGTGCCTGCGTCGCGGTCGTCGAGTTGGTCATAGATACCGGGGACCGACACCATCGCCAACGGCGCGGCCGCTTTGCCGTTGATACGCACCAGATCCCGGAACCGGAAGGTGGGGCTGCGCAGCGCGAAGACGATAGCGTTCCACGGCGGGCTCTGCGGCAGCCCACGGAAGGTGTCGCGCCGGCCCGCACCGTCGATCAGCGGGTAGTCCTCGACCGCACGCAGCCGCGACAGGCCGGGGTCGCTGCGCCGCAGCAACGCCCGCAGGTTGTAGTACTGCCGGAAGAAGGCGTGAAATCCGCGATTGTTGGCCACTTCGTTGCCGGCCAGCGGGCCGTCCTTGATACGTTCGGTCCACCCGGCCACCCGCCCGCCGAGGTTGGGCTCACGTTCGAGAACATCAACGGTGACACCGCGTTCGGCCAGACCTGCCGCGGCGGCCAGGCCGGCGATCCCGGCGCCGACCACCACGACATGCGGCCGCTGTCCGAGCGCACCGGCGTCGGGCAGACCGGCCGGGCCTGGGTGGCTGACGCGGCGGGGATCTTTCATGGTGCCTCTCCGAGGAACGTGTGGACGATATTGCGCTGCCATCCCGGCATGGTCTCGCTGTGCACCCCGGAAAATCCGGCCGCCACCAGCCGCCGTTGGAACTCGGCAGTGCCGTCAAAAGAGGTCACGCTGCGCCACAGGTGCCGGTAGAGGGTGCTGTCGCGGGTCTGCCGCCAGCCGGCCGGAATGATGATTCCCCAGCAGACCGCGTTCCAGATTGCCTGGGCCGCTTTGGAATCCCGCACTGAGTACTCGTGCACGGCCAGTGTTCCGCCGGGCCGCAACAACTCCCGGAAGCGACGCAGTTGGGCGTCGGGGTCAGCCAGATTCCGCAGCAGGTATGCCGCCAGGATTCCGTCGAACGGGCCGTGCACCCCGGCCTCAGCCAGGCGCTCGATCGGGGTGTGCACGAACCGCACCGAGTTCGGCCAGGTCTTGGCGGCAGCCTGCTCGAGCATGCCCGCCGAAGCGTCCACCGCGACGATCTCGGCGTGCGGGGCGGCTTGGAGCAGTGCTGCGGTGGAGGCGCCGGTTCCGCAGCCGGCGTCCAGCAGGCGCAGTCCCCTCCCGCCGGCCGGTATTCCCATCCTGCGGGCCGAGATCCGCAGATGGTCGTGGTAGCCGGGGTTGGCCCCGACCAACCGGTCGTAGGCCGACGCACCCACGTCGAACGCCCCGGGCACCTCTGGGCGCGCCAAGCCGGCTTTGGGGACCCCGCGAATCTTCATCGTGACCTCACCCGCTGCGTCTGCTGAAGCGGTAGTACCACAGTCACCAGCGCTGAGCCGAACAGCAAGTCCTGTCCATGATGAGATTGTCTCAGGCTGCCAGCCGACGGGCTCGGCGGGCACGCACCAGACCACCGGTGAACACCTGCAGTCGGCGCCCCTTCCCGACCGAGGCGCGCTCGCTGAACACCGCGAAGTCGATGTCCTCGATGCGGTCGAGGATCTCCGAGTAGAGGGTGAA
>CAYXBN010000044.1:0-3113 GCA_964463215.1 uncultured Mycobacterium sp. | reverse complement strand
CGGCCGTGTTCGGCGTTGAGCCGCCGGCAGTAGCGGTAGGACTCCCGTAGCCGGTCGTCGGAGATGCCGGCGGCCCCCAACTCGGTGTGGATCATGCCCGCACCTGAGTTTTGTCCGGATAGATGACGGTCTTCCGCGGCGGATCGACCGGCCCGGTGATTCGTTCGGCAGCCAGCCGACCGGAGATCAGGGCGGTCGGCACGCCCACACCGGGTACCGTCGACCCGCCCGCCAGGACGGCGTTGTCGACGCCGCGAACCAGGTTGGCGGGCCGGAACGGTCCGGTCTGGGCGAACGTGTGCGCCAAGGCGAACGGGGTGCCCGCCGTCATCCCCTGGCGAGCCCAGTCGGCCGGGGTGACGACGTCGAGGATGTCGGCGTCGCGATCAAGGCCGGGCAGCAGTCGGTCGGCCGCTGTCGCCAGCACCTGCCGGGCGTAGCTGTCGCCCTGGACGTTCCAGTTCACCCGGTTGGACTCGGGTCCGGCTTCCAGGTTGGGGCACGGGGCCAGCACGTAGAGCAGGTCACGTCCGGGCGGGGCCAGGCTGGGATCGCCCGCCGACGGCATCGTCACCAGGATCGAAGGGTCGCTCATCAGCACACCGTCGCGGATGATTTCGTCGAAGGTGCCCGCCCACTTCGCGCCGAAGCTGATGTTGTGGTGCTGCAGTCCGGAGCCGACGGACGGCACCCCGACATGCATCACCACCGCCGACGGAGCCGGGCGCATCTTGACCGGGCGCCGCGGGGTGCGGCCCAGGAGCTGGTAGGTCAGCGGCAGCTCGGTGGTGAGAACCACTGCGTCACAGGCGATCCGGTCACCGGAGTCGGTGCACACCGCAGTGACTCGGGAGCCGGACTGCTCCAGCTTCGTCACCGAGGTTCCGTACCGGAACTGCACCCCGGCGTCTTTGGCCGCCGCGGCCAGCGCCTCGGGCATCGCGCGCATCCCGCCGCGCGGGAAGTACACCCCGGCGACGGTGTCCATGTAGGCGATCACGGCATAGGCCGCCAGAGCGTGCTGGGGTGGTACGCCGGCGTAGAGCGCCTGGAAGGTGAAGATCCGCTGAACGCGTTCGTCGGTGATGAAGCGACTGACCATCTTCTCCCAGCCGCGGAAGCCGCCGATGGCGGCCAGCCGGGCCAACTTCGGGGTCAGCAGCGACAGCGGCGAGGAGAAATTCGAGCCGATGAACCCGTCGATCTCCAGCTGGTACAGCTCGGTCAGCCACTGCCGGAGCCGCTGATACCCGGCAGCCTGGTCAGGCCCGGCGAACTGTTCGATGGCGGCCGTCATGGCCGCGGCGTCGGTGTGCACATCGAGGGTGCTGCCGTCGGCGAACGAGGCCCGGTAAGCCGGGTCGAGCAGCATCAGTTCGAGGTAGTCACTCATCGAGGCGCCGACCGCATTGAACGCGTCCTCGATGATGTCGGGCATCGTCAGCACTGTGGCGCCGGTGTCGATCCGGTACCCGCGGATGTCGGCTTGGCCGACCCGGCCGCCGGGGAAGTGGTGGCGTTCCACGACGGTGACCGACCGTCCGCGCCCGGCCAGGTGCAGGGCTGTAGACAGCCCGGACAGTCCGGCTCCGACGACGACGACGTGGTCTGTTCTCCCGGGAACGGTACGCACACTGCTCATTTCAGGGGCTCCTTCATCAATCGCTCAGGTAAGTCGCAGGGTGCAGACCGCGGCCATGTCGGCCAGCGCGGACTGTGCCCAGTCGTCGATCCGGTCGTCGCTGATCTGGTCGATAGCGACGGTGACGCGCTCGGCGATGAGTTCCTCGATCCAGTCCGGCGCGCCGGTCGCCAGGATCAGGTTCCGCCAGCGTTCGATGTCGGCGTCGTCGAGGCTCTCGGCGCTCATCAGTTCGTGCAACTGGCGCCGGATGGACGCATCGGCCATCCGATGGGCCGCCACCACCACGCTGGTGGCCTTTCGCTCGGCCAGGTCTCCCCCGGCCGGCTTGCCGGTCAGCGCCGGTGAGCCGAAGACACCGAGAAGGTCGTCGCGCATCTGGAAGGCCTCCCCGACCGCGCTGCCGTAGCCGCCGAGGGCCTCGATCAGATGCTCACACCCGGCCATCGCCGCGCCGATCTCCAGTGGCCGGCGAACGGTGTAGTTACCCGACTTACGCCGCGCCACATCCAGGACGGTGTCCAGGTCCGGAAACGCCCCGGCGTCGTTGGCGACGTCGGCGCACTGCCCCACCGCCAACTCGACTCGCATCGCGTCGTAGTGCGGCCAGGCCCGCAACAGCGCCTCGGGCCCGACGCCGCTCTCCCGCATCATCTGGTCGGCCCACACCAGGCACAGATCCGACAGCAGGATCGCCTGGGCGGCGCCGAACCGTTCCGCCGAACCGGTCAGCCCCTGGTCACGGTGCCACTGACCGAATTGGACGTGCGCCGCGGGTCGGCCGCGGCGCAGCGTGGAGTCGTCCATGACGTCGTCTTGCAGCAGCGCGAACGCGTGCAGCAGTTCCAGCCCCGCGCTGGCCCGCAGGGCGGCGTCGTGGTCCTCGGCCCCGCACAGCCAACCCAGGTACATGAAGGTCGAGCGCAGGCACTTACCGCCGTCGACGAACTGCACCAGGACCTCAGCGGCGACGTCGACTCCGGTGTGTTCCAGCTGCGGGACGCATCGCGACTCGACGAAGTCAGCGACCTGGGCAAGCACCCGGCGGCGTAGTCCGTATCGCCAAATCTCGAATTCCGCCCGCGGGGTTTGGACCGCCAAGTCCAGGCGGGCCGTGCCCCCGGCGCCCGGAGAGGTGAGGTCGATCGCGCGCACTGAAAGCTCCTTATGCCCCCGGGGCGCCCTACCGGCGACCTGACCTCATTCAAGACGACGCCGACCCCCCGCGCCCAACCGGACGCAACTTGTTCACGCACGCGTAATGATTGCCCAACCCGTTCTAGCTGCGGTTTATCGCTCTACGGCCAGGTGAATCAGGCGGCTTGGCCAATTCGGCACACGCTGAGTTCCGATCGGCTGGAATTGGCCTCATGACTGTTTGCGCGGGCGCGGTGCTCGATACCCCCGACCCGGCCGACACCATCGCGGTGGCCGGTTCCGTCGCCACCGCCGGCAGCATCGCGGTGGCCGG
>CAYXBN010000043.1:0-25048 GCA_964463215.1 uncultured Mycobacterium sp. | reverse complement strand
CATCTGACCGCGGTATCGGGTGCCAATGTGACCATCGTCTGCGGTGCGGTGCTGCTGTCGGCCGGTTTGGTCGGCCCACGTGCGGCGGTGGTGCTGGCGGCGCTGGCTCTGGTGGCGTTCGTGGTGGTGGTGCAGCCCACCGCCAGTGTGCTGCGGGCCGCTGTGATGGGTGCGATCTCGCTGATGGCCGTGCTGTCGGGGCGCCGCCGCCAGGCCGTCCCGGTGCTGGCGGCCACCGTGCTGGCGCTGCTGGTCGCGGCACCGCAACTCGCCGTCGACCTCGCCTTCGCGTTGTCGGTTTCGGCGACCGCGGCGCTGGTGACGCTGGCCCCGGTCTGGTCGGCGCGGCTGGTGAGCCGCGGTTGGCCCAAGCCGTTGGCGGCCGCGGTGTGTGTGGCCCTCGCGGCGCAACTGGTCACCGCACCGTTGGTGGCAGCGATCTCCGGACGTTTCAGCGTGGTTGCGGTACTGGCTAATCTCGTTGTCGCGCTGGTGATTCCACCGATCACGGTGATCGGCACAGCCGCGGCGGCCCTGGTGGCGCTGTGGCCGGCAGGGGCTGAACTACTGATCCGGTTCACCGGACCGGAAGTGTGGTGGCTGCTGTGGGTGGCGCGCACCGCGGCGGCACTGCCGGGGGCGGCGGTGGCGGTGCCGACCGGCTGGTCCGGGATGCTCACCGTGGGCGGGGTGAGCCTGGCCGTTATCGCGCTGGTACGGCTGGGCAGCGGTCGATGGTTGCGGCTCGCGGCAGCCGGGGCGATGCTGTGCGCCGCAGCGTGGTCGGTGTCCGGTGCCGTCGGTGGTCCGTGACACCATCACACGGTGAGCGCTACCGAAGGTCTGCACCTGGTGCTCGGGGACGAGGATCTGCTTGTCGAACGCGCGGTCAGCGGCATCCTTCGGGACGCGCGAAAGGCCGCCGGGAGCGACGACGTCCCGGTCAACCGGCTGCGCGCCGGTGATGTCTCGACCCACGAACTGGCCGAATTGCTCAGCCCGTCGCTGTTCGCCGACGAGCGGGTGGTCATCCTGGAGGCCGCCGGCGAAGCCGGTAAGGATGCCGCGGCACTGATCGCCGCCGCCGCCGGTGATCTTCCGCCGGGCACGGTACTGGTGGTCGTGCACTCCGGGGGCGGGCGGGCCAAGGCGCTGGCTGCCCAGTTGCGGGATCTGGGCGCCCAAACCCACCCGGCGGCCAAGATCACCAAGGCCGGCGAACGGGCCGACTTCGTGCGCGCGGAGTTCCGCAGGCTCAAGGTCAAGGCTGACGACGACACCGTCACCGCGCTCTTGGAGGCCGTGGGTTCCGACATCCGGGAACTGGCGTCGGCCTGCTCCCAACTGGTCGCCGACACCGGTGGGCAGGTCGATGAGGCCGCCGTGCGCCGCTATCACAGCGGAAAAGCCGAAGTCACCGGATTCGAGATTGCCGACAAGGCCGTCGCCGGCGATGTGGCGGGCTGCACCGAGGCGCTGCGGTGGGCGATGTCGCGGGGGGTGCCGCACGTCCTGCTCGCCGATGCACTGGCTGAAGCCGTCCATGCCATCGCCCGGATCGGACCGTTGTCCGGTGATCACTACCGGCTCGCCGGCGAGTTGGGGATGCCGCCGTGGCGGGTCCAGAAAGCCCAGAAGCAGGCGCGACGATGGTCACGGGACAAGGTCGCCACCGCCATCGGATTGGTGGCCGCCCTCAATGGGGACGTCAAAGGGGCAGCCGCGGACCCCGACTATGTGCTGGAAGTGACCGTCCGCGCGGTGGCCGAACTGGCCGCAGGCCGCTGAGAACGCTCGATCAGAGCTTGTTGTAGGCCTGGGCCAGCGCCGACTTCTTGTTGGCGGCCTGGTTCTTGTGGATCACGCCCTTGGTCGCGGCCTTGTCCAACTTGCGGTTGGTGGCGACCAGCAGTTCGCCGGCCTTGGCCTTGTCGCCTTCGGCGGTGGCGGTGCGGAACGCCCGGATGGCCGTGTGCAGCGACGACTTCACCGACTTGTTGCGCATCCGCCGGCGCTCGTTGGTGAGAATGCGCTTCTTCTGCGACTTGATGTTGGCCACGCTGGAGAACCCTTCGCAATTGTTCGTAGGAAAAAGTTGGTGCGACCGGGGCGCTTGCCCGCTCGGTGTCCTGCGAGAATACCAGCAACGGCGCGCCGAACCCAAAGCGCGGGCTCTCACCCTGCAGAAACCGGCGCAGTCAGGCAGCATAGGTAGCTGATGAGCGCTCGCAGTGCCCCGGCCACGGCGGATGTGGTCAAGTCCAGGGTGGGCAAAGCCCGCTCCAATGGGGCGCGCCGCGACGCTGCCCACGGCCCGAAGATCTTCGGGCCATATCTCGATCCGGGCAGCTACGGGGCGGCTTTCGACGAGATGTTCGACCGGCAGGGCCGGGTCCGGCCGCCGTACAAAGGCATCCACGCCGAACTGGTCCCGACCGACAGCGAGGAACTCGAGGCCCGCGCCGAAGCGCTGGGCCGGGCGTTCATCGACCAGGGCATCACCTTCTCGCTGTCCGGGCAGGAGCGGCCGTTCCCGCTGGATCTGGTGCCGCGGGTCATCTCCGGGGCGGAATGGGCCAAACTCGAGCGGGGGATCGCCCAACGGGTCGTCGCACTGGAACGCTTCCTCGACGACGTCTACGGCGATCAGGACATCCTGCGCGACGGGGTGGTTCCCCGCCGACTGGTGACCTCCTCGGAGCATTTCCACCGCGATGCCGCCGGGATCCGCCCTCCGAACGGGGTGCGTATCCACGTCGCCGGAATCGACATCGTGCGCGACGCCCAAGGCACCTTCCGGGTTCTGGAGGACAATCTCCGATCGCCGTCGGGAGTGTCCTATGTGATGGAGAACCGGCGGGTGATGACCCGGGTGTTTCCCAACCTGTTCGGCACCCACCGGGTCCGGTCCGTCGACGACTACCCGGCGCACCTGCTGCGCGCACTGCGCAACGCATCTGCGACGAACACCTCCGATCCCACCGTGGTGGTGCTCACCCCAGGCCCGTTCAACTCCGCCTACTTCGAACACTCCCTGCTGGCCCGCCAGATGGGCGTCGAACTCGTCGAGGGCCCTGACCTGATCTGCCGGGACAACATCGTCTACATGCGGACCACCGAGGGTGAACGGCAGGTCGACGTGATCTACCGGCGCATCGACGACGACTTCCTGGACCCGATGCACTTCCGGCCGGATTCGATCCTGGGGGTTGCCGGTCTGCTCAATGCCGCCAGGGCCGGCAACGTCGTGATCTCCAGCGCGGTGGGCAACGGGATCGGCGACGACAAGCTGGTCTACACCTACGTGCCTACCATCATCGAGTACTACCTGGGGGAGAAGCCGCTGCTGGCCAATGTGGACACCCTGCGGTGCTGGCTCGACGGCGAGCGTGCAGAGGTCCTCGACCGGGCCGACGAGCTCGTCATCAAACCGGTCGAAGGTTCCGGCGGCTACGGAATCGTGTTCGGGCCCAACGCCTCCGAGAAGGAGCTGGCCACCATCCGGCGCAAGATCGTCGCTGACCCGCGCGGCTGGATCGCCCAACCGGTGGTGCAACTGTCAACCGTGCCGACCAAGATCGGCGACACCCTGGCACCCCGGCATGTCGACCTGCGGCCGTTCGCGGTCAACGACGGCGAATCGGTGTGGGTGTTGCCGGGTGGGCTGACCCGGGTGGCACTGCCCGAGGGTTCCCTGGTGGTCAACTCCAGCCAGGGCGGCGGATCCAAGGACACCTGGGTGCTGGCTCCGCGGGCCGCGGCGGCCGACCGCGAACTCGGGGCGGCCCAGGTGGTGCGGACCCTGCCCGGGGCGACGGACAAGTCCAGCGATCGTCACCAACTCCAGCAGCAGGCCATGACCAGCCAGCAACAGCAACAGCAGCAGGGCCGCAATGCTGGCCCGTAACGCCGAGGCGCTGTACTGGATCGGCCGCTACGTCGAGCGGGCCGACGACACCGCCCGGATCCTCGATGTCACCGTCCACCAGTTGTTGGAGGACTCGACGGTCGACCCCGACCAGGCGTCCCGGATTCTGTTGCAGGTCATGGGAATCGAACCGCCGCACACCCGACTGGACATGTGGGCGCTGACCGACCTGGTGGCGTTCAGTCGCGGCCTGCCGGGCGGATGCTCGATCGTCGACGCGGTCAGCGCCGCCCGGGAGAACGCCCGCTCGGCGCGCGAGGTCATCTCCGGCGACATGTGGGAATGCCTGAACACCACGTACAACGCGCTCAGCGAGCGGGAACGGGCGGCCCGGCGACTCGGCCCGCACGAGTTCTTCACCTTCATCGAAGGGCGCGCCGCCATGTTCGCCGGACTGTCGGACTCGACGATCTCCCGAGACGACGGATACCGGTTCCTGGTGATGGGCCGGGCGCTGGAGCGCATCGACATGACGGTGCGCCTGCTGCTGTCCCGGGTTGGGGACAGTGCGTCCTCGCCGGCGTGGGTCAGCGTGCTGCGGGCCGCCGGCGCCCACGACACCTACCTGCGCACCCACCGCGGTGTCCTCGACGCCAATCGGGTCGTCGAGTTCATGCTGCTGGACCGGCTGTTTCCCCGCTCGGTGTTCTACTCGCTGCGCCTGGCCGAGCACAGCCTCGACGAACTCACCCGCAGCACGCCGGGGGATCGGATCGGCCCGGCTGCCGAGGCGCGCCGAATCCTCGGCCGGGCCCGCAGCGAACTCGAGTTCGTCCAGCCCGGGGCGCTGCTGAACTCGCTGGAACTGCGGCTGGCCAGCCTGCAGGAGACCTGTCAGGAGGTCGGGGAGGCGCTGGCCAAACAGTACTTCCGGCCGACGTTGTGGGTGGAGTGGTCCGACGCCGGCCGAACCGGGATCGCCCACGACGAGGGGATCACGGCCTGATGTGGCGGATGCGGGTGATGCACGCGACCGGGTATGCCTACAAGTCCCCGGTCACCGCCTCCTACAACGAGGCCCGGCTGACGCCGCGTTCGGACTCCCGGCAGAACGTGATCGTCAACCGGGTCGAGACGGCTCCGGCGACACGGTCCTACCGCTACGTGGACTACTGGGGAACGGCGGTGACGGCCTTCGATCTGCACGCCCCGCACATCGAACTGGAGGTGACGTCCTCCTCGGTGGTCGAAACCGACAAAGCCGAACGGCCTGCGGCGAGCGCGCAGTGGGAGGACCTGCAGTCGGAGAAAGTGATCGACCGCTACCAGGAGGTGCTTACCCCGACCGGCTACACCCCGTCGAGCAAGCGGATCGAACGGGTGGCCCGCCACCTGGCGAAGGGGCGTAACCCCCATGACGCCGTGCTCGCCGCGGTGGGCTGGGTGCGCACCGAATTGCAGTATGTGCCCGGCACCACCGGTGTGCATTCCTCGGGCCTGGATGCGCTGCGGGAAGGTAAGGGGGTCTGCCAGGATTTCGCGCACCTGTCGCTGATCCTGCTGCGCGCCATGGGCATTCCGTCCCGCTACGTCTCCGGCTATCTGCATCCGAAGGCCGATGCATCCGTCGGCGAACCGGTGCGAGGCGAAAGCCACGCCTGGATCCAGGCCTGGACCGGCAGTTGGTGGGACTACGACCCGACCAACGACACCGAGATCAACGAGCAGTACGTCAGCGTCGGGTATGGGCGCAGCTACGCCGACGTGACGCCGTTGAAGGGCATCTACCTGGGCCAGGGTTCCAGTGAACTCGACGTGATCGTCGAAATGACCCGCCTGGCCTAGTGATTCGGCCTCTTGGGGGATTCAGCAGGACACGTACTCAGCAGGACACCGTCAACAGGTCGTCGCCGAGTTCGATCCGACCGGTGAAGTCCGCGGCGGCCAGGGTGCGCCACTGATCCTCCTGACCTGCAACCAACGGGGGTACATAGTGGGTCAGCACCAGGGTGTCCACCCCGGCCCGCGCCGCGGTCGCCGCCGCCTGCTCGACCGACGAGTGGTAGTCCAGGATGTCCCGAATCCGTTGAGCCGGCATCTGATCCACCAGGTCTTTGCGGATTGCGGTGTGCACCAGAACGTTTGCCCCATCGGCCAATTCGTCCAGGGTGGTGCACGGCACGCTGTCACCGGCCACCACCACCGAGGAGCCGTCATGGGTGATCCGGAAGGCGATCGTGGGCTCGACCGGCCGGTGATCGGTGGGGGCCACCGTGATCCGCACCCCGGTTTCGTTCCACACCAGACCCTGCACGTGCTCCTCCACCTGCACCACCGGGGGTTCGGTGATGTCGGCGTGGTGGGCGATCCGGTAGGAGATGTCCGGTGCCAGGGCCGCCAGTGTGGCCTGCACGACCGCGTTGGTTCCGGGCGGCCCGATCACCCGCAGCGGGGTAGGCGTCAACGTGGTGACCCACCGGGTGGTGATCACGTCGGCGAGGTCGGTGATGTGGTCGCTATGCAGATGGGTCAGCAGCAGTGCGGTCAGATTGGCCGCACCGACCCCGACCGCCGCCGCGCGCATCAGCACCCCGCGGCCGCAGTCGATCAGGAACGTCGAATCCCCGGCTCGCACGAGTGTTGAGGGCCCGGCCCGGTGCGGGTCGACCATCGGGCTGCCGGTTCCGGTGAGGATTATCTGCATCTCCTCGTCATACCCGACGCGGCAGGCACTTCCCCGCCCGGCCCTCCCGTCGTAACCTGGTGTGATGTCAGTCACACACTAGGGGGTGCGCCGATGCGCATCGCGGACATTCTGCGCACCAAGGGTGCGGAGGTGGCGACCGTCACCGAAACCACCACGGTCACCGGTCTGCTCGCCGAGCTGGCCGTGCACAACATCGGGGCGATGGTGGTGATCGGCGACAACACCGGCGTGGTCGGCATCGTCTCCGAGCGCGACGTGGTTCGTTGTCTGCACGAGCGGGGTTCTGACCTGCTGCGCAGGCCGGTCGGGGAGATCATGACCGCCGTCGCGGTGAGCTGCCGGCCCGACGATCCAGTCGATGATCTGGCCGCCTTGATGACCAACAACCGAGTCCGCCATGTGCCCGTCCTCGACGGCGGGCGACTGGTTGGCATCGTCAGCATCGGCGACGTGGTGAAGACCCGGATGGAGGAACTGCAGGCCGAGCGCCAGCAGCTGCGCGCTTACATCACCGGCGGGTAAGGCCCGGCGGTTGACTCCGGGGAGGAGGGCTCAACTCCAGGAGTATTCCGCCCGCAACCGGGCGGCGACGATCTCGAAGGTGGGGCGATCCATGATCGCGCCCTCCCGACGGATGCTCTCCTCGGGGACGTCGAGGACCCGGTCAAGTCGCACCCAGCTTTCCCGGCCCTCGTAATCCCAACTGCCTGTTCCGACGCTGACCCAGTGCGGATCCTGGGCGTGGTGGGTCTGGCTGGACAGCATCAGTCCGAGCAGCGAACTGCGGTCTCGGCCCACCACCAGGACCGGGCGGTCCTTGCCCTTGGTCGGGTCGTCTTCGTAGACCACCCAGGTCCAGACCACCTCACCGGGATCGGCGCGCCCGTCGAGGTCGGGGGCGTAGACCAGCCGACGGGCCCGATGCGCTGTCGGAGTCATGGTGCGGGCGACCGGCCGCCCCGCCGTGATCGCCGCCGGCGCCGGCGGCAGCGCCGTGGCGACCAGCACCTCCAGGCCGAACCGCAGACCCTGCTGCAGGCCCTGCTGGAGGGTCCGCTGCACCCCGTTGGGCTGCTGAAGTTGACGGATGAGTTTGGGAGCCTCTGTGAACACCAGGTGTTCGGTCTCTCTCAGCAGCCGTTGAAACGTCCTCCACTGCGACGCCATATCTCGACAGCATAGGCCAGGCGCGGGACGGCCTGCGCGGCGCGATTGTGTCGGGCCGCTCTCGGCTCGATACGCTGGTCGGGCCGGAACCCGCGCGCCCATCAGGAGATTCCCATCAGCAGTTTCGCCGATCAGACGTTCACGGCGCCGGCGCAGATCCGCAACTTCTGCATCATCGCCCATATCGACCACGGAAAGTCCACCCTGGCCGACCGGATGCTGCAGTTGACCGGGGTGGTCGACGAACGGTCGATGCGCGCGCAGTACCTGGACCGGATGGACATCGAACGCGAACGCGGCATCACCATCAAGGCCCAGAACGTGCGATTGCCGTGGACGGCCACCGCGGGGGAGCACGCCGGCGAAGAGTTCGTCCTGCATCTGATCGACACACCCGGACACGTCGACTTCACCTACGAGGTCTCCCGGGCGCTGGAGGCGTGCGAGGGCGCAGTCCTGCTGGTCGACGCCGCGCAGGGCATCGAGGCGCAGACGCTGGCCAACCTCTACCTGGCGTTGGACCGCGACCTGGCGATCATCCCGGTGCTCAACAAGATCGACCTGCCCGCCGCCGATCCGGAGCGCTACGCCGCCGAACTGGCCCACATCATCGGCTGCGAACCCGGCGACGTGCTACGGGTGTCCGGAAAGACCGGCGAGGGTGTCGCGGCACTGCTCGATGAGGTGGTCCGTCAGGTGCCGGCGCCCACCGGCGACGCCGACGCACCGGCGCGGGCGATGATCTTCGACTCCGTCTACGACATCTATCGCGGTGTGGTGACCTATGTGCGGGTCGTCGACGGCAAGATCACCCCGCGGGAAAAGATCAAGATGATGTCCACCGGGGCCACCCACGAGTTGCTGGAAGTCGGCATCGTATCCCCCGAGCCAAAACCCACCGCCGGCCTCGGCGTCGGCGAGGTCGGCTACCTCATCACCGGGGTGAAGGACGTCCGCCAGTCGAAGGTCGGCGACACCGTTACCAGCGCGCGGCACGGCGCCACCGAGGCGCTGACCGGTTACCGGGAGCCCAAGCCGATGGTGTACTCCGGCCTGTACCCGGTGGACGGCTCCGATTACCCGAATCTGCGGGACGCGTTGGACAAACTGCAACTCAACGACGCCGCCCTGACCTACGAGCCGGAGACCTCGGTGGCGCTCGGATTCGGTTTCCGCTGCGGCTTTTTGGGCCTGCTGCACATGGAGATCACCCGCGAGCGCCTCGAGCGCGAATTCGACCTCGACTTGATCTCCACCTCACCCAACGTGGTCTACCGCGTCATCGGGGAGGACGGTTGCGAGACGATCGTCACCAATCCCTCGGACTGGCCATCGGGCAAGATGCGGGAGATTTACGAACCGGTGGTCAAGACGACCGTGATCGCGCCCAGCGAGTTCATCGGCACCATCATGGAACTGTGCCAGTCCCGTCGCGGTGAACTCGGCGGCATGGACTACCTGTCACCGGAGCGCGTCGAACTGCGCTACACCATGCCCCTCGGCGAGATCATCTTCGACTTCTTCGACTCGCTGAAGTCGCGCACCCGCGGCTACGCCAGCCTGGACTATGAGGAGGCCGGCGAGCAGCAGGCCGATCTGGTCAAGGTCGACATCCTGTTGCAGGGCGAGGCCGTCGACGCCTTCAGCGCGATCGTGCACAAGGACTCCGCGCAGGCCTACGGGCACAAGATGACCACCAAACTCAAGGAACTCATTCCCCGCCAGCAGTTCGAGGTGCCGATCCAGGCTGCGATCGGCTCGAAAATCATTGCGCGGGAGAACATCCGAGCCATCCGCAAGGATGTGTTAGCCAAGTGCTACGGCGGCGACATCACCCGTAAGCGCAAACTGCTGGAGAAGCAGAAGGAAGGCAAGAAGCGGATGAAGACCATCGGCCGGGTCGACGTCCCGCAGGAGGCTTTCGTCGCCGCACTGTCCACCGACGCCGCCGGTGACAAACCAGGCGAGAAAACCCGGAAGTAGGCGTCATTTTCGCCGGTCGCGCGGCCCGCCTCCCGCGGATACTCGCCGCTTCGCTCTGTGTCGGGATCGCCACCGGTTGCGTGGCGACCGTTGACGGTGCCGCGGTGCGCAAGCAGGCGCTGGGTCTGCAGGATCTGCTGCCCAGTCCGGCGCAGGTGGCCCAAGCGGTGGGGAATCCACTCGATCCCACCAGTCCGCCGATGGTGGGCGGGATAGCGTTGCTGCCCAACGGCATTCGCGACTATGACGAGGTGTCGCCGCTGGAGTGTCTGGGTGCGGCGACACCGTTGATGCGGGTGGTCTACGAGCGCGGCGATGTCCGCGCGGTCGGGCTGCAGGACTTCTCCCGGTACGGCGAGGGTCTCACGGTCTCCAGCGCGCACACCGGGGTGGTGCGGTTCGGTTCGCAGTCCGAGGCGGCGCGGATGTTCGACCTGTTCGCCGCGCAGTGGCGCTCCTGCGCCGACACCGTGGTCAGCGTTCGGTTCACCGAGAACTCGACCCTGGACTGGACGATCACCGAGGTCCGGCAGGCCGACGACATCGTCTCGGCGACGGTCCTCAACGGCGAAACCGCCCGGCAGGCGGCCTTCCCGGTCGAACACGCCATCGGTCTGGCCGGCGAGTACATCGTCGACGTCGACGTCGCGGTCACCGACGCCGAGCCGTCGCGGCGGGTGGTCACCGGCCGGGCAGCCGATCTGGTCCGGCTGATCCGGGGCAACATCGAGGGCCCGGGCTGAGGCAGACGCCGGCGCCTACGACGGTGCGTTAGCCGGCTGAAACACCCCGGTGCCGTCGGCCTGCTCTTCGGCGCGGATCACGTGCACCACCGCGTTGATCAGCGCCAGGTGGGTGAAGGCCTGCGGGAAGTTCCCGAGATGGCGGCCGGTACTGGGCTCGATCTCCTCGGCGTAGAGCAGCAGCGGGCTAGCGAAGGACAGCAAGCGTTCGCACAGATGCCGGGCCCGGCTGATCTCACCGATCTCCACCAGCGCCGACACCAGCCAGAAGGAGCAGATGGTGAAGGTGCCCTCCTCGCCGGACAGGCCGTCGTCGGTTTCCTCCACCCGGTAGCGCAGCACCAGTCCGTCTTCGGTGAGTTCATCGGCGATGGCCAGCACGGTGGCCCGGACCCGCGGGTCATCCGGCGGCAGGAAACGCACCAGCGGCACCAGCAGCAGGGAGGCGTCCAGCGCTGGGTCGCCGTAGCGCTGGGTCAGCACTCCGCGCTCATCGACGCCGTTGGCCAGCACGTCGGCTTTGATCTCGTCGGCGATCTCGCGCCACTGCTGGGCGTAGCTCTTGGCCCCCTGCAACGCGGCCAACCGTGCCCCGCGGTCCAGTGCCACCCAGCACATCACCTTCGAGGAGGTGAAGTGCTGCGGTTCGCCCCGCACCTCCCAGATGCCGCGGTCGGGTTCGCGCCAGTGCTTGATGGCCTCCTCGACCTGTTCCTTGAGCACCGGCCAGAGCTGATCGGAGATGTTCTCCCGGGACTTGCAGTGCAGGTACACCGAATCCAGCATGGTGCCCCAGATATCGTGCTGGCGTTGGTTGTAGGCGCCATTGCCGATGCGGACCGGCCGCGCGCCGTCGTACCCGGACAGGTGGTCGAGTTCCTCCTCGACCAGTTCCCGCTCGCCGCCCACGGCGTACATGACCTGCAGCGGCTGCCGGTGGCCGTTGTTGGCACCGGACACGTCGGCGATGAAGGAGAAGAAGTCGTCGGCCTCGCGGTCCAATCCCAGCGTGTACAGGCCCCACAACGCGAAGGTGGAATCCCGAACCCACGCGTAGCGGTAGTCCCAGTTACGCACGCCGCCCGGGGTTTCCGGCAGCGAGGTGGTGCTGGCGGCCAGCAGCGCGCCGGTGGGCGAGTAGGTCAGTCCCTTCAGCGTCAGCGCACTGCGCTGCAGATAGGACCGCCACGGATGGTCCGGGAAGTCGCCGATGTTGATCCACTGCCGCCAGGCCTCGGCGGTCTGCCACATCTTCTCGGCGGCTTCCTCGTAGGTCTGCGGGGGCGGGTGCTTGGACCAGGACAGCGCGACGAATACGTTGTCGCCCTCCTTGAGTCGGGTTCGAGCCCGGGCCTCCCGGCCCTCCAGGCCGATCCGCAGGTTGGTGGTCAGCCGCAGCGTCGGGTGGGCGTCGGGATCGGTGCGGCCCCGCGCGATCGCCTCACCGTAGGCGTCGGAGGAGTACTCCCACTCGGCGGTGGACCGCCCGTAATCGAAGGCCGGCTCGCAGTTCATCACCAATTCGACGGTGCCGCTGACGCAGCGCACCGTGCGCAGCAGAATGTGCTCGGCATCCCAGTCCATCGGGGTGCGGCGGTGCGTGCGCGACCGGGCGTCGAGATCGTGCCAGGGCCCCATCACCAGGGTGTCCCGGACGATCATCCACCCGGTCGGGGTCTGCCAGGTGGTCTCCATGATCAGGCTGCCGGGCAGATAGCGGCGGGCCGCCGGGACGGTCACCCCGTACGGACCCAGCCGGAAGTGCCCCGCCCCCCGGTCCAGGACGGATCCGAACACACTCGGCGAATCGGGACGGGGTACGCACATCCACTCCACCGATCCGGCCGCGGAGACCAGACAGGTGTTCTCGCAGTCGGAGAGGAAGGCGTAGTCGGCGATCGGCGGGAACGGGCTGCGCCGGGGCCCGACCGGAGAGTCCAGTGGCGGTTCGGGGAGGTCACGGGAAGCGGCCGGGCCGTTGGCGAGGTCCTCACCTGCAGGTTGGGCGTGCAACACCATCCCGCAATCATGGCGGTCACAGCGTGCGTGCGTCCACCGATCCGATGAAGACACACCGGCGGCGATAGGGTGATTCGGTGGACGGAATCCTCAACTGGTGGGACGGCTTCGAGTTGTGGCTGTCCGGTCTGGGCTTCGTCTGGCAGACCCTCATCGTGATGCCGGTGGTGCTGGTGCTGGCCTTCGGTATCGCCATTGCCATCGATGCCGTGCTGGGCGGCGGTATCCGGGTGATCCGCGGGCTGCGCGGCGACCGGCCGGAGGCCGGGTGAGCGAGGATCCGCCGAACATTCCGGGAAACAATCCGGGGAACAAGCGGCCGGAACGGGGCCCGGGCACCGGAATGCCCCGCTCCCGGGTGAGCATGGCGCTGGTCGCACTGCTCGTGCTGGTGGTGCTGTTCTGGCTGTTCAACCGCTGAGTGTTAGGCTGCGGGCCATGCGAACGGTTTCGGGTCTGGGCAGCGCCGTCGATGCTGCCGCCGCTACCGTCGCGGTCTGCTGTTGTCGCTGAGTGCCCGCCCGTCCGGAGTTGGTGGTGACCACGGCATGTCGCATGTCAACCTCTCGTGTTCGGGCGCCTGTGTAAGTCCCTGCACCGAGAAAGGTTCGTTGATGCCCGCAGCGCCGCGCCGCCGGTGGCGTATCACCCTCGCGCTGGCGGCCGCCGTCACCGTGTTGTCCGGGTGCGCCGGCGGCGGCAGCAGTGACGTCATCGGCGGCGGCAACCCCGACGCCGACACCACCCTCACCCTGGTCGCCTACGCCGTTCCCGAGCCCGGCTGGAGCAAGATCATCCCGGCCTTCGCGGCCACGCCCGAGGGCGAGGGGATCGACGTGACGACCTCCTACGGCGCGTCGGGGGACCAGTCCCGCGCCGTGGTGGACGGCAAACCCGCCGACATCGTGAACTTCTCGGTGGAACCCGACGTCACCCGTCTGGTGGGGGCCGGAAAAGTCACCCCGGAGTGGAACGCCGATGTCACCAAAGGCATTCCGTTCGGTTCAGTGGTCTCCCTGGTGGTTCGCAAGGGCAACCCGAAGAACATCACCGACTGGGACGATCTGCTGGCACCGGGGGTTGAGGTGGTCACCCCCTCGCCGCTGAGTTCCGGCTCGGCCAAATGGAATCTGTTGGCGCCGTACGCTGTCAAGAGCAAGGGCGGCAAGGATCAGCAGGCCGGCCTGGACTTCGTCAGCAAGCTCGTCACCGACCACATCAAGACTCGGCCCGGTTCCAGCCGGGAGGCCACCGACGTGTTCCTGCAGGGAACCGGCGACGCGCTGATCAGCTACGAGAACGAAGCCATCCACATTCAGCGCCAAAATGCCGAGAAGGGCGCTGAGAACGTCGACTACGTCATCCCCCCGCAGACCTTCAAGATCGACAACCCGGTGGCTGTGGTGACGACCAGCACCCATTTCGCGGAAGCCACTGCGCTGAAGAATTTCCTGTTCACCCCTGAGGGGCAAAGGATCTGGGCGCAGGCCGGATTCCGTCCGGTCGACCCCGCCGTGGCCGCCGAGTTCGCCACGCAGTTCCCGGCGGCGGAGAAACTATGGACCATCGCCGACCTGGGCGGGTGGAGCGCGGTGGACGCCGCCCTGTTCGACAAGGACACCGGGGCGTTGAGCGCCATCTACAAGAAGGCCACCGGATGACCGCAGCCGTCGACGCCCGTGCGGCGTTCGCAGTGCGACGGGACGGTTCGGCTCCCGTATTGGCCGGTGCGGCGTCGGTGTGGTTGAGCCTCATCGTGCTGTTGCCGCTGGCGGCGATCGTCTGGCAGTCCGGCAAAGGCGGGTGGCCGGCGTTCGCGGCGGCCGTCACCTCCGGTGCCGCCCTGGAGTCCTTCCGGGTGACGCTGACCGTCTCGGTCGCCGTGACCGTGGTCAACACCGTGTTCGGTCTTCTGGTCGCCTGGGTGCTGACCCGTGACGACTTCTTCGGCAAGCGACTGATCGACGCGGTGATCGACCTGCCTTTCGCGCTGCCCACGATCGTGGCCAGTCTGGTGATGCTGGCGCTGTACGGGCCGGGCAGTCCGGTTGGCCTGCACCTGCAACACACCATGTGGGGGATCGGGGTGGCGCTGCTGTTCGTCACGCTGCCGTTCGTGGTTCGCACCGTCCAGCCGGTGTTGCTGGAACTCGACCGAGAGGCCGAGGAGGCGGCCGCCTCGCTGGGCGCCGCCAACCCGGTCATCTTCGGCCGGGTAATCCTCCCGGCGTTGCTTCCGGCCCTGCTGACCGGAGCGGGCCTGGCGTTTTCCCGGGCCATCGGTGAGTTCGGATCGGTGGTTCTCATTGGCGGTGCGGTCCCCGGCGAGACCGAAGTGTCCTCGCAGTGGATCCGCGCCTTGATCGAGAACGACGACCGAACCGGAGCGGCGGCGATTTCCATTGTGCTGCTGGTGGTTTCCTTCGCCGTGCTGTTTGTGCTGAGGTGGATCGGTTCTCGTGCAGCCAAGCGAGAGGAGTTGGCGCCGTGATTCTCTCGCCGACGGCGCGCCTGGCTGCCCGATATCTCGCACTGGCCTACGTGATCATCCTGGTGGCGGTACCGGTCGGCTTGATCCTGTGGCGGACCTTCGCACCCGGCTTCGGCGCCTTCGTCGACTCCATTCGGACCCCCGCCGCGATCTCGGCGCTGAACCTCTCGCTGCTGGTGGTGGCGATCGTGGTTCCGCTCAACGTCATCTTCGGTGTGCCCACAGCCCTGCTGCTGGCCCGCAGGCGATTTCGCGGCAAGAGCGTTCTGCAAGCGATCATCGACCTGCCGTTCGCGGTGTCGCCGGTGGTGGTCGGCGTCGCCCTGATCCTGTTATGGGGCAGCGCCGGACTTTTCGGGTTCGTGGAGAACGACTGGGGTTTCAAGATCATCTTCGGCCTCCCCGGCATCGTCCTGGCGAGCATCTTCGTCACGGTGCCCTTCGTCATCCGCGAGGTCGAACCCGTTCTGCACGAGTTGGGGACCGACCAGGAGCAGGCTGCCGCCACCCTGGGAGCGACGTGGTGGCAGACGTTTTGGCGGATCACCCTGCCCTCGATCCGCTGGGGTCTGACCTATGGGATCGTGCTCACGGTGGCCCGCACGTTGGGCGAGTTCGGGGCGGTTCTGATGGTGTCGTCCAACCTGCCGGGCAAATCCCAGACCCTGACCTTGCTGGTCAGCGACCGCTACAACCGGGGCGTCGAATACGGCGCCTACGCACTGTCCACGCTGTTGATGATGGTGGCGGTGCTGGTTCTGGTGGCCCAGGCGGTGCTGGAAGCGCGCAGGAGTCGGCCATGACCGACCGCGAGACCGACCGCAACGCCATCGTCGTCAGTGCCGCCAACAAGCGCTACGGCGACTTCACCGCCCTGGACAATGTCGACTTCGTCGTCCCCGCCGGATCGCTGACCGCCCTGCTGGGGCCGAGCGGGTCGGGGAAGTCGACGCTGTTGCGGGCGATCGCCGGGTTGGACCGGCCCGACACCGGCACGGTGGTCATCAACGGCCGCGATGTCACCGCTGTCCCGCCACAACGGCGCGGCATCGGCTTTGTGTTCCAGCATTACGCGGCGTTCAAACATCTGAGTGTGCGTGACAACGTCGCCTTCGGTCTGAAGATCCGCAAGCTGCGCAAGGCCGAGATCGACGCCAAAGTCGACAATCTGCTCGAGGTCGTCGGCCTGTCGGGCTTTCAGACCCGCTATCCCAATCAGCTTTCCGGCGGTCAGCGTCAGCGGATGGCATTGGCCCGCGCACTGGCGGTGGATCCGGAAGTGCTGCTGCTCGACGAACCGTTCGGTGCCCTGGACGCCAAGGTGCGGGAGGACTTGCGGGCTTGGCTGCGCCGGTTGCACGACGAGGTGCACGTCACCACGGTTTTGGTCACCCACGATCAGTCCGAGGCCCTCGATGTGGCTGATCGGATCGCGGTCCTCAACAAGGGGCGGGTGGAGCAGGTGGGCACACCCACCGAGGTCTACGACAGCCCGGCCAACCCCTTCGTGATGTCGTTCCTGGGCGCGGTGTCGACATTGAACGGAATTCTGGTCCGCCCGCACGACATTCGGGTCGGCCGTACCCCGGAGATGGCTGTCGCCGCCGGCGACGGTACCGCGGAGAGCACCGGTGTCACCCGGGCAACCATCGACCGGGTCGTCTACCTCGGGTTCGAGGTACGGGTAGAGTTGGTCAGCGCGACTACCGGCGCGTCGTTTATCGCCCAGATCACCCGCGGCGATGCGGAAGCGCTCGCGCTCAAGGACGGTGACACCGTCTACGTGCGGGCCACCCGCATCCCGCCGATAGCCGGAGAAGTCCAGGCGTCAGGAGAAGGATGATGGTTGGTGGTGTCACGGTCGCGGCTTTGGTGGGGATTGCCGGGGTGGTGGTGAGTTCGGTAGCCGGATGCAGTGTGACCACCGGCGGGACGCCCAGTGGTGGTACTGCGACGCCGACGAGTGCGGCGACAGCGCCGACTGATCAGAAGGAGGACGGCGTGACGGGTGGCAACGGTGGTAGCGGGGGCAACGGCGGTGCGGGCGGCCGCGGTGGCGCCGGCGGTCAGGGTGGCCAGGGCGGTCAGGGCGGCAAAGGTGGGCAGGGTGGCAAGGGTGGGCTCGGCGGGGCTGACGGCGCCGACGGTGCCGATGGGGCTGACGGCGCTGATGGAGCCGACGGTCTGCCGGGCTGATCCGCCCCGATTGATTCAGGCAGCCATTCGCTGCGCGACGGCCCGGTCATAGCGGTCGAGGACTGTTTCGGCCACCAGGCGGTGCGCTCCCAGCGGATCGGTCATCTCCACGCCGGCTTCCGCCGCGAGACGGGCAACCCGGTCGGTGATCCGTCCGGGTGCGATGAACCACGGCGACAGGACGATTCGGCGGGCTCCGGTCCGGCGCAGGGTCGCGATGCCGTCGGCCACCGACGGCTGCGGACCGGTCGCGTAGGCGACTTCCACACCGGCCCAGCGGGTTCCCTCAGCCAGGGCGGTGGCCACGGTCGCGGTTCGGGTATTGGCGTCGGCGTGTGAGGACCCGACTGCGACCACCAGGACGCCGGTGTCGGCGTGATGTGGCTCGACGCCGCATCGGGCCAGCCGCTCGGCCAGCACACCGACCAGGCGCGGATCCTCGCCCAGGGTGTCGGATTGGACCACCTCGGCCCCGGATTCGGCAATGATCGCCGGGATGTCGACCCGGGCGTGGTAGGCGCTGGCCAGCAGCAGGGGAGTCACCACCGCCGGTCGACCCTTGAGGTCGGCCAGCACATCGCCCAGGTTCGGTTCGCTCTTCTCGCAGAACGCCACCCGAACGTCCGCCGTTGGCCGAAGCCGCCGGATCTCATCGGCCACCGCGTGGGTGGTGGCTGAGGACCGCGGGTCGGCGCTGCCGTGGGCGGTGAGGATTAGGCCCGGCGGGCAGGAGCGCAGCGACTCGGGGATTAGGCCCGGCGGGCAGGAGCGCAGCGACTCGGGGATTAGGCCCGGCGGGTGCGAGCGCATGCTCATGATGCGTGCAGCCCGCACTCGGTTTTGGCAAGACCCTGCCAGCGGCCGCTGCGCGGGTCTGCCCCGCTGACCGGTTTGGCGGTGCACGGCGCGCACCCGATCGACGGATAACCCTCGTCGACAAGCGGATTGACCAGGATCCCGTGCGCCTCGATGTAGGCCTGCATGTTCGCGTCGGTCCAGGCGGCCAGCGGATTGACCTTGACCAGCTTGAACGCCTCGTCGAAACTGATCAGCGGGGCGTCTGCCCGGGTGGGGGACTCCACCCGTCGGATCCCGGTGACCCAGGCGCTGTAGTTCGTCAACGCGCGACCCAGTGGCACGACCTTGCGCAACCGGCAGCACTGCCCGGGATCGCGGGCGAAAAGATCCTTGCCCAGCAGGCGATCCTGTTCGGCGACAGTCTGTTCCGGTGTCACGTTGACGACGGTGATGTCGTAGACGGTCTCGGCGGCGTCCCGGGTGCCGATGGTCTCGGCGAAGTGGTAGCCGGTGTCCAGGAACAGCACATCGACCCCCGGACGCACGGAAGCGGCCAGGTGGACCAGGACGGCGTCCTGCATATTGGATGCCACCACGTAATCCGGGCCGAAGTTCCGGTCGGTCCACGCCAGCAGTTCGGCGGCGCCGGCGCCGTCGAGTTCGGCGGCCCCGCGGGCGGCCAACTCGCGCAACTGGTCCTCGGTCATGGCTAAGGCGCTCATCGCGGGATCCTTTGCTGCTCTTCGCGCGCGCTCATCGCAGGAACTCCTCGTCCGCGCGAACCGCCCACTGGGCGAAGCGTTCACCGGGCTCACGATGGGCGATGAAGTTGCGCACCACCCGTTCGATGTAGTCGCCGAGTTCGGCGCTGGTGACCTTGTGCTGGCGCAGCTTTCGGCCGAAGTTGCTGTCCAGGCCCAGGCTGCCGCCCAGGTGCACCTGGAAGCCCTCGATGGGGCCCCCTTGTCCGTCGGCCCCGCCGTCGTCGATCATCTGGCCCTTGAATCCGATGTCGGCCACCTGGATCCGGGCGCACGAGTTCGGGCAGCCGTTGAGATGAACGGTGACCGGCACGTCGAGTTCGGCGTTGAGGTCTGCCAGTCGCTGCTCGAGGTCCGGCACCAGCGACTGGGCCCGGACCCGGGTTTCGGCGAAAGACAGCTTGCAGAACTCGATCCCACTGCAGGCCATCAGGTTTCGCCGCCACTGCGACGGGGTCGCCGAGAGCCCGAGCCTTTCCAGCCCGGCGACGAGTTCGCCGACCTGGTCGTCGGGAACGTCGAGCACGATCAGTTTCTGGTGCGGGGTGAACCGGATGCGATCGGAGCCCACCTGCTCGGCCAGGTCGGCCACCGCGGTCAGGATGGTGCCCGACACCCGCCCGGCGATCGCTGCGACCCCGACGGCGTTGAGTCCGTTGCGCAGCTTCTGTACGCCGACATGGTCGATGGGCCGAACCGTAGGCTCGGGGGCCGGGCCGTCGATGAGGGGCCGCTTGAGGTATTCCTTCTCCAGGACCTCGCGGAATTTCGCCGGCCCCCAGTCCTTGACGAGGAATTTCAGCCGTGCCTTGGACCGCAGCCTGCGGTAGCCGTAGTCCCGGAACAGGCTCACGACGGCCTCCCACACGTCGGGCACCTCGTCCAGCGGTACCCAGGCGCCGAGACGTTGGGCCAGCATCGGGTTGGTGGACAGGCCACCACCGACCCACAGGTCCAGACCGGGGCCGTGGTCGGGGTGATTCACCCCGACGAAGGCGACGTCGTTGATCTCATGCACGACGTCCTGCAGGCCGCTGATCGCGGTCTTGAACTTGCGCGGCAGATTGGCGTACTCCGGCTTGCCGACGTAGCGGCGGACGATCTCCTCGATCGCCGGTGTGGCGTCGATCACCTCGTCCAGGGACTCCCCGGCCAGCGGAGAGCCCAGCACCACCCGAGGGCAGTCGCCGCAGGCCTCGGTGGTCTGCAGGCCGACACTTTCCAGACGACGCCATATCTCTGGCATGTCCTCGATCCGGATCCAGTGGTACTGGACGTTCTGCCGGTCGGAGATGTCGGCGGTGTCGCGGGCGAACTCTGTTGAGATCTGGCCGAGCATCCGCAGCGACCCGGCGGTCAGCAGGCCACCGTCGGTGCGCACCCGAAGCATGAAGAAGGGCGCCTCGATCAGGTCGACATTCTCCTCGCCGGTGAAGGTGCCGTCGTAGCCCTCCTTGCGCTGGGTGTAGAGGCCCAGCCAACGCATCCGGCCCCGGAGGTCGGTCTTGTCGATGCTGTCGAAGCCCTGCTTGGAGTAGATCTCCTCGACGCGGGCCCGCACATTCAGCGCCGGGTCTTCCTTCTTGAAGACCTCGTTGGGGTTCAGCGGGTCGGTGTCACCGAGGGCCCACTGGCCTTCACTACGGGACTTGGCCTGAGTCATTGGGACGCTCCTGGGAAGTGGAGAGCCGGGCAATCGGATGTCGGCATCCACCGGGCCTGGGTCCGGCGGCGCAGATCCGAAGGCCAGCTGACGAGCAGGGGACGGGTCTACGGCATCAAGCCGGACAACAACAGCTGCAGACGCGCTTGAAATCGACATGCCGCCGGGCCACCAGCGCGACGATGCGCGGGGCGAAGACGGAGGCGGACATGGC
The DNA here is from genome assembly GCA_964463215.1 of uncultured Mycobacterium sp. Classification (GTDB taxonomy): domain Bacteria; phylum Actinomycetota; class Actinomycetes; order Mycobacteriales; family Mycobacteriaceae; genus Mycobacterium. The sequence goes on along the minus strand of CAYXBN010000043.1, from coordinate 4,438 downwards.
GCCATTGTGCCACGTCCGGGTCAGGTTGCCCTAATTCCCCGGGGCGCATTCCCCGGGGCTCGCCTGGGCGGTCGGCCGGGGCGATCCTTTGGGACACTGGTCGGTGTGCCGCCCGAACTCGCCGTGACCCCGGGCGCACCGTTCGGTATCTACGTCCACGTGCCGTTCTGCACGACCCGGTGCGGATACTGCGACTTCAATACCTACACCGCCGGAGAACTCGGCGGCAGCACCCCGGACGGGTGGCTGGCGGCGCTGCGGACTGAACTGGCCCTGGCGGCCGCGGCCGTGGGTCCGGTCCCGGTGGACACCGTCTTCGTCGGCGGCGGCACCCCCTCGCTGCTGGGCGCCCCACGGCTTGCCGCCGTGCTGGCGGCGATACGGGCGAACTTCGTGCTCGCGGCCGACGCGGAGGTCACCACCGAGGCCAACCCGGAGTCGACCTCACCGGAGTTCTTCGCGGCCATCCGGGCGGCCGGCTACACCCGGGTCTCGCTGGGCATGCAGTCGGCCTCGCCGCGGGTGCTCGCCGTTCTGGAACGCACACATGCTCCGGGTCGGGCCACAGCGGCCGCCCGCGAAGCGCTGAACGCCGGTTTCGACCACGTCAACCTCGACTTGATCTACGGCACGCCGGGGGAGTCCGACGCCGATCTGAAGGCGTCCCTCGACGCCGCACTGCAGGCCCGGGTCGACCACATCTCGGCCTACGCCCTCGTCGTCGAGGACGGCACCGCCCTGGCGCGGCGGGTGCGCCGCGGGGAGATCGCCGCCCCCGACGACGACGTCCTGGCAGAGCGCTACCGCCTCGTCGACGAGCACCTGAGTGCGGCGGGATACCAGTGGTACGAGGTGTCCAACTGGAGCCGTCCGACCGGCCGCTGCCGCCACAACGAGGGCTACTGGTCCGGCGGTCAGTGGTGGGGGGCCGGACCCGGGGCGCACGGGTACATCGGGGACGTTCGGTGGTGGAACGTCAAGCACCCCAGCGCTTATGCCGAGGCGCTGGCCGGCGGGGGGTCGGCGATCGCGGGTTTCGAGCAGATCGGCCCGCGTGACCGGCACGTCGAGGACGTGCTGCTGGGAATCCGACTGCGCCGCGGACTGTGCCGTGCGGTGCTCAGCGACACCGAACAAGCCCGCGCGGGGCGGGCCGTCGCTGATGGTCTGCTGCGAGCCGACGGAGAGCGTCTGGTCCTCACCGACCGTGGCCGGTTACTGGCCGACGCGGTTGTCCGCGACCTGCTCGACGACTGACTCCCCGGTCTGTGCGTGCCGCCCGAAACAGCGGTCGCGGCCGCGGAAGACATACGGGCTGGAGACAAAAAAGTAGGGCCGCGAGACGCTTGGCGGTCTGGAGCGTCTCGCGGCCCTACCGGAAGGGGGCTATTCGGTGGCCAGCAGTGGAGCCTGCGCGCGCGACCACAGCGGTGCGGTCGAGAACTGGTGCAGGTCGCTGCGGGGCTCGGCGTAGATCGAGGCGTGGCCGCCGCGGGTGCAGACCGCAGTCGATCCGTTGTCGGAGCAGTCGCCCGTGGTGGCACCCGCCACCGGGGCGGACAGGATCGCAGCGGCCGCGCCCGCCAGCAAGGCCGGGGCGATGATCCTGCCGGCAAGTCTCTTGGTCATGTCACGTTCCTTTCTCTGAGGGCGGTGAAACCGACACCGGCGGTGGCGCTTTCGGGTGCTTGGCCCTATGTCTTAAGCGTAGGTAACGCGACGTCGGCAGTCACGTCATTCATAGCAAGTGCATATTCTTGATTCGCGAGGTTCTGTTCGTAGTTTTTGGCGAGGGCGATCGTCCGGTCCTCAGCGGTGTCATAGAACAGACCGGCGACCTCCAGACGGCCCTGGTCGTGCAGGTCCCGGATGAGCGGATGCCGGACCAGGATCTTGGTCTGCACCGCGACGTTGACCACACTGAGTTGGTCGGCGGCGTCGAGACCATTGCGGGCGGCGCAGCGGGCCAGCGGATGCTTTCCGTCCCGGAAGGCGGCCCGGGTGGGCTCGGTGTGGGCCAGCCAGGACCTGAGGGTGCGGTCGGACATCGGCCGCTCGTCGGCGCTGAGCACGGTCCGCATGGCGCTACAGCCGGAGTGACCGCAGACCACGATCGAGGAGACCTGGAGTTCGTTGACCGCATATGCGATCGCCGCCTCGATGGAGGGGTCGAATTGTCCTGCCGGAACAAGGTTCCCGATGTTGCGAACGATGAACAGCTCGCCGGGATCGCTGCCCATGATGGCGTTCGGGAAGATCTTCGGATCGGTGCAGGTGATGAACAGCGTCCGGGGCTTGTCGACGCGGGCCGGCACCTGACGTGCCGGCGGGGCGCTCCGGCTTGCCGTCGTTTCCACGAACACCGTGCCACCGGTGGCCTCGTGCTGGCCCTTCCAGGCCTCGATGAATTCCCCGGCCGCGTGGTCGGTGAAGGTGGTCGCCATCCGCATCCGCACCCGGCTTCCCGGCGGGACCGAGGCCATCGCCCGATGCAGCCGCGGCAGTGACAGGAAGGTGGCGGCCCCCACGATGTCGACGCGCCAGTCGCCGTCGGGGTCGGGCCCGGCGTCCACGCGTGCGTTGGCCAGCCGCCACAGTGTCATCAGCACCGCGACGGCAAGGCCGAGCAGCACGCCGTTGAGCAGGTTGAGGAACACCACCCCGACGAGGGTCACCAGGTAGACCGCGATATCGCCGTTGCGCCAGGCGGTCTCGATGTGAGTGATCTTGACCAGCTGGACGCCGATGACGACCAGCAGGCCGGCCAGCGCGGCGGTCGGGATCTGCTCGGCGAGCCAGGCGAACGGCAGGGCGAAGATCAGGACCCACAGGCCGTGCAGCATGCTCGCGGCACGGGTTTTGGCGCCGGCGGCCACGTTGGCCGAACTGCGCACAATGACCCCGGTGACCGGCAGTCCGCCGATCGAACCGGAGACCATGTTCGCCGCACCCTGACCCACCAGTTCGCGGTTCAGATCGCTGCGGACACCGTTGTGCATGCGGTCGACGGCGACCGCGGTCAGCAGGCTTTCCACGCTGGCGATCAGGGCGACGGTCAGCACGCCGGCGGCGAAGGCGCCCCAGTTGCCGTCCGGCAGGCTGGGTAGCGCGATGGCGTCCAGCAGCGAGCCGTTGAGGGCGATCTTGGGCACATCGGGCGCCAGCGCCAGAGCTGCGACGGTCGCGACGACGATGGCCACCAGCGGCCCGGGGACTTTGCGCAGTGCGGCGGGGACTCGGCGCCAGGCGATCAGGATCGCGATCACCAGAAGTCCGATCGCGACCCCGGCGCGGTCGGCGTCGGCCATGTGCGACGGCAGGTAGACGACGTTGTGCCACGCCGAGCTGTGCGAATCCCCGCCGAGCACCACGTGGATCTGCTGCAGGGCGATGGTGATACCGATACCGGCCAGCATCGCGTGGACCACCATCGGCGAGATGCCCAGCGCGGCCCGCCCCATCTTGCTCAGGCCGAACAGGATCTGCAGCACCCCGGCGAGGACGGTGATCGCGCAGGTGACCTTCCAGCCGAATTCGGCGATGAGTCCGGCAACGATCACGGTGAGCCCGGCTGCAGGCCCGCTCACTTGCAACGGCGAACCACCGAGGGCGCCGGCCACCAGGCCGCCGACGATCGCGGCGATCAGGCCGGCCAAAGCGGGCGCACCGGAGGCGATGGCGATCCCCAGTGACAGCGGCAGGGCGACGAGGAAGACCACCAGCGAGGCGGGAACGTCATAGCGCAGGATTGTGCGCAACAGTTCGCTGCGCGCAGGGCCACCGCTGTGCGGAGCCGCGGAATCGGTTGTCAGAGGGGCCATGTGGACGAGGGTAGGTATCGGCTATGTGGACGCCAAGGAGTCAGAACATACGCATAGAAAATCCATATTCATATCTCGTATCTCGAAAAGGTGACGTAACGATTACGGATAGCAGGTGTAGCTGTTCGTTTAGTGCACGGTCTCGCGGACGCGGGTACACAGGAAGGAGAGGTGGATATGAATCTCATATGGGATTCATGACATGCTCAGACCGAACGCAGAGGATTGCACTATGACTATGACGGTGACTCCAAGAACACAGCGGCAGCGCCCGGCGATTCTGGGCCAGTTACCGCGTATCACACGAGTGGACGGATCCCCGATCCGCGTTCTGCTGGTCGACGACGAACCTGCGTTGACCAATCTGCTGAAGATGGCGTTGCACTACGAGGGTTGGCAGATCGAGGTCGCCCGGGATGGCAAGGAGGCATTCGCCAAGTTCGCCGAGTTCGCCCCCGACCTTCTGGTCCTGGACATCATGCTGCCCGACACCGACGGCATGCAGATCCTCAAGACCATTCGGGAGACGCAGACCTACACCCCGACCCTGATGCTGACGGCTCGCGACTCCGTCATGGACCGGGTCAACGGTTTGACCGCCGGGGCCGATGACTACC
>CAYXBN010000042.1:18389-25386 GCA_964463215.1 uncultured Mycobacterium sp. | reverse complement strand
GGGTGAGGTGTTGCCCGGGTTCTTGTCCACCCCCGCCGTCGCGGCGGGGTTGGCGTCGGTGGCCGGGGATCTGGTGGCCGCACTGGCCGCCGGAACCGATCCGGTGGCGGCGCTCGGCACCGTGCTGCCGCGACTGTTGGCTGATGCCGAGGTCAGTGCCGCCCTGAGTGGGCTGACCGTGGAGGTTGTCCGCGGGATTCTCGGTGAAGCGGATCTGCTGACCTTGGTGGGTTCGACACTGATCCAAAGCGTGTCGGGGCTTTTGGCGGTGGACGGGGTGCCGGCCTTCGCGGGCGGGCAGGTGGCCGGGGTGGTGGCCGGGCTGCTCACCGATCTGCTCGGGGATACCCCGCTGGCCCAGGGGATCGGCGCGGTCGTCGGCGACGCGGTGGCCGGCCTGCTGGCCGAGCCGGTGGTCGGGGACGTCCTGGCGACCGTCGCAGCTGCCATCACGAACTTCCTCGGCCAGCCGCAGATCGACACCCTTCTCGCTGGCACGCTAGGGCAGCTCGTGACCGCACTCCTCAGTGGACAGGAGCTGACCGCCGCGGCCCAGGAGGCGCTGAGCTCGCTACAGTCCTCACCGGAATTCCGTAACGCGGTCCGCGACACGGTTCCGCAGGCGGTCACTTCGATTCTGGGCGAGGCTGATTTGCGTCAAGCCCTCGGGCGGGCGGCCGGATCCGTGGTCACCGGTCTACTCAACGAATTCGGGATCAACATCGGGTTCATCAACAACCTGAGCTACCAACTGACCCGCGGCACGGTCGAAGCACTGCTGGCCAGCCCGGCCGTCGCCAAACTCGTGTCGACCGCAGGAGTCGGTCTGCTGATCGGGTCCTCCACCACCGAGGTGGTCAACAATGTCGTGCGGGCGGTTCTCACCGACTGGCCGCTGCAGTTGGCGTTGGGCATGTCGCTCGGTGCGGGCGTCGGATCCCTGTTCGGCGACAACATCTTCGGAGCCGTCATCAGCGATGTGGTCGGTTTCAGCTCGTCGGTCGTGATCGCCCTCGCGGGCGGAATTACCTGGCTGTTCGTCGGCGGCGGTCCGGTGATCCGTGCTGCCGCCGCGGTAGGGGATCCCGGGGACGACGGGTACTTCTTCGAACTGCTGCCGACCGCCGACAACCTGTCGGCGATGCGGGCAACGATCCTGCAAGGTCCCGATTCCGCCGCGGTTCGCGCCATGTCGGCCTCAGGCAACCCGTTCACGCTCGTCGAGAGCACCTTCACCCAGCCCCAGACTTCCGCACAGCCGGGCTTCCTCAACCTGCGGGTCGCCGTCGACGGCGCAAAGCTGAATCTTGTTGACCGACAGGACGTCCAAGTGATGCTCGCGGCGAGCTTCGGGTTCGACCCGCTCGGCGGGCGCCAAGAACGCAACCCAGCTGCGACCGGCGTGATCCCTGGATTCGGAGCGGCATCCGCGTAGTCGGGAGCGCACGCCCGGCCTCGCCGCCGTTCAGATGGGCGGGGCCGCTCGCGGAGAGACTCTCAATCCCTTGGTGTTTCGCGGTGCGGCGCGACGGGAACCCTGCCGCAGAGCCTGATGAGCGTGTGGAGGTCACCGTCGAACTTGTTGATGTCGCAGGTGTGTTGTCGTCCCACGACCGCGTCGGAGGCGAACTGCAGGATGCGCGGCGTGCGGCCGGACATCGCGTCCCAGCCCCGCGCGTCATCCGTCACGCCCCGGTATTGATCGGTGAACGGCCGCGGAGCCCCGGACCCGGTGTAGTCGCTGTTCCACAGGTCATAGCCGGCGCCCAGCTGATCCCCGTACAGCCATCGCGGGGCGTAGACGATGACGTAGCCGGTGGTGCCCTCGCGGGCCATCCGGTCGTGGACGGCGTCGACGGCCCGGCGGATCTCCTCGGGACTGGGCGGGCGGGGCAGGCCCTGTTGTTCGGCGTCGATCTGCCAGATCCAGGGATGCTCGTGCCACCAGGGCGTGTGCTCGGCGACGTAGTCCATCCAGAAGTTCACCTGCGCCTCGATACCACTGGGCGGATCCGGCCACAGATAGTGGTAGCTGCCCAGAACCGGGATGCCGGCTCGGCGGGCCCGGTTCAGCGCCTTCTTGTAGTAGCGGTCCTCCCAATCGCCGCCCTCGGTGGCCTTGTGGGTGAAAAAGGAGATACCGGCCTGGCGGGCGCTGACCAGATCCATCGGCCCGCGGCCCCAGTCGTGGTTGGAGGCGTCCCAGCCCCACACCGTCGCGGTGTTGAGAATGGGCATCGGTGTGCGCACGGACAGCGAATGTGCCACCGAATTCGGGTGTGCGTCAAAACCGTCTGCATCGCACGCCCCGGAACAGCCGCCCTGGACGCGACGGCCTGCGACGCCAGTGGAATCAGAGCTCGCTTGTCACGCGTGGGTGACCGTGATGAAGATTCCCAACAGGATCAACATCGCGACGATCGTTCCGGCGACGATAAGGGAAGTGGCCATGGTTCCGTACTCCTCCCAATTCGGTCTTCCTGGGGTTCAGAGGTTCCGATGACTCTGCGGTGGAAAGCCCGGCGACGAGATCACCGTCGTCCGGTCCCTGGCGGCGGGCGGCTCGTGCAGCCACGCCACGGCGCGCTGGGTACTCCACGCGCCGAGAACCCCAAATGCGAACAACTCCATGGACTTCCGCGTCACAGCCATCCTGATCACCTTCCCGATTACTTGCGGGATTGACCGCGCCGCCGTCGCTCAAACATCTTCGCCGCGTGAGCAAGTATCCGGATCGGCCGCTAGGCGGGATCTGACCGGAGTGTCTCAGCAGCGGCCCGGATCGGCGTTCATCTCGCGGCCCCGCATCGGCATGCCGTCGATCACCGCGTAGATCGCCTGAAGGTCGGGGACGTCGTTGGCGCGCAGTTTCTCGCCGCCGTCCTTGCCGATCAACACCGCGCTGAAACTGTTCGCGCCGATCCCGAACTGGGCGGACAGCCGTCGCGCCTGGTCGGTGCCGACCACGTCGCTGCCGAGGGTGCTGGTGCCCTCGGCGAGGATCCGGCCGAGCACCATGTCACGATCGGCGAAGTCGCATCGGCTGGCCTCGATGCGGCGCATCGTCTCCACCAGCCGCGGATCACTGTCGGTGGGCGCGAACAGCAGCAGTGGGCGGCTCTGCCACAGATAGTCACTGAGTTCGGCGGCGGCGGCCCGAGCCGGCATCAGCGCCGCGCTGGTCGCCAGGATGATCAGGGCAAGCGCGCCTGCGAGGAAGTCCCGGGAAGGATGATGCCTGACCATGGTGAGACCCGACTCTAGTGTGAGAAAGAAGATGGCAGGGCTGCGATGACCGACGACGCCGTCCCGGTTGGGGGCCGCTACCGCGACCGTTACGAGGGGTTCCCCGACGGCTTCTTCACCCGGTTCGACGAGGACGACGACGGTCGCTTCTACCGCGCGGAGCGCCTGGTGCAGCACATCGACGACGGCGCCATCGCCGCGGTGCGCGACCTCTACGACGAGCTCGGCCTCTACGGCGAGGTGCTCGACCTGTGCAGCTCCTGGGTGTCGCACCTGGCCCGGACCCCGCAACGGCTGGTGGTGCTCGGCATGAATGCCGTTGAGCTCGACCAGAACCCACAGGCCCGCGAGCGGGTCGTCCACGACCTCAACCGCGAGCCCGCGCTGCCGTTCCCGGACGCCAGTTTCGACGGTGCGATGTGCACGGTGTCGGTCGACTACCTCGTCCGGCCCCTGGAGGTGTTCGACGAGGTGGCCCGGGTGCTGCGGCCGGGCGCGCCGTTCGTGTGCACCTTTTCCAACCGGTGCTTCCCGACCAAGGCGATCCGGGGCTGGCTGGCCACCGACGACGAGTTCCACGTCCGGCTCGTCGCCGAGTACTTCCGCCGCTCGGCCGGCTGGGACGAGCCGCGCGCCGAGCAGCGCCCGACGCCGCAGCTGTGCGACCCGCTCTTCGCGGTGTGGGCGCACCGCTCCCGGCCGGCGTGAGGGGTCTCGCGGTTCACCAGAGGGTGGGCACGCCCGGGCAGTCGGCCAGGGCAGGGTCATCGGTGATGATCACCAGGGACTCGATCATTGCCTGCGCGGCCAGCATGCGGTCGAACGGATCATGATGGTTCCACTCCAATCGTCCCGCGAGCAGGGCATGGTCCTCGGTCATCGCCAGCCTGACCACTCCCAGGCGATCGAGGTGCTTCGCGTAAGCACCCAGCAGCACGTCGGCCTATGGCAGTTTCCCGAGCCGATGTTTGGTGGCGATTTCCCATGCCGAAACCGCGGAGACGACGAGCCGTGAGGAGGGGTTCTCGATGACCTCGCGCGCGGCGGGCCCCAGGCGGGCGGGGTCTGTCAGGGCCCAGAGGGTGACGTGGGTATCGAGCAGATGTGGGTGTCGAGCAGATAGCTCAACCGTTGCCTTCCCAGGCGGCGAGTTCCTCGTCGGGCAGGGTATCGAGGAAGTCGTCGGGCACCGTGTAGGAGACGAATCCCAGATCGCGTGACTGGCGCGGCTCGATCGGAACCAGACGTGCCGCCGGGTGATCGCCGCGAGCGATGACGAACTCCTCACCGCGCTCGACCGCGGTCAGCAGTGCCGAAAGATGCGTCTTCGCATACTGCACTTTGACCTGCTTCATAGCCCGATCGCAGGTAGGGGACTAGGGTTGGTCAACCAATGTTGGTCTGCTAGTCGAGATGGACCGCTCGGGAGGGGCGCGGCAAGTAGCGGGAATTCAGCGGCCTGGCCAGAAGACCGATTCGGGAACCATAATGGCCAGATGGCAATCCGTGTGAAGCTTGTGCTCGCCGGGGCGGTGGCCGCCTTCACCGTGGCCGGCTGCAGCACCGCCGCGACCGAGGACACGAAGGCAGAAACGTCGGCGGCGACCGGGTCGAGCATGACCGCGGCTCCGGAGGGGGGCGCGACCGCAGATGCGTCGGCGCCGGCGGTCTCCGAGGAGCAGAAGCAGCAGGCTCAGCAGCTGGCCGAGGAGGCCGAGACGATCATGCTGGATCCCGCGTTGGCACCCAAGGACAAGTATCCGAAGGCGCTCGGCATGTTCCGGGATGCCCTGAAGATCGATCCCGGCAATGTGCTGGCGACCAAGAGCATCACGCTGATCGAGGACATCTACAAAAGCATGGGGCGGCCAGTCCCGGAGCCCACCTAGGTCTTCTCGTCTCAGGGTTGTTCTCGTCTCGGGCCCCAGGTGGCCAGCGCCCAGCCGGATTCGGGCCTCGTAACCGAAGGCAGGTACGATTCCGGGCGTGATCCAGATGACGAACAAAATTCGCGGACTCTCCGTTGCGGCGACCTCGGCGGGCCTGGCCTGTGTGGCGGTCGCGCTGGCGGTCCCGGCCCACGCCGACGATCTGAACTCCACGACGTGCTCTGAAGCGCAGATCATGACCTCGCTGCAGCAGAACGACCCCATCATCTGGGGAAAGATCAGCTCGGATCCGAAGCTCGAGCAGCAGCTGCGGGTCGGTCTTGCCGTGCTGCTGGCCGCCCCTCCCGGGCAGCGTCAGCAGCAGGTGAGCACGCTGGAGGGCATCCTCGGCTATGAGCGGTGGGCTGGTGTCAGCGGTGACATCATGAACACCACCACCGGTCCGATCGGCCGGGCCATCAACAACTGCCACAGCGCCTAAGGCACTCCCGGCGGGCACGGTCGGGACGGCGCTCGGGCGCCTCAGCCTTGACCGCACCCGAGTGCGGCGGCCACATCTCTTCGGCCATCGCGAGATCCCAGGCATCGCCGGCACCGTGGGCCCCCGCCCCGTCTGCGACGGGGAGAACGAAGTGGATGCATCTCTGCCGTGCCCGGACGAACTGAGCGTTGGCCTCGAGGTTCACACAGGCCGGTGCGTTCGCTGAGGTCCCTGTTCGGCATGTCGGCACCCATCGGGATCAGATCGGCAACTCGGTGAGTGTGTCCCTGGCCCAGGTACACTCGATAGTGCTTAACGAGACACCGTCGCCAAGCTCCGACTAGGCGGTGCGCCAACCCCACGCTCGTGGGTGGCTCGGATGACGAAGCGACCTGCACCAGCCGGTGCCGGTAAGAGCGCCCCGTCGCCGGGGCCCGGATGTGCCGGGAGTCGTCATGCACCACGAACCTGTCGCCCGCAGCGACGCCTACTGTGACCGCGCCGTCGGTGCCCTGCTGGGTACGGCCACCGGGGATGCCCTGGCCTCCTTGTACGAATTTGAGGAACTTGGGCAAGTTTGCACCGCCTGGAAATTTTTCGGGATCGCAATGATCGAACTCCCGGCCTACCGTAGGACGCCGACATCGACCTTGGTACTTGAGAGCGATTCCGGGACGGGCTCACTCGGTCTTGAAGACCAGAGGGTAAGCGCCGGAGCCGTCCCGGCGGGCGATGTCGGTCCGGTAGTCGAATTGGGCGACATCGAGGCCTGGCTCGTCAGCAGCGCACATCCGCACGAACTCGGCGATGGCATTGTGCATCTGCCCGGCCAGGCGGGCTCGGTCGGAATCGGTAACGGTCATGCCTTCCCCTTCCCCTCTAAGTGAGCTGGGCCGGGGCCCACACAGGGGAGGGGGGCCTGGCCCGCACCTCGATGTACGTGGAATTCTGCTTCGCGGACTTGCACCCTGGACAGTTGATCGGGAAACCGCGGCTAGAGCGCGGGTGCGCACGCCCACGGGCCTGACCGGGCACATGAATGCGAGGCATCAGCGGCCTACCAGCGAATGAAGGTGCCAGCTGCGCTGCACGCGAGGGCGTTGGTCAGTCGGCGCTCTGCGCCTCTCCGGGTTCGGGTGGTGCGCTGAACCTCACCACCGCCGCGGGACAGAACTTTCTCGCACAGGTCTTGGGCGGTTCGCCAACGCCGCCGTGGCCATCGGTAGCACCGCCGGCAACGACTTCGCGCAGGCCGATGCCGGCGACACGAAGGGTGGCTTCGCCAACCTCGCCGTGACGATCGGCACCGACTCCTACGTCTATGCACGCGCTCAACCTGGGCACGGGCAACGACGTCGAGTCCATCGGTTTCCTCAACGGC
>CAYXBN010000042.1:0-18289 GCA_964463215.1 uncultured Mycobacterium sp. | reverse complement strand
CGCGCTCAACCTGGGCACGGGCAACGACGTCGAGTCCATCGGTTTCCTCAACGGCGCGTTGGGAGTCGGCGGCAAGAAGCCTTACGTCAACAACCTCGTAACGGCGAGTGGCGTTCTCAGCAGCGCCAGCAGCCGTCATTGCCGGACCGGGGCCGCTGGCGCTCGCGGGCTCGTTGTTCAAGTCCGGTGCGACCGTCACCAAAGTCAAGCCCGGCATCAACATCAATGGGCTCAGGGTGCCGAACTCGGCGGCTGCGGTGCGTGGTCCGCAGGCAACCGCGCACCGCAGTGCCGCCGCCGCACCGTCACCAGCTGCCGCGGCCAGGGGGCCTAAGAGCGGGAAGGATTGATCGACGTCCGATAATCGGCGAGGTTGACCTGCGCCAGCTGCCGGGTGAACTGGGTCGCGAAACCCGGGTACATGGTGCTGTTGTGGCCGTCTTCGGTCAGATACCAGCTGGCGCAGCCGGAGTTCCAGGTGGTCGACGCCAGGCGTCGCTGCATCCTCGCGTTGTAGCGGTCCTGACGGTCTTTGCGGACGTCGAGGATCCGGATGCCGCGGGTGCCGATGAGCCGGACGGCTTTCACGATGTAGTCGATCTGCGCTTCCATGTACAGCAGCGCCGAGTTGTGGCCCGGCCCGGAGTTGGGTCCGAAGGTCAGGAACAGGTTCGGGTACCCGGACACCGAGACGCTCTTGTACGCGTATGCCCCACTGGCCCACTCGTCGGCGAGCTTGCGGCCGTCGCGCCCCGCGATGGGGAACGGGGTGCCGGTCTTGCAGACGTCGAAACCGGTCGCGAAGACGATGCAGTCGACGTCGTGCTCGATGCCGTCGGCGGTGCGGATGCCCCGGGGCGAGATGGTCGCGATGGGCCAGGTGATCAGCTTGCAGTTGGGCTTCTCCAACGCGGGGTAGTAGTCGCTGGTCATCAGCATCCGCTTGCATCCCGCGCGAAAGTCCGGGGTCAGCTGTCGTCGTGTCCACGGATCGCGAATCTGCATGCGCAGGTTGGCTTTCGCGATCAACTGGATCGCCGTCGTCGCTGGGGTGTCCCACACCATGCCGACCGCAGCCGCCTCGTGGCCCCAAAACCACGCCTGCCGCGCCAGCGCCTCGGTCGCCGGAACACGCCGGAACAGTTCCTTGGCCCAACCCGGGTGCGCAAAGTCCGGACGTGGCAGCACCCAGCCCGGAGTGCGTTGGAAGACTTTGACTTTCGCCGCCGTCTTGACCAGTTCCGGGATGATCTGTACCGCGCTGGCCCCGGTGCCGATCACCGCGACCCGCTTTCCGGCCATATCGTAATCGTGGTCCCAGCGGGCGCTGTGGATCTTGTGCCCGGTGTAGCTCTCCAGACCGCGGATGTCGGGCCAACTCGCATTGGCCAGTGGGCCGGCTGCCATCACCAGCGTTCGCCCGGTGAACGTCTCTCCGCGGGCGGTGTCGGCGGTCCAGGTCGCGGTGTGCTCATCGAAGCTCAGTCCGGTGACGTCGACCCCGAAGCGGATGAACCGGGCCAGCCGGTATCGCTCGACCAGATGCTCGACATAGGCCTGGATCGCCCCGCCGTCTGCATACGCCCGAGGCCAGTCCGGCTTGGGGGCAAAAGAATACGAGTAGAGCACCGAGGGTATGTCGCAGGCCGCTCCGGGATAGGTGTTGTCCCGCCACGTTCCGCCTACCTTGTCGGAGCGTTCCAGGATGACGAAGTCGTCGATTCCGCTCTGCAGCAGCCTGATCGCTGTGCCCAGGCCCGCGAAGCCAGCCCCGATGATCAGGACGGCCGGCGCCCGCGTCATCGTGACACCGGCTCGTGGGTCAGTTCCTTCGACCACGACGGGGGTTTACCCAACAGACTGATCGGCAGCAGGTCGATCACGGTGCCCATCTGCTCGGCGACGAACTGAAACGGCTGGCGTTGCGAGACCGCCAGACTGAAGTGGTGTTTGACGATGTGGAAGGCCGGCAGCCGCCGGGTGTTGGAGCTGCGCTCTCCGGCTTTCTCGAAGCGGCGAATCGCGTTGTAGAGCTTGTCTTCTGACAGTCCCATCGCACTGATGTTGCCGATCATCCTGGTCAGCAGCGGCGAGTAGACCAGAATTCCGAGCATCAGTGAGGGCCGGGTGATCGTTCCGACGGTCTCGATCGCGATCTTGCGCATCGGCCCGGCGCCCAGCATGTCGAGCACCTGAAACCCGACGGCTAGGTGTCTCGACTCATCGCTGTTGATATGCCGGAACACCTCATGGCAGATGGGGTCGGAGACCTCGTCGAGAAGGAACTTGACCAGCGCGCCGTCGAGGCCCGTTTCGAGGGCCGGAATCACGGTGCCCAACGTGGACAGCGGCATGCCGTCGGAGTAGCGGTCCAGCCACTCGATGGCGAGCCGAATGTTTTTGTTGGGCAACGGCATCTCGTCGGCCTCGATCATGCCCCAGCGCCGCATGAGCGCTAGTTCTGCGTTGGCGTGCCGCTGCTCTTCGGCGTGAAAGTACTGGTAAATCTGTTTGATCTCGTCGGTGGGGGCTTTCTTGACCAGCGCGGCGAAGCCGCGAGCGCCGACGTTCTCGATCCAGACCAGATCGGACATGAACGCCTTGAGTTTGGGTCGCTGCTCATCGGTGATGGTCTCTGCACCCGGGGCATCCCAGTCGATGTCAGCCAGAGCCCACTGCTTGTCCTTGATGGTCTGCAGCATTTCGCTGTACTCGAAGGACATCGTGTGCTCCTCTCGGTGACTATCGCGTCACTCGCTCGATGACGCCCCATGCCCGGGTGTAGGTACCGGGCAGCAGGCGTTTGGTCTGCCAGATCACTTTGGCGTCGAACTGCGGGACGACGTGTAGTTGTCCACGGTCGAGGGCGTCCAGCGACGCCTTCGCGACCGAATCGGCACTCACGCCAGTCCATTTCATGGCCGTCGCCGCCAGCCTGGCGGCGGTCTCTTCGACGATGTCAGGGTTGACGATGTTGGTCTGGACGAACGTGGGGCAGAGCACTGTCAGCGCGACCCCGGTGCCGCTGAGTTCCGCGGCGAGGGTCTCCGACAGGGCCAGCACGCCGGCCTTGCTGACGTTGTAGGCGGCCATCCGCGGGGCGGCGGCGAAACCGGCCGCCGACGCGACGTTGACGATGCCGCCGTGGCCGGCCGCGCGCAGGCGCGGGGCGAAGACATGGCATCCGTGGATGACGCCCCACAGGTTCACGTCGATGGTTCGGCGCCACAGATCCATCGGCATCTCGCCGACCACCACGCCGCCGGCCCCGATCCCGGCGTTGTTGACGACGACGTCGACGGGTTTGCCGAACCATTCCTCGGCCACGCCGGCGAGGGCTTCGACGGCCTCCAAATCGGCCACGTCGCAGACACGGGAGACGGCCCGCTGCCCGATCATCTCCGCAGTCTCCTTGGCACTGACCTCGTCGATGTCGGCGCACACCACCCGGCCGCCGCGGCGGGCGACTTCACGGGCGAACGCACGCCCGATCCCGCTGCCGGCCCCGGTCACCACGGCGTCAGCCCCGGCTGTCAGGCGACGCCCTGATCCCAGGATCGGCAGCCTCATGCTGGCTGCGCCTGACACCAGTGGCCGCGCACGCCACCAGTTTGGGCTGAGCGGTCGGTGATGTCAACATGGACACGTGCCGGCGAAAGCGGGAGTTTGGGGCGGGCGGACCGCCGCGGAGCGGCACGCCGAGCGTCGTCTGCGGCTGATCGAGGCTGCGACCGACATCTGGGTGGAGAGCGGCTGGGCCGCTGTCACGATGCGCGGCGTGTGTGCGAGAACGTCGTTGAACGACCGCTATTTCTACGAGAACTTCTCCGACCGTGACGATCTGCTCTGCGCGGTATGGGACGGAGTGCGCGACGACCTGCTAGCCCAGCTGATCGGCGTCCTCACCGAAGACCGGGAGAGGCCTCCGATGGCCACCCTGGGCAAGGGCATCGAGCTTGTGGTGCAACGTATTTCCGATGACCCTGGCTGGGCGCAGATCATGTTCGGGCGGCATTTGGGCAGTGCCGTCCTCGAGCAGCGGCGGACCGAGATTCTCCATCAGGCGACCAACATCATGGTCGGCGCGGCGAAACCCTTCCTCAAGCCGGATGCCGACGAGCGGGCGCTGCGGATGGACACCTTGGTCGGTATCGGCGGGTTCGTCGAGTTGGTGACGGCCTGGCATTCCGGGCTCATCGACGTCACGGCCCACGAGGTTATCGAGCACTGCAGCCGTATCGGCACTACGCTGGCCGCGGTCTACCTCGTGGACTAGGGGCTCTGCGGCACAGGGATTTACTGAGGCACAAGAATTTTCAGGGCCCCCCGCTCGGCGGAGATCTCTGCGGGCAGCGGGCACAGCACCCAAGCTGCCCAGGGCGCGGTCCAGGGTGCGTTGCAGGGCAGCGGGGGCGCAGGATGTGGTGGCCCGGTTCTTCGCCGAAGGCTTCGAGGCGGCCGCGGTCACGGCGTTCGGCGTCGCGCTGATCGGCGCGCCACCTGATGAGGACCGGCAGGTCACGTTGGTCAGCGTCACCGTCGACCGGCCGTTCGGCTTCCTCGCGGTGCACCGCCCGAGCCGGCTTGCGGTGGTCGCGGGTTGGGTGGACAGCCCGTTCCGGCAGGAGGCGCAGGCATGAACCGGGACGAGATCGAGGCCCGCAGAAGGCGGGCCGAGCGTGGCTGGCTGGCCGATCCGCCGCCGCCACCGAGGAAGGCCATCCCGGGTGAGCAGAACAAGTGGTTCCTGATGAGGGGTGCCCGGCATCTGATCCCGCCGAAGCGTGGGTCGCCGGCGGACTGACCGCGCTGCGAGGTCAGGCCGACAGCGCCAGGGCGTGCGGATTGACCCACGCTTCGGCGTCGCTGAAAAAGCCCGCACCATAGGCGAAGGACAGGGCGTCGAAGACCGAATCGACCGCCTCGTCGGCCACCACCACGTCCACCCGGACCTCGGGCCGGAAGCGGGTCGGGTGATGGAACGGGTGGTGGCTCTCCATTGCGGCCCCGTCGACCTCGGCGGGCCGGTTGCGACGAACTGAGACCGAGGTGACCCCGGCCGACGGCAGCACCGCCGCCAGGGACTGCTCCGATACCCGCTCGGCGATGATGGTGATGTGCTTCATGATCCCTGACCTCCGGTGCGAAACGTGTCTGACATGAACCACTCTCGCCGGGCCTGCCGGTTCGCAGCGTCCTCCGGACGGACCGAACAATCGGTGATCAGGATGTCCCCCGATCGGTGGACGGAAGGCGGGACCCCACGCCGTTTAAGGCTCGCGCGAGCCACGCTGCGCGGCGTGAACACCCTCGGCGCGCACGAGCAAGAACTCATAGCGTCTCCAGCATCCCTCGCCGTGGGACCCTCACACCACCTCTGCGTCGAGCACCCGGCGAAGCCCGGCGGCGGCCCGGTCACCGATCCAGCCGAACATCAGCCGCAGCCCCAGGTCACCGACGCGCAGCACGCCGTTGAGGCGCAGGTCCGCGTCGTAGGTGACGACCGATCCGGGGCCGTCCGGCTCGACGGTGATCCGGTCGACCGAGGTGAACACCGTGCTGCGGGCCACCACCAGGAGGTTTCGCGGGGCGTCGTGTTCCTCGGTGACGTACCGCAACGTCAGGTCGCGGCCGACACCGGCGACGGTCACGTCGAACACGGCGCCCGGACCGCCGCCCGAGCCTTCCACCTGCCTGACGTCCTTCACACCGGGATCCCACTCGGCGAAGTTGCGGAGGTCGGCCAGGTAGGCGAACACCTGCTGCGGAGTCTTCGCCGTCCTCAACGTCGTCACGTAGCGCGCCATCGCCACCCCCTTTCCGTGCCTCCAGTGTGCGCCCGGGCCCTCGGCGGAGTCTCCGGGACCATCCGGGCTCCCCGGACCGGGCGATACTGGGGTGTGATCAGAAACCCCCGCATCTGGATCTACCTGGTGGTCGGCCTGGTCGCCGCGGGCCTCATCGGATACTCCCAGTGGCGCGACTCCGACGCCCAGCGGCTGCAGCGCTGCATCGACGCCTCCATCGCCCAGATGAAGCGGGACACCCCCGCGCTGGCCGGTTTCGACAACGCCCAGCCCGCCTTGGTCGCGATGTCACGGGCAAGCTGCGTCAAACTGCTCGGGATCGACCCGCCGGCACCGTGATGCCGACGGCGCCTGCGCCGGCCCGCCTCTGCCACCCGAACCACGGTTCGGCGCGGCCCCGCTGGTCTAGATTCGGCGGGTGACCCGCCGCACCGTCGAATTCAGTTGTGCGGTCGTGCTTATCGGACTGCTCGCCGGGCTCGCTGGGGCGGCGACGACGTTGTTGCTGGACTTCGTCGAGCACCTGACCTACCACTACAGCTACGGCAACCTGCTCGACGGGGTGGCAGAGGCCAGCCCGGTCCGCCGGGTGGTGGGGCCGATGATCGGTGCGGCGCTGATGGGCGCCGGGTGGTGGTGGCTTCGGCGGCGGACGCAGGTGCCGACCGTCGAGCAGGCGATCGTGCGGCCCGCGCCGCTGCCGCGGGCGGCGATGACCCTGGATGCGGCCCTGCAGATCGGGCTGGTCGGATCCGGCGCCTCGCTGGGCCGGGAGAACGCGCCCCGGCAGTTCGCCGTCGCCCTGAGTGATCTGGGCACCGGACGCTGGGCCCTGACCCCGCGGGACCGGGAGATCCTGCTGGGCTGCGCCGCCGGGGCGGGCCTGGCCGCGGTGTACAGCGTGCCGATCGGCGGGGCGTTGTTCGCGTTGCAGATCGTGTTGCGCACCTGGGAGTTCCGCGCGGTGCTCACCGCGCTGGTCACCTCCGGGCTGGCCGCTCTGGTGGCCGCACCGTTCGTCTACGAGGGGCCGTTGCTGCACTGGCCCAATCCGCAGCTGTCCTATCTGCTGACCGGTGTGGTGGTCCTGCTGGCCCCGCTGACGGTCGGCGTCGGGATGGCCTTCAGCACGCTGATGCGCCGGGCCCGGGCCCGCGCGGCCGAACGAGGACCCCGCGACTCCTGGCGGCTGATTCCGGCTCTGGGTGGCGCCGGATTGCTGCTCGGTCTGTGCTCGCTGTGGCTGCCGGAACTGCCCGGCAACGGATCCAGCGTCCTGCTGATCAGCGTCGAACGTGATCTGGGCATCACCGCGGCCGCAGCGATCCTGCTGCTCAAGCCGCTGCTGACCGCGGCGTTCCTGCGGGCCGGGGCCGTCGGCGGTCTGATCACCCCCGCGCTGGCGACCGGCGCGTCTCTGGGCACGGTGATCGCCCTGGCCGTCAACACCTGGACACCCCTGCACCTCAACGTGCCGGCGGTGGCGCTGGCCTGCGCGGCGGCGGTGCTGGCGATCACCCAGGGCACCCCGGGCTGGGCGACGATCTTCGTCTGGGAACTGGCCCGCCCGCCGCTGTGGCTGCTGGCGGTCTTCGGCGCGGCGGCGGTCAGCGCGCATCTGCTGCACCGCAGGCTCACCGTTGGTGACCGCCACCCCACCGACGAACGGCAGTAGCCGCGCGCTCAGCCGGACTGTGGGACGAAACTCGAGTAGAACAACCGGCCCTGCGGATCGCGGTAGGCGTTGATCCGCTGTCCGGTCAGGATGTCCTCCACGGCAACCCCCACCAGGGTGCCGATCGGCTGCCCGGTGCCGGGGTCGCGTTGCACCGCGCCGTCCACCTCGACGAACGTGGCCACCTGGCGGCCGTCGAGGTCGTTGGTCACCGCGATGCGGTGGTCGGTGCTGGGCACGGTGAACGGGCCGGGCGCGGCCCCTGGCCGGGTCGGATCGTTGCCGGGCCCGCCGGGGTTGTACACCGGCGAGTAGCCGCCCGCCGACGGCATCCGCACCGCACTCAGGCGTGCGATCGCCGCGGGGTCCCCGGAGAGGATGACGTCGTAATAGTTGTCGTGGTCCTCGACGTAGGCGGCGTTCTCCGTGGCCCCGGCCTGGGCCAGATCGGCCAGGCCGATCACGGTGACGGTGCCGAAACCGCCGACGGTGACCGGGGTGCCGGCCTGGGTGATCGAGATGGTCGACCCGTCTTCCGCCACGGCTTCGAGGATGAAGTAGCGGGAGAACTCGCCGGGCAGCAGGCTGGCGATGCCGTCCGGGGAGAAACCGGCGCTGGTGTAGAGCCGCAGCCGGTACTGGGCCTGGCTGCCGTAGAGGTCCGAGCCGCTGTTGTTCTGCGAGGCCAGGCTGACCCCGATCGGGCCGCCCTCGCCCAGATCGCTGAAGTAGTTCAGCTTGGCGGCCACTAGGCGGGGGCCGTTTCCGGTGACGTAGGGATTGGAGCTGGCTGCACTGAGTCCGACCGCGGACACCAGCCCGGCGGCGGCGAGCAGTCGCAGCGGGGTGCCGTCGTCGACGACCTGCACCGACACCGGGTACAGCGCGCCGGGATCGGTCGGCTGAAGCCTGTTGCCGAAAGATCCAGCGATCACGACGGTTTGGCGTTCGTTGAACTCAAGGTTCGGCAGGAAGGCGGCCATCAGCGGGGTCACCTGTGATCCGTCGCTGAGGGTGACGAGGAAGTCCGTCGGATTCAGGGTGGTCGGCAGGATCGGATTGCTGAACACCAGCGGCATGGTGTCGGCCAGCAGCAGGTCGACTCCATAGACGGCGTTGACGTTGTCGGTGGAGACCGCCGAGGTGTATGCCCGTTGGGCGGCTCCCAGTGCCGGGTCGAGAGTCTCCCACGCCACGTTGTAGGCCGCGGCGATGTCCCGGTCGGCGTCCCCCGTTCCGTTGAGACCGGGCACCCCCAGGTAGCCCTCGAAGCCGTAGTTCGCCGTCATCAGAACGGGTGCGACGGTGAAGATGTCGGCGTTGAAGTTGATCGGTGTCTGCAGACTGGCCGCGGTGCCCGAGGTATCGGCCCGGCTGGCATTGACGAATTGCAGCAACGGCCCGGCCAGCGGGGTCACCAGTACGGTTCCCCCGGCGCTGCCGCCGGTCCCGCCGGTGCCGCCGACGCCGCCGGCGCCGTCGGGATCACCGGGCCCACCCGGTCCGCCCGGGGATCCCGCGCCGGCATCCACACCTCCGCCGGATCCCCCGGGGCCGCCGGAGCCCCCGGCGCCGCCGGGGCGTGATTGCCGAACAGCAGCAGCACCCTGCCGGAGCCCCCGGCGCCGCCGATTCCGCCCGCACCGCCGGTCCCGCCGGGGGCGCGCACGCCGCCCGAGCCGCCGGGGCCGCCTACTCCTCCGGCACCGCCGGTGCCGCCGGCGCCGAAGAGCCGACTCCCGATTCCCCCGGAGCCGCCGTTGCCGCCTGATCCTCCTGATGCGCCGGCGCTGACGTATCCGGTACCTGCCGCACCCGCGCCGCCGGCACCGCCGGTGCCGCCGGCGCCGCCGTGTCCGAGTACCGACAGAACGCCCACCGATCCGCCGTGACCGCCGTCTCCGCCGCCCTGACCGTTCGACCCGACGCCGCCGGCGCCGCCGCCACCGCCGTTGCCGACGAAAAGTCCGCCGCGCCCGCCGTTTCCACCCGCGCCGCCGGTCAGTCCGGCGCCGCCCTGACCGCCGTTGCCGAACCAGCCCGCCGACCCGCCGTCGCCCCCGCCGTATCCGCTGCCCCCGTTGCCCACGATCCCGGCTTTGCCGCCGGTGTAGCCGCCCTGCGGGCAGGTCTGTTCGGTCCACGAGTAGCCGCTGCCGATGAGCAGACCGCCGTCAGGACTGGCCGCCGTGCCGTTGCCGAAGAGCACCCGAGCGGCTTTGCCGCCCTTATTCGACTGCGCTGCAACCGCATTGGGGCCGACCCCGACCGGACCCGGTGCGGAGGCCGACGCCGACGCCGAGGGCTGCCCGGACACGGTCGTGAACGGCGCGTCGTCGCGGACTGTCGCGCCCGGCCGTCTGACCGCCGGTGTGGGTGCCGCGGACCGGGCCGGGTCGGCCTGTGTCGAACCTTCCGATCCCGCGGTATCCGCCGAACCGCGATCCGCCGACGCGACCGGCGCCCAGGCGAGCAGCGATCCGAAGCCCAGGCCAAGGGTCAGCGCCGCGAACCTGCGCAGTGAGGCGCCGTCGCGCCGCCCCGAATCAGGCGACATCGTCGCTCCTCTCTGCGTTTCCGGTTGCGTTGCAACCGTAGCGCCGGACAACAACGGCGGGCAGCGATCCGCGGGCGGCGCCGAACTGTCCCGGTAACCTCAGATGATGCCCGACACCGTGCGTGAACTCATCGGTGTCTACGACGCCGACGGCACCCTGCTCGGTGAGGCGCGGTACTGGATCGGGGCCCGCCTGGGCCGGACGCACTGCGCGCTGTGCGACATCACCCACGGGCTGTTCACCGAACGGGCCGACTGGCGGCGCTGCCGCGACGACCTCGGCGTGGAGTTCCGCACGTATCACCGCAACGACGCCCCGGCTGAGGTGATGGCCGCCGGGTCGCCGGCGCCGTTCGTGCTCGCGCGCACCGACCGCGGGCTTCTGCCCCTGCTCGGCCCGGCCGAGCTCGACGCCTGCGCCGGGGACGTCGAGGAGTTCCGGCGGGCTGTGCTGCGGGCGTGCGCGGACCGGGACCTCGACGGGATCTAGCGCCGTTTCAGACAACCGACCGCCCCGGCCGATAAGAGGCCGGGGCGGTCGCGTCCTGCCGGATGAGCGGCTGGGTCAGTTGCCGACGCAGGCGGTGGCCGCCGGGACCGGCACGCTCGGAGCGTAGTAGGTGGAGATCTGCGCAGCCCGGGTCAGCGGGTTGAGCATCGTGGGGGCGGGTCCGACGACGGGGGCGCTGACGCAGGTGGCCGGCGTCATGGATTGCGCCATGGCGTGCGGGGTGCCGAGGGCCAGACCGCCGGCCAGGGCTGCGGCGGCGAACGCCGGTCCGGCCAGGGCGGCGATGATGCGGCGGGGGGTGCGGGCGGTGGTCATGTCGGTTCCTCTGCTCTGGGTCGCCCGGGCGGTGGTGTCCGGGCCGTCGATGTCCACTGTGCGGTGCGCCGCCCGCCTGAACCGTCGTCCGCCCGGCCCTAATCGGGGACCACACCGGCGTCCACCGATCGGGGGAACGTTCGGCCGCCGACCGCCGGCGGTGAGACCCTGAAGGCGACATGAACACAGCCGAGTTCGACTACGTCATCGTGGGCGCCGGAAGCGCGGGCTGTCTGATGGCCAACCGGCTCAGCGCCAACCCCGACCACCGGGTGCTGCTGATCGAGGCCGGCGGCGACGACGACTGGTTCTGGATCAAGGTGCCGGTCGGGTACCTGTACACCATCGCCAACCCCCGCACCGACTGGTGTTTCACCACCGAGGCCGACCCGGGGTTGGCCGGGCGCAGCATCGGCTACGCGCGCGGCCGGGTGATCGGTGGCAGCTCCTCGATCAACGCGATGATCCACATGCGCGGTCAGGCAAGCGATTACCAGCTGTGGGCGCAGGCCACCGGTGACCCGCGCTGGCTGTGGGGCGGACCGGACCGGCCGGGGCAGACGCTGGCCATCTACAAAGACCTCGAGGACTACTTCGGTGGGGCCGACGACTGGCACGGAACCGGCGGTGAGATTCGCGTCGAGCGCCCACGGGTGCGCTGGACGATCCTCGACGCCTGGCAGGCCGCCGCCGCCGAGGTCGGCATCGCCCCGATCGCGGAGTTCAACCGGGGTGACAACGCCGGCAGCGCCTACTTCCACGTCAACCAGCGCCGCGGCCGGCGCTGGTCGATGGCCGACGCCTTCCTGCACCCCGTCGCGCACCGCCCCAACCTCACCGTCTACACCCGCACCCACGCCACCCGGTTGCTGCTCGACGACCAGGTGTCCCCGGATCAGCGCCGGGGTGCCTGGACGACCGCGGCCCACCGCGTCACCGGGGTGCGGTTGCTCACCGACGGCCGGGTGCGCGACGTCGCCGCCCGCCGGGAGGTGATCCTCAGCGCCGGGGCCATCGGGTCGCCGCATCTGATGCAGGTCTCGGGTCTGGGCCCGGCGGGCTTGCTGGCCGGGCATCAGGTGCCGGTGGCCGTCGACCTGCCGGGGGTGGGGGAGAACCTCCAGGATCACCTGCAGCTGCGCACCGTCTATCGGATCCACGGCGCCCCGACGGTGAACACGCTCTACCGCAACTGGTTCACCCGCGCCGGGATGGGACTGCAGTACCTGGTGCTGCGGTCAGGCCCGATGACGATGCCGCCGTCCACGCTGGGGGCGTTCGCCAAGAGTGACCCGGAACTGCCCTCCGCCGATCTGGAATGGCACGTCCAGCCGCTGTCGTTGCCGAAGTTCGGCGAACCCCTGCACAAATTCGGGGCGATCACCCCGTCGGTGTGCAACCTGCGACCCAGCTCCCGAGGTCATGTGCGGCTGGCCGATCCCGATCCGCTTGCTGCGCCGAGGATTTCGTGCAACTACCTGTCGACGGAGGCCGATCGGCGCGCCGCGGCGCGGGGCCTGCGGATGACCCGCCAGATCATGGCCGCACCCGCGCTGGCCCGCTACCGCCCGCAGGAGATGCTGCCCGGCCCGCAGGTGGTCGACGACGAGGACCTGCAACGGGCGGCCGGGGAACTGGGCACGACGATCTTCCACCCGGTGGGCACCTGCGCGATGGGGGCCTTCGACGCCCACGGCCGACCCCACTCGGCGGCCACCGTGCTCGACACCGACTGCCGGGTGTATCGCGTCGCCGGACTACGGGTGGTCGACGCGTCGGCGATGCCGACCATCACCTCCGGCAACACCAATGCGCCGGTGATGCTCATCGCCGAACGGGCGGCCCGGGCCATCGTCGGATGACCCGGCCCCGGCGGTTGGGGCGACCCGGCCCGTCCACACGGTGGTGCGTTGCTCACTGTTGTCGCTCGAAGGTGGGCGCGCGACCCCATGGTTCCGCGCTGGGACCGGTGGGGCGGATGTGACTACTAAAGCCGAGCTGCGACGAAATCCGCTGCCTGCTCGATCATTCCGTTCCCGGAGTAGGCGTTGTGGGCCAGGAAGCTCGTTCCGCCCGGCCAGCAGTACATGTCATCGGGTGCGCACAGGTCGATGGTCTTGGCTCCGTAGAGGCTGCTCATCGTCGTCAGTGATCCGCCCCCGGGCAGCGTGCCGGCCGGGTTGCCGAACACCGCCACGGCGGCGACGTGATCGGCCACGTCCGGGGGCATCGGTGCCGGTGTCCATTCGCCGAGTGGGCGTTGGTCCATGGTGATGAGATCGATGACGCCCGCGCCCTGCGAGAGCCCGCTGAGCACGAGCCTGGTGTTCGGGCAGTTGGCGGCCATCCACTGCACCCGTGCGGAGGCGTCGGCAACCCCGATCGGCACCGAATTCGGGAAGTCGAAGCTCGCCGGATAGTTCACCGAGTAGACGTCGACCGAGCGGCCACCGGCCCGCGCGCGCACCGCGTCGAGGAATTTCTGCCCGACATCGCTCAGGCCGATGCCGTTGGTACCCCGGGCGAAGATCACCTCGACATCGGGACACGGGTTCGCCGAGGCGGTGGGCATGACGGCAGCGGTGTTCGCGCAACCCGCCAGGGCGACGGCAACAAGAAGACGCTTCACGGGCGCTTAGCCTATCGACGGGTCCGACCTCAGGACAGCTGCCGGGCCGCCCACTTCGCCAGCTTCGGGCGCTCGATCTTGGAGTTGTGCCGCGGATCCACCGGCAGCTTCGAGGTGAACAGGACGGTCTCGATGGCCTTGGTCACCTCCGAGGCGGCCGCCAAACCCAGCAGTTCCTCCCGCAGACCCGCCCGCTCTTGCCTGCCCACCCCGGGCTGGGTCTCCACACACAGCACGGGGCGCTGGCCGTCCGGCCCGGGCACCCCCACCAGCCCGGACCGTCGCACCTTCGGGTGGGCGTCGAACAGCGGCTCGACCTGCAGCGGGAACACGTCACCGCCGGGTGCCCGGACCCGCTGGGACACCCGGCCGCACACCCACAGCCGGGCGTCGGCGTCGAGGTATCCGACGTCGCCGAAGCGGTGCCAGGTGCCGGTCGGGTCGGGCACCTTGTTCTTGCGCGTGCTGTCGGGGTCCAGGTAGTACTCGGGGCTGACGTGGGCGCCGCGGACCAGGATTTCGCCGACCTCACCGGGGCCGGGTTGGGTCGTCTGGTCGATCGAGTCGATCGGGCCGTCGACGATGCCGATGATCGTCAGCTCCACCCCGGGCAGTGGATGTCCCACGCAGACCCCGGCGCCCTGCTCGGTCCTGGCCCATAAGCCGTCGAGGTGCTCGTGGCTGCTCAGTTCGGTCGACGGCATCGCCTCGGTGGCACCGTAGTTGGCAGCCAGTTCGGCGTCGGGTCCGGTGACCGCGGCCAGCATCTGTTCCACCGGACCGGTGATCGGCGCCCCGGCCCCGATCACGCGCTTCAGCGACGGCATGGTCAGGTTGCGCGCCAACGCTTCTCGGGCCAGGTTCTCGATCAGGATCGGTGCGGCGAAAAAGGAGGTGACCTTGCAGTCGTTTATCACCTGAATCAGCGCGGCGGAGTTCACCTGGGCCGGGCCCTGCCGGGCGAAGTCGATCGGCGGCACCACCACCGTGCCCCCAGCGCTGATCGGGATGAACAGGAACGCCGGGAAGACAGCCAGATCGACTGGCACATCGGGGTTTTCGTCGAAACCCCAGCTGTGGTGGGCGTTGCGGAACACCTGGCAGAAATTGCGATGCGGGTACAGCGAGGGTTTGGCCGGCCCGGTGCTGCCGGTGGTGTACAACACCGCCGCCGGGTCGTCCGGCCCGACCGCAGGCGGCGCCGGGTGCGCCGGCGCCGGTTTGCGCAGCGACCGGATCGAGCGGGCACCCGGGAACGGCGGCAGGCCGGTGATCTTGTGGCCGCCGGGCACGATCGGGCTCGCGGTGATGATGAGCTTGCGCATCGTGCGCGGCCCCCACCCGAACGTCATCCGCCCCATGTGGGCCAGCACCGGGCCGACGAACGCCTCCGGGTTGACCCGGCTGAGCCGTTCGGCCACGTTGCGGTAGCCGACCGCCGGGTCGATCCAGATGGTGAACGCGCCCACCCGGGTCAGCGCGACGCCCATGACGCAGGTTTCATAGCTCGGCGGGGACATGAAGACCACCCGGGTCCGCTCGGCGATCCCCATCTCGCGCAGTCCCACGGCCACCGACTCGACGTCGGCGGACAACTCGGCGTAGGTGTGCTCGACGTAGCGCCGCGCACCCAGACCCTCCCAGCCGTCGAGGTCGATCACGGCGATGCGCCCGGGATCTTCCCGGGCGACCCGCAGCACGATGTCGGCGAGGTTGAAGATGTCGCCGGGAAACAGCTCCGGGCGGGGCCCGGGGGAGAGTTCAGCCATCTCAGGCCCGCGCCGAGGCGCTCTCCTGCAGGAACCCGTCGATGATGGCAGCGACCTCCTCGGGGCGCTCCATCATCAGCAGGTGTCCGCAGTCGGGCAGCAGCTCTTGGCGGTTGGGGTGCAGGGTTTCGTTGAGGCGGCGCCCGGCCTGCGGGGAGACGATCTTGTTCTTCGCGCCCCAGATGGTGCAGACTGGCGGAAACCCTTGCCGCGGAACGAGTTTGTCGATCACCGCGTAGTTCTCCAGGTCATCGAGCACCCCGAGCAACGACTCCAGTTGGCCGGTGGCCGAATAGCAGGCGCTGACCTCCGGGTTGTGGTGCACCTTGCGGGCGCGTCCCCGCGGACCCACCTGGAACAACGTCGCCGCCGGTCCGACGGCACCCGGCAGCCTGACCTTGCCCAGCACCCGGTACACGGCGCGGTTGACCGCCGGCAGCCG
The DNA here is from genome assembly GCA_964463215.1 of uncultured Mycobacterium sp. Classification (GTDB taxonomy): domain Bacteria; phylum Actinomycetota; class Actinomycetes; order Mycobacteriales; family Mycobacteriaceae; genus Mycobacterium. Next base: position 2,584 of record CAYXBN010000042.1, on the reverse strand, counting down.
CTCGCGCAGCCACAGCAGCGGTCCCAGCCAGCCGCCCATGAACGTCGATTCGGTCAGCGGGTTGCACAGCACCAAGGCCGTCACCGCCTCGGGGTGGCGCTCGGTGAACGCCAGCGAGATCGCACATCCCATGCAGTTGCCCACCAGGCTCACCGGTCCCAGGCCGCGGACGGCGATGAACTCCTCGAGCATCGCGACGTAGTTGTCCAGGGTGTAGCCCGCGCCCGGTTTGGCCGACTCACCGAATCCGAGCAGGTCCAGGGCGAAGATCTCGTACCTGTCGGACAGCCGGCGGGCCACGTCGGCCCAGATGGCGTGCGAGGAGCCGCCGTTGTGCAGCATGATCACCGGTTCGCCCTGCCCGGTGCGCTGGTAGGCGACCGTCATCCCCCGAAAGTCGAAGCTCTCCACGCTCGCCCCCCGTCGTTGCGATTCCGCCGATACCCCCACTGTAGTCCCGGGGATCAGCCGCGAGCGGATCGTTCACATCTTCAGCTCGGCCACCACGGCGAAATGGTCGCTGGCCCAGATGTTGTCGGCCGCCTCCGTGCCGGCCAGGGCGCAGTGGCGGACGTGCCCGGCGCCGGAGCGCCGCGGCGTGGACACCATCACGTAGTCCAGCCGCCGATGGGGGTGGATGGCGTGCCGGGGCACCAACGGGTTACCCGCCGACCAGGTGTGTCCGGGGTCGGTGTTGCCCGCCGCGGTCCAGGCGTCGACGAGGGTGAAGTTGGGGACCGCCCCGGGGGTCAGGCCGGTGGCGCGCCGGTACTCGTCGGACTCCGGGGTGCAGTTGAGGTCCCCGGCCAGGATCGCCGGCAGCGACTGGCGCCGCTGGGTCTCATCGCCGAGGGTGTCGGCGAGGTGGGTGATCAGTGCGGTCATCTGGGCGCTGCGCCGCGCGGAGTGCTCCAGTCCGTGCTCGAGGTGGGTGCCGGCGGCGACGAACGGACCGCCCTCCTCGGCCGGGCGGTGCACCCGGGTCACCAGCACGTGACGCCAGGTCGGCTCGCCGTGCTCGTCGGGCAGCGGACGCAACCGCTCCACACTCAGCGGCCAGCGGGACAGGACGGCGTTGACGACCCAGTAGGTGGCGGTCGGGTACCGGTCGAACCCGGCGAGGTCGGCGGCGGTGACCGCGTGCAGGCCCAACTCCTCGCCGAGGCGGGCGGCCTGGGTGGTGCCGTCGGGCTCGACCCAGGACTCCTGCAGGGTCAGCACGTCCGGGTCGGTCCGGGCGATCCAGGACCGCAGCGCGGCGTGCCGGGCCTGCCAGTCGCCGACCCGGCCCTGCACGTTCCACGTCATGATCCGCATCGGACCATCCTCGATCAAGGGCGACGTACGGGCCAACGTCCAAGCCTGAAAGCCCGGTGGCTCTGATGTGGCTTTGATCCAGCCGACGCGATCGCTGATGCGCCCCTGTCCCGTAACGTGGCCCCCGAACACCGTGCGGATGCGGTACACATGGGGCGACGGCGGCGACAGGGAGCTCTTCGTGGCGGCCGCCTGGAGAGGAAAGCATGAAGATACCAACGATGGCGACGCTGGCCGTCGTAGTCGTGACGGCGTTATCCGGTTGCGCTGGCGACCATTCGAAGTCCGATGCGGCCAAGCCGACGATCCGGATCGGCTACCAGACGTTCCTCAGCGGAGACCTTATCGTCAAGAACAATCGGTGGTTGGAAGAGGCATTGCCGGACTATGAGATCCAGTGGACCAAGTTCGACTCCGGGGCCGACGTCAACAAGGCGTTCATCGCCAAGGAGATCGACTTCGGCGCGCTCGGATCCAGCCCTGTGGCCCGCGGACTGTCGGCCCCTTTGAACATTCCCTACAGCGTCGTCTTCATCCTCAGTGTGGCCGCAGACAACGAAGCTCTCGTGGCGCGTGAAGACTCCGGTATCGAATCGGTCGCCGGCCTTCGGGGAAAGCGGATCGCCACCCCGTTCGGCTCGACCGCGCACTACAGCCTGCTGGCCGCGCTGGCCCAGGAGGGGCTGTCCGCCAGCGATGTTGAACTGGTCGACCTGCAGCCCCAGGCCATTTTGGCCGCCTGGGATCGCGGCGACATCGCGGCCGCCTACACCTGGCTTCCGACGCTGGAACGGCTGCAGGAGAACGGCAAGGTCCTGATCACCAGCCGCGAGATCTCCTTCATCGGGAAATCGACCCTGGACCTGGTGGCGGTGTCGAACTCATTCGCCCAGGACAATGCGATGGCCGTCGATGTCTGGCGCCAGCAGCAGTCGCGGGCGCTCAACGAGATCCTGTACGACCCTGCCGGCGCGGCAAAGGCGATCGCCGCTGAGATCGAGCTCTCTCCCGGCGAGGTTGGACGACAACTGGAGAAGATGGCGTTCCTAAGACCGGATCAGGTGGCCTCGTCGACGTGGCTGGGCACCGACGGCAAGCCCGGCAACCTGGCGGCCAAGTTGCAGAGCGCGGCTCAGTTCCTCGCCGAGCAGAATCAAATTCCTGCCGCGCCGCCACTGTCGGTGTTTGAGAATGCGCTCTACACAAGGGGATTGCCGAAAGTTCTCAAGGACTGACTCCGGGCTAACCTGCCGCCAGCTACGCCAGC
>CAYXBN010000041.1:0-26685 GCA_964463215.1 uncultured Mycobacterium sp. | reverse complement strand
CTGATCGAACTCAAGCACTACCGGGGCACCCTGACCGGCAACGACCACGTCTGGCTGCGCCAGGGCCACCGCGCCGAGGACTCCCCGCTGCTGCTGACCCGTCGCAAGGCCCAGTACTTCTCCTCGCTGCTCAAAGACACCCTGCGGCAGTTCAGCGCGGATGCCCCCATGAGTGCGATCCCCTACGTCCAGGAATTGGTTTTCCTGCACAACTCCGACTTCCGGTGCGATCTGCCGGAGCGGTCGAAGATCAACCTCTACGGCCTGGACCGCCAACCACACACCGGGCTGCCCGGTATCTCTGAACGCCTGCTGGCCCCCGCCCAGCGCCCGCCGGTCGCCGAGAAGGATGGATTGATCGTCGCCGCGCTGATGAAGCGGATCGGCCTGGCGCCACGGCGTCAACGGGAGGTCGGCTCCTGGATCATCGACGAGAAGCCGCTGGCCGATGGCGAGGGCTGGCAGGACTGGCCGGCGTTCCACCACGTCGATACCGAGCGTCACGCCCGCATTCGCTTCTATACCGTCGGGCAGTCGGCCTCCTCCGCTGACAGCCACGCCCGCCGGCAGACCGTCACCCAGGAGTTCCACCTGCTCTCCCGGCTGCGCTTCGATGGCCTGCAGGTGCCTGAGGACCTGGTCGAAGAGCCGGAGTTGGGCATCGGCCTGGTGTTCCCCCAGCCCCAGGGCGAAACCTCGCTGGATCTGTGGCTGGCCGAGAACAAGGACACCCTGACGCTCGAAGACCAGCTGAAGCTCATCACCGACATTGCCGAGATCGTTCACTACGCGCACCGCAATCGGGTGGTGCACCGCGGCCTGAACCCCCGTTCGATCGCCATTCGTGAGCAGTAGTGATGGCGGACTTTCGAAAGCCCTCCGGGTTGAACGTGGTGCGTGATAACTTCCCTGGCGTCAGATCAGCACGTGGGGTTTCCGTCGGAGAAGGCCGGGGTGGGTGGCCGGCTGTCGAGGTCGCCCGGAAAGGGCTACAGAGCCATGTTGAAGGGCTTCAAAGATTTCCTCGCCCGCGGAAACATCGTCGACCTCGCAGTCGCAGTCGTGATCGGCACCGCCTTCACCGGTTTGGTCACGCGATTCACCGACAGCATCATTCAGCCGTTGATCAACAGGATCGGTGCAGGCAAGGACGCGTCCTACGGCATCCTCAAAGTTGAGATCGGCGGCGGCCAGACCATCGACCTCAACGTTCTCCTCTCCGCGGCCATCAACTTCGTGCTGGTCGCCGCGGTGGTGTATTTCCTGATCGTCCTTCCGTACAACAGGATTCGGACCAAGGACAAGGCCGAAGCGCCGGTCGACAAGCAGATTCGGCTGCTGACCGAGATCCGCGACGCCCTGGGTGGCTCCGATACCTCAGCTGGGGTGGAACGGTCGAGTCACTTCACCCTGAACAGCAAGTAATCGGCGGGCTCACCGCCACCGTCCCGAACACAGGAGTTGCAGCTGTGGCTATTGACGCCGCCGACAAAGCTCGGCAGCAGTACATCGTCGATGTCTTCGAGACCAACTATGGCGAGCAGATGAGATCGGCGGGCAAAGCCTGGCGAGGGAAGTTCCGCAAGATGGCCTCGGGAGCGTTTCCTTTCTACCGGGGCAGCGCGGTGGTCTACTACACCGATCTGGCCGATCAACCGGCGGACCCGTTCATCACTGAGCAGTCCAGCCGGGTCTGGATACAGGGCGACCTGCACGCTGAGAACTTCGGCACCTACCTGGATTCCACCGGTCGGCTCGTCTTCGACGTCAACGACTTCGACGAGGCTTACGTTGGCCCGTATACCTGGGACGTACGCAGGTTCGCCGCAAGCCTGGCACTGATCGGCTACGACAAGGCGATGGCCGACGAGGAGATCCGGGAACTGATTACCGGATTCGCCGACAGCTACACAGCACAGGTCAAGCGGTTTGCCGCGCAGGAAGATGACGCCAGCTTCGCGCTCACGCTGGACAACACCCAGGGCGTGCTCCTCGATGTGCTGCGCTCGGCCCGGCAATTGACACGGGTGGGCCTGCTGGACAACCTCACCGAGATCACCGAGGGAGACCGCCGATTCATCCGCAACAAGATGAACTCGACGATCAACGATGAGGCACGCGCATCCCTGGAAAAGGCATTCGCCCAGTATCTAGAGACCATTCCCACCCGCCGGCGCCAGGCCGACATCAACTACCGCATCAAAGACGCGACAGCGACCCAGGGATTCGGAATCGGCTCAGCGGGGCTGCGGATGTTCTCGCTGCTACTCGAGGGTCCGACACAGACCCTTGAGAACGACGTCATCGTCTCCTTCAAGCAGTCCCGCCCCTCCGCGGTCGCCTGCGCGATCAAGGACCAGAACATCAAGGAATACTTCCTCCACGACGGCCACCGCGCGGCGATCTCACGGCGGGCATTACAGGCCCATGCCGACCCTCTGCTTGGCTACACAGAGTTCGACGGCGCCGGCATGCTCGTCACCGAAGTCTCCCCATACGGTGCCTCCCCGGAATGGGGCGACATCAACGACTTCGAGGACATCTACACCCTCGTCAAAGACCTCGGCCGCGCGGTCGCCAAAATCCACTGCGTCTCCGACGAAGACAGTGACCAGACACTGATCAGCGGATCCGCCGACCAGGCGATCCACGCCAGTTTCGCTGGCAGAGAGGCCGAATTCGCCAAGGCGCTGACCGACTGGGCAGAGACCTATGCCAACCAGACCCGCGACGACCACAGGCTTTTCCTTGATGCCTTCCGCAACCGGGAGTTCCCCAGCTTGCGAGACTAACCGCGGATCGGCGACCAACAGCGAAACCCCGCGATTCCACGCGATGCCGGTGGAGTTGACCTGGCTGGTCCAAACCGAGTTGCTCGAAGGGTTCGTTAACCGGGACGCTGTCGAGATGGTCTCTGGTAGTGCGACGTGCGGCGAACGCGTAGGCATGGATGGACACTCGGCTGCTCAGATTGAAACTGACTGTGCCCGTGCCAGCTTTTCGAGGTAGAGACGGGCCACCGTGTGTTCCGCGGGTTCCGCTTTGGGATCGGCATAGAGTCTGTTCGCCGGGTTGCCGTCCAGGTCCGCTCGAGCGCTCGTTACCAGCGCCGAGACAATTCCGGCAGACACTTGCAACGGGGACTTTCTGGTGATGGCCAACTCGCTTGGCAGTCCGAGCTTTTGGGCCGCGTACCTCAAGATGTATTTGTCGACCTGCACCGGTTGTCCGGCGGCCCCCGGTACGGTTCGCCACAGGAGGGAGGGGTCGATAATCTGCGAGAAACGCCAAAACGACTCGCTCTGAAAGACTTGGACGTAACGATCGGCGCGATCACCGAGGAGACGTTCGTAGAAATCGGGGACTAGGCGCGCCCGGGTGAAGTTTCGGCGGACCTTCGCGGTCACGCGCGAGCGGTACTCCGCCAGCGCCTCCTCTGAACCCAATGGCGCCGTCAGCTGCTCGCCTCCAAGAAAGAGAGCGTCGGCGCCGGAACCGGTTAACGCAGGCCCGCAGGCACCTGCGGCGTCGAGGTATTCGATCGCGATCAAGCCGGGTATTGCTGCGCAAACCTCCCAGAGCTCAGTTGTCCCGAGGAGTGCGATGCACCGCCGCGCCAGCCCTTGAACATCCGCGGCAGTCATCGAGATGACACGGTGCTCGATACCCAGCGCCGTGGCCGCGGTGATGGCGCGGGAGTCTTCCAAGGGCAATTCAGTGTTGTCGGGGCTATCGTCGCACAGGACGGTGACAGCCAGTGGATCAACACCGATCCTGCGTGCGCATACCGCCACCACGAGTGAGTCGATTCCGCCAGACAGCAACAACCCCGGCCGAACATTCGAAATGTTCTCAACCACCGCAGCAATCCGACGCTCGACCAGCCCGATCAGCGCCGCGGCGGCGGCGTCGCATTCGGTCGCTCCGGGCCCGTCTGCGGCCACCAACTGATCGCCGATCTGGTCGGCCACATACTGGGCCGGGTCGGCTACTTCCATCGTGTGAAACAGCGAAGCGAAAGGGGCGGGAGGCGCCCAGTCGCGGTCAACCGCCCAAGCCTGAGCAGCATTGCTCGATTCCACGCCCGCAAACTACTAGCGGGAAGCCCATTTCGACAACAACAAACTCGCGATCGGCGGCAAAGGGGCACGATGCAGGCTGCCCGCGACCCTTACTGAGGTCTAGTTTTGGTGCGCCGGGAAGCAGTCTTCGAGGTGCGTAGCCCGTAGGACTGGGTGCCGGTTTCGAGGATGTGGGCGTTGAAGGTGACGCGGTCGACGATGGCGGCGACGAGGCGGGGGTCGGGGAAGACTGTGCCCCATTCGCTGAAGGGCAGGTTGGTGGCGATGGCGACGGAGGCCCGTTCTTCGCGTTCGGTGATGATTTGGAAGAGCAGTTCGGCTCTGCGGGGGTCGATGTGGACTTAGCCGAGTTCCTCGAGGCAGAGTAGGTCGAGGCGGCCGTAGCGGCCAACGACCCGGGACAGGACTCGCTCGTCGGCGGCTTCGACGAGTTCGTTGACCAGCTGGGCGGTGGTGACGTAGCGGACGCGTCGTCCTTGTTCGCAGGCGGCCAGGCCCAGTCCGATGAGGAGATGGCTTTTACCGGTGCCGGAATCGCCGAGTAGCACGATGGGTTCGCCGGCGTCCATGTAGTGCCCGGCGGCGAGGTGGCCCAGGGTGGCGGCGGTGATGGTGGGAACGGCGTCGATGTTGAATTCGGCGAGGCGTTTGAGTCAGGGGAATTTGGCGTCGTTGATGCGGCGGGTGCGGCGTCGTTCGCTGCGGTCGTCGACTTCGGCGGCCAGGACTTCGGCGAGGTAGCCGAGGTGGGATTGGCATTCCCGGTGGGCGATGTCGGCCAGGCGGGCGGCTTCGGTGCGCACGGTGGGCAGGTGCAGTTCTCGGGCCGCGGCGCCGATGCTGGCTTGTGCTGCGGCATCGACGTGTTCGGTTTGGCTGCGATGTTGGTGGTCATGGTGCGCTCCGGTTCAAGAGTTGGTCGTAGTCGGTCAGGGTGGGTGTGGGTCGGTCGTAGCGGGCCAGGGCGCCGATCGGGATGACCGGTGCCATGTGGATTTGGTGGCGGCGGGCGTCGATCAACACCAGTTGCGGATCCAGGCACCCCGAGGCCACCGCCCGGTCCATCGCCGTGGTCAAGGCGCTAGCGGGCATGCTGCGGCGGGCGAGCAGGATCTCGATAAGTGCGCGAGTGCCGGCGCTGTCACCGCGGGCGCGGCGGGCGGCATCCCAGTAGGACTGATGCGAAGTGGTGAACACCCCACGGGTTCGGGCTTGGGCCAGTGCAGTAGCCCCCGGGAATCCGCCGGGTTTGACGGCCAGGACCTCCAGGTAGTGATCCAGCGCCAGAACTTCGACATAGCGTCCAACGGCGCGTTCGTGGCGGGCGATCAGGGTGGGCCCGTCGTGGACTTCGACGGTGCGGGCCGCCAGTCGAACCGTGAGGCGCCGTCCGACGTAGCGGGCGGGAACGGAGTAGAAGCATTGCCGCACAGACACTCTGGCACGGTTGTCGACCCGGGCTTGCAGCAACCGGGCCGCGTCGAACGCCTCGTCAGGTAGTGCGCTCAGCGCCGCTGCTTCGGCAGCGAACGCGGCCCCGATCGTGACCGCCCGGCCGGTGATCACCCGATCGTCGTCGAGTCGGTCAGCGGTGGCGATCAGATTGTTGAGCCCCGCCAGGGAGGCGACCCGAGGGACCGGAACCAGATGGGTCCGGCGGAAGCGGCCGATCTCTCCTTCCACCCCAACCTTCTCGTGGGCGCCCTCAAGGCCGGGGCGACTGCAGCGGCGAACCTAGCCAGCGGCGGTGGCGTCGCGTTCTCAGCGGACATGATTCGCAATCAGACCGCGACGACGCTGTCACAGCGACGGGCTCCGAGTAGCGCCCCAAAGGGGGACTTCGCCGACGAAGTCCCCTACTCCCGGTTTCGGTGCACGGATTCCGGCCAGCCCCCACAAACACATAGGTCACGACCCCTTTCGAGTTCGTGACCTAAGTGCTATCTATTTATGGAACTGCTCGTTGTGTGAGCAGTTCGTCTTGGGGGGCCTGGGAATTCCGCATTCGATTCGCCGCGATCGCAAAGATTCCGGTCATAAGGAACCGTCGGTAGCTTCCACCGGAGTCGTCGTCTGCTGCGGATTGCTGCCTGGTCATATCCCGGTGCCGTACGGCCGACAGCGTTCAGAAGCGGTCAGTGTGCGAACGAGAGGTTCAGGAAACCCATGAGACAACTCCTCCTTCTGGGACTTGTCGGCCTAGGTGCGCAGCTGATCGACGGCAGCCTCGGGATGGCTTACGGAGTGACGTCAACGACGCTGTTGTTGGCCATCGGCACGAATCCGGCGGCAGCGTCAGCGACGGTACATCTGGCAGAGATCGGGACCACCCTGGCCTCGGGAGCGGCGCACTGGAAGTTCGGCAATGTCGACTGGGGTGTGGTCGCGAAGATCGGGATCCCAGGTGCGGTCGGGGCTTTCGCCGGTGCGACATTCCTGTCCAGTCTCTCGACCGAAGTCGCCGCTCCGCTGATGGCGGTCATCCTGTTGTCGCTCGGAATCTACATCCTGGTCAGGTTCACGCTGCAGGGCTTGCCGGACGGCCACCTCGGCAAGCCTTTGCGGAAGCGCTTCCTGGGCCCGTTGGGTCTCCTAGCCGGGTTCGTCGATGCGACTGGCGGTGGCGGTTGGGGACCCGTCGGCACCCCGGCGATCATGGCCAGCGGCCGCCTCGAACCCCGCAAGACCATCGGCTGCATCGACACCAGCGAGTTCCTCGTCGCCGTCGCGGCAAGTGTCGGATTCATCCTCGGCATCGGATCCCAAGGGATCAATTACAGCTGGGTTGTCGCCCTGCTCATCGGAGGCGTCATCGCCGCTCCGATCGCCGCATGGCTGGTGCGCCACATCCCGGCTCGGGTCCTCGGCTCCACCGTGGGCGGGTTCATTATCCTGATCAACACCCGCTCGCTGTTGCGCAGCGACTGGATCGACGCTCCCCCCGCAGTCGGAACAGCGTTGTACATCGCGATCACGCTGATCTGGGCGGCCGCTGTGGCGTACTCCTACCAGCAGTATCGGCAGAATCGGAGCCTCGAGCAGCGCATCCTCGCTGAGGCGGGCCAGTAAGGGACCTCGATGGCGGGGCGCGACCGGAACGTCAGGCCGGAAGCGGACGGTTGGCGCTCGCTCGCCGCAGGGAGTTGAGTGGATCTGCGTAAAGGGTGCTCAACGACAGAACGCCTGCGCCCGCCTCCTGCACTCGATTGCCGAACCTCGCCAACCGAATGTCCCTGGCGGGTAACAAGGATCCCTCGGCCGCTGCCGCCCGAACCCGCCGCAACCCCTCAGGGTATTCGGTAAAGGCCTGCCCCCCAACGACGATCTCGTCGGGATTCAAGATGTCGCGGAGCAAAGCGACGGCCCTGCCCAGCACGCGGGCGCGCTCCGCGAGCAGTTCTCGGGCCTCGGCCGCCTGAGTGTCAGTGTTACCGGCTACCCGCATCAGGCTGGATACCGTTGAGTTGGGTCCCGTCGCCGGCAGGATGCCGCGCTTACGTGCTGCCGCCACAACCGCCTCATCGCTGACTGTCGACTCCAAACTCCCTGTGCCACCAAGAAGCTCGGACTGTGCCGGAAGCCCGGCAATCGTGCCCGGGCCGCTTGTCGGGGTATGCACCCGGCCGTCGATCACCTGCGCGAAGCCCACTGTCTCGCGGGCATAAACGTAGAGGCTGTTGCCCCGGACCACCGGGGAATCGGGGCCACCGGGAATCGTCGTGGCGAGCAGTAACTCAGCCCCGGCCATCGCGTCCACGTGCGATGCCACCGAGATCGGCAGTGCTAGCGCCTTTCCCAGCACGGGACCCACCGGAGCCACGGACCACCCCAAGCGGGGGTGATCGACGAGACCGGCAGCGGTGTCGACAACCCCGCCGACGGCCACGCCGATCCACAGCGGACGTCGCCGGTGCCAGCGGCTCAGGTAGCGGCGTGCGCTCTCGGCCAAAGAGACCAATGCCGTCGCCTGCGAGCCGGTCGGTGTTTGGGTTTCAACCGCATCAAGGGTGCGGCCGAACAGATCGCTGGCCACAATGCTGGTGATCCGCGCTCCGATGTGGAACCCAAGAGTCAGATAGGGCTCGTGGTTGACCTCCAACGGGATTCGGGGCCGGCCAATCGCTCCGGGCGTGGCCAGATCCGGACGTTCCCGCAACAGGTTCGATTCCAGCAACGCGGTGACTTGACGGTTGACGGTTGCAATGGACAGTCCACTGTTGGCGGCGATGGCATCGCGGCCAACAGGCCCGAGCTGGCGGACCGCGGCGAAGACCAGCGAACTTGCGGTGTCACCGATTCGTAGGGCGGGAGCAACGACTCCGGACAGAACAGTCCGCGCAGTACGCGTCGAACTCAGAGGCGTCGGCGGGGTGTGGGAGGTGGGGTGCATCGGGGTCCTTGTCTGGCGTCGGGGCGGGGGCCTTCGCCGCACCGCCGACGTCGAGTAGGACAAGAGATCCAGTCGGTTAGGCGCAGCCGATCACGCGGCAACAACACGCGCAGCAAAAGACCGGACGACTGGTCGAACCGACTCCGGACACCCGTTTAAGCTAGCACGCAGTCCTCATGGTGCGAGCACCCTAAGAGAGTTGATGGCTGCAGCCGGGGATTTCCTTCGAATCACGCTGATCGGATCTCCCTGAGCCTAACGGCTTGCGCATGCTGACCAGCCGATTCAGGCTGCCGCGGCAAGGCAGGCATGCGCTTTTCGCTCCGACTGATCGCAGACCTTTCTGGTGGCCCGCCGCTTCCGCACGCTTGAGCGGTGTCTGTGTTCGTCGATCTGCCGGCGCCCGAGGCCGACGCGGCCCGGGATGGTCAAGGCCGCGCGGCGCGGGCTCGAAGCGGCTTGATCAGAACAGCGGGATTGCCGCTGCTGTCCCTGCTGGCCTTTTTCGCGGTGTGGCAGTTCGCCGCTGCCAGCGGCGTCTGGAATCAGACCTTCGTGCCCTACCCGAGCACGGTGTGGCGGGCCTTCGTTGAGGTTTCGACCGTGCATGACGGAGTCCGCGGCTACGCCGGCTACCTGCTGTGGGAACACCTATATATGACGTTGCGCCGAGTGTTGGCCGGTGTGGTGATCGGTGTTGCTCTCGGGGTGTTACTCGGGCTGCTGATGGGGTCGATCCCCTGGTTGCGCAGCATCCTCGAGCCATGGTTGACGTTCCTGCGGGCTCTGCCGCCGCTGGCCTACTTCTTCCTTTTGGTGATCTGGCTGGGCATCGACGAAGCACCCAAGGTCACCCTGCTCGCCCTCGCGGCCCTGCCGCCGGCCGCGGTGGCGACCACCGCCGCGGTCGTCGCCGCGCCGGTGGGGTTGGTGGAGGCCGGTCGGGCGTTGGGCGCTTCGCGCTGGGACGTGTTGCGGGACATCGTGATTCCCTCGGCACTGCCCGAGACCTTCACCGGGATCCGGCTGGCCGTGGGCATGGCCTACTCCTCGGTGGTCGCCGCCGAGTTGTTCAACGGCATTCCCGGGATAGGCGGTCTGGTCAAGGACGCCAGCAACTACAACAACACACCGGTGGTACTGGTCGGGATCTTCGCCATCGGCGTTTCGGGGTTGATCATCGACGGCCTGCTGCGCGCCGTCGAGCACCGCGTCGTCCCGTGGAGAGGAAAGGTATGAGAAGGACCAGGATCGTTGCGGTGCTCGCCACCGCCGTCACCGCCGGCGGGCTGGTCGGCTGCGCCATCGACCGCAGCGAATCCGATGCCGCCAAACAGACGATCCGTATCGCCTACCAGACGCTGCTCAGCGGTGATCTGATCGTCAAGAACAACAAGTGGTTGGAGCAGGCCCTGCCCGACTACAACATCAAGTGGACCAGGTTCGACTCCGGCGCCGACGTCAACACCGCCTTCATCGCCAAGCAGGTCGACTTCGGCACACTCGGCTCCAGTCCGCTGGCCCGCGGGCTGTCGGTGCCGCTGGACATCCCCTACCGCGTGGCCTTTGTCCTGGCCGTCGCCGGCGACAACGAGGCATTGGTGGCCCGCGACGGCACCGGGATCACCGCGATCACCGACCTCAAGGGCAAGCGGGTCGCCACGCCGTTCGCTTCGACCGCCCACTACAGCCTGCTGGCCGCGCTCGCCGACAACGGCCTGTCACCCGGCGACGTCCAGCTGATCGACCTGCAGCCGCAGGCGATCCTGGCCGCATGGGAACGCGGCGACATCGCCGCCGCCTACACCTGGTTGCCGACCCTGGGACAATTGGAAAAGTCCGGCCGAGTCCTGATCACCAGCCGCGAACTGGCCGCCGAGGGCAAACCCACCGCTGACCTGGCTGCGGTGTCGAACGGCTTCGCCGAGAGCAACCCGAAGGTCGTCGACGTCTGGCGGCAGCAGCAGGCCCGGGCGCTGACCGCGATCAAGAACGACCCGGAACTGGCCGCCAAGTCCATCTCCGCGGAAGTCGCGCTCAGCCCCGCCGACGTCGAAGATCAACTGACCAAAGCCGTGTTCCTGACACCCGAGGAGATCGCCTCACCGGCCTGGCTGGGCAGCGAGGGCGCACCGGGCAACCTCGCGGCCAACCTCCAAAGCGCCTCCCAGTTCCTGGCCGACCAGAAGCAGATCCCGGCGGCGGCCCCGCTGAGCACCTTCCAAAACGCTCTCTACACAACGGGATTGCCCAATGTCATCACCCGGTGAACTGCTCGACGCCCCGGCGACCGGCTCCGACGGGCGCGCCATCGAGATCCGTCAGGTTCGGCACAGCTACGGTTCCACGGCCGTGCTGGGACCGGTCAGCCTCGACGTCGACCCCGGCGCCTTCCTGGTCCTCGTGGGCGCCTCCGGATGCGGCAAGAGCACCCTGCTCCGGCTGATCGCCGGGTTCGAGCGTCCCACCGAGGGACAGGTGCTGGTCGCCCGCCGACCGCCGGTTCCGGGTCATGGCGCCGGGGTGGTGTTCCAGCAGCCGAGGCTGTTCCCCTGGCGATCGGTCGGCGGTAACGTGGAACTGGCGCTGAAATACGCCGGCGTGCCCGCCGCGCAGCGCGCCGAGCGGCGCGAGGAGTTGCTGCATCGGGTTGGGCTGGAGGGCATCGCCGGGCGGCGGATCTGGGAGATCAGCGGCGGCCAGCAGCAGCGCGTCGCGATAGCCCGGGCACTGGCCTCGGAGCGCAGCGGCAACGCCCTGCTGCTGCTCGACGAGCCGTTCTCGGCGCTGGACGCGCTGACCCGCGAACGCCTCCAGGAAGACGTCCGGACCGTCGGCGCCGAGTCGGGACGGACCAGCGTCTTTGTCACCCACAGCGCCGACGAGGCGGTCTTCCTCGGCAGCCGGATCGTGGTCCTGACCCACCGCCCGGGCCGCATCGCCCTGGACCTGACCGTCGACCTGCCGCGGGACGGTCTGGACTCCGACGAACTGCGGCGTACGCCCGAGTACCTGGAGTTGCGCCAGGAAGTCAGCCACGCCGTCAAGGCCGCCGCGGCCTGAAAGGTCACCGATGTCCGCGAAATTCTTCTGGTTCCTCCCCACCAACGGGGACAGCCGCTCCATCGTCGGGGCGTCGCACGCCTCCGAGCACCACACCGTCCCGGTCGGCTACCGGCCGCCCTCCAGGCGCTACCTCGCCGAGATCGCCCGGGCGGCTGACCGCCTCGGCTACGAGGGTGTCCTCACTCCCACCGGGACCTTCTGCGAGGACGCCTGGCTCACCGCGGCGGCACTGCTCGCCGAGACCGAGCGGCTGAAGTTCCTGGTGGCATTCCGCCCGGGCCTGGTTCCACCCACACTGGCCGCCCAGCAGGCAGCCACCTTCCAGCGCTACTCCGATGGCCGGCTGCTGCTCAACGTCGTGACCGGGGGTGAGGACGCCGAGCAACAACGCTTCGGCGATTGGCTGGACCATGACCAGCGGTACGCCAGGGCCGCGGAGTTCCTCCAGATCGTCAAGGACATCTGGACCACCGACTCCGTCGACTTCGACGGCGAGCACTACCGCATCCGCGACGGACGTGTCGCCGAACCTCCGGAACCGTTGCCCCCGCTGTACTTCGGCGGATCCTCACCGGCCGCCCTGCCGGTCGCGGCGAGGTATGTGGACTCCTACCTCACCTGGGGCGAACCACCACAGGCCGCGGCCGCCAAGATCGCCAAGGTGCAGGCCCTGGCCGAACAGAACGGGCGCTTCCTGCGCTACGGCATCCGTCTGCACACGATCAGCCGCGACACCTCCGCTGAGGCGTGGGCAGTCGCCGAGAAACTGCTCAACGAATTGACCCCGGATCAGATCGAGCAGGCCACCCGCCTGCACTCCCGTTCCGAATCCGAGGGCCAGCGCCGGATGGCCGCCCTGCACGGGGGCCGCGTCGACAACCTTGAGATCTACCCGAACCTCTGGGCCGGGGTGGGCCTGGTTCGGGGCGGTGCGGGAACAGCGCTCGTCGGCAGCCATGGCGAGGTGGCCAACCTGATCGTCGAGTACCACTCGGCCGGGTTCGACGAGTTCATCCTCTCCGGATACCCCCATCTCGAAGAGGCCTACTGGTTTGCCGAAGGCGTGCTGCCGATCCTTCGCGCAAAAGGAGTGGCCGATCAATGACCAAGGAGTACGACTGTCCAGTCCTCGCACCCGCTGACGCCGTTGCCGTAGCCGAGGCGCTCGCAGCGGAATTCGCGGTCGGGGCCGCGGATCGAGACCGATACCGCCAGTTGCCGTTTCACGAAATGGATCGGCTCTCGGCCAGCGGCCTGTTGGCCATCACCGTGCCCGCTGAGCTAGGAGGCGCCGACCTTGCGCCCAGTGTGGTTGCCGAGGTGATCCGGATCATCGCCACCGGTGATCCCAATATCGCGCAGATCCCACACAGCCATTACAACTACATCAACCTGCTACGGCTGGCCGGATCTGCCGAGCAGAAGAGCCGCTACGCACAGCAACTTCTCCGCGGGGCGCGTATCGCCAACGCCCAAGCCGAGCGGAACGGGCCGACCGCAGCCGACGTCGCCACCACCCTGACGCCGACAGCCGGCCGGTTCCGCATCGACGGCACCAAGTTCTACTGCACCGGATCGCTGTTCGCCGACATCCTTGCCGTCCTGACCCGCCTGGAGGATCCGGACGGTACCTCCGGCCTGCCCGAAGGTCAGTACGTCGCCTTCCTACCCGCGGACACCCCCGGAGTGGAGATCCTCGACGACTGGGATGCACTCGGACAGCGAACGACGGCCAGCGGCACCATCGTTTTCGACGGCGCGACGGTCGGTGTCGATCAGCTGATCGCGAGGTCAGCCGCCGTGAATGCCCCTACCGGCTTCGGCGCCTTCGCACAGTTGCTGCATGCGGCGATCGACCTCGGTATCGCCCGCAGCGCCCTCGGAACTGCGGCGGTGTTCGCCCGTGACAGGTCCCGGCCTTGGTTCGAGGCCGGTGTCAGCCGCGCGATCGACGACCCGCTGCTCATTCAGCGTTTCGGTGAGTTGGACGTCACCGTTAGGGCCGCTGAATCCGCGTTTGCCGTTGCCGGCGAGGCGGTCGATGCCGTGCTGGCCGCTGAGCCGGATGCTGACCTCGCCGGCGAATCGTCGCTGGCGGTTGCCACCGCGAAGATTCTCGCCGACGGCGCCGCCAACGACGTCTCCAGCGCGCTATTCGAACTGGGTGGAACCCGGAGCACTGCAGCGGATCTGAATCTCAGTCACTTCTGGCGCAATGCCCGTACGCACACCGTTCACGATCCGATCCGGTGGAAGTACCAGCACCTGGGGCGCGCGCTGTTGCACGGCACACCACCCCCGCATCACTCTGCAATCTGATCGGGAATCACAGCACCTGGGACAAGAACCGTTGCAGGCGTTCGGTTTCGGCGGCGGTGAAGATCTGCTCGGGCGGGCCTGACTCGATCACCACACCCTTGTCCATGAATACCACCGAGTCCGCCGTCGACCGGGCGAAGCCCATTTCGTGGGTGACGGCGACCATCGTCATACCATCTGAACCCAATTCTGCGATCAGCGCCAGGATTCCTTTCACCAGTTCGGGATCCAACGCGGAGGTGGCTTCGTCGAAGAACATCACCTCGGGCTGCATCGCGAGTGCCCGGGCGATTGCCACGCGCTGCTGCTGACCCCCGGACAGTGTCGCCGGACGAACATCGGCTTTGTGCCGCAGTCCCACCCGTTCGAGTTGATCGAGTGCCAGTTCCCGGGCCTCGTCGGCGGACAGCCCGCGAAGCTTGCGCGGCCCCAGGGTCACGTTGTCAAGGACCGTCTTGTGCGGAAACAGATTGAAGTGCTGGAAGACCATGCCGATGCGCTGACGAAGCTGGTCAGGATCGTCGCGGAGAACCGAGCGTCCGTCGAGCAGAATGTCTCCGCGGTCGGGCTCGTAGAGCCGGTTGAGGCAGCGCAGCAGGGTGGACTTGCCTGAGCCGGAGGGTCCGATGACGGCGGTGGTCGTACCGGCGTCGACGTCGAGATCCACCCCGCGAAGTACAGCGTTGGACCCGAATGACAGATGGATGTCGCGAGCGGCCAGCGACACCGAGGCGGGCCGACTCGTTGACCCGGGCATCACGTCATCTCCGGGGTCGTTGCTGGCGGGACAGTCTCCTCGGCCTGCGCCGGCTTACCGCGCCGGAGCCGTTCGTCGATCCGGTTGACCAAATGGGTCAGCGGGATGGTCAGCGCAAGGTAGAACAGGCCAGCCGCAACCAGCGGGGACAGGTTTCCGGTCTGGGCGTTGAGGTCGCGCCCGACCTGGAACAGTTCTCGCTGACTGGCGACCAGTCCGAGGAAGTACACCAGCGAGGACGCCTTCAGCAGCGAGATGAACTGGTTCATCAGGGCGGGCAGAACCCGACGGATGCCCTGGGGGACGACGACCAGCCGCATCGACGAGGAGTAACTGAAGCCGAGCGCCCGGGAGGCCTCCAACTGACCGGCATCGACGCTTTGGATCCCCGACCGCAAGATCTCGCCGATGTAGGCCGCCGCCATCAGCCCGAGAGCGGCGATGCCCAGTGGGTAGGGGTTGTTGCCCGTGAGGCCGCCGACAATGGGTCCGATCCCCAACCCGATGATCAGGATGATCACCACCTCGGGCAGACCCCGGAAAATGTCGGTGTAGATCCGTGCCGGCCAGCGCAGCCAGGCCGACCGGGAGATCCCGGCGACGGCCAGCACCAATCCGAGTGCCAGCCCGATGATGCTCGCGCTGATGGTCAGGATGAGGGTGTTGGGCAGTCCCGTCTTGAACAGATCAGGGATGGCCTGCTTGTAGAGCTCCCAGTCCAGAAAGGACTCGCGCAGTTGGGTGAGTACCGATTTGGTGGCCACCGCGCCGGTACCTGCGTCTGTCGCCACGGGCGCGCTGGCGGCGATGGCGGCGAAGTCGGGTAGTGCCGGGACCTGCGCGGCTTTGGAGCCCGGTTTCCAACCGGGCGGCAACGCGCGGGGCACCCAGTCGGAGTAGAGCCGTGACCAGGTGCCGTCGGCGATCGCGGCATCCAGACCCGCATTCAGCGCGTCGATGAGTGGCTTGTTCTCCCGGGCCACCGCGTAGGCCACGAAGTTGTCCAGGCTGAAGGTGTTTTCGACGATCACGGCGGGGTCCCCCGGGCGCACCGTGCCCTGGGCTTGCTGGGAGGGCGCCACCCAGGCATCGACCTGACGACTCTTGAGGCTGGCGTAGACGGTGTTGTAGTCGGGGAACTTCACGGGCTGAAGGCCGAGGGTGTCGATGACGTAGGACTCCTGGACGGTGCCCTGCACGACGCCGATGCGCTGGCCGGCCCGCAACTGTCCGAATCCGGTGATCGAAGAACCTGAGGGGACCACGAGCGAGAAGTATCCGAAGTCGTAGCCGTTGGTGAAATCTACTGTGCGCCGGCGCGCATCGGTGGTGGTGATCGAGGAGGAACCAACGTCGAAGCGGCGGCTTGCGACTTGGGCCAGCAGCCCGGAGAAGTCCGTGCCGACGAACTTGATTTTCAGGCCGATCTTGTCGGCGATCGCCCGCAGCAGTTCGTTGTCAAAGCCGGTGAACTGGCCTCCGGCGTTGATACAGACACTGGGTGGTGCGTCCGAGAGCGTCCCCACCGTCAGCGTGCCAGGTGTGATCAGTCGCAGCGCGTCGAGGTTGACCGAACTCAACGGCTCGGTGGTGGCGGTGGTGTATTTGTCCTCGCCCGGCCCGGCCGCTGCGGCGGCGAGGTTAGTCGGCAGCGCGCTGGCCGACTGCTCACCGGGCGGGGAGCACTGGTCGGCCCCCGCGGGGGCGGGGAACACCAGAGCGAGCGCGATGATGAGGATCAACAGCGCGCCCGCGCGCGCTCCTAACCTCACACCGCGGCCCATTCGACGTCGAACTCCACGACGAGTTGGGTTGGCACTGCCAGTGCGAGCGGGGTGAAGCGACCGTCGACCTCGTCGCGGACCACCCCGGTGAGCACCCGCCCACCGAAGCCGTCCGGTTCACCGGGTACCTCGACGGTCAGCGTCGTCGATTGCCCGCCCGGGTCGGCTCGCAGGAAGAACTCCTCATGTGGTTGGAGCAGCATGGACCCCCCTGAATCTGCCCCGCGCACAATCGCAGTGCCGTCGGCAGCTGTCACGATGGCGGCATCCGTGGTTTCCAACCGGAGGGGTCCGACCAGACCGTCGATGACCGCCGCACGGTCGATCTCCAGCGTCGGGCTGACGGCTGAGGCGCGGGCCGCCCGCGCGCCGGCGAGCAGGTAGTTGTACAGGTACACCACGAATTCGGAGTTGCGGAAGCGCTTCGACCCCTGCAGCTCGAAACTGATCTCGCCGACGGTGGCCTCGCCATCGACCACCAACCGATACCGCTGATGGCCGCCGCCCCAGCCGCCGGGCCAGCTGTGCCATACCGTGCTTCCGACGCCCAACGACCGGGTCACCCGGCCGCCGCCGGGCGGAACTGACACCGACGACGCCGCGACGCTCTCCCAGGTGTCGCCGCCGCGGTCCTTCTGCAGGGTCAACACCGCACCACCGTTGCTGAACACATCTACCGTGTAGCCGCCGAGCTGCCGATCCCCGTCGAAATCAACGGTGATGCAACTCTCTTGGGCGTCGACGCGGACAGGAACGTCGAGCGGCCGGTCATCGAGTTCCAGCCCGTTGGTGAGATTCCAGATCGCCGCCTGGGTGCCGGCGATGGCTTCATGTTCGCAGATGTTGCGGCCGCCAAGCGGGTATCCCGCCGCCCGCAGCCGGGCACTGAGTGTTGCGGTCGACAGAATCGGGTAAGAGTTCCGCAGAATCCAATCCACCTCGGCCTCATGGGCGCGGGCCTGCAAGTGGGGCACTGCCGCCCAGGTATCGGCGGCGTAGCGCGACGGGCGACCGGGGGCGATGCCGGCGAAATCCAGCGAGTAGGCGTCGATGTTCGGATTGAGCCGGATGAGATCGGTGCGTGCGGTGGTTCCGTCGGTGAACACGATGGTGTCCACGGTGTGCGAGTAGGTGCCACCGCGGTAGCGGGTCATCCGGGACAGGTCGACGCCGGGTGTCGGCTGGATCCGCCGGTGCACCCAGATGTGCTGCCTGGCTGGGCTCGGAAGTGAGGTGATTGGCAGAGGTGACATCTGTTGATCTTTCGTCGGTCGCGTTGAGCAGCACGGGAAACGTCGTCGTGATGACGGCGGAACTGAGCGCAGGAACTACGGCGTCAGAGAATCAACAACAACAGGAACACGCGGGAATGCGGCGCACGGAGGCAGAGCGCAGCGTTGCGTGCAGTTGCATGGCGCCACCATACAAGACCCGCACGGCCTGCTCCGCATTTGCATCACCGCTGATTTAAACCTCGTGCACGCTTCTTCTGAGCCTCAAGATGGGGCGACCAATTGCAGACAGACGGAGGAACTTCATGGCGGCCGCCCAGAACGAATCGCAGGCACTCGGCGCTCTAGCGGCGCGGCAACTCGCCAATGCCACCAAGACCGTCCCCCAGCTGGACACCATCACCCCTCGGTTCCTGCTGCACCTGCTGAGCTGGGTTCCCGTCGAGGCCGGCATCTACCGCGTCAACCGCGTGGTCAATCCGGAACGCGTCGCCATCCACGCCGAGGTCGGCGGGGAGAACATCGAGGATCCGCTGCCCCAGACCTACGTCGACTACCAGACCAGCCCCCGCGAGCTGACACTGCGGGCCATCTCCACGCTGCTCGACGTGCACACCCGGGTCTCGGACCTCTACTCCAGTCCCCACGACCAGATCACCCAGCAGTTGCGCCTGACTGTGGAGACCATCAAGGAGCGCCAAGAGTCCGAGCTGATCAACAACCCTGAGTACGGGCTGCTCTCCCAGGTGACACCGGAGCAGAGCATCAAGACGCTGGCCGGCGCCCCGACCCCTGACGACCTCGATGCGCTGCTCACCAAGGTGTGGAAGACACCGGCCTTCTTCCTGACTCACCCACTGGGGGTCGCCGCGTTCGGGCGTGAGTGCACCTACCGCGGAGTGCCGCCGGTGGTGGTGAATCTCTTTGGTGCGCAGTTCATCACCTGGCGGGGGATCCCGATCATCCCGAGCGACAAAGTGCCCGTGGAGAAGGGCAAGACCAAGTTCATCCTGGTGCGCACCGGCGAGGAGCGCCAGGGTGTCGTCGCCCTCTACCAGCCGGGTCTGGCCGGCGAGCAGGCTCCTGGTCTGTCCGTGCGGTTCACCGGCATCGATCGGTCGGGCATTGCGTCATACCTGGTGACGCTGTACTCGTCGCTGGCAGTACTCACCGATGACGCCCTGGCCGTGCTCGAGGGCGCGGCCATTGACAACTACCACACCTACAAATGAGCGGCGAGCTTCCGATCAGCGAGGCGGAGCTGGCGGCGCTCGCAACGCGAATGTTCGGCACGCCGGGTGCCGATACCCCGCCGCAGGCGGTTCCGGTGGCGCCCCGGGGTTCGGTACCCGATGCCACCGCAGCCACCTCGCACGGCACCACCGCTCTGGGTGTCGCGCCGGTCGGCGTCCCGGCGGGCGCACTGCCGGCATCGGCCGATGTCGTCGTCCCCCAGCCAGTGAGCCCGGGTCCGGATTTCATTCCACCGCAGACGGTTCCGGTCGCACCTCGGGGCGAAGTGCCCGACACCACTTTTGTGACCTCCGCGTTGCCGGACTTCGCCATTCCGGCCGGCATCGTGCCGACAGTGCCCGGGGTGCTGGCGGGCGCGACCCGGGCGGTGCCGGCGTCGCCGGCGCCAACCTCGTTCGCCGTCCCCGGGTTCCCGATCGAGGTACCGGCCCGGTTCGAGGGTCCGGCCCTGCCGCACCTGGGCTTCCCGACAACGCCGAGCTTCACCTCGCCGACGCTGCCGGCGGCGCCGGTGACCGGGGACGAGGCGAAGTATTACTTCACCTCGGCTTTCGCCCCAGCCAACGGTTTCGGGAGCCCGGTTCCGCAACTGCCCGACCCGCACGAGGTCTTCGAGGTCCACCGGCTCCGCGCCGACTTTCCGATCCTGCGTGAGACCGTCAACGGCCACCCGCTGATCTGGTTCGACAATGCCGCGACCACGCAGAAGCCGCAGGCGGTGATCGACCGGCTGGCCTACTTCTACGCCCACGAGAACTCCAACATCCACCGCGCGGCGCATGAACTGGCGGCCCGGGCCACCGACGCCTATGAGGAGGCCCGCGACACCGTCCGCCGCTTCATCGGGGCGCCGAAGTCCGAGCAGGTCATCTTCGTCCGGGGCACCACCGAGGCGATCAACCTGGTGGCGAAGTCCTGGGGCGCCAAGCATCTCAGGGCGGGCGACGAGATTGTCGTCACCATCCTGGAGCATCACGCGAACATCGTCCCGTGGCAGATGATCGCCGCGCAGACCGGCGCCGTGCTGAAGTTCGCCCCGGTCGATGATGCCGGCAATCTGCTGATGGACCGGTTCGAGGATCTGCTCGGCCCGCGCACCAAACTGGTCTCGGCAACCCACCTCTCGAACGCACTGGGCACGGTCAACCCGGTGCATGAGATCGTCGCCATGGGCCATCGGTACGGAGCCCGCGTCCTGATCGACGGCGCCCAGTCCATTCCGCACGTGCCGATCAACGTGGCGGGCTGCGGGGCGGACTTCTTCGTGTTCTCCGGGCACAAGGTCTTCGGCCCGACCGGAATCGGTGTGCTCTACGGCACCGAAGAGGTCCTCGCCGAGACCCCGCCGTGGCAGGGCGGCGGCAACATGATCGCGGACGTCACGACCGAGCGTGCTATCTACCAGGGATTACCCAACAAGTTCGAAGCGGGCACCGGCAACATCGCCGATGCCGTGGGCCTCGGTGAAGCGCTGCGTTATGTCGAGAAGGTCGGCGTGGAGCGGATCGCCGCGTACGAACACGCGTTGCTGGACTACGCCACGCCGCGACTGGCGGCCATCCCGGGCGTGCGCATCGTCGGCACCGCCGACCACAAGGCCAGCGTGCTGTCCTTCGTGCTCGCCGGACACGATCCCATCGAAGTGGGCAAAGCACTGAACTCCGAAGGGATCGCGGTGCGGGCCGGCCACCACTGCGCGCAGCCGATCCTGCGTCGAATGGGCTTGGAAATGACTGTCCGTCCCTCGTTCGCCTTCTACAACACCTTCGAAGAGATCGACACCTTCTTGGGGGCGGTCCGGCGCATTGCTGACGGAAGCCTCTCGGCCGGGCAGACATCCGCGCACGACGCCGCCGGCCGGCATGGCTGCGGCGGGTGAGGGCGAGGGGCCAATGAGCAGGATCGCCAACGACATCACCGAGTTGACCGGCAAGACTCCTCTTGTCCGGTTGCGGAGAGTTACCGATGGAGCCGGCGCCGACGTCGTCGCCAAACTGGAGTTCTTCAACCCCGGCGGCAGCGTGAAGGACCGTATCGGGGTGGCCATGATCGACGCCGCCGAGAAGGCCGGCCTCATCGGCGAGGACACCATCATCCTCGAGCCCACCAGTGGCAATACCGGAATCGCCTTGGCGATGGTCTGCGCGGCGCGCGGCTACCGATGCACGATAGTCATGCCCGAGACCATGAGTCTGGAGCGACGAATTCTGTTGCGGGCGTTCGGCGCCGACCTCGTCCTCACCCCCGGACCCGAGGGCATGCCGGGGGCCATCGCGAAAGCCGAGGAGCTGGCGAAGACAGACCAGCGGTACTTCATTCCCCAGCAGTTCGAGAACCTCGCCAACCCGGCGATTCACCGCGCCACCACGGCCGAGGAGATCTGGCACGACACCGACGGGAAGATCGACATCTTCGTCGGCGGCGTCGGCACCGGCGGGACCATCACCGGCGTCGCCGAGGTGATCAAGCAACGCAAGCCGTCGGTGAAGTTCGTCGCCGTCGAACCGGCCGCCTCCCCGGTGCTTTCCGGCGGTCAGAAGGGTCCGCACCCGATCCAAGGTATCGGCGCGGGCTTCGTCCCCCCTGTTCTCGAAACGGAACTGGTCGACGAGGTCATCGGCGTCGGTAACGACGAGTCCCTCGACATGGCCCGGCGCCTCGCCAAAGAGGAGGGCCTCCTGGTGGGCATCTCCTCCGGAGCGGCGACCTGGGCCGCGGTGCAGGTGGCGAAACGACCGGAGAACAACGGAAAGCTGATCGTGGTGGTGCTGCCCAGTTTCGGTGAGCGCTACCTGAGTACCGCGTTGTTCGCCGGCTTGGCGGACTGACGTGCTGTCAAGCGCCCTGCGCGACATCCGCCGGATCCAACAGGAGGATCCGGCAGCCCGATCGGTCGCGGAGATCATCCTGTGCTATCCGGGGCTACAGGCGGTCTGGGCGCATCGCATCAGTCACTGGTTGTGGACCCACCGCCTCAGGCTGCCGGCCCGGTTTCTCGCCGAGTTGACGCGCAAATGGACCGGAGTCGAGATCCATCCGGGCGCAGTCCTCGGTGGCGGCGTGTTCATCGACCATGCCACCGGTGTGGTGATCGGCGAGACCGCCGAGGTCGGTGACAACGTCACCATCTATCACGGCGTCACCCTGGGCGGAACCAGCCTGGATCGCGTCAAGCGCCACCCGACCGTCGGTGACGACGTCACCATCGGGGCGGGTGCGAAAGTATTGGGCGCGATCACGATTGGCGCTGGGAGCCAGATCGGTGCCAACTCCGTCGTCGTCAAATCGGTACCGGCCGGGGCCGTGGTCGTCGGTGTACCGGGACAAACGGTCAACCGCACACAGGCCCGTAGGACCACTGACGACGCGCGGCTGCCCGACCCGTTGGGGCTCAGTCTGCAGTCCCTGCTGACCCGAGTCAGCAAACTGGAGGCGGCGGGCAACGGCCAGCCGGCGCAACGGGTGATCCGGCCACCTGAGGCCGGGGTGTGGCACGGCGAAGACTTTTCCATCTGATCCGCGGCCCCAGGAGTGCAAGCAATGCCACACGACAACAGTCACGGCGTCGACCAGGTCGACGTTCGAGGTCCGCGTTTCGCGGCTTGGATCACGACGGTCGTGCTGGCCGCAGTGATCGCCCTGTCGGCGGTGAGCGTTCCCGCGGCGACATCCCTCCTGGCGGTCCAGGCTGCTGTCTTCGCGATCGGCGCGGTACGCGGGCCGCGAAACCACCTCTATGGGCGGATCTATGCGGGTCTGGTGGCCCCGCGAATCGGGGCTGTCACCGAACGCGAGCCCGTCCCTCCGCTGCGATTCGCCCAACTCGTGGGGCTTGTCTTCGCCCTTATCGGTCTGGCCGGTTTCATCGCGGGCCTTCCGCTGGTCGCCGTCATCTCCTCGGCCTTCGCCTTATTCGCCGCCTTCCTCAACGCGGCGTTCGGCATCTGCCTGGGCTGCAAGCTCTATCCCCTGGCCACCCGCTTACGGCACGCCGGTGACCGCGCCTAGAAGCCGACACCTCGGCTGGCCGGTTGCGCTGGCCGCGCTGGCCCTGGTGGCGCTCCTCACCGGTGCCTGCGGTGCGAAAACCACTGGTGGCGAGGCGTTGTCGGCGGGGGTGCTGCGAGTGGGCACCGAGGGTACCTACGCGCCCTTCAGTTACCACGATCAGGTGACGGGCCAACTCAGCGGATACGACGTCGATGTTGCCCGTGCGGTGGCCGACCGCCTGGGAGTGAGGGCGGAATTCGTCGAGACCCCCTGGGACTCGATCTTTGCCGCTCTGGAGGCCGGCCGCTTCGACCTCGTCGCCAACCAGGTGACCATCACACCTGAGCGCCGGTCCAAATACGACATGTCGCAGCCCTACGCGGTGGGTGAGGGTGTGATCGTTACGCGCGCAGACGATTCCACGATCACCTCACTTGCCGACCTCAAGGGTAAGACCACCGCCCAGTCGATGACGAGCAACTGGGCGCAGATCGCCCGAGACGCCGGGGCCCGGGTGGAATCGGTCGAGGGCTTCACCCAGGCGGTTAAGTTGCTCAATCAGGGCCGCGTCGATGCTGTGGTCAACGACAGCATCGCGGTCTACGCCTACCTGGCAGAAACCCGGGATACCTCGGTCAAGATCGCGGGGCAGGCGGGCCAGAAGAGCGAACAGGGATTCGCCGCCCGCAAAGACAGCGGCCTGCTTCCTGACGTCGACCGGGCACTGGAGGAGCTCCGCGCCGACGGAACCCTGGCCGACATCTCCCAGCGCTACCTCAAGGCAAATGCCACCGGGACGCCTGACCCCGACGCCGCGCCGGCTACAGCGCACCGTTCGGCCTGGCAACTGATCGGTGCCAACCTCTGGCCACTGGCCAAGGCCGCGATCACCAAGACCATCCCGTTGACGATCATCAGCTTCGTCATCGGGCTGGCGGTCGCATTGGTGGTGGCCCTGGCGCGGATGTCGCCGAACGCGGTAATCAACGGGGTTGCGCGGTTCTACATCTCGATCATCCGGGGAACCCCACTGCTCGTCCAACTCTTCATCGTGTTCTTCGCACTACCCGAGTTGAACATCAAGATCGACCCATTTCCAGCGGCGGTGATCGCCTTCAGTCTCAACGTCGGCGGGTACGCCGCGGAGATCATCCGCTCAGCCATCCTCAGCATCCCGAAGGGGCAATGGGAGGCAGCGCAAACCATCGGACACGGCTACGTCGGAACTCTGCGCCGCATCATCATTCCCCAGGCGGCGCGGGTGGCCGTTCCGCCGCTGTCGAACACGCTGATCTCGTTGGTCAAGGACACCTCACTGGCCTCGACAATCCTGGTCACCGAACTGCTGCGCACCGCCCAGATCGCCGCCGCACCAACCTTCGAGTTCTTCGCCCTCTACGGCACTGCGGCGATCTACTACTGGGTGATCTGCCTTGCACTGTCTTTTCTGCAGGGCCGCACCGAACGCCGACTCGAAAGGCACGTGTCACGATGACCAACCTTATTGAGGCCTCACGCCTCCGAAAAGCATTCGGCGACAACGAAGTGCTCAGGGGCGTCTCCTTTACGGTGCCGGCCGGGTCGGCCACCACGGTCATAGGACCGTCCGGGTCGGGAAAGACCACGCTGCTGCGGTCGCTCAACGCCCTCGACGTCCCCGACGCCGGGGTGGTGCGCATCGGCGATGTCACCGTCGACTTCGGCGTACCGCTGCCAAAGGGCCTGCTGAAGAGCTACCGGGCCCAGAGCGCGATGGTCTTCCAGTCCCACAATCTCTTTCCGCACCGCACGGTTCTGCAGAACGTCACGGAGGGGCCCGTCGCGGTTCAGCAGCGATCCACCGACGAGGCAACTGCGGAGGCGCTGGATCTGCTCGACAGGGTCGGGCTGGCCGACAAGCGTGACGAGTACCCCTATCAGTTGTCCGGCGGTCAACAGCAACGAGTCGGCATCGCGAGGGCTCTGGCGCTGCGGCCCAAACTCGTGCTCTTCGACGAGCCGACGTCGGCACTGGATCCCGAACTTGTCGGGGAGGTTCTCGCGGTCATCCGTGATCTGGCCACCGAGGGGTGGACACTGGTGATCGTCACCCACGAGATTCAGTTCGCGCGACAGGTTTCCGACCAGGTGCTGTTCATCGACGAAGGCGTGGTTCTCGAACAAGGGCCGCCCAGCGCGGTGATCGAGGCACCCAGTCATGAGCGGACGAGGCAGTTCTTGGATCGCGTGCTCAACCCGCTGTAAATCGACTGCGCCCCAGCGTCAGTCCTGGTTGGTCGTTGAGGCCTGGCGTTCGATGCGGGCAAGCGCACCAGTTCGAACCATCTCCTGATAGCCGCCGACCACGTCGGTCGCACGGTGCAGACCCAGGTCCCGGAGCGCAGCGGCAGCAAGGCTGGATGTGTATCCCTGCGAACAGATCACCACCCACTCGACGTCATCATCGACGGCCTGCGGCAGGCGCGCCTCGCTGGTGGGATCGCAGCGCCACTCCAGCACGTTGCGTTCGATCACCAGCGCGGAAGAAACCGGGCCCTCGGCGGCCCGTTGGGCTTCCGGCCGGATGTCGACAAGTATCGCGCCCCGGGCAACAGCGTCGGGAACCTCACCGGCGGGTAGCCGGGTTAGCCTGGCGCGGGCGCGTTGGAGCGCGCGATCGACGCGGCTCTGCACGTCAGCCTGCTTCCGGCAGAGCGGTGAGTTCGGATCTGGTTCGGCGCAGTGTCTGGCGATCGGTCACTTCGTAGAAGGACATCGCGGTGAGTGGCGGTGAGTAAGCGTGGACGCTGAGGGTCTGCTGGTCATCGACTGCACCAACGTCGTGGACCCAGCCGAGTGGGAAGGCAGCTTGGTCGCCGGCGTCGAGTCGCCGCCCCAGGAGTTTTTCTCCGCTCCAGCGGTATTCATTCAGAGCGCCGGTGAGCACCGTCAGAGCACCCAGCGAGCCGCCGTGATCGTGAAGTTCTGTGGTGTGCCCCGGCACCCAGCTGATCAGCCAAACATCCAATTCGTCGTCAGCGTGAAGCCGTGAGTACCAGCGGGAGTCCGTCGGCAGCCCCCCCGCAGGCTGTAGGTGGTCGAATCGACCGTCGAGCACTTCGTCGGCGTAGCGGTCAGCGGTGCTCAACAAGTGAGGTAGCCGCAGTCGGGTGGGGGACACACTGCGGGAAGGGAGCTGGGAGAGGGTAGCGAATAGCGCCACGGTGGTACTCCGGGGAAGCTGGGACGGTCAGGGGACTCGGTCGGTTAAGCCCGACAACAGCCCTGGAACCGAGGACGCTTCGTCACGGCGTCCAGCGTGGCACGGATCTGACGTGACGCCTAGTCCGTGGGGGCGTCGGGCCACCAGGCGCCCAGGCTCTGACTCCGGCGCCAGATCGTTGGAATCTCGCACCGAACCGGAGTGCGGAACACCCCGCGAACTGCGTAATGCCGGGTAGGGCGGTAGCCGTTCGCGACGCCGTGTCTCGGCACCGTTGGGACTCTAGGTTGGACAGTTACTCTTTTGAATCGAGTAGAGCGAAATTGCTCAAGTATCCCGCCTCTCAAGGCGGCGCGCGCTACTCAACCCGGTAGATCCAGATCAGGCTGTTGGTGAGTTCGCCGTTATCGGTCCACCGGTACTCTCGCGCCACACCCTGACCCTGGTAGTTCCGGGCGAATGCGAGCAAGCCTGCTCGGGTGACGGCGCCCGAGTCGATGCCCTTGACCATGACGGTAGCCAGGTCGTAACCCTCGACGCTGAAGGCGCCCGGTGCCTGCCCGAACTTCTGGGTGTACTCGTCGGCGAAGGCCGCACTGGCCGGACCGC
>CAYXBN010000040.1:0-29056 GCA_964463215.1 uncultured Mycobacterium sp. | reverse complement strand
GCGGCACCGGGGTGGCCGGTTTGGACGGTGCCCTCGCCGGTGATGCCGGTCAGGCAGGCGGCAACGGCGGCTCGGGCGGCCTCGGTGGCGCCGGAGGTGCTGGCGGTGACGCCGGCCTGGCGCTCGGCGTCGGATTCGATGGCGACAACGGCAGCGGCGGCGATGGCGGTGACGGCGGTGACGCCGGGACGCCGGGTGACGGCGGTGACGGTGCGGCCGGCAACGCCTCGACCTCCGACGGTGGGGCCGGCGGGGACGGCGGCGATCCGGGTACAGCGGGCTCTGGTGGGTCCGGTGGCGCGGTGGGCAGCGGCGGTAACGGCGGCAGTGCCGGCAACGACGGCGCCGACGGACTGGCGGTGACCAGCGGCGGTGACGGCGGTGACGGCGGAAGCGGTTGGGATGCAATCGGTGTCGCCGTCGACCGGACGGTGACCGACACCATCGCTCTGGGCGATGGCCCCTACGGAGTAGCGGTCACCCCGGACGGCCGTCTGGCCTACGTCGTCGTCGGTAACTCGGTATCGGTGGTCGACACCGCCACCGGTGCGGTGATCGACACCGTTGCCGTCGGCGCTTCCCCGAACGAGTTGGCGCTCAACCCCGCCGGCAGCCGGGCCTATGTCGCCAACTACTCCGGCGATTCGGTGTCGGTGATCGACACGGCGACCAACACGGTCGTCGCGACGGTCGCCGTCGGCGACGGCCCGACCGGGGTGGCGGTCAGCCCCGACGGCGCCCACGCCTACATCACCAACAACCGGGTCAACTCCATCTCGGTGATCGACACCGCCACGAATACGGCGTCCACGCTGACCGGTTTCACCCGGCCCAAGGCCGTGGCGGTCAGCCCCGACGGCACGCGTCTCTACATCACCAACACCGGGGGCGCCAACACCGTGTCGGTTCTTGATGCCGACACCTACGGCCTCATCGCCACCATCGGCGGCTTCAGCGACCCGTGGGGCATCGGCCTCAGCCCCGACGGCACCCGCGCCTACGTCACCAACATCGCCGCCAATACGGTGTCGGTGATCAACACCGCGACCAACACCGTGATCTCCACGGTGTCGGTGGGAGTCAATCCGCTGGGCGTGACGGTCAGCCCCGACGGCAGTGTCGTCTACGTTGCGAACTCCAATTCCGATGCCCTGTCGGTGATCGACACCGCCACCAACACCGTCATCGACACCATCGCGGTCGGGGACTATCCGACCTGGATCGGATTCACCCCGGACAGCACCGGCGCCTACATCACCAACGGACTGGGCAACTCGGTCTCGGTTATCACCACCACGGTCGACGGTTTGCCCGGCGGTGCCGGCGGTGCGGGAGGCGACGGCGGTGCGGTCGGCAACGGCGGCAACGGCGGCGACGGCGGTAACGGCGCGGCCGGCACCGACGGCATGAACGGGGTCCTGCCGGGCAACCCCGGAGCGTCGGGCGCCGACGCCGGTGCCGGTGGTGACGGCGGTGCCGGTGGTGCCGGTGGCGTGCTCTCCGGTGCTGGCGGAAATGGCGGTGCCGGCGGTATCGGTGGTGCCGGCGGTAACGGTGGGGCCGGGGTGGCCGGTCTGGACGGCGTCCTGGCCGGTGATGACGGCCAGGCCGGCGGTGACGGTGGTTCCGGCGGTGCCGGTGGTTCCGGCGGTCCCGGAGGTGATGCGGGCGTCGCTCTGGGTGCGGGCCTCGACGGCGTCAACGGCAGCGGCGGTGACGGTGGTGACGGTGGTGACGCCGGGACGCCCGGCGACGGCGGTGACGGTGTCGACGGTGATGTCGTGACGCCCGACGGTGGTGCCGGTGGTGACGGCGGGGATCCGGGTGTCGCGGGCTCGGGTGGGTCCGGTGGCGCGGTGGGCAGCGGAGGCAACGGCGGCAGCGCGGGCATCGACGGCGCCGACGGCCTGGCGGTGACCAGCGGCGGTGACGGTGGTGACGGCGGAAACGGTTGGGATGCAATCGGTAGCGTCACCACCCACACGCTCACCGACACCATCAGCGGCGCCGGCGGTGGATACGGGGCGGCAGTCAGCCCGGACGGCCGCTACGCCTACGCGACGAACGCCGCCGGCAACGCGCTGACGGTGATCGATACTGAGACCAACACCGTGGTGGCCTCCATCGGTGTCGGTGCCAACCCGCTCGGGGTGGCGCTCAGCCCGGACGGCTCCCGAGCCTACGTGACCAACAACCTGGGCAGTTCGGTGTCGGTGATCGACACCGCCACCAACACCGTCGTCGCCACCGTGGGTGTCGGCACCCGGCCGACGGGGGTGGCGGCCAGCCCGGACGGCACTCAGGTGTGGGTCACCAACAACCAGGGCGGCGCCGGCAATACGGTGTCGGTGATCGACACCGCCACCAACACCGTCAGCACCCTGACCGGGTTCAGTTGGCCGCTAGGGGTGGCGTTCAGCCCCGACAGCACCCGCGGCTATGTCACCAACACCATCGGCGCCGACACGCTGTCGGTGCTCGACACCGCCACCAAGGCAGTGATCGCCACCATCTCGGGCTTCAGCAATCCGTGGTGGGTGGCGGTCAGCCCGGACGGCACCCGTGCCTATGTCAGCAACGACGATATCGCCGGGACGGTGTCGGTCATCGACACCGCCACCAACACTGTGATCGGCACCATCTCCGGTATCAGCAGCCCGGTTGTGCTGGCGGTGAGCCCGGATGGCCGCTTGGTATACGTTGCCCACTACCGCGACTCGGTGTCGGTGATCGACACCACGACCAACACCGTCACCGACAGTCTCGTGGTCGGCCCCGATCCGGTTGGACTGGCGTTCAGTCCGGACGGTGTCTACACCTACGCCAACAACGCCAGCGGCAATTCGGTGGCAGTGATCGTCAACGCCGTTATCGGTGTCAGCGGCGGCGACGGCGGTGCCGGCGGTGACGGCGGTGCGGTCGGCAACGGCGGCATCGGCGGTGATGGCGGCGACGGCGCCGACGGATTCAATGGCACCAGTGCTGCCGACCCCGAAAGCGACGGGACGGCCGGCGGCACCGGTGGTGCTGGCGGCGCCGGCGGCGACGGCGGTGTGATGTCCGGTGCCGGCGGTGATGGCGGCGCCGGTGGCGACGGAGGGTTCGGCGGTAGCGGCTATGACGTGGGTGCCCTGTCGGACGGCAGCAGCGGCGGTAACGCCGGGGCCGGTGGCAACGGTGGCGCCGGTGGTGCTGGCGGTTCGGCTCCGGGTGCCGGCGTTGCCGGGGATGGTGGGGCCGGCGGGAACGGCGGCGCTAGCGGCGCCGGTGGTGACGGTGCGGCCGGGGATGCGACGTTCGCGGTCAACGACGGCGCCGGCGGGAACGGCGGCAACGGTGCTGCGTCCGGTGTCGGCGGCGCGGGTGGGGCCGGCGGCGACAGTGTCGGCGGGACCACCGGTTCCGGTGGTGCCGGTGGTG
Source organism: uncultured Mycobacterium sp. (assembly GCA_964463215.1). Classification (GTDB taxonomy): domain Bacteria; phylum Actinomycetota; class Actinomycetes; order Mycobacteriales; family Mycobacteriaceae; genus Mycobacterium. Next base: position 25,636 of record CAYXBN010000040.1, on the reverse strand, counting down.
ACGGCGGGGCGTTGGGTCCAGCCGGTGACGGCGGTGCCGGGGCGGCGGGTACGGCCTCGCATAACGCTGGCGGCAACGGCGGCGACGGCGGCACCTACCGCAGCTTTAATCCCGACGATGATCCCTATTACGGCCTCGGGTTCGCCGGGGGTGCCGGCGGCGAGGCCGGGACCGGCGGCAGCGGCGGCACCGACGGCCAGGATGGTGAACCAGGGTTCGTCGAGGACGCGGTCCCCTCGGGCAACGGCGGGGACGGCGGCCACGGCTACACGCTCGACAGCGTCGCCGACGGAGGGGACGGCGGGGACGGCGGTGATGCCGGGATCCTCGGTATCGGCGGCAACGGCGGCAACGGCGGCCTGGGCACGATTTTGGGCAACCTGTCGACCTCGACCGCCGGGGACGGCGGGGACGGCGGTGACGGCGGCATTGCTGGTGGCAATGGTGGTGTCGGTGGTGATGCGACGGTGACCGGGACCGACGCCACGGCGATCGGAGGTAAGGGCGGCGCCGGCGGAGCAAGCGACCCGTTGCTCGCGCCGCTGGACACCGGCCTCGGCGGCCTTGGCGGCGCTGGTGGTGCTGCCACGGCGACTGGGACCCGGTCCAGCGCGATCAGTGGTGACGGCGGTGCCGGTGGTTACGGTGCTGGTCAGGGCGGCGCCGGTGGCGCCGGGGCTGGGGCGTTCGCTCAGGGTGTCAATGCCTCGGCGGCCGGCGGTGACGGCGGTGACGGCGGCAACGCTGAGGCCGCCGGCACCGGTGGTGCCGGCGGGGACGGCGGGGAGGCTCAGGCGTACGGTCCGGGTTCGGTGGCCGTCGACGGCACACCGGGAACGCCCGGAACGCCGTGATCGGGAAACCCTGACCCCGAAAGACCCGGCAGCATTTCGACAGCGAAGTCCCTCCTCCCGCCTCGGGGAGGGCCGACTTTTATTGTTTGTTGTTCGGGGAGGAATCTGTTTCACCATTCGGGGAAATACCGTTCCGGCGGTCGGATTTTGTGGAAGCGGCCGGGCTTATGGGTGGGGGCGGCATGGGTGGCCGGCGGGTCGGGCGGGGCGGCCGGCTCCGGCGGTACCGGCGGGACCGGCGGTGATGACGGCACCGATGGTGTCTGGCCGTTCGTGGGCGGGGTGTTGGTGTCCCCGTCGGGTAACGGCGGGCACGGTGGGGACGGGGAGACCGACGCCGCGGTGCGTGATGGCGTGGACGGCGGGGATGGTGGTGATGCCGGGATCCTCGGTGTCGGCGGTAACGGCGGAAACGCCGCGGCCGGTGGCAGCGGCGGGGCCAACACGAGACCGCGTCGGCTCTCCCTCGCACGGGGGGAAGGGCCGACTTGGCCCGGTTAACGCTCCGACAGTCCCCGGCGGTACACCTGACCGATCAGCACCACCGGTGCATCCGGCCCCGCTCCCGGTACCAGTCGATCAACTCCGGTCGGTCGATCGCCCGCGGATCCAGTGCCACCTCGCCATGCCCGGATAGGACCGCCGTCACCGGCACCTCCAACTTCTTGCCGGTGCGGGTGTGCGGAATCCCTGGGGCGGCGATGATCTCGTCGGGCACATGCCGCGGCGACAAGCGGGTGCGGATCGCCGTCCGGATCCGGTTGATCAGCGTCTCGTCCAAGAGGCGGCCGTCAGCCAGCACGACGAACAGCGGCATCCAGTAGGCACCACCCGGGCCGTCGACACCGACGACGAACGCCTCGGTCACCTCCTCGAGGCCCTCGACAACCTCGTAGATATCCGCCGACCCCATCCGGATGCCGTGCCGGTTCAGGGTGGCGTCGCTGCGGCCGTGGATCACCAGCGATCCGCGCTCGGTCAGCGTCACCCAGTCACCGTGTCGCCACACTCCCGGCGAGGTGCCGTCGGCCCACAAGTGCTCGAAATAGGCTGCCCGGTAACGGGATCCGTCCGCATCGTCCCAAAAGCCGGTCGGCATCGACGGCATCGGGGTAGTGATCACCAGCTCGCCGACCGTACCGACGAGCGGCTGCCGTGACGGTGACCAGCTGTGCAGGTCGATGCCGAGGTAGCGGGTGGCCAACTCGCCCGGACGGGCCGGCACGTCGGCGGTACCGCCGGCGAAGGCGCTGACGACGTCGGTTCCCCCGCTGATCGAGGACACCTCCACACCACCGCCCACCTCGGCGCGGACCCACTCGAACAGATCGGCTGGCAACGGCGACCCGGTACTGCCGACGGTGCGCAGTCGGCTCAGGTCGTGCTGGGCGCCGGGATGCAGACCCGCCTTGCGGCAGGCCAGCAGATGACCCGGGCTGGTGCCGAAGAAGGACACCGACTCCTCGGCGACCAGCCGCCACAACCGGTCGGCGTCGGGGTACATCGGGTTGCCGCCGTAACCGACCACCGTCGCCCCGCACAGCAGGCCGCCGACCCGGAAGTTCCACATCATCCAACTCAGCGCGGTCTGCCAGAAGAACACATCGCCCGGACCCAGATCGGCATGCAGCACCGCAGCCTTGAGGTGTTCCAGGACCACCCCGCCGTGGCCGTGCGTGATGCCCTTGGGCCGGCCGGTGGTCCCGGAGGTGAACAGCACCCACAGCGGATGGCCGAAATCAACCGGTGCGACGACGGGGTCGACCGGCCGCTCGACGAGGCTCCGGTAGTCGTCGCTGTCCAGCAGGATCAGTTGCGGCGCAACGGGTCCGGCCGCCTCCAGCAGGCCCAGCAGTTCGGCGGTGTCGGCGCTCTTGTCGATCCAGTGGCCGTTGTGCTGGTAGCCGCCGGTGCTGAAGAGCACCTTCGGATGCAGTTGGCCCAGACGCGCGGCGGCGCCCTGCGGGGCGTAGTCCTGACCGCACGAGGACCACACCGCCCCGACCGCGGCGGTGGCCAGAAACGCCACCGTCGCCTCGGCGATGTCGGGCAGGTAGGCGACCACACCGTCGCCGGGCCCGACACCCAGACGGCGCAACTCGGCGGCCACCGCACCCACCCGGCCGGGTAACTGTGACCAGCCGATCGCGGTGCGGGTGCCGTCCTCCTCGACTCCGACGATCGCCGCACCCGGCGCGCCGGCGTGCCGCAGCACCTGCTCGACGTAGTTGAGCCGGACCCCGGGGAACCACCGCGCGCCCGGCATCCGGGCATCGGCCAGCACGGCGTCGTCCCCGTCGCCCGGGCCGACCGCGGCCGGGACGTCGAAGAACTCCCAGACCGCCCGCCAGAACCGGGCCGGCTCGGCCACCGACCACCGCCACAGATCGGTGTAGTCACCGGCCGGTGCGCCGAACCGCGCGGAGGCGGCGGCGAACTGCCGCCACCGGGGCTGCGCCGGATCCCGTTCCACCGCGCTCAGACGAACTCGACGCCGGACATCTTGATCTGATCCCCTTCGCGTTCCAGGGTGAGCACGATCCGCCACATCCGGGGCTGCTGCTGGTCTTTGGGCGCCTGCGGACCCTCCCGACGCGAGGTGGCCGAGAGCAGGACCACCGCGGAATCGGCGGTCATGGATTCCACCGCGGCGTCGTTGACGGTGGCCTTGGTGGTGATCTTCTCGTCGGTCAGGGCTTTGACGAAATCCTCGGCGGTGTCGGCGAAGTTGGCCCGGAACCGTCCGGTGGATCCGTCCAGAACCCGTTGCACGCTGTCCTGGGCCGTGGCGTAGTCGATGGACATCAGATTGATCACACCCTGCCGGGCGGCGGCGGCGTACTCGGCGGCTCGCTGACGTTGGTCGGTGTGGTCGCGGTGCTGCCACACCATGAACCCGGTCAGCCCCAGTAGGCCGGCGGTCAGCAGCGACGCGAGCACCAAGCCGACCGTGCGCACCGCAACGGCGGGCCGGGCTGCGTCAGAGGCGCTGCCATCGCCGGCGGATTGCAGATCGGTCGACGTCATCGGCCCTCCCGGCATCGTGCGGTATGCGACAGTTGTTGCTGTGCGATCGACCGTAGCCGCTGCCGCTGCGCTGATCGCGGCCGGACTCACCATTCCGGCCCCCGCCTCGGCCAACGAGTGCAACGACGCGTTCTGCACCCCCGGCATCAAGGCGGGGGTCGTGCTGGGCGCCCCCTGCGCGGAGACCGGCTACTACGTGTTCGGCACGACGTCCTGGGGCCGGCTGGTGTTCTGCGGTTCGCCGCGGCGCTACGAACCGCGCTATTTCCGCTCCCCGCCCATGGTCGGCGTCAAAGAGCACAAGAGCAGTTGCGCCGGGTCGGAGAACTACGTTGCGCAGGCGCCGGACGGGTTATTCCTGACCTGCTCATTCCAGAATGGCCAGCCGGTCTGGGTGCGCGGGGACTGGGTGCGCGACGACTGAGCCGTCTCTCCTGCCTCCGCGCCTGAGCCTCCGCGCAATGAGCCGTCTCACCAGTTACGCAGGGAGCACAACGCCCCCTTGGCACCGGAGTCGCTGGCAACGACGGTGCCGTCCACGGCCAGAGTGCAGTGGAAGTTCGGCGGGTTGGGCGAGGGGCCACTGGTGCCCAGCACCATCGCCCAGTACTTCGGGTTGGCCAACGAGACGTTGAGCACCCACGGCCGGTCCGGGCCCAGATCTGCCTCGACCTTCGGGGAGAACAGGTACGGATTGTGGCTGTAGTCGGCGAAGTTGGGCGGCTCGCTGTCCCGGTAATAGATGTCGGCGCGGAACGGAACGTCGGTGTAGACGGTGTAGGTGACCGCATGCAGCGCCGGACCCTGCGCGGCGACCGGTGCGGCCGGGGCGGCAGCGAGGCTCAGCGACAGCGCGACACCCACCGAGACGGTGATCGCTGCGCACTTCACCGTCAAAGTCTGGCACGGCACCTGTCGGGGATGAGCAACATTCGCCGCCGTCTACCATCGTGGGGTTATGACACCCGAGCGCGCGGCCGTCGAGGCAGATGATGCGCTCGATTCCCCGGCCGATGATCCTGCCGATGTCCCTGCCGATCTCGAGGAGCCTTCCGCCGAAGAGCAGATCGGACGGGCCTCGGTCGGGCCGCGGCGCACGGCGGGCCTGGTGCTCGCGGCGCTGTTCACCGGCGCGAGCGTGGCGTTGACCGGTTTGATGCTGTGGCAACACCGCGAGGTGGCGGCGCAGCGGTCGCAGGATCAGCAGTTCGTCGACGCCGCCCGCGCCGGAGTGACGGCGCTGCTGTCCATCGACCACAGCCGCGCCCAGGCCGACGTTGCGCGGGTGCTGGATCTGTCCACCGGGCCGTTCCGGGAGGACTTCGAACGCAGCGCCGATGACTTCATCAAGACGGCGGTGGACTCCAAAGCCGTCACGACCGGCACCGTGAACGCCGCGGCGTTGGGCGCCCGGGACGGCGACAGCGGTGTGGTGTTGGTGGCCGCCACCTCCGAGGTCACCAATGTCAATGGTGCCGACCAGGACCCCCGGCCGTTCCGGATGAACGTGACCGTGACCCGCGACGGCGGCACCCCCAAGATTGCGGATGTGGAGTTCGTGCCATGAGCACCAGCGAGGAGCAGGCCGCAGAACAGGTCGAGGAGCAGGTCGAGGAGCAGGCCGGAGAACAGACCGCGGAACAGGCCGCAGAACAGGCCGCAGGTCAGGCCGATGGCGAGTCATATCCCGTGGAGGAACCCGACGAGGCTGCCACCCCCGCCGCGATTACCCCCGCGGCCATCTCCGTAAGCCGCAATCCACTGGCCCGCGCGGTGGCGTGGTGTCGCCGGGACCTGGTCGCGGCCGTCGCCGTCGGCCTGGTGCTGGCGTCGCTGCTGGCGGCGGCCGCGGTGTACTGGTGGCTGTACCGCCCGGACCGGCTCACCGACACCGCCGCCCAGCAGCAGGTGATCGCCGCCGCCACGGAAGGAACCGAGGCGCTGTTGAGCTACGCGCCGGAGACTCTCGACGCCGATCTGGCCAACGCCAAATCCCACCTCACCGGCGAATTCCTCAGTTACTACACCGAATTCACCGACAAGGTCGTCGCACCGGCATCCCGCGACAAGGGCGTCAAAACCGAGGCCGACGTCGCCCGAGCGGCCGTCTCCCAGATTCGTCCCGATCGGGCTGAGGTGCTGGTCTTCGTCAACCAGGTCACCACCAGCAAGGAACGGCCCACCCCGGCGCTGTCCACCAGCAGTGTCATGGTGACCCTGCTGCGCACCGACGGGCGTTGGCTCATCTCCTCGTTCAACCCGGTATAGCCGGTACAGCCCCAAGTCCCGCCGATTGGGGACTTACGTCTCTGTTGCCGTTGCGTTCGTGCGAGCCACAGTGGGTCCCTGGACGCCGTGACGAGGGGGTGTAGTGGCATCGGAGTTCCCCGATCCGGAGACCATGCGCGCCGTGCTAAGCATGGCGACGCTGGCCCCCTCGTCGCACAACGCCCAGCCCTGGCGGTGGCGGGTCGGTTCGGAGAGTCTGCACCTCTACGCCGATCCCAGTCGGCGGCTGCCCCGTTCCGATCCTGACCGGCGAGACCTGCTGCTCAGTTGCGGCGCGACATTGCACCACTGCACCGTTGCGCTGGCTGCAATGGGCTGGCATGCCAGTGTGCACCGACTGCCCGACCCGGCCGAACCCAGCCACCTGGCCGCGGTGACCGTCGAACCGCAACGCGCCGATGACCTCGATGTGATGCTGGCCGCCGCGGTCGCCCGCCGCCGCAGCGACCGCAGACCGTTCAGTGGGTGGCCGGTGCCCTGGGGAGACGTTGCGCTGATGGGCGCCCGCGCCGCCCGCGCCGGGGTGATGCTGCGCCAGATGGACGAGTCGACGTCCACGCCGTCCACCGACGGCAACGGGGTGGTATTGGCACTGGGCACCGAGAGCGACGACTGCCTGGCCCGGTTGCGGGCCGGGGAGGCCACCAGCCTGGTGCTGCTGTCGGCCACCGCGATGGGCCTGGCCACCTGTGCGGTCACCGAACCGCTGGAGATCCCGGAGACCCACCGGGCGGTGCGCGCCGACGTCTTCGGCAGCAGCGGCTTCCCGCAATTGCTGATGCGGGTGGGATGGGCACCGGCCGACGCCGGACCGCTGCCGGCGACACCGCGCCGGCCCCTCGCTGAGGTCGCCGACTGGCACCACGACGAGGGTGGATGACGCCGCCGCACGGCCCGGATCGCGAATTCAGCTGAGAGTGACGTAAGATTTTCTCAGAATTTCAGGACGTGGGGCGCAGGCCCCGGGGGGACCGCCATGTTGGATCAGCTGGGCCGGATCGGCGGCGCCGTCGTCATCGGCATGGGCCTGGCCGTCGCGGTCACCGAACCGACGATCGTGCCCGTGTCGTACTCGGCCGGCATTGCATTGAGCGCCACGGTGCTGGCCATGGGTGGACTCGGGTACGAGACCCTCGAACCGGACACCATCGCACGGGTGCTCGGTGGCCGTTACGCCGACGAGGAGAACCTCGTCGGGCTGCCCTGGCCTGGTGAGTTGACACCATTCAACGGCACTCTGACGCTGGCCGAGTCGGTGGCGGTCGGACTTGAGACCATGGACACCGCGATCCGCACCACCCCCGGGGTGAAAATCGTCGCCGGCGCGTCCGGCAGCACGCTGGTCGTCAACGAGATGATGCGCCGTCTCGGCGATGACCTGACTGCGCCGCCCAAGGATGAGCTGTCCTTCGTCGTCCTCGGCGACGCCGACCGGGGCGTGTTCAAACAGCTACCGGGAGTGAGACTTCCGATCATCGACTACACGGTGCAGCGGATTCCGGTGACCAAATACGACGTGCTGGTCGTCGCCGGTGAATACGACGGTCTCGGTGACTGGCCTGACCGCCCGTGGAACCTGCTCGCCGTGGTCAATGCGCTCGCCGGTACCGGACTGCTCCAGCAGGTCATTCACGAGGACATCGTGGACGCCTTGGGGTTGGAGGCCTTCGGTTCGGTGCACTACGACGCCATGTTCGCCGACCTCACGTTGGTTCCCGAGCGGAACATCACCACCACGGTCAACAGGCTGGGCGGGGTCACCACCAGCTATCTGGTGCCCACCCCCGATCTGCCGATGTTGCGGCCGTTGAAGACCATGGGCGTGCCGCAGGACGTCATCGACACCCTCGAGAAGGGCTTGCGGCCCATCATCGACTCGGCCTACGAGCGCAATGACCCCTTCCGCCTTGAGCGCGCAGCACAGCAGTCGGTGGCCATGGCCTCGGAATCGGCTACGGCATCGGAATCGGCTACGGCATCGGCCGAGCCCTCACCTGCGGTCAAGAGGTCGGCATCGGTCAAGGCGGCGGCTGCGGCGACCACCGACGGTCCGGACAACAAGCCGGACCAGCCCCGGCGAAAGGCGCGTGGCCGGGGCTGAACGGAATGCATTCAGTCGAATCTGATTGACGTGCCCGGGGACAGCGTCGCCACCTGCCCGCGGCACTCGATCACGATCGGCGGGTGATCGGCTGGGTCGATACTCACCTCGGCACTGCGGCCGGTGACGGTCAAGTGCATCCGATAGCCGCGGTAGTGGATCGGCATCCGCAGTGCGCCAAGTGATTCCGGCCACATCGGGTTGAGGATCAGCCGATCCCCGCGGGTTTCCAGGCCGGTGAAGCAGCGCTGCAGCAGATCGACGCTGCCGGCCATCGCGGCGATGTGGATCCCCTCGGCGGTGGTGCCGCCCTGAATGTCGAACACGTCGGACAGCAGCACGGTCTGGAAATAGCGCATGGCCCTGTCGCGGTTTCCGCGAGCCAGCACCCAGGCGTGCACCACTCCGCTCAGCGTCGATCCGTGCGACGTGCGGTGCATGTAGTAATCCACGGTCCGGGGGATCTGATCCGGGGTGAAGCGATAGCCCATGCGGGCGAACAATTCCCGAAGTTCGTCCGCCGACAGCAGGTAGAACAGCATCAGCGCATCGGCCTGCTTGGACGCCTTGTAGCGGTTGACGCTGTCGTTCTCGGCTTCCAGGATCCGGTCCAGACGCTGGATGTTGCCGTACTTCTCCCGCAGGGCGCTCCAGTCCAGTTCCGCCAGTTCGGCATAGCCTTCGAACTGGCTGATGACGCTCCCCCCCGCCGAGTGCCTGGTAGCCGGACTCTCATGGAAGGGGACGTACATCCGTCGGCTCACCTCATCCCACTCGTCGAGTTCTCGGCCCTTGATCCCCAACGTCTCCATCAGGTCGAGCCGATTGCGCAACGGCAACGCATCGAGCGCATCCAGTGCCCGCACGATCACCCACACCGCCATCACGTTGGTGTAGGCGTTGTTGTCGATTCCGTCGTAGGGCCGGTCGGGGTAGCCGGAATGGAACTCGTCGGGGCCGATCACGCCCCGAATCACGTAGCGGCCCTGCCCGCCGTCGCGGGCTGGATCGAACTCGGCCCGGCTCACCCAGAATCGGGCGATCTCGGCCAGCGTCTCCGCACCGTCCTCGATGAGATACCGCAGATCACCGGTCACCTGGTAGTACTGCCAGACGTTGTAGGCCACCGCGATCCCGATGTGGTGCGCACGGGCGCTGGCGTCCGGGTTCCACCGGCCGGAGTTCGGGTTGAGGTGCAGCTTCTGACTCTCCTCGCGGCCGTCGCTGCCGGACTGCCACGGGAACATCGCCCCGGCGTAGCCGGCTTCGCGGGCTGCCCGGCGGGCCTCCGGCAGCCGTCGGTACCGGTACCGCAGCAGGGCGCGGGTGGTTTCCGGCGACCGCAGGTTGAGAACGGGGAAGACGAACAGTTCGTCCCAGAAGATGTGCCCGCGGTAGGCCTCCCCGTGCAGGCCGCGGGCCGGCAGCCCGGCGTCGAGGTCCTCGGCGCGGCTGGGCACGCTCTGCAGCAGGTGCAGCATGTGCAGTCGGGCCACCCGCAGCGCGTCGGGGCTGCCGTCGAAGGCGATGTCGAAGCGCTCCCACAGGTGCGCCCACTCGCGCAGGTGGGCGTGGCGCAGGTCGCTGTAGCGGCCCAGCCCGGACAGCAGCCGTGCCGCGGCCTCACCCGGCTCGGAAATCGCATGGTCGCGTCCGGTGAAGATCGCGGACACCTTCTCCACCGTGACCGACTCGCCGGCCTGCAGTTCCAGCACCAGGTCGTGGCCGGTGCGCCGCGGTTCGTCGACGAAGCGCATCTCGGCGGCCAAGGGGGCCTCACCCTGCCAGGCGGTGGTGCGGGCGGCCACCGCGATCGGAATCCGCGATTGCACCGTCTGGCAGACCAGCAGCGCCGATCCCGGCTCCAGCTCCCGGGTGGTGGTGGCCACCAGGTGATCATCGGAGAGTGCCCGGTAGCGCTGCACCCCCGAGTTGCGGACGTCCCCGTCGATCATCGACAGGAATTCCACTGTCCCCGACCAGTCTTCGGCCCACAGCGTGGTCTGCAACGCGCAGGCGTGCGGAAGGTGCATCGCCGCGATGCGCCGCTGAATCACCTTCGTGGTCCTACCCGAGAAATCGCGGAAGCGGAACTCGCGGGTCAGCTCGGCCTGCCGCAGGTCGATGCTCTGGCGGTAGGACAGTAGTTCGGCGGAGTCGACGTCGAACCAGTCGCCGCCGTCGATGCGGAACTTCAGCGACAACCAGTTCGGCAGGTTCACCAGGCTTTCGTTGTCCACCTCCACGCCACCGATGCGGTCGGTGAGCCGGTTGTACAGCCCGGCGGCGTAGGTGCCGGGGTAGTGGAACGGCCCGGCGTCGGCCTCCGGGGCGCACCCCCGGGTGACTCGATACCCGTCGCCCACGGCACACAACGCCTCGCGCAACCGCTCCTGTTCGGGGAGATAGCCGCCGAATGTGAACGACCACGGGCCGCCCATGGTCTGGCGGTCGATATCGCACTGCATCACCAACCGCTCGATGAACGCCGTCACCCGGTCGGGGCTGTCCAGGCTGAACCGGGCGCCGGTCGCCCGGTCGCCGTCTTCGGTGTGGCGCACCACGATCCCGACACCGTCATGCAGGACGGCGTCGAACCCGTCCTCGTCGGTAAGGTCGTCACCGATGAAGATCGGCAGCAACGGCTCCTCACCGGCGATCTGGTCGACGATCCACTCCAGGGTTCTTCCCTTGTCCCACTGAATCTTCGGTCGCAACTCGACCACCATCCGACCGGAGGTCACCTTGAGTCCGCTGCGGTTGCCGACGTTGTGGACGGCCGCGGTCACCGCGGCGGCGGCCTCCGGCGCGGCGTTGCGGTAGTGCACGGCAACGGCGTAGCGCTTGTGCTCGACCTCCACCCCGGGCATCGCGGCCAGTGTCTCGGTGAGTTCGGCGGCAGCCGCTTCCAGTAGCGGAACAGCGTGGGCGGCAGTCTCATTGCGGTGATGGGTACCGTCCGGGCTGACGATCTCGAAGCCGTGGCTGCCGGCGTACCACAGTCCCGGGATGTCCACCCGTTGTTGGATGTCCTCCAGGCCGCGACCGGACAGCACCGCCACCGGGTACAGCGCGGCCAGCGACGCCAGCGCCTTGTCGGCGCCGGGAACCAGCCTGGCGGCGCCGGGTTGGTCGACGATCTCGGACAGGGTCCCGTCGAAGTCGAAGAAGATCGCCGGGGCCCGGGCGGCGACCACCCCGGCCAGTTGGCCGAACGACGCCAGTGCATCGGGCAGGGTGGACATTCGGCGGCCGATCGCGCGTACCCGCACCTCGGCGAGGTCGCCGACGACCACGTCGGCGCCGACGCCGCGTAGCAGATCGGCGCTGCCGCCGCCGCGATCGACCCCGATCACCAGGCCGAAACCGCCCGCCCGGGCCGCGCTGACCCCGGCTTCGGAGTCCTCGACCACCGCGATGCGGCCAGGTCGAACGCCCAACCGGCGGGCCGCCTCGGTGAGCATCGCCGGGTCGGGTTTACCCGGCAGGCCCAACTCGGCGACGGTCACACCGTCGACCCGGACCTCGAAAAGCCCGGCCAGCCCGGCCGATTCGAGCACCGCTGCGCAGTTGCGGCTGGCCGAGAAGATTCCCACCCGCACGCCGGCATCCCGCAGTCGGTGCACCAGGGCCACGGTGGACTCGAAAACCGGGACCCCCGAGGCGATCCGCTGGGCGAACAATTCCTGCTTGCGGTTACCCAGGCCGCACACCGTGTCCTGCTCGGCGGAATCGGCGGGACTGCCCCAGGGCAGTGCGACACCCCGGGAGCTCAGAAAGTCCCGCACCCCGTCATAGCGGGGTTTACCGTCGATGAAATGGCGATAGTCGTCGGGGGTGAACGGGTCGTGGTTTTCAGTTGCCGAAGCCGTGCGGGCGCCCAGGTAGCTGTCGAACAGTTCGGTCCAGGCCGCCTGATGGATCGCCGCGGTGTCGGTGACCACGCCGTCGAGGTCGAACAGCACCCCGTCCTGGTAGCGCGGGTCGATCCGGACCCGCTGGGTGGCGTCGGACTCGCTGGTCGTCGCCCCGAAGCCGCGATCGCTCTCCATGAAACGACCCTAAGCCAGGGCCCTGCGAACGCCCGGTTAGGGGACCAATGCCTCTGACCGCCGCCGCCGGCTCAGGCTAGGGTGACCTACGGGTCACAGGAAGGACAGTGGAATGTCAACTGCAGCAAGCAGTCTGCCGATCATCGTGGGAGTCGACGGCTCGTCGGCCTCGAGGGTGGCTGTCGACTGGGCGGCTCGCGACGCCGCGCGGCGCGGTGTGGCCGTGAAACTGGTCCACGTCCTGGTTCCACCGGCGGTCATGGCGTTCCCGGACGTGCCGATGCCGCCGGGCTTTGCGGAGTGGCAGGACGAAGAGGGCCGCAAACTCCTCGACGCCGCGGTCACCACGGTGCAGGAGGCGGCCACGGACGCCGGTGCCGAGGTGGAGGTGAGCACCGACATGGTTGCCGGTCCGGCGATTCCGGTGTTGGCGGATTTGTCATCCGCGGCCCAGATGATCGTCGTCGGCAGCAGGGGCCGGGGGGCGTTGGCCCGCGCCCTGCTGGGGTCGATCAGCACCGGTCTGGCCCACCACGCACACTGCCCGGTCGCGATCATCCACGATGAGGATCCGCTGATGGAGCGCCCCTCCCAGGCGCCGGTCGTGGTCGGGGTGGATGGTTCGCCGGCCTCCGAAGAAGCTGTGGCGATCGCGTTCGAACAGGCCTCGTTCCGCGGTGTGGATCTGGTGGCCGTGCACGCCTGGAGCGACACCGGCGTGTTCGAGTTCCCCGGCGCGGACTGGTCAACCCTGCAGGCCGCGGGGGAGCAGACGCTCAGCGAGCGACTCGCCGGGTGGCAGGAGCGCTACCCCGACGTTCCGGTGCGCCGGGTGGTTGTGGCCGACAAGCCCGCTCACCAGTTGATCGAACAGGGTGAGTCGGCCCAGTTGTTGGTGGTGGGCAGCCATGGCCGCGGCGGATTCACCGGGATGCTGCTGGGTTCGGTGAGCACCGCGGTGGTGCACGGCGCCCGGATGCCGGTAATCGTCGCCCGCCGATAACGCCCCCGACCGGGCGGGTGCCCGCCTCCCCGTCGCGCACTTCTCGTCCCTGCATTTTCTCAGGCAACTTCTTTCACTCGCGTCCGACAAGTAAGGTTCCCTAAATTGCCTGGCCGTCAGCCCGACGGCTCGAGCTGATCGCAGCCCCCACGCACTGGAAGGACGTCTTTATGTCCGCCTCGGTACGGCCATTCCGAACGTCGGGGGCGGCGCTGGCCGCCGTCGCGGTCCTCACCACCGCCGCCCCGGCGGTGCTGACCGGCTACGCGACGGACCTCCCTGCGATCACCCTGGCCTACGACCTGACCGCCGCCAGTGACATCTCCGGCCAGGCCATCGGGGTGGTCTTCCTGGCCGGCTGGGGCGATTTCATCGGGCCCGACGATCCGTACTTCCCGGATCAGTTCAACAACGACCTTCGGCTGGACGGGCCGCTCGGCGTGGCCTACTACATGATCGACACCTCGATGAATTCGGCCGTCACCAAGGACCTGGAGAACTACATCTTCGAGCTCGCCGCCCGCGAGTCCGATCCTTTCCAGGCGGTTCAGGCGGCGGTTCGGGCGGCGGCGTATGTGGCGGTGGCGTCCAACCTCGGCGTCGGTTCGGTGCCCGCCAAACTGGCCAAGTCGCTGGTTTACGGGGTGCCCTTCGACCTGCCCGGGGCGATCGTTCAGCTGACCGCGCCCATCCCGCTGGCTGGCGACATCATCAGCGTCTACTTCACCGGCCGCGCCGAGGGCGATCCGGCGGTCTACGGAACCGGCGTCAACGGGCTCATCGCCTACTCGGGCAAGCTGCTGCCCTGGCTCAAACCGCTGCTGGGCCCGGCGGGTGAGCCCCAACAGGCCGCCGCCGCAGAACAGGTTCAGCTCGCGGACCCGGCGGTGGCTGATGTGCTCGACGCGGTCCCGGCAGACATCGCGGCCCCGGTCGATATTCCCGAGTCCGAAGGCCCCCGGCCTGCGAGGGCAAGGTCCACCGGCGCAGGGCCCACCGGTGTAGAGCCCACCGGCGCAGGACCCACCGGCGGAGGGCCTACCAGCGCAGGGCCCACAGAGCCCCCCAGCGCAGGGCCGCAGACCCCCGCAGCCCCGGCCGTCGCGCCCGCGGAGATCGAAACCGTACCGGCTGAGGTGGAAGTGCCCGCCGAGGAGGCCGCCGAGCCTGCCCTCGCCGAGGTCCCCGCATCCCTACCGGATCTGGACATTCCGGCGGATTCTGCCGACCTGGCCCAAGCCGCCGACCCGGCCGAAGCCGCCGACCCGGCCGAACCCGGTCAGCCCGGCGCAGCCGGGCAGGCCTCAGATGCCTCCTCCGAGCGAGCCGACCGCCAGAGCCGCCGGGGGAATGCCGGCAGTTGAGCAGGCCGCCGAACGTCGGGTGCAGTTTGGTGTGAAAGCCGCTCGCCGGAGCACCGAATCCGGCGCGGGCCTGGCTAACGTAACGGAATGGGTTTGTTCAGTCACGAGGAGTTCCCGGACCCGGCCGACGGCGTTGGTGGCGGTGCTGATGGTGGCGTTGTTGAGCGTGCTCGGCGTGCTGAGGTGGGCGAGTACGGGGTGGATGAACCTGTGGTGGTGGGTCCGGGGTTGCCGCCTGAGGATGGTTCGTGCGGTCAATTCGCTGTGCAGTTTCACGTGTCGACGTCAACGCTGTTGGGGCTGAAGCGTATTGCGGATATGCGTGGTACGAGCGTGCCGGAGGTATGCCGGCAGGTGATCGGCGTGTTTGTTGCCCAGCAGGAGGGTGAGCTTGCGGCATTGCTTGCTGCCGAAGCCGAGGCAGCCGAATACCGGCCGAGTTTGGGTCAGGCGTAGTCGCCAGCGACAACAAGACGATATGTCCCCCATCAAGAGCTGTTAGCAAAATCGGTGTGCTGGCGCTCGAAATAGGGAAAGATCCCGCCGCCGCGGGTCGGGGTGCCCAGCGCGCGGCGGTGGGCGTTGAAGTAGGCGGCGTCGGCGTCTTCGACGGATTTGCCGTCGGCCAGGGCGGCCTGGCGGGCGGCGGTGCCGGCGGCGTGGGCTTTACGTTCCCGCAGCAGTGCTTTGTGCCGTTTGGTGGCGTCGTAGATGTCGGCGCGGGCCGGGCCGGCGCCGACGGCGTCGATCATCTTGGTGCGGGCGGCGGCCAGCTCGTCGTCGAGGCACTGTTGCTGCTGATCTCGGTTGATGCGGTAGGCCTCCTGCTCGGCGACGGTGGCCCCGTCGGGCAGTGCGGGCATCTCGGCGATCATCGGATGCGGTTGGCCTTCTGGACCGCCTTGGCCTTGCTGTCGGCGGCGGCGACGCCGTAGTACACCTCGCCCCGTTTCTGCAGGATCAGGAAGTCCCCGGAGCCGCGGCGGTGGATGGCGGTCCCGCCGTGGAGGAGTCGGCCCTCGACCTCGACCGCCCCGGAGCCTGTCTCCATCAGGAAGGTGCCGGGGGTGTAGACGGTGGTGTCGCGCACCGTGTTCAGCAGCGCCGGCTGGGGGCCGGTGGTCAGTGCGGCGGTGGCCTCCTGGGCGACGGCGCGGTTCAGTGAGCGGGCCAGGGCCTAAGGTCCTCGGCGGGCAGTGTGGCGCAGTATTCGTCGCGCTGCTCATCGGGTTGGGTCATGGCCAGGTGGAATGCGGCGATGAGCTGCAACAAGTCGTGCGGCGGCTCCGGGAACGTCTCCAAGGCCTCCTTTTGCATCTTGCGGCGCTGAGCCTGCTTGCGCGGCCAAATGGTCAACGACTTTCTTGCGGGCCAATCGGCCCAACCGGCGGTTACCGTTGGCCTTCGCCGAGGCCCGCAGGCTCCCGCAACCCGGGCAGCGGCGCCCACCTTCCTTGCTGGACCGGCACATCCGCCGTCTAGGAGCCTTGGGGCCGAAAATCGACAGGGGAGGCGGTGCGTGCGACCCGCCACAGTCGAGACGACTGCCGCGTACAGTCTCTTCTCGTCGTTCCGATAGGTAGAGGTTCGCCAATGAACTCATTCCTGAGATTCTCTGACGGCGCGTCGGTTCTGGTTACCGGCGCGGGCAGTGGCATCGGGCGTTCGACAGCGCGGATCTGCGCCGAAGCCGGGCTGCGGGTGGCGTTATGGGATCTCAATCGGGAATCCATCGAGTCGTTGAGCGACGAGTTGAACGAGATCGGCGCGACAACCTTCACCGCCAGGGTCGACATCCTTGATGAGGCCGACATCGCGGCGGGTTTCGCCGCGACCCGGAACGCGTTAGGCCGTATCGATTATCTGGTGAACAATGCCGGTCCTGCGAACGCGACGGCTGTGACCTTTGCCGAAGGCATCGTCATGGCAGCCGGCAGCATGGCGAACGTGACGAGCGCGTGGCTGGCTCTCGGACGCCGCGAAGGCGATGCCATCGTGAACGTGGCGTCCGTCGCCGGCAACATCACCGGTGCCGGTGCAGAGCCGTGGTATCCGTCGGCCAAGTCCGCGATCGCGGGGTTCACGCGGTATCTTGCGCTCCGCCGGCCGGGCGGTATCCGCGCCAATGCCGTGGCACCTGGCCTGGTCGACACCCCCCGGATGGTCACTTACATGCAAGGTGCCGCGGCCCAGAGCATGATCGCGCGAAACCCCATGGGTCGCGCAGGGAGACCGAATGACATCGGTGCAGCGATCTGCTTTCTGCTGAGTCCGGCAGCCTCGTACATCAACGGCGTGCTGCTGCCCATCGACGGCGGGGCCCAGATCACTGAATAGGCCCTGAGCTACCCGATGGAGGTTCGGCGGTCTCTGGACGCGGGAGTCGGTGCCCGCCGACGTAAAGTTCGGCGCCCGGTGCGTCGTTTCGCGCGGTACCGGTGAAGTTGATCTGCGCGGCGGGGTTGGCCAGTGCGGTGATCGACGCGATCCCCACCGGGCCGTCGTCGTCGAACAACGTCGTACTGCCGATGGCCACTCCGTCGGCGGCGAACTGCCGATCGCCCTGCACGCCCAGCCCCGCACCACGCGGTGTGCGGTACAGCAGCACAGTCAGGCCACCATTGATGTATCCGATGCCGTCGGTACCCAGGTTGACCACCATGTTGGTGGTCGCCTCGGCGACGACGACGGCGCGCACGAAGGGCGTGGCCGGTTCCCCTTCGATCACATCGAGCCCGCGATAGTAGGCGCGCTTTCTGCTGACGTTCTGGTGCCGGGCACCAAGTTCACCCCAGCCGGCCGCGTCGCTGCCGACGACCAGCTCATCGCCTTCGTGGTCGGGCGGCGGATAGAACTCAACCGTCGGGCTCCACTGCTGGCCCTCGGGGGCTTCAGACTGCTGATAGAAGACAACGACGGCGGTGGCCACCAGATCCTCACCCTGCAGCACCTCGCAATCGGCGTACCGGGCGCGCCGGCCGTGCCGCAACTCGCGGGTCTTCACCTGCAGGGGTTCCTTGCGGGCCGGGCGCATCAGGTTGATGGTGAACCGGGCCGGAAGGAACCCGGTCTCGCCGAACTCGCGCTCCAACGACCAGGCCGCGAGGCCCGCCACCGCGGGACCGCTGAGAATGGACTCGCCCCAGTGCCCGCCGGCCGCCTTCGTGGGCAGGAAGCTGTCGTCCTCGCCGATGGTGAAGTACGCAGGATCGCTGGACGGGTCGCTGTCCGCGGCGGGGTTGTCGGTCATCCGAACAGTATGACCACAAACGGGCTGTTCGGCGGTTTACCGACCATGCGGTCGGCGGACGCAGGCCATACTGCAGGGGTCCTACCGTCGAACGTCGGATCCCCCGTACCCGGCCAGGCGCCGGTCGGGTTTGGGTAGGCCTTACCGGCGTCGTCGCACCGCGAGCAGGAACGCGATCACCGCGGTGACCGCGCCAAGGGCGAAGACGACACCAAACGCGCTTTCCGGGATGCGGCCTCCTGCCCCCGGACTCTCAAGCGCGCCGAACAACGCCGCGCCGACGGCGGAGCCGACCAGCCGGAAGATGGCGTTGAGGCTGGTAGCGATCCCGGTCTCGCCCTCGGCGACTTCGGCGATGACCATGATCGGCAGCGCGGCGTAACTGAGGCTGATGTAGGCATTGATCAGCAATCCCGCGGCAATGACCTGCCACGGGGCCGAATGCCACGGCAGCAGAGAGGCGAATCCGAGCGCCCCGGCCGACGCACCCGCGGCGAAGACCACGCGCGGTCCGAACCGCTCGATGTAGCGACCTGCTGCAAACGCGACGACTACCCCCGCGAAAAAGCCCGGAAGAACGAATTCCATGCTCGCACTTCGGACACTGGCCCCGAATCCGTACCCGCTGCCGACCGGTGTTTCCACGAGCCCGACCGTCCCGAGGAACCAGAAGTACAGGCCCATGCCGACCAGCAGGGTCGCCAGATTGGCGGCCAGGACCGGCCGACGGGTCAACATTGCAATGGAGACAAGTGGATTCGCGCAACGCCGACTCCATGACCACCAGCAGCCGAGCGCGATCACTCCCAACGCCGCTGCGGCGAGGGTCGCCGGAGACGTCCAGCCCCACCGAGAGCCCTGGGTGATCGCCAGCAGCACGGCAGCTAGGCCGACGGCCAGCCCGATACCGCCGAGCCAGTCGATCGCGGCGCGGCCATACCCGGGCCTATCAGGCACCACCCGCCAGACGGCGACGATCACCGCGGCGCTGAACACCGTGCACAACCAGAAGACCCGTTGGTAGCGAGCGCCATCGGTCATCAAGACCGCGGTGACCACCAGGCCGAGCACGCCCCCGAGTCCGAGCATCGCCGACAGCGCGGTGATCGATCGCGCCAGCCGCTCGGGCGGAAGTTCGTCGCGCAGAATCGACACCGCCACCGGATAGAGGGCGAACGCGCTGCCCTGCAGGATCCGCCCGAGTAGCAACAGCGGAAGCGACGCCGTCGTCGCGGCCAGCAGCGAGCCGCCGAGGATCAACGCAAGAATGCCCAGCAGCACACGCTTCTTGCTGCGCAGGTCGGCCAGCCGGCCGATCAACGGCGTCGCCGCGGCGGCCGCCAGCAGGTTCGCTGTCACCACCCAGCTGACCGAGACGGCCGGCTCTTGGAGTTGGCCCGCGATGGCGCCCAGCACCGGCACGATGACGGTCTGAAGAAACGCGACGCTCAGCACCACCACACTCAGGGTGACCACCAGGGGTCGCCCCGCACCGGTAGGAAGACCAGAGTGGTTTCTGGCGGCTGTCCCGTTCATCACTGGCCTCCTCGGTTCGTCGTCGTATGCGGTCGATGCCAATCATCGCCGCGCGCGGCAGGCCGGTCTGTCCCCCATCCGGAGCCTTTAGCGCGACCCCGTATCCACCGGTCGGAGGACAACGCGGATCGCCCCGGCACAGGTCCGCTCGATCGCAATCAGAGGGGCCGTACCGGCAATTCCGATGGCATCTGCGCGACGATGCGCTTACTGCTGAGTCCAGCGGTCCATGACGAGTCCGGGTACCGTACGGGCGTCCATATCTCCGCTGCGCTTGGCCTTGGCAATTGCCGCCGCAGGAGGTCCAACGCGGCCGAGTTGGCGGTCAGGCACTCAGCGGGTTGATCCAACGGAGCCCGGGGAATCGCATGAAATCGGTATCGGCAGAGACCAATTCGGTCCCCTCGGATGCCGGTTCCCTCGTCACACCCCTCACGATCAGACCTTCGCGCTGCGGAGTCGCAAGGCGTTGCCGATTACAGAGACACTCGACAGGCTCATCGCCGCGGCGGCGATCATCGGGGACAGCAAGATGCCGGTGGACGGGTAGAGCACACCCGCGGCGATCGGAATGCCGATCGAGTTGTAGAGGAACGCGAAGGCCAGGTTCTGCTTCATGTTCGTCACCGTCGCGGTCGACACCGCCCGCGCCGCTTCGATGCCGCGCAAGTCGCCCTTCACCAGGGTGATACCGGCGGAGTCGATCGCGATATCGCTGCCGGTACCCATGGCGATACCGATGTTCGCCTGGGCCAGTGCCGGGGCGTCGTTGATACCGTCGCCGGCCATCGCCACAAACAGTCCCTGGCGCTGCAGGTCCTCGACGATCGCGAGTTTGTGGTCGGGTTTCACGCCGGCGTGGTAGGCGTCGATACCGAGCGAGTCGGCCACCGCCTTCGCTGGCCCCTCGGCGTCGCCGGTGGCCATGACGATCCGGATCCCGTCGGCGTGCAGGTCCGCCACTGCGGTGGCGGTCGTGTCCTTGATCGAATCCGCCAGGGCGAGCACGCCGATCTCGCGACCGTCGACACCGACGTGGATCAGCGTCTGTCCGGCCGGGGCCCGCGCCGCGAGCGTCTCCTCTAGCGCGACCCCCTGCCGGGCCATGAGGTCGGAGTTGCCCACCGCCACGGGCTGCCCGTCGATTACGCCGGTGACCCCGAACCCGGCAACAGCGGCGAACTGTTCGACCTCGGGCAGCGCCAGGTCCCGCTGCGCGGCGGCGTCGAGCATCGCGCGCGCCAACGGGTGTTCGCTCGCACGGTTGACTGCCGCAGCGGTGCGCAGCACGTCGTCCTGGGATCCTCCGTGGATCGCCAGGACCGCGCTCACCGACGGCCGGCCCACGGTCAGCGTCCCGGTCTTGTCGACGACGAGGGTGTCGACCTCGCGCATCTTCTCCATCGCAGCGGCGTCCTTGAACAGCACACCGTGCTTGGCGCCGAGCCCGCTGCCGACCATGACCGACATCGGTGTTGCCAGACCCAGCGCGCACGGGCACGCGATGATCAGCACCGAGACCGCGACGATCAGGGCATGCCCCCAACTGGGACTCGGTCCGAACAGACCCCAGACCATGGCGGCCAGGATCGCGATCCCGATCACGGCGAGCACGAACACACCGGCGACCCGATCGGCCAGCCGCTGCATCGGGGCTTTGGACCGCTGCGCGGCGGCCACCATCGCGACGACCCGCGACAGCACCGTGTCCGTCCCGACCTGGTCGGCCACCACCACCAGCGTGCCCGTCGTGTTGACCGTCCCGCCGATGACACGGTCGCCACTGCCCTTGTCGACGGGGACCGGTTCCCCGGTGAGCATGGATTCGTCCACCGTGGAGGCACCGGACTCGACCTGACCATCGACGGGGACCTTCTCCCCCGGTCGTACCCGGACGCGGTCGCCGACGACGATATCGGCCAGCGGCACGTCCTGTTCGGCGCCATCGGCGGCGATGCGCCGCGCGGTGGCTGGGGCCAGGCCCAGCAGTCCCTTGATGGCGTCGCCGGTGGCGGCCTGAGCCCGCAGTTCGAGCATCTGGCCCAGCAGCGTCAGGGTGCAGATGACCGCCGCGGCCTCGAAGTAGACCGGAACTCGGCCATCCATCTGCAGCGACCTGGGGAAGATCCCCGGCGCGACCGTCGCAACGACCGAGTACAGGAACGCCGCTCCCACACCGAGTCCGATCAGGGTCCACATGTTCGGACTGCGCCGGCGCACCGACGTCCAGAACAACTGCGCGAATGGCCAGGCGCACCACAACACGACAGGCGCCGCCAACAAGAACTCAAGCCACGGTCGGACCCCAGCGGGCAGCCGCGGGAAGTGGAACATCGCCAGGCTGAGCACTGCGAGCGACAGCGGGACCGAGATCCAGAAGCGGCGCCGCATGTCCCGGTAGGCGGCCAGGTCGGAGTCATCGTCGACGTCCGGGAGCATCGGCTCCAAGTGCATGCCGCAGATGGGGCACCGGCCAGGTGCGTCGCGCACGATCTGCGGGTCCATCGGGCAGGTGTAGAGCTTGGTGCCCGGCGGGAAGGCCGCAGCGGCGGCTCGGCCGGCGGCGACCAGCTCGTCGGCCGGGGCCGAGTGATGATCGTGGCGGTGGTGTTCGCCGTGATCGTGGTCATGATCGTGGTGGTGGTCATGATCGTGGTGGTGGCCGTCACCGGCGTCGGTCGCAGCGACGAGGTGCATTCCGCATTCGGGGCAGTCGGCGAGTGCGGGGCTGGTGACGTGGGGGTGCATCGGGCACACGTAGCCGGTGGCGGCGCCGTGGGTCGGGTTGGTGGTCATCGCTCCTCATCCTGATCGCTGTCAGTCTGACGTGTGGCTTGGGTCGATGCCGCCACTTGATCGGAACAGCTGCGTCTGCGCCGGACGTGCTCGAGGTCACCCGACACCGCTGCCGCGCTTGCCAGTGCCGCCGCCGAAGCAGTGGTGACCGTCATCGACAAGGCGGCACTGGTGGACTACCTCACCGGGACCTCCACGAAACTGCAGCAGTCGGGCCAGGTCGAACTCACCGGCGACAGGGACGTATCTCCCGGTTCAGCAACTACTTCCGACTGCGGGTCGGCATAGGCGGGGACTGCCGTCGCACCGGACGGCCAAGCCCATGGGTTCCCCGTTAGCAGCCGATAAGATCCGCACATGACGCCAGGGGCAGGCGCGGTGAGGCTCGTCGCGGCCGCGGTGACAGCCCTGCTGATTTCCGGTTGCGCCGCGCCGACCACCCAGTCTCCCGGGGTGGCTGCCCGCCCGGCGGAGGCCGAACTCGCCGAACCGCTGCGCGCCGACCTGCAGACGCGCTTGGACGCCCACCGCGCCGGACACGGCTATCCCGGAGCGATGGTCGGCGTGTGGGCTCCCAGCGGCGCCTGGGTCGGTGTGACCGGATCCGCCGGGCGCGGCTCAGACCGTCCGCCCGCACGCGGGGATCACACCCGGATCGGCAGCGTGACAAAGACATTCACCGTGATGGCGTTGCTGCAACTGGTCGACCGGCAGCAGGTCGCCCTGGCCGACACCATCGGAACGTACATCCCCGGGCTGCCAAACGGGGATACCGCAACACTGCGCGATCTGGCCCGGATGACCAGCGGTATCCCCAGCTACAACGACAACCTCGACTTCGACCGGGCCTGGGCGGCCGACCCCGCGGGAGGGGTCTTCACCCCCGAACAGTTGGTCGACTTCGCCAGGACCCAGCCCGCACTGTTCCCGGCGGGGAGCGACTACCACTACAGCAACACCAACACGGTGCTGCTAGGGATGGTGATCGAGAAGGTCACCGGCCGTCCCGTCGCCGAGGTGTTCCGGAGCAATCTCCTTGAGCCGCTGGGGCTGTCGGGCACATCGTTCGCGGGGCAGTCCCCAGACCTTCCCGAACCGCACCTGGAGGGGATCACCGACCAGCCAGGGGAGGGTTTCGAGGCGCTGGGAATCCCGGTACCGCCGGGTGGACCGATCCGCGATGCCACCAACTGGAACCCGTCCTGGGAATTCACCGCGGGGGCGATGATCTCCACCCTCGATGACCTCCGCACCTGGGCGCAGGCGCTGGTGAGCGGTGGCGGCCTGGTCTCGGCGGACATTCAGCGCGAGCGCGAGGCCTCGGTGGGCACCGAGCTGGGCCGGCTGGACCCGGACGACCCGACGGCGACCTACGGGCTGGGATTCTTCTCCATCCGAGGGTGGTGGGGTCACGACGGGTCGGTTCCCGGATACACCACCTACGTCGCCCACCACCCGCAGCGGCAGACCTCGCTGGTGGTCTTCGTCAACTCCGACATCCGCACGCCCGATCAGCCCGCGGGCCCGGCCGTTTCGCTCGCCGAGGACATCCAGTTCGCGCTGGACGGCTGATCGGCGAAATCAGGCCAGATCTTCCAGCCCCATCGCGAACTCTCAAAGTCGTTGCATAAGTGCAGCGGTCGGCGAACGGACACCGCCGCGATCTGGCGATCGCACCATCAAGCCGTAAATCAATTCGAGGCCTGACACGTGCTTCGGCTTACAGTCGTCCAATGAGCGTCCGAGCGACGAAGGCAACCGCAGGCGTCAACGCCGTTGTCGAACTGCACATGGTCCTGACCGATGACGCGCCGTTGGAATCTGCGGGCGCCGCGGTCCGTTCCTGTGCGCCGAGCAAGGGCTTCATGGCTGAGCGGGCCACTCGCCTGCAGGTGGTGGTGGAAGAGCTGATCCGGGAGTGCCGTCTGCGCGAGGCCGCCTCGACCAGTTCGAGCGATGTGAGCGTCGACGTGTCCTTCGACGGCACCAACCTCGACGTCACGGTGTCCGACCACCGGCTACCACTCACCGCTGAGCAATCCCGGCATCTGCCCTCGCGGCGTCTGCTCAGTCTCGGTTTCGCCGATCATTTGCACATCGGATTCGCCGGAACTACGGGCAATGTGGCCTGCTGCCGGCTGACCATGGCATCCACCTCCCCCGACGACCTGCTGCAATGCGTGTTCCGCTGCTACGGCTACACCTATCCGAATCCGTCGATGTACCAGGCCGGCGCCATCCGGCGGATGCTCGAGTCCGGGTCGATGATCTCGGTGGTCGCCATCGCTCCGTCCGGTGAGGTGGTCGGACATGTGGCCTGCACATTCGACCGGCCCAGCGACATCATCCCCGAAGCCGGGAAGATGATCGTCGATCCGCGCTACCGGGGACACCATCTGGCCGAGCGGCTTTCACTGAAACGCAAGGAGATCGCCGCCGAACGCGCCATCCCGGGGATGTGGTCGGAGACGGTGACCAACCATCCGGCGAGCCAGCGACTGGCGATCGAGCGCGGGGCGGCCGAAGTGGGACTGCTCATCGGCGTCGGTCCGCCGAGCATGGCGATGACCGGCCTGCCCGATCAGCATGCACTGCGACATTCTCTGCTGGCTGTGTTCACCCCGTCGGGTCCGCTGCCGCCCGCGACGCTGAGCGTGCCGGACTACGCGGCCAGCCACCTGGCGACGTTGGTCGAGCGGCTCGGCGTCCAGCGGCAGATTCGCACCGAATCGGTGCGGCCAATCCGGGTTCGTTCCCGGATCCACGGCTCGGTCTTCGCTGTGGCCGGCGGCGTGGAGGTGCGGGTGCAGGAGATCGGCCAGGACATCACCGACCGAGTATCCGACCTCCTGGACGAGTACCTGGCCATGGCCCCCGGCCACCGTGCACTTGCACCTGCCCGCCACCGACCCCGCCGCAGCCTGGGCGGCCGCCGAACTCGAACGGGTCGGCTTCGTCTGGTGCGCCTGGATACCGGCGTTCTTCCCCAGCGGCGACTCGGTGCGCCTGCAACGGGTCAACGATCATCCCGTTGGCCTCGAGACCATCGTGTGCGCCCGCCCCGAGGGCGAAGGGGTGCGTGACTTCGTCGTCGCCCAGTGGTCGCGGGTCCGCCGGGGTCGCAGCGCGTCCTGAGGACCCCGTTTCCCGCATCGCTTCCCGCGGCGTACGGTTCCGCCATGCCCTTGCGCTAAGTCGACCCTCGCGCAAAGCGCGGGCTCGGCTACCGGGCCGCGGGAAGCTTCGGGCGTTCCCCGGCAGGTCAGTGGTTCGCCCGTCGTGTCGCAACGCGTCTTGACCCGTGGCTTTACCGGCTCTTCGTGAACGAGAGTGCATCGGTGGTGGGCGGAATGCCGGGTAAGGC
>CAYXBN010000039.1:0-29089 GCA_964463215.1 uncultured Mycobacterium sp. | reverse complement strand
GGTCGACGCTCATCGGTCGACACCTCCGCCGCATGGGTCGACGCTCATCGGTCGACACCTCCCATCACCGGGTCGATGCTGGCCACCGCGGCGATCACGTCGGCGACCATCCCGCCCTCGCACATCGCGGCCACCGCTTGCAGATTCGTGAAGCTGGGGTCGCGGTAGTGCACCCGGTAGGGGCGGGTGCCGCCGTCGGAGACCATGTGCACCCCGAGTTCGCCGCGCGGCGACTCCACCGCGGTGTAGACCTGACCGGCCGGAACCCGGAAGCCTTCGGTGACGAGCTTGAAGTGGTGGATCAGGCCCTCCATGGACTGACCCATGATGCGGGCGATATGAGCCGGGGAGTTGCCCAGCCCGTCCGGGCCGAGTTCCAGGTCGGCCGGCCAGCCGATCTTGCGGTCCTCGATCATCACCGGGCCGGGGCCGAGATCATCCAGGCGCGCCAGGCACTGGGCGATGATCTTCAGCGACTCGTGCATCTCGCCCACCCGGATCAGGTAGCGGCCGTAGCAGTCCGCGGTGTCAGCGGTCACCACATCGAAGTCGTAATCCTCATACCCGCAATAGGGTTGACTCTTGCGCAGATCGTGCGGCAGCCCGGTGGACCGCAGCACCGGTCCGGTGATCCCCAGCGCCATACAGCCGGTGAGATCGAGGTATCCCACGCCCTGGGTGCGGGCCTTCCAGATGTAGCTCTCGGTGAGCAGGGACTCCAGTTGGGCAAGGCGGCCGGGCATGATCTCCAGCAGTTCGGCCACCCGGCGCGGGCCGTCTTCGGGCAGGTCGGCGGCAAGACCGCCGGGCCGGATGTAGGCGTGATTCATCCGCAGGCCGGTGATGGCCTCGAAGACACTGAGGATCACTTCGCGTTCGCGGAACCCGAAGAACATCGGCGTCATCGCCCCGAGTTCCATCCCGCCGGTGGCCAGCGCCACCAGGTGCGAGGAGATCCGGTTGAGCTCCATCAGCATCACCCGGATCACCGAGGCGCGCGGCGGGATCGCGTCGGTGATGCCCAGCAGCCGCTCCACGCCGAGGCAGTAGGCGGCCTCATTGAAGAACGGTGACAGGTAGTCCATTCGGGTGACGAAGGTGACGCCCTGGGTCCAGTTCCGGTACTCCAGATTCTTCTCGATCCCGGTGTGCAGGTAGCCGATACCGCAGCGGGCCTCGACCACCGTCTCGCCCTCGATCTCCAGGATCAGTCTCAGCACCCCGTGGGTGGACGGGTGCTGCGGCCCCATGTTGACGACGATCCGCTCGCCGGCGGTGCCGTCCTTGGCGGCGGCGACGATCTCGTCCCAGTCCTGACCGCCGAGGACGATGACGGGGTCTTCGATACTCATCAGCGGTAGGCCCTGCGCTGGTCGGGCGGCGGGATCTGGGCACCGTGGTACTCCACCGGCACCCCGCCGAGGGGGTAGTCCTTGCGCTGCGGGTGGCCGACCCAGTCGTCGGGCATCTCGATGCGGGTCAGGCCGGGGTGGCCGTCGAAGACGATGCCGAAGAAGTCGTAGGTCTCGCGCTCGTGCCAGTCGCAGGTGGGATAGATCGCGAACAACGAGGGGATGTGCGGATCGGCGTCGGGGCAGGCCACCTCGAGGTGGATCCGCCGGTTGTGGGTGATCGACATCAGCGGATAGAAGGCGTGCAACTCGCGGCCGGCGTCGTCGGGGTAGTGCACACCGGAAACGCCGCAACATAATTCGAATCGCAGTAGCTCATCATCGCGCAGCGCGGCGGCCACCGTCGGCAGGTACTCGCGGCGCACATCGAGGGTGAGTTGGCCGCGGTGGACCACGACTCGCTCGACGGCGGCGTCGAAGGACCCCGCGCCGTGCCTGGCTGCCAGCACATCAGCGAGGCGGTCGACGACATCGTCGAAGTAGCCGCCGTAGGGCCGTGGGGTGCCGCCGGGCAGCGACACCGGACGGACCAGTCTGCCGTAGCCGGAGGTGTCGCCGCTGCCGGTGATGCCGAACATGCCGCGGCGCACCCCGATGACCTCGCCGTCGGCGGGGTGTTGTTCGTCGCTCACCGCAGCAGACCTTTGAGCTCGATGGTCGGCGTGGCGGCCAGTGCCGCCTGCTCGGCGGCGGCCACCGCCTCGGCGCGATTCACGCCCAGCGGCATGTCGGCGATCTTGGCGTGCAAAGCCAGGATCGCGTTGAGCAGCATCTCTGGCCGCGGTGGGCAGCCCGGCAGATAGATGTCCACCGGCACAACGTGATCGACGCCCTGCACGACGGCGTAGTTGTTGAACATCCCCCCACTGGAGGCGCAGACGCCCATCGCGAGCACCCACTTGGGTTCTGCCATCTGGTCGTAGACCTGACGCAGCACCGGGGCCATCTTCTGGCTGACCCGGCCGGCCACGATCATCAGATCTGCCTGGCGGGGTGTGGCGGAGAACCGCTCCATGCCGAACCGGGCGATGTCGAAACGCGGTCCGGCCGTCGCCATCATTTCGATTGCGCAGCAGGCCAATCCGAAGGTGGCCGGCCACAGCGAACCGGCGCGCACGAAGCCGGCGACCTTCTCCACGGTGGACAGCAAAATGCCGCCCGGTAACGATTCCTCTAATCCCACCCTGTTCCCCCTAGTCCCAATCCAGTCCGCCCCGGCGCCACACGTAGGCGTAGGCGACGAAGACCGTGGACATGAAGAGCACCATCTCGATCAGCGCAAAGGTGCCCAGTCGATCGAAGGACACCGCCCACGGGTAGAGGAAGACGATCTCGATGTCGAAGACGATGAACAGCATCGCCGTCAGGTAGTACTTGATCGGGAACCGCTGGCCCAACGTGTCGGCCGCCATCGGTTCGATGCCGCACTCATAGGCTGCCAACTTGGCGCGGTTGTACCGCCGCGGCCCGACGAACAGAGCGATGGCCACCGACACCACCGCGAAGAAGGTCGCAATGGCAGCCAGCACCAGGATGGGGGTGTAGAGGCTCATGCCAGCCCACTCCTAGCGCACGCGGATGTGATCTCAGCCACAGCCTAGCGGGCGGCTACTGAGCGGGGGAGCGCAACAGGCCGACGACGGCTGCACCGAGCTCGATCGGGTCGATCGGGTGCGACACAGCGGCTTCGGCCCGCGACCAACTGGCCAGCCAGGCGTCGTCGGCGCGGCCGGTGAGCACCAGGATCGGCGGGCAGTCGGCGATCTCGTCCTTGAGTTGCTTGGCGATCCCCAGGCCGCCGACCGGAGACGACTCGCCGTCGAGGATCACCAGGTCGAAACCGCCGGCATCCATCAGCGAGATGACCATCGGACCGGTTGCGACGTCGGTGTAGGTCAGCTCGGGAAGATCGGGGTGGACGCGGGTTCCCAGGGCGAGCCGGACCTGCTCACGGGTGCGGGCATTGCTGCTGTAATTCAGGATGTGCAGCGGGGTGGCCACGTTCAGAACGCTATCTCGCGGGCGACGAACCGGTCAGCGCTTCGGCCGGTCGGCACCGCCAGGCAGTTGTCATTCCCCAGCACGCGGGTCCACACCGCTGGAGGCTAACCCGAATTCGGCTGTGGCCGGGTGAAGACCGCGTCGACGACCAGGGTGGTGGTCGGCGGCATCATGCCGGCCATGTTTCCGCTGACGCCCCAGCGGGTCCGGTCGATCTGACCGCGCGCGCTCAAAGCAATGGTGCCGTCCCCCTGCCGGGTTGCCGTGGTGGTCAGGGGCACCGGCAGCGTAGTGCCGCGGATGCTCAACGTGGTGTCAAGGTCGGCGCCGGTTGATTCGACGACGATCTCAGGAAAAGCATCGGTGTCGAAGAAGTCGGCTGACCGCAGGTGCTTGTCCCGCATGCCGATACCGGTCTTCACCGAGTTGGCGCCGATGACCAGGCGGCCCGACACCGCGCCGTCGGCGCCGACCCGCGCCTCGCCGGTCACGTCGGTGAACCGGCCGTTGACCGGGATCAGACCCCACAGGGTCTTGCTGACGAACCGGACAGATGACCGCTGCGGGTCCAGCGTCCAGGCGCCAGTCATCGCGGGATCGTTCAGCAAAGTCTGCAGCGGCATACCGCCGATCTTAAGCCCGCTGCCGCAGGCCCCCGCCGTGGGCGGGGAGCCTTTCGGGGTAAAGCGACGAAGATTGCCTCGACTACGGGGCCGGCGCGGGATCCGTAGTCGGGGTGGGTGTCGGCTTGGGCTTCTGAACGTTCGCCAGAGCCTTCGGCAGACCCTTGTTG
The DNA here is from genome assembly GCA_964463215.1 of uncultured Mycobacterium sp. GTDB lineage: Bacteria > Actinomycetota > Actinomycetes > Mycobacteriales > Mycobacteriaceae > Mycobacterium. The sequence continues at coordinate 24,883 of CAYXBN010000039.1, read as the reverse complement.
GTGGGCTTCAGGGCGATCTTGGCTTTCAGGATCTCAGCGGCCCCGCCGCCGCTCTTGGCGATCTGCGAGACGGTCTTGCCGGTCGTGTTGCGGGTGCTGTCGACCTTGCCTTTGCCCGGGGCCGCGGCGGCAATGGGAGCCGACATGATCGCCGCGGCGACGACGGACGCGGTCGCGATCTTCCACTTCATGGGGGTTCTCCTTGGGTCTCGTTAACCTGCTAGTCCGCCGCTCTCAGCAGCAGCTCAGGTAAATCATAGCTTGAGCGAAGGCCGACTGGCAAAGCTTTTCCGAAGGCTGAATTCAGCCGCTTAAGGGACTTTTGTCACACGCGGCCGGACGTCTAGCTACTGACTGGCGAAATCTGTTTCTTGTCGGTTCTCAGGAATCTCGCAGCCGCGAGCGCCCAATGCCCCGTGCAGACGCCGCGGTGACTCAGACATTCGAATCGCCGCCGTAGCCGGGGTGGGAGATCGCCAACCGGTGCCCGACGACGCTGCGCAGGCAGGTCATGACCTCGCGCGGGTGGCCGTCGAGTTCGCCGCGTCGAATCGCCGCCGCGAGGCCAGCCTCGTCGGCAAACCCCAAGGCGCTCAACCCCTGCTGTGCACCGGCGGACTCGTCGAGCAGTTCCCGTTCCACGATGCGCAGCGCGTTGGCCGCCACCAGGGCGTGGAAGTTCACCGCCCCCGACGTGGCCGCGCGCACCTCGTCGTCGAGGAACTCCGCCACCGCGGCGACCAGTTCAGCCGCGGTGGGCCGGCCGTGCGGGTAAGGGCCGCTCACAGCGCCTCCTCGAGCAGATCGAGGATGTCCCACTCGGTCTCGCACACTCGGCGCCCGATCGCGGCCAGTTCCACCGACCGGGTCTGCCCGGACAGATGCCGCTCGGCCTGATAGCGGCAGATCATTCCCCACCGCAGGGTGCCCAGCACCATCCACCAGTGCAGCGCCGCCCGGTCGACGGTCGCCCCGTCGGCCCGTTCGTAGGCCGACACGAGATCGTCGATGCTGCCCAGGCCGCCGGCGGCCAAGTCGGCGGGGGCGCCGAACCGCCAGGCCCGGATGCAGAACCAGGCCAGGTCCTCGTGGATGTCGCCGATGTGCACCAGTTCCCAGTCGAGCACGGCGGCCAGGGTGGAACCGTCGACGATCAGGTTGCCCATCCGGAAGTCGCCGTGCACCAGTGCGGGGGCTGTGGCCGCCGGCCGGTGCGCCGCCAGCCACCGGAAGGCCCACTCGAAGGTGGCCGTGGTGTCGCCCATGTCGTCGATGCGCTGCCGGCAGTCCGCCAGTGAATCCTGCTCGGCCAGGCCGGCCGCGTCGGTGCGGGCGCGGTGGATGGCGGCAAGCGCCTGCCCGCACTGGGCCAGCAGGCGGGCGCGGGCCCCTTCGTTGTGGGGGTCGTCCAGGTGCCGCTTGATGCGGCGGACGATCGTCTCGCCGGCGATCTCATCGCAGATCAGGAATGGATTCCCCAGCGCTGCAACCGAATCCGAGGCGACCAGGATGTGGGGCACCGGTGCGCCGGCGTCGGCGGCCGCGGACTGGGCCGCCGCCTCCAGTTCCATGCCGGCGAAGTGTTCGGAACCCTCCAGCGGTGCGGCGCGCAGGATCAGTGGCCGCCGCAGGGTGCCGGTCACCGCGTCGAAGGCGTAAGTCATCCGGCTGGCGCCGCCGGTCAGCAGGCGCAGGTTCGCCACGGCGACGTCGTCGCCGAGCACCGGACGAAGCACCGCGTGAAGTTTCTGCGCCAGTTGATCGTTCACCCGCGGCCGAACTTGAACATGCGCTGCGCAACCCGGCGCATCTGGATCTCCTCGGCGCCTTCGGTGATGCGATACCGGCGGTGATGGCGGTAGATGTGCTCGAACGGTTCGTGGCGGCTGTAGCCGATCCCGCCGTGGATCTGCATGGCCCGGTCGGCGGCATCGCACACCAACCGGTTGGCGCGGTAATTGGCCATCGACACCTTGTCGGACACCTCCAGGTGGTGGTTGCGGTCCAACTCCCAGGCGGCGTAGTACACCAGCAGTCGCACCATCTGCGCTTCGGTCTGCAGTTCCACCAGCGGCCACTGGACGGCCTGATTGACCGCCAAAGGTTTGCCGAAGGTGACCCGCGTGCCGGCGTAGTCGACCGCCCGGTCGATGCAGTACTGCGCCGCTCCCAGGCTGCTGGCGGCCTGCCGAATCCGGTTCTCGTGCAGGAAGGTCTGGGCGACCTCCAGGCCGCGGTCCACCTCCCCGAGGACCGCGTCGGCGGGTACCCGCACGTTGGTCAGTTCCACCTCGCCGTGGTCCGACGGCATGTTGAACGTCCACCAGTAATAGGGCACCTCGAAACCCTCGGCGTCGCAGGGCACCAGGAACGCGGTGATTCCGAGCGCCTGACCGGGATCCCCGGAGGTGCGGGCGAACACCAGATCGTGGGTGGCGCGGTGCACCCCGGTGTTCCACCGTTTGGAACCGTTGATCACCCAGGTCGCACCGTCGCGGACGGCCGTGGTCTCCAGCCAGGTGGCGTCGCTGCCGTGTAGCGGCTCAGTTAGGCCGAACGCCATGGATCGGTGTCCGGTCAGCATGGCCTCGATCCAGTCCCGCTTCTGCTCGGCGGTGCCGAACCGGTCCATCATGATGACCTGCGGGAAGTTCCCGACGATGGAGGACTCGTCCTGCAGGTCGTTGTGCAGCCCAAGGCCTTTGTGTGCCAGGTGTTCCCGGATCACTGCCATGTCGAGGTTGGTGCCGTCGCGGCCACCGAACTTGGCCGGCAGGCCGTAGCGCAGCCAGCCGGCGGCGTCGGCCTTCCGGCGCATCTCGTCGAGCAGATCCTCCCACTCGCGCCGCGGTACCCCGCCGTTGTCTAGATCGGTGCGGGCGAACTCTCGCCGGCGGTCGAAGTACTGCATATGTTCGCGTTCCAGCGGCTTGATCTCCGCTTCGATGAAGGCGTCCATCTCGGCCAGCACGGCCGGAAGATGTTCAGGCAGTGTGAAATCCACTCAGGTCTCCTTCACGAGAAAATTTCCAGAGGCTGGCCGTAGAGGGTCTTCCGCCAGATCGTGGACAGCGTGGTGACGGCGGCGTCATCGGACAGGCCCTCCCACAGGCTTACGCTGGTGAACCGCTCGAAAAGCAGCGCGATCGCCAGGGCGACGTGATCGGCGTTCAGTTCGGTCCCGTAGCCGTCTCGCTGTGCGGTTCGCACCGACGAGCCGATGATGTCGATTCCGAAGCGCCGGAACTGCTGCTGCAGCAGGGCGAAACGAGGCTCGGTGGCGGCGAGTTGGTCGATGGCGACCATGATGCCGATGTTGGGTTTGAACGTCGTCCAGTATGTGGTGACCGTCGAGATGAAGAAGTCACCCTCGTCGGGGACCTTCGGAAACTCCACGACTTCATCGCGGAGGGACTTCAGGAACGACTCCGCCAGCGAGGCCAGTAGATCTTCCTTGTCGTCGAAATACCGGTAGAACACGGCGGGGGACTTACCGGCCTCGGCGGTGATGTCGGCCAGGGTAGTGCCGTGGAACCCGCGCTGCCCGAATAGTTTCCGGGCGGCATCTTCAATGGCCTGCCGGGTTTGCAGGCCTTTGGTGGACAGCGTCCGAGCGCCCATCGCTTCCTCAGCCGTGCATCCGGTCGCCTGCGCGCAGCAGCGCGCTGGGCAGGGGGTGGCCCACCACCGACTGGGCCACCCGCGCGGCGTCAACGGCGGCGTCCAGGTCGACGTCGACGTCGATTCCGCTGTCGCGCAGCAGATACACCAGATCTTCGGTGGCGATGTTGCCGCTTGCTCCCGGGGCGAACGGGCACCCGCCCAGCCCCCCCACCGAAGAGTCCAGGCGGGTGACTCCGGCGCTCACCGCCGCCCAGGCGCTGGCCAGGCCGCAGCCGCGGGTGTTGTGGAAGTGCGCGCCGAGGGGCCGCTGGCCGACCCGCGGCAGCACCTGGGCCACCAGGTCGGCGACCCGTCCCGGAGTGGCGGTGCCGATGGTGTCGGCGATGGCGATCCGGTCGGCTCCGAATTCGCACGCGGCGTCGACGACGTCGAGCACCCGCTGAGCGGGGGTGGGGCCGTCGAACGGGCAGTCCCACGAGGTGGCGATGATTACCTCGACGCTGGTTGCGGCATCGTGGGCGATGGCGGTGATGTCGGCGATCTGGGCGGTGGCCTCGGCACTGCTGCGCCCGACATTGGCCCGGCTGTGCCCGTCGGCGGCGGAGACCACGTATTCCAGCGAGCGAAAGCCGGCGGCGATGGCGCGCCGGGCGCCGTTCGGGCTGGCCACCAGAGCGGAGAATTCGATGTCGGGGTAATCGGCGAGTGCGGCGGCCAATTCGGGTGCGTCGGCCAGAGCCGGGACCTTCGAGGGGGAGACGAAGGCGGTCGCCTCGACCTCGCGGACCCCGGTGGCGGCGATGGCGGCGAGCAGTTCCAGTTTGGCCGACAACGGGATCGGCGCTTCGATCTGCAGTCCGTCGCGCAGGGCGACTTCTCGGATGGTGACGTGCGTGTTCACAGCACTCCTTGTTCGATCAGCGCGGCGATCTCCTCGGCGGTCAGACCCAGTAGGTGGCCGTAGACCTCGGCGTTGTGCTGACCGGGCCGGGCCGAACCGGCATTACGGACCCCACCGGGGGAGGCCGACAGCGCCGGGATCACACCGGGGCCCAGCACGGTCCGACCGGTGCGCTCGTCGTAGTGCTCGACCAGCATGCCGCGGGCACGCAGTTGCGGGTCGCGGACTACTTCGGCGACGGTGTTGATCGGTCCGGCAATCACCCCTGCGGCGCTGAGGGTTTCGATGATCTCGCCGGGTTGCCGGGTGGCGGCCCAGGCGCCGATGATGGCGTCCAACTCGTCTTGGTTGCGCCCCCGCGCCCCATGGTCGACGAACCTGGGGTCGGTGGCAAGGTCGGGCTGATCCATCGCGGCGCACAGCCGACGGAAGACGGTGTCCTGGTTGGCGGCGATCACCACGTAGCTGCCGTCGGCGCTGCGGTAGATGTTCGAGGGCGCGATCCCGTCCAGCCGGGTGCCGGACGGACCACGCACCACACCACCGACGTCGTAGTCGGGGATCGTCGACTCCTGGATCGCCAGGCAGGCCTCGGTCAGCGCCGCGTCGACCACCTGACCCTCCCCGGTGACCGAGCGCCGGTACAGCGCCGCCAACGCGCCCTGGGCGGCGAACATGCCGGCCAGGCTGTCACCCAGGGACAGCGCCAGCCGCGGCGGGGGTCCGCCGGGAAAACCGTTCATATGGCGAAGACCCGACACTGCCTCGGCCACCGAGGCGTAGCCCGCCTTGTGCGCGTCCGGACCGGTCTGCCCGTACCCGGACACCCGCACCAGGATGATGCCCGGGTTGCGTTCGCGCAGAACGTCATAGCCCAGATTCCACTTCTCCAGAGTGCCCGGCCGGAAGTTCTCCACGATGATGTCGGAGCGTTCGACGAGGTCGAGGAACAGTTCGCGGCCTCGAGGCTCACGCAGGTTGAGGGTGACGGCTTTCTTGTTGCGGGCGTGGATGGTCCAGAAGAAGTGGTGCCCGTCGACTTCGGCCTGCCCCCAGGTTCGCAGCGGGTCGGGTGCGCCGGGCGGTTCGATCTTGATGACCTCGGCGCCCATGTCGCCGAGCAGTCGGCCGGCGAACGGCCCGGAGATCAGCGTTCCCACCTCGATGACACGAACCCCGTCGAGAGCTCCCGGCTGGCTCATGCGGCCGCCGCAAAGCCATGGCGGGTAAGCCAATCGGTGATCACATCCACCGCCTGGGCCAGCGTCTGCTTCTGATCGGGTCCGGAGTAGTAGTGGTTGGCGCCGGGGATCTCGTGCATCTCCTTGTCGGGGTGGCCGATCGCCTCGAACAGCCGCCGGGTGTGGCTGGGGGTGCAGGCATCATCAGCGAGGTTGCCGATCACCAGGGCCGGCACGGCGAGATCGCGACCGCAGGCCACCCCGTCGGCGCGGGCGTCGTCATAGCTCCACTGCGACAACCAGCTTCGCAGTGAGCAGAACCGGGCCAAGCCGACGGGGGAGTTGTTGACCACCCGCGGATCGCCCAGATAGCAGGTTCCCGGAGCCCGGTCGTTGGGGTCGACGGTGGGGTCGAGCCAGCGCGGGTCGGCCATCGTCCCGTGCACCACGAAGCAGAACTCCTCATCACCCCGGCCGCGCGACTCTAGTTCGGCGAGTTGGTTTTTCACCCAGGCGGTGATGCGCCGGTTGCGGTCGATCTGGGCCTGCCGGTAACGGTCCAGGAACTCCGGGGAGTAGGGCGGCTGGTGCGGGTTGTCCGGGTCGTAGAGGTCCAGCTCCGGCTCGCGGCGGGTCGGGTCGGACTCGTCGAGGATCGAGGCGTCCAGCCACTCGGTCAGGGTGCCGTGCCTACTGATGTGGGCGGCCAGCAGCATCACCGCGTCGGCGGGGATCAGCCCGAGTGTGGTCAGGTCCGGTCCGTCGCCGGCGGGACTGGAGGTCAGCGTCGGCTGCTGGGCCTGCTGCTGGTAGAACAGCGACAGCGACCCGCCGCCGCTCCACCCGGCCAGCACCACCTTGGAGTAGCCCAGCCGGCCCCGGGCGTCGCGGATCACCTCGCCGAGGTCCTGGACGACCTTCTCCATCACCAGTGCGGAGTCGGTGCCGCGGAATCGGCTGCCGGCGTAGATGACGTGGTGACCGGCGCGGGCCAGCGCGTTGACCATGGGTAGGTAGGCGCCGCCGCCGATCGGGTGCATGAAGACCAGCACCGTCTCTGACGGTACTTCCGGCCTGAGCAGATGACACTCCAGGACGACGATCTCGGCCAGCCCGCCGTAGACGTCCCGGATACCCGAATCGTTCTGGAAGGCAACCAGATACGGGATGCGGTCGTATTTCACGAATGCTGACCAAGATCCGCGGCGAGGACCTCGGGCGAGGGCACCAACCGCCGCCGGGTGTCCACCGCGATCACCTTCCAGTCCACGCTGCGGTAGTCGTCGAACTTGCGGCGGGCCCGTTCCCGGGCCTTCTCGGGTGCGCCGTGGTGCACGCCCTGCGGGGCGTGGCTGATCAAACCGGGCGGCATCGGGATCCCGTACAGCGACCCGCCGTGGAAGAACGCGATCTCATCGAAGTCGACGTTGCGGTGATACCAGGGTGTGCGCTCGGTGCCCGCGACACCCTCGGCGGGTTTGGGCAGGAAGTTGCAGACGTAGACGCCGGTCGCCTCCATGAACAGATGCACCATGGCCGGCAGGTGCACGCTGTCGGAGGTGACGACGTTGTAGTCGTCGATGTTGAAGACGAACGGGAAGTTGTCCCCACGCCAGCCCACCACGTCCAGCGGGGTGTGCGGATAGAACAGCGACGTCGTCTGCACGTCGTCCACCGGCCGGTGGAACAGTCGCACCTCGTACTCCCCGGCTTCCTGCGGGCCGTCGTCGACCTCAGCCGGTTCGGGAATGACGACCTGGGCCGGGTCGAAGGGCCAGTGTCGGCCCAGCGGCCCCGGCGCCGGGGTGCGGAACTCGTCGGTGGCCTCGATCATCAGCCAGGTGCTCTCCTGCCCGCCGGGATTTGTCCCCGGGTCGCTGTGCTCCTGCCCGCCGGGATTTGTCCCCGGGTCGCTGTGCTCCTGCCCGCCGGGATTTGTCCCCGGGTCGCTGTGCTCCTGCCCGCCGGTCGGCACCTGCCGCCAGGTGCACCCTTTGGGCAGGTACACCCAGTCCCCGGTCCGGTAGTCCAGCGGTCCGAACTCGGTCTCCAGCCGGCCCTGGCCCTGGTGGACGAAGCACAGCAGGTCACCGTCGACCCAGCGGGCGTAGAACGGCATCGGCTCGGCGCGCCGGCTGAGCAGGATGCGGCAGTCCGGGTTGGAGAACAGCAGCAGCGGCGCCCCGGCTGCATCAGTGGCGTCGCCGGGCTTGAGTTGGTCGGACAGCACGTCGATCGGGCGCAGCGGCCCGGAGGCGCGGTAGTCGGTCGGGTCGTGTCGCCGGAAAAAATTCGCGGTTCGGCCGGTAAATCCGCCGCGGCCCAGTTCGTCGTCCTTCAGCCCGTCCAGGTCGGCGTGCAGCCGCCGGGGTGTGTTGCCTTTGCGCAGGTGAACGAAGGATTCCATAGGTGCTCCCGAGGCATGTGACGGCCAGAAACTGAAGCTGACATTAGTTTTACCCAGGCGCCGCGACAAGGGAGTTCGGGCTCAGGAGGGGCACAGCCGTAACGCCCACGATTTCATCAGCGATAAACGGCATGTTTTACTCGTTTCTTAAACAGACAATCCGTGCAACAGAAAGCTGGGGTGGATTGGTGAGTTCCGTCTCCGACAAGGTGCGTGGTTGGTCACGCCGTTTTGCTGTTGCGGCGACAGCCGCGGCGGCTCTGCCGGGCCTGATCGGCCTGGCCGGTGGGTCAGCCACCGCGGGCGCTTTCTCGCGCCCCGGCCTGCCCGTCGAGTACCTGGACGTGCCGTCGCCCGGGATGGGCAAGAACATCCGGGTCCAGTTCCAGAGCGGCGGCCCCAACTCGCCGAACGTCTGGCTGCTTGACGGTCTGCGGGCGCAGGACGACTACAACGGCTGGGACATCAACACCCAGGCCTTCGAGTGGTACCTGGACTCCGGCCTGTCGATCTCGATGCCGGTCGGCGGGCAGTCCAGCTTCTACTCCGACTGGTACCGGCCGGCCTGCGGCAAGGCCGGCTGCTCGACCTACAAGTGGGAGACCTTCCTGACCCAGGAGGCGCCGGCCTGGCTGGCGGCCAACAAGCAGGTCAAGCCGACCGGCAGCGCCGCGATCGGCCTGTCGATGGCCGGCTCCGCGTCGCTGACCCTGGCGGCCTGGCACCCCCAGCAGTTCATCTATGCCGGCTCGATGTCGGGCTTCCTGAACCCCTCCGAGGGCTGGTGGCCCGGTCTGATCAACATCTCGATGGGTGACGCCGGCGGCTACAAGTCCAACGACATGTGGGGCCCGTCCAGCGATCCGGCCTGGAAGCGCAACGACCCGATGGAGCAGATCCCCCGACTGGTCGGCAACAACACCCGGCTGTGGATCTACTGCGGCAACGGCCAGCCCAACGAGCTCGGTGGCGGCGACGTGCCGGCCACCTTCCTGGAGGGCCTGACCATCCGCACCAACCGCACCTTCCGCGACAACTACCTCGCCGCGGGCGGCCGCAACGGCGTGTTCAACTTCCCCGACAACGGCACCCACGCATGGGCCTACTGGGGTCGTGAGCTTCAGGCGATGAAGCCCGACCTGCAGCGGGTTCTCGGCGCGACGCCTCAGCAGGGCGGCTAGCAGGCCACGAAAGCGGGCCGTCGGCATCAGCCGGCGGCCCGCTTTCATATGCGTTGGCGTTCATCAAGATCTCGGCGGGCGACTACTTCAGCTCGGCTGAACTCAGCCCCAGCAGGCGACGCGCCACCACGAGCAACTGGATCTGCTGGGTGCCTTCGAAGATGTCCAGGATCTTCGAGTCCCGCGCCCACTTCTCCAGCAGCATCTGCTCGGAATAGCCGGTAGTACCAGCCAATTCGACGGCCTTGAGGGTGATATCGCTGCCCACCCGGGCTGCCTTGGCCTTTCCCATCGAGGCTTCCTTGGAGTTGGGGATGCCGTTGTCGGCCTGCCAGGCCGACCGCAAAGTCAGCAGGTAGGCCGACTCCCACTCAGCTTCCATCCGCAGGAACTCCGCGGCCGGCGCGCTCTGGGCGTGCACCGGCTTGTCGTAGGAGATCTCGACCCCGGCCTTGGTGAGGATCTCGCGGAGTTCCTCCAGCGCGGCACGGGCCACCCCGATGGCCATCGCGGCCACGATGGGCCGGGTGTTGTCGAAGGTCTCCATCACCCCGGCGAAGCCCTTATCCACCTGGATCTCCGGGCTGCCGAGCAGGTTTCCCTTGGGGATACGAACGTTGTCGAAGCGGATCGCGGCGGTGTCGGAGGCCTTGATGCCCAGCTTGTGCTCGAGGCGTTCGACGGTGACACCGGGATGGTCGCGGGGCACGATGAACGACTTGATCGCCGCGCGGCCCTTGGATTTGTCCAGCGTGGCCCACACCACGATGTGGGAGGCCCGCGCCCCGGCGGTGACGTAGATTTTCTCGCCGTTGATGACGTACTCATCGCCGTCGCGCACCGCCGTCGTGCTCACCGCGGCGGAGTCCGAACCGAAGGACGGCTCGGTGATCGCCATCGCCGCCCAGATCCCGGTGCCGAGGCGCTGCAGTTGTTCGTCGGTGGCCACTCCGGAGATCGCGGCGTTGCCCAGTCCCTGGCGGGGGATGGACAGCAGCAGCCCGACGTCGCCCCAGGCGACCTCCAGAGCGTTGAGGAGAGCGGACATGTTGCCGCCGTTGATGTTTCCCTTCGGGCCGTCTTCGGCGTCGCGGAACGCGTCGGTGCCGGCGAAGGAGATGGTCTTGGCGTCGGAGATTCCTTCGAAAAGGCTCGCGACGGTGTCCAGTTCGACCGGGTAGGCGTGCTCGTTGAGGTCGTACTTGCGCGATATCGGGCGGAAGATCTCCGCGGCGCCCTTATGCCCCATCTCGACGACGGCCTGGAGTTTGCGGGGGAGTTCCAGATTGATGGCCATGACGGTTCCCTCTCGGTCTGGGTGAGTTAGAGGACGACGACACCCTCGGCGACGCCGATGGCCCGCAGATCGCGGTACCAGCGCTCGACCGGGTGCTCCTTGGTGAATCCGTGTCCGCCGAGTAGCTGCACACCGTCCAGGCCGATCTGCATTCCCTTGTCGGCGCCCAACTTCCGGGCCAGCGCCGCCTCCCGGGCGAAGGGCAGTCCGCGATCGGCGCGGGCGGCCCCGCGCCAGGTGATCAGCCGCAGCCCGTCGAGTTCGATCGCGATGTTGGCGCACATGAAGGCCACCGCCTGGCGCCGCGCGATCGGTTCCCCGAACGCCTCGCGCTCCTTGACGTAGGGAATCACGTAGTCCAGCACCGCATGTGCGGTACCCACGGCCAGAGCGGCCCAGCCCAGCCGGGACAAGGCAATGGCTTCGGAGTAGCTCCGGGCCAGGTCGGCGTCGGCGGCGTCGGTCTCTCCGAGGCGGGCCGACAGTGGCACCGATACCGCGTCCAGTTCGACCCGGCCGAGGGCGGCGGCCCGCAGGCCCATGCTGCGGTCGGTCGTGACGCTGAGTCCACGGGAGTCGGCCTCGACGATGAACATGGCCGGCTTGCCGTTGAGTTGTGCTGCCACGACCAACAATTCGGCATCGGCCGCGGCCGGAACCAGGGACTTCACCCCTTCCAGGCGGTAGCCGCTGGGTGTGCGGACCGCGGTGGTCTTGAGCATGGTGGGGTCGAACAGCGGCTGCGGCTCGGTGATGGCCAGGCAGGCCTGCGGCACCCGGTCTCCGGCGAACTCGGTGAGGTAGGTGGCCTGCTGGTCGGCACTGCCCCAGTGGGTGAGCGCGGAAGCCACCCCGCCGGGGGCCAGGATCGGCAGGGCCAGGCCCATATCGCCATAGGAGAGTGCCTCGGCGACAAGGGCATTGGTGACGGTCGTGCGTGCTTCGGCGATACCGTCGAACTCCTCGGGGACCTTGATGGCCGTGACGCCCAGTTCGGCGGCTTTGGACATGAGGTCGCTGGGGTAGGTGGCGGCGTCGTCGGCGTCGCGGGCGGCCGGGCGCAGGATCTCCTCGGCGAACTCCTTGACCGTCTCGACGATCATTTTCTGATCGTCGTCGGGGGTGAGGTCGAAGTAGTCGGCGGTGCTGGGCTCCAAACGGGTGGCGGGCTTGCCGACCCCCTGGATTTTCTTGAACTGCCGGGTCGAGGCCCCGGCGGCAGAGAAGCCGTGCTTAACGCCGAACTTGAGGGCCCGGTTCAGTGGGCCGCGCAGGTTGTGGCGGTCCAGGAATTCACTGCCCAGCAGGGGGGTCAGAAGTCCCATCCCGAGATCGAGGGGGGATCGCTTGGGGTGGCGCTGCCCGACGGCACTCTGGCGGGCGCGACTGGTTCGGGACGGAAGGGTGTTGGTCATCGCGGCTGCCTCGGGGGAGCGGGAGTGGGTTCTGCGACCGTATCTTACTCCCGAGTAAGGTAGCCGGATTCTGTAACCAAGCTCACAGCGCGTCGAGCACGGCCCGGTGCAGCAGACCATTGGTGGCCACCGCACTCCCGCCGTGCGGTCCGGGTGCCCCGTCGAGGTTGGTGAAGGTGCCGCCGGCCTCCCGGACGAGCAGGTCCAGCGGGGCGAGGTCCCACAGTTTGACCTCCGGTTCGGCGGCGATGTCCACCGCGCCCTCGGCGAGCAGGCAGTAGGAGTAGAAGTCGCCGAAGGCCCGGACCCGCCACACCGCGTCGGTGAGTGCGACGAACTTCTCCCGCAGTCCCCGCTCGGCCCATCCGGACAGGCTGGAAAAGGACAGGCTGGCCGACCCCAGATCGGGCACCGCGCTCACCGACAGTCGCCGTGCCGGGCCGTCACCGACGGCGGCGAAGGCGCCGATGCCGCGTCCGGCCCACCAGCGCCGGTTCAAGGCCGGCGCGCTGACGACGCCGACGATGGGGACGCCATCGTCGAGCAGCGCGATCAGGCTGGCCCATACCGGAACTCCACGCACGAAGTTCTTGGTGCCGTCGATCGGGTCGACCACCCACTGGCGGCCGTCGAAGGTCGCCGTCCCGCCCTGCTCTTCACCCAGGATCGCGTCGCCGGGACGTTCCCGGGCCAACACGTCGCGCAGGGCGGCCTCGACCGCCTCGTCGGCGTCGGTCACCGGGGTCAGGTCCGGTTTGTGGTCGACCCGGAGATCCAGCGCCCCGAACCGGTCGGCGGTGATGGCGTCGGCGCGGGCGGCCAGGGCTAGCGCCAACTCGAGGTCTTCCGGCGCGGCCGTCATGGCTGCAGTCCTACCATGGGCCGGTGATGGAATTCGCGGTGATGTTGCTCATTGTCGGTGCGCTGGCCCTGCTGATCGGACCCCGGTTGATGGGCAAGCGCGGGCCCCGCGGGGAGATGGCGCAGGGCACGCTGCTGGTGACCGGGGTCAGTCCGCGGCCTGACGTCCCCGGGGAGCAGTTCGTCACCATCAGCGGCGTGATCAACGGACCCACGGTGAACGAGCATGTGGTGTACCAGCAGATGGCCGTCGACACCGCCAACTGGCCGACGATGGGCCAGCTGATCCCGGTGGTCTACTCGCCGAAGAACCCGGACAAGTGGTTCTTCGCCCCGCCGGAGCCACCGCCGATGCCGCCGGGCCCGCCCATGCCGCCGGTGCCGCCCATGCCGCCGGGCCCGCCCATGCCGCCGGGCCCGCCGGTGCCGCCCGGGCCCGTCCCGCCGATGCCGCCGGCCCCGCCGCAGAACTGACCCGTTCCTCCCGCTCGAGTGTGCGTTCTGAGACGCCGACAGCGGCGTGTCGCGTACGAAACCGCACGCTCAGGGCGGGATTACGGAAGTCCAGCGGAGGGCAGCGCGGGGGCTACCCCTGCGCGACCTGCAGCATGTCGGCCACCCGGACCAGTTTGCGCCGAGGCCGGCCATGCTGCTCGCCCGCCGAGCGCTCATGGGCGTCGATGCGCTGCCAGTGCTCGTCGGTGACCAGCTCGGGCTGCCGTTCGACCAGCCAGCGGGCCAGCTCGTCGGCGTAGTCTGGCCCGACCTCGGCCAACTGCGCCGACGCCAGGTCGGCGATCAGGGTGTCCACGGTGTCCTGGGAGTCGCTCTTGTTGGTGCCGATCACCCCGGACGGCCCACGCTTGATCCAGCCGACGACGTACTCGCCGGCCCGGTCGCTGATCCGGCCCTCCGCGTGCGGGATGGTGCCGGAGCGCTCGTCGAACGGCAGCCCGGGAAGGGCCACCCCCCGGTAGCCCACCGCGCGCACCACCAACTGGGCCGGCAGGGTCTCGCGCTGGCCGGTGTCGCGGGCCACCAGGCGGCCGTGCTCGTCGGTGAACAGTTCGTTGCGGCCCAGCACGATGGCGTCGACCCGATCGTTGCCGGTGATCTCAATCGGCGAGGCGAAGAACCGGAACACGATGCGCCGCAGGCCTTCCGCGCCGTCGTCCCCCTTCTCGGCGGACCTCTGCGCGGTCTTCTCGGCGTACCCGCGCAGCACCTTGATGTTGGCGGCAACGGTCTTGCCGGCGGCTGCGGCGTCTTCGTCGGAGATGCCCGCCAGGTCATCGGGATCGACGACCACCTCCACCCCGTCAAGTTCGCCGAGTTCGCGCAGTTCCAGGGTGGTGAACGCGCCCTGCAGCGGACCGCGCCGGCCCACGATGACCACCTCGGACACGCCGCGCTGACGCAGGGCGTCCAGCGCATGGTCAGCGATGTCGGTGCCGGCCAGCACATCGGGATCGGTGACCAGGATCCGGGCGACGTCGATCGCGACGTTGCCGTTTCCGATCACCACCGCCCGGCCGCTGGAGATGTCGGGGAACATCTCGGCGAAGTGCGGGTGAGCGTTGTACCAGCCGACGAAGTCGACCGCGGCCACACTGCCCGGCAGGTCCTCGCCGGGGATGCCCAGGGCCCGATCAGATTGGGTGCCCACGGCGTAGACCACCGCGTCGTAGCGCTGGGACAGCTCGTCGGCCGACACGTCGCGGCCCACCGCGATATTGCCGAAGAACCGGAACCGGGGGTCGGCGGCGGTCTTTTCAAAGGTGCGGCTGATCGACTTGATCTTCGGGTGGTCCGGGGCAACCCCCGAGCGAACCAAACCCCATGGGGTGGGAAGCATTTCGAGCATGTCGATGTGGACGTCGGCGCCGCCGGCGGCGACCGAGGAATCAGCGAAACGCAGCAGCGAGGCGGCTGCGAAATAGCCGGAAGGCCCCGCGCCGACGATTGCGACATAGTAAGGACGCATCCTGGGATGGTAATCACCGCGGCGTCCTCGCCGGTAACGTGAGATCCCGTGGACACCGACCGGCAGGCAGAGATCGCGGCGCTCGACGCCACCCTGACGACGGTGGAGCGGGTGCTCGACGTCGACGCCCTCAAAACCCGGATCGAGAAGCTCGAACACGAGGCGTCGGACCCCAATCTGTGGGATGACCAGAGCCGCGCCCAGCGGGTGACCAGTGAGCTGTCGCACACCCAGGGCGAACTGCGCAGGGTGCAGGCGCTGCGCGGCCGCCTCGACGACCTGCCGGTGCTCTACGAGTTGGCCGCCGAGGAAGCCGGCGCCAGCGGTTCGGAAGCCCTCGCCGAGGCCGACGCCGAACTGAAGACGCTCAAGACCGACATCGAGGCGATGGAGGTCCGCACCCTGCTGTCCGGGGAGTACGACGAGCGTGAGGCGCTGGTCAACATCCGTTCCGGCGCCGGCGGGGTGGACGCCGCCGACTGGGCCGAGATGCTTCTGCGGATGTACATCCGGTGGGCTGAGCAACACGACTACCCGGTTGAGGTGTTCGACACGTCCTACGCCGAGGAAGCCGGCATCAAGAGCGCGACCTTCGCGGTGCACGCCCCGTACGCCTACGGCACCCTCTCGGTGGAGCAGGGCACCCACCGGCTGGTGCGGATCAGCCCGTTCGACAACCAAAGCCGCAGGCAGACGTCGTTCGCCGAAGTCGAGGTGCTGCCCGTGGTGGAAACCACCGACCACATCGAGATCCCGGAAACCGACCTGCGGGTGGACGTCTACCGGTCCAGCGGTCCGGGCGGGCAATCGGTGAACACCACCGACTCTGCGGTTCGACTCACCCACATCCCGACCGGTATCGTGGTGACCTGCCAGAACGAAAAGTCGCAGCTGCAGAACAAGGTTTCTGCGATGCGGGTGCTCCAGGCCAAACTGCTGGAACGCAAGCGGCAGGAAGAACGCGCCGAACTCGACGCCCTCAAGGGGGATGGCGGCAGTTCCTGGGGCAACCAGATGCGCTCCTACGTTCTGCACCCTTACCAAATGGTCAAGGATCTGCGGACCGACTACGAGGTCGGTAATCCTGCGGCCGTCCTGGATGGGGACATCGACGGATTCCTGGAAGCGGGAATCCGGTGGCGCAATCGACGTGATGACGACTGACATAGCGGCTTTCTCGGCCGCCCAGACCTGGCGGGACTTGTGGGACGGCGCCGTCGGTGAGTGGGTCCGGAGCAGCGGAGCGCAGATTGCGATGCTGCTCATCGGCGGACTGCTGGCAGGCCGGTTCATCACCTGGGTCGCGCAGCGGATCAGCGGGCGCATCGACGCCCGCTTCGCCAGGAGCGACGCTCTGGTGCGCTCCGAAGCCATCAAGCACAGCCAAGCGGTCGCCTCGGTGGTGTCCTATGTCGCGATCGCCCTGCTGGGCGTCATGGTCTTCATCCAGATCACCGACGTCCTGAACATCCCGGTCAGTTCGCTGGTGGCCCCGGCGGCGGTGCTCGGCGCGGCGCTGGGTTTCGGCGCGCAGCGGGTGGTGCAGGACCTGCTGTCTGGCTTTTTCATCATCACCGAACGGCAGTACGGTCTGGGCGACCTGGTTGAGCTGACCATGGGAACCAGCGGCACGGCGATGGGCACCGTCGAGGAAGTGACGCTGCGGGTCACCAAGCTTCGCACCGCCGACGGCGAGCTGTACACGATCTCCAACGGCCAGATCTTCAAGACGCTCAACCTGTCGAAGGAATGGGCCCGCGCCGTGGTGGATATCCCGCTGCAGCCGGGCACCGACCTCGTCGTCGTGCACGAGGTGCTCGACAAAGTATGCGAGGACGCGCTGCACGACCCCGAACTGAGCGTCCTGCTGCTGGACAAACCGGAACTGATGGGCGTGGAGAGTATCGAGGTGGGGACCGTCAATCTGCGGATGGTGGCCCGAACCCTGCCCGGTAAGCAATTCGAGGCAGGCCGACGGCTGCGATTGCTGGTCGTGCGGGCGTTGAACCGCGCCGGCATCGTGACGACGGTGGAGACCACTGTGCTGGCGCCGACGCCGGGGTCGGTCGGATGACCGACGTCGGCGATCGGCAGGACCGCGCCTTTCCCGGCTATCTGCTGGGCGGGCGGATCCGCACCTCCACGATCGCGTTGGTGCTGGCGTTCCTGGCCGTCTGGTGGCTGCATTCGACGTATCAGCCGGCCCCCGAGCCGCCCCCGCAGGTACCGGCCTTCGACGTGGTGCCGCCCGGCTTCATCCCGGACCCGGCCTACACCTGGGCACCGCGCACCGACGTGATGATCAACCCGACGGAGCCGACGACGCCGACCACGACGCCGACCACGACGCCGACCACCACGCCCACCACCACGCCGACGTCGCCGACTACGGCACCGACCACCTCGGGGGCGCCGACCACGACGGGTTCGCCGACCCCGTCGGGCACCCCCGCGGCGCCGTCCAGTGCCTCGACTCAGCCGGAACCGACGGCACCGTCGTCCAGTGCGGCTCCTGACGAGCCCACCGCCGGTACCCCAAGCCCCTCGCCCACCCCGGAGACCGGTGCAGCGGGGCCGTCGACGCCGATTCCGGTTCCTGCCCTGCCGTCGACTCCGGCAGCGTCGCCGCAGTAGCGGCGGCTGTGCGGACTACACTTGCGACCCGTGATGATCACCCTTGACCATGTCACCAAGCAGTACAAGGCGTCGACGCGCCCTGCCTTGGACGACGTCAGCCTGAAGATCGATAAGGGTGAATTCGTTTTCCTCATTGGACCGTCCGGCTCGGGCAAGTCCACCTTCATCAGCCTGCTGTTGGCCGAGGAGACGCCGACCTCCGGTGAGATCCAGGTGTCGAAGTTCCACGTCAACAAGCTCTCCGGTCGGCACATCCCCAAGCTGCGGCAGGTGATCGGCTGCGTCTTCCAGGACTTCCGGCTGTTGCAACAGAAGACGGTGGCCGAGAACGTGGCGTTCGCCCTGGAGGTGATCGGCAAGCAGCCCGACGTGGTCAAGAAGGTGGTGCCGGAGGTGCTCGACATGGTGGGCCTGTCCGGCAAAGCCAACCGGATGCCCGGTGAACTCTCCGGCGGTGAGCAACAGCGGGTCGCGATCGCCCGGGCGTTCGTCAACCGGCCGCTGGTGCTGTTGGCCGACGAGCCCACCGGCAACCTCGACCCGGAGACCAGCCGGGAGATCATGGACCTGCTCGACCGCATCAACCGAACCGGCACCACGGTGCTGATGGCTACCCACGATCACCACATCGTGGACTCCATGCGCCAGCGGGTGATCGAGTTGTCGCATGGCCGACTGGTCCGCGATGAGCAACGCGGCGTTTACGGGATGGGTCGGTAGAGGTGCGCGCAGGATTCCTGATCAACGAGGTCGTCACCGGCCTTCGTCGCAACGTCACCATGACGATCGCGATGATCCTGACGACGGCGATCTCCATTGGGCTGTTCGGCGGAGGGCTGCTGGTGGTCCGGCTCGCCGACCAGTCGCGTGACATCTACCTCGACCGCGTCGAGAGTCAGGTGTTCCTCAACAACGACATCTCCGCGGCTGACCCGACTTGTGACAGCGAACCGTGTAAAGCGTTGCGCGCCCAGATCGAGTCCCGCGACGACGTGAAGTCGGTACGCTTCCTCAACAAGGACGAGGCCTACAACGACGCCGTCACCAAGTTCCCGGAATACAAGGACGTCGCCAGCCCGGACTCCTTCCCTGCTTCGTTCATCGTCAAGCTCAACGACCCCGAACAGAACCAGGCCTTCGACGTCGCCATGCAGGGTCAGCCCGGCGTGCTCAATGTTCTCAACCAGAAGGATCTGATCGACCGGCTGTTCGCGGTGCTCGACGGGTTGTCCCGGGCCGCGTTCGCCATCGCAGTGGTCCAGGCCATCAGCGCGATCCTGTTGATCGCCAACATGGTTCAGGTGGCGGCCTACACCCGCCGCACCGAGATCGGGATCATGCGGATGGTGGGTGCCACCCGCTGGTACACCCAGTTGCCGTTCCTGCTGGAGGCGGTGTTGGCGGCGACGGTCGGTGTGGTGCTGGCCATCGTCGGCTTGATCGTGGTGCGGGCGCTGTTCCTGGACAACGCCCTCAACCAGTTCTACCAGGCCAATCTGATAGCCCGGATCGACTACGCGGATGTCCTCTACATCGCCCCGGCGATGTTCGTCGTCGGTGTGGCGATGGCCGCCGTCACCGCCTACGTCACGCTGCGTCTGTACGTGCGGAAGTAGCGCAGTACCGTGGCCAAGTTATCGGCCGAGCGGAAAGCGGCGGCGGCGAAGAAGGCCGGTGACGCCAAGGGCGGCAAGCGCGTCATCGCAAGCAATCGCAAAGCCCGGCATAACTATTCGGTCCTGGAGGTCTTCGAGGCCGGCGTGGTGCTCACCGGTACGGAGGTCAAGAGCCTCCGTGACGGCAACGCGTCGATGGCCGACGCGTTCGCCACCGTCGACGACGGCGAGGTGTGGCTGCGCAACCTGCACATCCCGGAGTATCACCACGGCACCTGGACCAACCATCCGCCGCGGCGCAACCGCAAACTGCTGCTGCACCGCCGTCAGATCGACATGCTGGTGGGCAAGATCCGCGACGGAAACCTGACGCTGGTGCCGCTGTCGATGTACTTCACCGACGGCAAGGTCAAGGTGGAACTCGCGCTGGCCCGCGGTAAGCAGGCCCACGACAAACGGCAGGACATCGCCCGCCGCGACGCCCAACGAGAAGTGATCCGCGAAATGGGCCGACGGGCCAAAGGCACGTTCTGACCGGTGTGGCGCCGGCGGTGGCGGTGGCGGTGAACGCGCTGCACTAGCATCGCGACAATGAGCAGCTCCGATCGCCCGCGCACCGTGCTGGACAAGGACGAGGTCCTGACCGGACTGTTCGCCTCCTGGGACGCCATCGACGCCCTACTGGCGGGCCTGTCCGACGACGACTGGCAGACGCCGACGTCGCTGCCGGGGTGGACGGTGCACGACGTCGTCGCTCACATCGCCGGGACCGAACTCATGCTGGCCGGTACCCCGACCCCGGAGGTCGAGGTGGCCGGCCGCGACTACGTCCACAACGACATCGGCGCGCTCAACGAACGCTGGGTCGAACACCTGCGCGGCGAGTCCCCGGCGAGCATGCTGGCCACATTCCGCGACGTCACCGCCCGCCGCAAGGCGATGCTGTCGGCGATGCCGGTGCAGGAGTGGAACACCGTGACGTTCACCCCGGCCGGCCCGGACAGCTACGGCCGGTTCATGCGGGTACGGATCTTTGACTGCTGGATGCACGAACACGATATCCGCGACGCGGTCGGCCGGGCCCCGACCGACGACGAGTTGGCCGGTGCGGACAGCCGCTTGGCGATCGATGAGATGGTGTCCAGCATGCCTTTCGTAGTGGCCAAGAAGGGGCAGGCCCCAGAGGGCTCCCGGGTGTTGATCACCCTGACCGGGCCGGTGTCGAGGCAGATCCGGGTCGCGGTGGACGGGCGCGCGGCGCTGGTCGAGGATTTCGGCGGGGCCGAGCCCACCGTCGCGATCACCCTGGATGGGTTGCAGTTCAGCCGGCTCGCCGGCGGCCGGCCGCTGATGGCGGGGCGATCCGAAGGCGTCGACTACGCCGGTGACACCGCTGCCGGGGCCCGGATCGTCGAGAACCTCAACTACGTCATCTGACGGCGCCTGATTCATCGACTCTGCGCTTTCATCGACTCTGCGCTTTCATCGACTCTGCGCTCAGATCGCGGTTCCGGCCGAAACGGCGATCCTGACGCAGGCTCGATGCGAGGGACGCACCGGAATAAACGGCTGTCGAATTGTCGTTACCCTCACGTACCATTGGAAATCTGACCGAGCCATCGGTTGGGATGCGAGGGGCTGAACGGTTTCGACTTCGCGCATCGAATCAAGGGAAGCGTGCCGGTGCAGGCAAGAGACCACCGTAAGCGTCATTGCAACCAATTAAGCGCCGATTCTCATCAGCGCGACTACGCCCTCGCTGCCTAAGCGACGGCGTGTCTGTCAGACCGGGAACGCCCTCGGCCCGGACCCTGGCATCAGCTAGAGGGATCCACCGCTTAGTCCGGTCGCGGGACTCAGCGGGACAGCCAACAGCGACTGGGATCGTCATCTCGGCTTGTTCGCGTGACTGAGAGATCCGAGTAGAGACAAGGCGAACTGCGCACGGAGAAGTCTTGAGGGAATGCCGTAGGACCCGGGTTCGATTCCCGGCAGCTCCACCAATACAGCAGTTCAGAGACATATAAATATCGAAACCCCCGGTCTTGTCAAAGTTTGTCAAAGAATCCGGTGGTATCGTCCCCCTTGTCACGCCGGGCAAGGGGGATTTTCATGGCTAGCGCTTCTATCCGTACGCGCCGCCGCGCCGACGGCAGCACCGCCTACGCCGTGCTGTATCAGGTCGACGGCACCCAGACCTCGACCACCTTTGACGACGAAAAGACCGCCCAGGAATTCCGCGCCGCCGTGAAGACCCTCGGCCCCAAGCGCGCCATGCGGGCATGGGAAATCGCCCCCACAGTGACACTCGTCAAAAAAGTCACCGGGCCGACCGTCGCCGAATGGGTCGACCGGCACATCGAGTCCCTATCCGGTATCGCCCGCTCCACCCGATACGACTACCGCGCGTATCTGCGGAACGACATCACCCCGGTGATGGGCACCATCCCACTGGAATTGCTGGCCCCGTCCGACGTGGCCGCATGGGTCGAAGCGATGGCGAAGGCCGGTTCGTCGGGCAAGACCATCCAGAACAAGCACGGCTTCCTCGCCTCGGCGCTCAACGCCGCCGTGGTCGCCGGGCACATAGAGTCCAACCCCGCCGCCGGCACCCGGCTACCGCGCACCGAAACCGGCGAAATGGTGTTCCTGACTCCCGCAGAGTTTCAGCAACTCAAGACCGGCTTTACCGACCGCTGGTGGCCGCTATTGGACTTTATGGTGGTTTCGGGCGCCCGATTCGGCGAGATAGCCGGGCTGCGTCCTGGCGATGTCGACCAGGAGCGCGCCACCGTTTTTATCGGCCGGACATGGAAGCGCACCTACGAAAAAGGCGCCGGTTACGAATTAGGAGCGACCAAAACCAAGAAGTCCGTACGCACCATCAGCGTGTCGAAGTCGGTTCTCGAGACCCTCGACTACAGCCGTGAGTATCTGTTCACCAACAGCAGGGGCGGCCCACTGCGCGTCGCCGGATGGCGCACCAACGTCTGGTACCCGTCCGTGGCGCGCGCTGGCGAGGGCGAGAACGGCTTGAAAAAGGCCCCCAGAATCCACGACATGCGCCATACATGCGCCTCATGGATGATTGCCAACGGCGTCGACCTTCTGACCGTCCAGCGCCACCTAGGGCATGAGTCCATCACGACGGCGGTCAACCTGTACGGGCACCTCGACCGCAAGAATGCTGACGCGGCCGCAGAGGTCATGGCTGCCGCTCTAATGCCGCGATAATCCCGAAAGCTGTTGACACGTCAACACTTTGAGTTTCCACAGGTAGCGGAAGCGACACGCCGAACACGTCAAAAAAGTGTGTTTGGGTTGTTCTCATGGAAAACAGCAACAGCCGCTGTGAGTTCATCACTCGCAACGGCCGAACCTACATAACTCAGCAAGAAGCCGCCGACATGCTCGGCGTCACCCCACGAACCATCCGAAACATGGTGTCCGACGGCCGGCTAGTCGCCTACCACCTCGGCCCACGCGTAATCCGACTGCGACTCGATGAGGTCGAGGCCGCCCTAACGCCGATTACCTACCACGCACCGACCGCGCCCACTGCGGTCTAACTCACCTCATGCCCGCAACTCCCACCAGGAGAAGGCAAGACATCCCCGTGAACGAAAAGCGCCCGGCCAAAGACCGGGCACCATCGACAACCACCACGTTGTACTCCAAGAATATCAGCGCAACCTCCCTCCATGCCCGCTGTCAAACAGCGCGACGGCTGCCGCCCCTCGACTGCGGCCACGCCGACCCGTGGCTCTGCCGCTGCGGTCTCACCGATGACCCGACCGAGGGTGTTGTCGACGCCTACGCCGCCGCCCTGGCGTATCTGGAATCGCACGGGCTGACCGGGGCACCGTTCATCCCCGAACTGCGCGCCCTGTGGCGCCGTGGCGCCGATGAACGCCGGATGGTGCGCGACACCACCTCCCGATGGGCGGTGGCGTAAATGACCGTCAACCGCGACGACGAAGTGCTCGAAATGCACGACGCCGACAACGCCGAGGCGCCCCCGTCAACGGTGCACCGTGGTCAGGCCCGCATCGCCTACCGGGTGGCCGACCGCTACGCCGACCGGTTCATGCATGTGACCGGCCTCGGCTGGCACCACTGGGACGGCGCCCGGTTCAAGCCCGACGACCGCGGCGCCGCCAAACGTGCCGTGCTGTCAGAACTGCGCCGCGCCCTAGCCGAAAGCCTCGGCGGCGACAAAGACTTGCGAACCGATGTTCGCAAGTGCGAATCGGCGTCCGGTGTGGCCGGTGTGCTCGACCTGGCGGCCGCGCTGCACCCGTTCGCCGCAGCGGTGGCCGACCTCGACGCCGACCCGTATCTGCTCAACGTCGCCAACGGGACGCTGGACTTACGAACGCTGGAACTGCGCCCCCACAGCCCGCCTGACCGCATGACCAAGGTATGTCGCGGCGCCTACACCGCTGAGGCGAAATCTGATGTGTGGGAGGCGTTCCTGGCCCGCGTACTGCCCGACGAATCGGTTCGCCGGTTCGTTCAACGCCTTATCGGCGTCAGCCTGCTCGGCGCCGTCCGCGAACACGTTCTCGCAATCCTGACCGGCGAAGGCGCCAACGGAAAAGGCACGTTCTACAAAGCCGTATGCAACGCACTCGGCGACTACGCCAGCACCGCCGAACCCGACCTGTTCATGCACCGGGACGGCGCACACCCCACCGGCGAAATGGACTTGTTAGGCCGCCGTCTGGTTGTGGTCAGCGAGTCCGAACGTGACCGCCGTCTAGCCGAGGCCACCATGAAGCGATTAACCGGTGGTGACACTATCCGCGCCCGCCGCATGCGCCAGGATTTTGTTGAGTTCACCCCGTCGCACACCGCGCTGTTGGTGACCAACCATCTGCCCAAGGTGTCCGGTGACGACCCGGCAATCTGGCGCCGGCTGCGGGTGGTGCCGTTTGACGTCACCATTCCGGCCGCCGAACAGGACACCGAACTGGACGACCGGCTGGCCCTGGCCGCCGACGCCATCCTGTCGTGGGCAGTGGCCGGGTGGCGTGACTACAACGACCACGGACTCGATGAACCGGCGGTGGTCATCAAAGCCACCGACACCTACCAGCGTGACAGCGACGCCGTCGCCTGGTTCATTGAGGACTGCTGCCACACCGGCCCGGCCGTCAAGTCAGTCACCGGCCAATTGTTTGACAAATGGGAACGGTGGCGCACCACCGACGGCGCCGAACAGTTGAGCCTCAAGGCGTTCGGCATGGCACTGACCGCCAAGGGATACACCGTGGACACCAAATCGGTAAACGGCAAGAAGTGGCGCCACGGTATCGCCCTGGCCGACCTCGACAACGGTGGTTACGGGCATGACTGACACACGTTCAGCACCGATAGCACCGATTCCCGTGTTCCTCCCCGCGCGCGCGCACTATCCCGTCATACCGGCGATTGGTGCTATGGGTGCTAACCGCAGGTCAGACGATAAAACCGGTGGTGTGCGGTGACTGACGGATTCAACCGTCGCCGTCAGCGCCGCGCCCAGACGTACCTCGATTCGATGCGGGGCCGTGTCATGTGCGGTGGGTGCTCAGATTGCGACGCCCGCTGGGCTGTAGGACTCGATGACGGCGGCCAGTACCGACTGCATGTGTTCCACTGCCCGACATGCCCGGCCGCCGCCGGGCTGGTCACCTGGCGCCCATCCCAGGCAGCCAGATGAAACTCACCGGAAACGAAGTCCGCGCCGCCTACTACGCCGTGTCGACGTGCCGCCGGGCGCTGGCCGGCAGAACCG
>CAYXBN010000038.1:22203-30557 GCA_964463215.1 uncultured Mycobacterium sp. | reverse complement strand
CAAACTGGCCGACCTGCTCGAGCTCTGGGACCGCTACGTCGAGGACAACGGCGTCGTCCTCGGGCCCGTGTCGGTCTACGAGGTCGACGAGGAGGCGCGTTAAAGGATCCAACCAGACGGGGCCGCTAGTTGCGGCTCAGGTCGATGGGGTGGGTCGCCAGAATCGATGTTGGGAGCGGCTGCCGGCGCAACACCCGCGACCATAGATCGACCCGCGGCGCGACGAGGACGTCCGACGGCAACGCCGACAGGACGATCCAGTCGTCGCGTTCGATTTCGCCCTCGAGTTGGCCGATGGTCCACCCGGAGTAGCCGGCGAAGATCCGCACCGCCTCCACCGGACCGGCGATCGCCTCCGGGTCGGCGTCCAGGTCCACCATGACGATCCGGCCGGCGACGTGACGCAGACCCTCCACGCCGTCGGGGTCGGCACCGACCCGCAGCGTGCCAAGGCACAGCGCCGAATCGCGTTTCACGGGACCGCCGATGAACATGGTCTTCGGCCGGGCCACCAGATCGCTCCACTGCGGCAACACGTTGTAGACGGCGGTCTCGCTGGGCCGGTTGAGCACCACCCCCAGCGTGCCGCCGTCGTTGTGCTCGACGACGTAGATCACGCTGCGGCGAAACGTCGGTTCGTACAGGTCGATGTTGGCCAGCAGCAACGTCCCGGCCCGCACCCGATTCGCCGCGGGCGCCAGGAAGTCCTCCGGTTCCTCCGACTGCGCCATCGTTCCATCATGGCACGGTCACGGTCCCCGATCAGGTCCGTGGCGATGGGCGGACTGTTTGATTTGTACTGTGGCTCAGGTGGTCGACGCCCGCGGTTCCGGCTCAACGTCGAGAACGACGCTGTGGCGGTCGGTCCGGGGCCTGCCCGACTTCCAGCGTCTGCTCAAACTGCGGGCGGCCAGCCAGTTCGGCGACGGGCTGTTTCAGGCGGGCCTGGCCGGGGGTCTGTTGTTCAACCCGGAACGCGCCGCCGACCCCTGGGCGGTGGCGGGGGCGTTCGCGGTGCTGTTCCTGCCCTACTCGCTGCTCGGCCCGTTCGCCGGGGCGCTGCTGGACCGCTGGGATCGGCGGTTGGTGCTGATCGTGGCCAACGCCGCGCGGGTGTTCGCCGTGCTCGGGGTGGCCACGCTGCTGGCCGTCGGCGCGCGGGATCTGTTCGTCCTCGCCGGGGCGTTGGTAGTCAACGGCTTCAGCCGGTTCGTCACCTCCGGGTTGGGCGCGGCGCTACCAGATGTGGTTCCCCGCGAACAGGTCGTGACGATGAACGCGGTCGCCGTCGCGACAGGTGCCACCGCGGCGTTCCTCGGCGCGAACTTCATGCTGCTGCCACGGTGGCTGGCCGGCGACGGGGATGCCGCCGCCGCGGCCGTCATCGTTGTGGTGGCGATCCCGGTGGCGATCGCGTTCCTGTTGTCGCTGCGGTTCGCCCCGCATGTGCTCGGCCCGGACCGCACCGCGGTGCACGGGTCTCCCTTGCACGCCGTGGCCACCGGGTGGGCGCGCGGCCTACGGGCCGTCCGGACCACGCCGTCGGTGGCGGCGACGCTGTCCGGCATGGCCGCCCACCGAATGGTGTTCGGCATCAACTCGCTGCTGGTGCTGGTGATCGTCCGGCAGACCGGGGCGACCGGCTTCGGCGGGTTGGGCACCGTGGTGGTGTTCGTGGCCGCCACCGGCATCGGCGCGTTCCTGGCCAATGTCGTCAACCCCCCGGCGGTGCGCCGATGGGGCCGCTATGCCACGGCCAATGGTGCGCTGCTGTTCGCCGCGGTCGTCCAACTCGCCGGGGCGACACTGGATTTGCGGGTGATGGTGGCCTGCGGGTTCTTCCTCGGCCTGGCCGGGCAGATGGTCAAACTGTGCGCCGACACCGCCATGCAGATCGACGTCGAGGACGCCTTCCGCGGCCACGTCTTCGCCTTCCAGGACGCGTTGTTCTGGATGTCGTTCATCGCCGCGGTGAGCGCGGCGGCGGCCGTGATCCCGCCCGACGGCCGCTCCTGGCCGCTGGTGGTAGCCGGTTCGGTGGTCTACCTCGTCGGCTTGGCGGTGCACGCCGGCCTGGGACGGCGCGCGACCTAGGCTGTGCGGTATGGCCCAGGAGTCCGGGACCCTCCGCAACCTCGCTGACACCCCGCGCATCGTCGAGACACTCGTCGCGGACCTGCGCGCGGAAAGCGACGCCCTCGACGCCCTGGTCGGCGGGCTTCCGGCCCAGCAGTGGGCGACCCCCACCCCGGCCGCAGGATGGACCATCGCCCATCAGGTCGGACATCTGTTGTGGACCGACCGGGTGGCGCTGCTGTCGATCACCGACGAGTCCGCCTTCGTCGACCTCGTCGCCAGCGCCCAACCCCGCATCGCCACGTTCGTCGACGACGCCGCCGCGGAGTTCGCCGCGATGCCGCCCGATCATCTGCTGACCGACTGGCGTCGCACCCGCGGCCAGTTGCACGATGCCCTCCTCGCCGTCCCCGACGGTCGCAAGCTGATGTGGTTCGGGCCGCCGATGAGCGCGCCGTCGATGGCCACCGCCCGGTTGATGGAGACCTGGGCGCACGGACTCGATGTCGCCGATGCCCTGGGGGTGGCGGTGGAACCGTCGTTGCGGCTCAAGCCGATCGCGCACCTAGGGGTGCGGACCCGGGACTTCGCGTTCACTGTGCACGGGCTGACCCCGCCCGCCGAGCCGTTCCGGGTGGAGTTGAGTGCTCCTGACGGCACGCTGTGGGTGTGGGGTCCGCAGGACGCCGCCCAGACGGTGACGGGTTCGGCGCTGGACTTCTGCGCCCTGGTCACCCAACGACGGCCGCGCGCCGAGTTGGACGTGGTGGCCCACGGGCCGGATGCCCAGACCTGGCTGACGATCGCGCAGGCGTTCGCCGGCCCACCCGGCGCGGGCCGCTGACCCTATCGTCGACCGTGCGGCCACCGCGGGTTTCGCGCGCGGCAACGTCGCGCCGCCCGCACACTCGACGTCACAGCGAGCCGGCCCCGTCGGCGGATCCGTCGCCGTCGGCGTCCACCAGGACGGTGTCCCAGCGGCCGTCCCCGTCGGTGTCGACGTACCCGGTCGTCGCATCAGCGGAGACCGCGCGGTCGGCCAGGCCATCCCGGTCGACGTCGGTCAGCGTTTCCCCGACCCCGTCGCCGTCGACGTCGCCGGTCGGTCCGGTGTGTTCGGTTCCGTCCAGGCCGAACCAGCGCAACGGCGGCGGGGAGCATCCCTGGGGGCAGGAGCCCAGCGACTCGGGGGAGGCGGCGGACACCGCCCAGGTTCCGGTGCCGTCGTCGGTGAAGCGCGCCTCGGGCACCCCGTCGTCGTCGAGGTCAATGGCCGCGTAATCCCCCATGCCGTCGCCGTCGTCGTCGCCGATCAGGTCGTCGAGCAGGCCGTCCCCATCCAGATCAAGGCCGGCCGGGCCGGTCCAGATCGCAGCGGTCCCGTCACCGGCGTCCAGGCAGTAGTCCATACCGGATCAGACGCACCGATGAGCCCCGGCGTTCCGGTCGGGCTCACTGCTCAGGAGTTGCCGCGTGCGCCCCACCACGCCAGTAGTTCGGCGCGGGCCTCCTCCGGGGAGAGCGGTCCGCGGTCCAGCCGCATCTCCTTGAGGTACTTCCAGGCCTCGCCGACCTGGGGCCCGGCCGGGATGCCGAGGATCTCCATGATCGCGTTGCCGTCCAGGTCCGGGCGCACCCGGGCCAGATCCTCCTTGGCCGCCAACTCGGCGATCCGGGCTTCAAGGCTGTCGTAGTTGGCCTGCAGCCGGGCGGCCCGCTTCTTGTTGCGGGTGGTGCAGTCGGCGCGCACAAGTTTGTGCAGCCGCGGCAGCAACGGACCGGCATCGGTGACGTAGCGGCGCACCGCCGAATCGGTCCACCGGCCGTCGCCGTAGCCGTGGAAGCGCAGGTGCAGGTACACCAGCGCCGAGACGTCATCGACCATCTGCTTGGAGTACTTCAGGGTGCGCATCCGCTTGCGGACCATCTTGGCGCCGACGACCTCGTGGTGGTGAAAACTCACCCCGCCGTCGGGTTCGTGACGGCGGGTGGCCGGCTTGCCGATGTCGTGCAGCAGGGCCGCCCAGCGCAGCACCAGATCCGGGCCTGCACCTTCCCCCTCCCCCGAGTCGCTGCGCTCCTGCCCCCCGGGGCCCTCCCCAGAGTCGCTGCGCTCCTGCCCCCCGGGGCCCTCCCCAGAGTCGCTGCGCTCCTCCAGCGCGATCGCCTGCCGCAGCACCGTCAGGGAGTGCTGGTAGACGTCCTTGTGCTGATGGTGCTCGTCGATGGCCATCCGCATGCCGCCGACCTCGGGCAGCACCACCTCACCCAGGCCGGTCTGGACCATGAGGTCGATGCCGGCCACCGGGTCGGCGCCCAGCAGCATCTTGTCCAGTTCGGCGGCCACCCGTTCGACGGTGATCCTGGCCAGTTGCGGCGCCATCGCGACGATGGCCTCCCGAACCCGTTCGGCCACAGTGAATTCCAGTTGGGAGACGAACCGGGCGGCGCGCAGCATCCGCAGCGGGTCGTCGCCGAAGGACACCTCCGGTGCCGCCGGGGTGTCCAGGATGCGCTGCCGCACCGCGGCCAGCCCGCCAAGCGGGTCGCAGAACTCCCCCGGCCCGTCCGCGGTGATCCGCACGGCCATCGCGTTGGCGGTGAAGTCGCGACGGACCAAGTCGTCCTCGAGCCGATCCCCGAACTGCACCTCGGGGTTGCGCGACACCTGGTCGTAGCTATCGGCCCGGAAGGTGGTGATCTCCAACCGGTGGCCGGCCCGGGCCACCCCGACGGTGCCGAAGTCGATGCCGGTATCCCACATCGCATCCGCCCACGGCCGCACGATGCCCTGCACCTCATCGGGCCGGGCGTCGGTGGTGAAGTCCAGATCGGTGGTCAACCGGCCCAGCACAGCGTCGCGCACACTGCCCCCGACCAGGTACAGCTCGCGGCCGGCGAGGGCGAACCGGGCACCGATCTCGCGCAGCACGTGACCGTGCCGGTTGAGTTCGACGGCGGCGCGGGTCAGCAGCTCGGCGTCGTCGGTGGCGTCGGACACGTCCAACGAGCCTAGTGCGCCGCGCGGCCGTCCCGACCGGCGAGTGCGGGCACCGTCGGGCAGCTCCCGGCGGCTACTATCGCTTGGGTGTCGGAGGGCGAAGCGGCCAAACCGCGACGGCGTCGGGGTCGACGCCGACGGCGCCGTGCCGATTCAGACCCGCACTCCGCTGCAGGCGCCGCGGCACGCGCCCCGTCGACCTCCACCGAACTGCCCACCCCGCCCACCGCCACCCCGGAGACCGGGGCTTCCCCGCGCGCTGAGTCCGCCCGTCCGCGCCGGCGGCCGATGTCACGGTTGCGCACGGTGCATGAAACCTCAGCCGGCGGTTTGGTGATCAACGGCCTCGACCGGCCCCGCGAGGAGCAACTGGCCGCGCTCATCGGTCGGCTCGACCGCCGCGGCCGGATGCTGTGGTCCCTGCCCAAGGGGCACGTCGAACAGGGCGAGACCGCCGAGCAGACCGCCATCCGGGAAGTCGCCGAGGAAACCGGCATCCACGGCCATGTCCTTGCCGCGCTCGGCAGCATCGACTACTGGTTCGTCACCGAGGGCCGCCGGGTGCACAAGACCGTGCACCACTATTTGTTGCGGTTCGCCGGCGGTGAGTTGTGCGATGAAGACCTCGAAGTCACCGAGGTGGCGTGGGTGCCGGTGATCGAACTGCCCGACCGGCTGGCCTACGCCGACGAGCGCCAGCTGGCCAAGGTGGCCCACGAACTGATCGAGTTGCTGCAGACCGACGGCCCCGCAGCACTGCCGCCGCTACCACCGTCAGCCCCGCGCCGACATCCGCAGACCCACTCCCACACCCGCAACCGCCCGCGCCGCGACGAGGCCGCCGGCGACCACCGGGCGAACGGGTCCGGTCCGGGGGCGTGACGGTGCATCACCGGCGGGCGCGGGTCGCCGCCCTCCTCGCGCTGCTCGCCGCACTGTTCTTGACGCAGGTGGCACCCGCGCCGTCCGCGCCCACGGCGGCCGCCGAACCCAACCCATCGGAGTTCGTGCGGGTCCG
Organism: uncultured Mycobacterium sp.; assembly: GCA_964463215.1. GTDB lineage: Bacteria > Actinomycetota > Actinomycetes > Mycobacteriales > Mycobacteriaceae > Mycobacterium. Next base: position 24,462 of record CAYXBN010000038.1, on the reverse strand, counting down.
CCTCGACAGCGTCACCCCGGAGGTGGTCACCACCTCCAGCGACCCCACCGTCACCGTGACCGGCACGGTGACCAATGTCGGGGAGCGCCCGGTCCGGGAGGTGGTGGCCCGCCTGGAGCGCAGTGCGCAGGTGCAGGACTCTTCAGCGCTGCGCACCGCCCTCTACGCCGGTGGTCAATTCAACCCCGTCACCGAATTCGTCACCGTAACAGCGGAACTGGATCGCGGACAGGCCGCCGGGTTCACTGTCACGGTGCCGTTGCGGGCCGCGCAGGGCTCAGCGCTCAACGTCGATGAGCCCGGGGTCTACCCGATGCTGATCAATGTCAATGGCACACCGGACGGTGGCCAGGAAGCCCGGTTGGATGCGGCGCGTTTTCTGTTGCCGGTGACCGGTGTTCCCCCTGAACCCAGCATCGCTACCGGTAACACGTTGACCGACACCGTTGCCCCCGACACCACCAAACCTGTTGCGGTGACAATGCTGTGGCCGCTGGCCGACAAGCCCCGACTAGCCCCCGGCGTGCCCGGCGGCACCCGGCCGGTCCGGCTGATGAACGACGACCTGGCAGTGTCACTGACCGCGGGCGGCCGACTCGACACCCTCTTGGCCGCAGCGGAATTCGCCACCAGCCCCGGCGCCATCGACCCGGGCACCGGGGTGGACCGCGCGCTGTGCCTGGCCGTCGACCCCGACCTGTTGGTCACAGTCAACGCGATGACCGTCGGCTACGTCGTTGCCGAGGCACCAAACGGACTCGGCACAGCCTCCCGCCCGGGCACCGGGCAGGCCGCCGCGGTGGCGTGGCTGGATCGGCTGCGCGCGGTGGCCGGCCGGATGTGTGTGGTCGCAACCCCCTACGCGCAAGCCGATCTCGGTGCGCTCAACCGGGTCAGTGATCCGGCGCTGAGCGCGGCCGCCACCGTCGCCGGCGCCGACATCGTCGACAAGATCCTCGGCGTCGCCTCGGTCCGTGGCGGCACCATCCTCGGTGACGGGGCGCTGACCGCCGCAGCAGCCAGCCTGCTGGAGTCGATGGCGCCGACCGTGGCGATCGCGGCGGCCGCCACCGGCGGCACCGATCCGGTGACCGCCGATCTGACGGTGCGCCGCCTTTCCGGGGCGGTGGTGCTGGCCCCGTTCGACCCGGCCGTCGGAGCGGCGTTGGCCGCGGTGGGCACCGACCCCGCGGTGCCGGCATACCTCGACGAGGCGTTGGCCGTGCCGGTGGACTCCGACTCCCCCGTCGCCCGCCGCCAGGACGCCATCGCCGCGATGCTGTGGCGCACGCTGCGCCCGGACACCGACCCGCGCAGCCAGATCCTGCTGCCCCCGCTGAAGTGGAGCCCGCAACCTGAGGATGCCCGCGCGATCCTCACGGCTTTGGCCAACACCCTGCGCGCCGGGCTGGCCGTACCCCGCCCACTGGCCGCCCTGATCGCAGAGAACCGGCTGATCCTGGACACCACCGGCAACGCGCCCGGGGCGGACCTGCCCACCGACGTCCCCGGCCGCATCGACGACGACGTCATTGACACCATCCGAGCGGTCGCGGCCCGGCAGTGGGCTCTGACGTCGGCGTTGAGCACCGACCCCCGCACCGGCCTGACCGGCCCGCAGTACACCGCACCGCTGCGCGAGGACATGCTGCGGGCGCTCAGCCAGACTGAGCCACCGGCGATGCGCAACGACCTTGCTCGCCAACGGCTTGCCGTCGTCGCGGCCACGATCGAAGACTTCTTCCGGGCGGTGTCCATCGTCAACCCGGGCGACTCCTACACCCTGGCCACCGAGCGCAGTGCGCTGCCGTTGGCGCTGCGCAACGATCTGTCCGTTCCCATCCGGGTGCGCCTGGAGTTCGACGTCCCGCCCGGGATGACGGTGACCGACATCGGTGAGCAGGAGGTGCCGCCGGGGTATCTGCCGCTGCGGGTGCCGGTTGAACTGCACGTCACGCAACGGGTTGCCGTCGACGTCACGCTGCGCACCGCGGACGGCCTGCAACTCGGCGACCCGGTGCGGTTGTCGGTGCACTCCAACGCCTACGGCAAGCTGCTGTTCGCCATCACCCTGACCGGCGCCGCTGTGCTGGTGGTGCTGGTCGGCCGGCGGCTCTATCACCGGTTCCGCGGCCAGCCCGACCGAGCCGATCTCGACCGGCCCCGGTCACGGCACCGCAATGACCTACCCGCCCGGGAGTTCAGCGGGGCGTCCCCGCCGCGGCAGCCCCCCCGAGAGTCCCCCCGAGAGTCCCCCCG
>CAYXBN010000038.1:0-22103 GCA_964463215.1 uncultured Mycobacterium sp. | reverse complement strand
GCGGGGCGTCCCCGCCGCGGCAGCCCCCCCGAGAGTCCCCCCGAGAGTCCCCCCGGCAGCCACCCCGGCCGGAGGCTCTCCGCCGGAGCCGGACCCGGGACTACCCGCGCGGCCAGGCAGCCCGGCACTCCCCCGGGCAGTCTCCCAGGCACTCCTCCGGGCCGTTCCCCCGGCCGCGACCCCCGAGGGCCGACCGATGACCCCTGCCCAGGCAGACACCGGCAACCGGCCCGAGCGGGAGGAACTGTCCGACGCCGCGGTGGTTTCCCGGTCGTGGGGAATGGCGCTGGCGACGCTGGTCAGCCGGATCACCGGCTTCATCCGCATCGTGTTGCTGGCCGCCCTGCTCGGGGCGGCGCTGACCAGTGCGTTCTCCGTGGCCAATCAGCTGCCGAACCTGATCGCCGCACTGGTCCTGGAAGCCACTTTCACGGCCATCTTCGTACCGGTGCTGGCCCGCGCCGAACGGCACGACCCCGACGGCGGGGAGGCCTTCGTCCGTCGGCTGGTGACGCTGGCGACGACGGTGCTGCTGGCGGCCACCGTGGTGTCGGTGGCCGCCGCACCACTGTTGGTGCGGCTGATGCTCGGCGGTGACCCGAAGGTCAACCAACCGCTCACCACCGCCTTCGCCTATCTGCTGCTGCCGCAGGTGATCTTCTACGGCCTGACATCGGTGTTCATGGCAATCCTGAACAACCGCAACATCTTCGGCCCGCCGGCCTGGGCACCGGTACTCAACAACATGGTCGCCATCGCCACCCTCGGATTGTTCGTACTGGTGCCCGGCGAGCTGTCGGTCGACCCGGTGCGGATGGGGGACGCCAAGCTGCTTGTGCTTGGCGTGGGAACGACCCTCGGCGTCGTCGCGCAGGCCGCGATGCTGCTGATCGCCATCCGCCGGGAGCGGATCAGCCTGCGACCGCTGTGGGGGATCGACGACCGGCTCAAGCGGTTCGGCACGATGGCCGCCGCGATGGTGCTGTACGTACTGATCAGCCAGGTGGGCCTGGTCGTCGGCAACCAGATCGCCAGCACGGCGGCGGCATCCGGCCCGGCGATCTACAACTACACCTGGCTGGTGCTGCAACTGCCCTTCGGGATGATCGGGGTGACGATCCTGACCGTGGTGATGCCCCGGCTGAGCCGTAACGCCGCCGCCGGCGACACCGCCGCGGTGCGTGCCGACCTGTCGCTGGCGACCCGGCTGACCATGCTAACGCTGATTCCGGTGGTGGCATTCATGACCGTCGCCGGACCGCCGATCGGCAGCGCTCTGTTCGCCTACGGCAAGTTCGGCGAAGTCGACGCCAACTACCTGGGCATCGCCATCGCGCTGTCGTCGTTCACACTCATCCCGTACGCCCTCGTGCTGCTGCAACTGCGGGTGTTCTACGCCCGCGACGACCCCTGGACTCCGATCCTGATGATCCTCGCGATCACGGCGGTCAAGATCGTGGCCTCACTGGCCGCCCCGCACCTGACCGACGACCCCGAAATGGTGGCCGGCTTCCTGGGCACGGCCAACGGCGTCGGATTCCTGGCCGGAGCGGTGCTGGGTCATCTGCTGCTGCGCCGATCGCTGCACCCGCCCGACGGCCGCCTGCTGGATACCACCGTGCGGCGCACCATGCTGGTCACCACGGCGGCGGCGGCCGGCGCCGCGGTGGTCGCGGTGGCCGCTGACCGCCTCCTCGGTCTACAGAGGCTCACCGACGGCGGCGGCGGTGCGGGCTCGATGGTTCGGCTGGGGATTCTGGCTGCGATCATGGCGCCGGTATTGGCCGGCGGGATGCTCGTCGGCCGCGTTCCCGACGCGCTGGCCGCCGCGGCCGCGGTGCGGCGGCGAATCCTGCGCCGCGGCGGGGACGACGGCGACGCTGCGCCACTGGACTCACACCTGCCCCACAAGCAACCTCAGGTCACGTACCCTAAACCCGAGGCGCCCAGCCCTGCGGCGTCCGCAACGCCTGATCCCAGGCCGCACCTCGCCGAACAGACGCCGAAAGGACCGGAGCTGAGCGACCAGAGCACGCCCGCCGGCCCGCCCGGCGACGCGACGGCCAAGATTCCGCGGCAGCGCGCTGATGAGTTCCAGCCCGACGTCCCGGGCCGCGCCGCCGCCGAACCACCCGTTCAACAGTCGGGAGCTGCCCTGCCGCTCGGGCCCGGCGCCACCGTCGCCAACGGCCGCTATCGGCTGCTGGTGTTCCATGGCGGCCCGGCCGGCCTGCAGTTCTGGCAGGCCCTGGACACCGCTCTGGACCGTCAGGTGGCGCTGACCTTCATCGACCCGGCCCGCACCATGCCCGCCGAGCGCATTGAGCAGATCCTCACCCGCACACAGCAACTCAGCCGAGTGCAGCGCCCCGGGCTGGCCCGAGTCCTCGACGTCACACCGATCGACAACGGCGGCGGACTGGTGGTGTCGGAATGGATCCGCGGCGGTTCGCTCAAGGAGGTGGCCGCAACCTCGCCGTCCGCCGTCGGCGGCGCCCGGGCAATCCAGTCGCTGGCCGCCGCCGCCGACGAAGCACACCGGGCCGGAGTGGCCATGTCGGTGGACCACCCGGCCCGAATCCGGGTCAGTATCGACGGTGATGTGGCGCTGGCCTTCCCGGCGACCCTGCCCGAGGCCACCCCCTCCGACGATGTCCGGGGAATCGGTGCGGCGCTCTACGCGCTGCTGGTCGACCGCTGGCCGCTTCCCGAGACCGGCGCCCCGAGTGGCATGCGCCCGGCCGAAACCGACCCGTCCGGGCGGCCCGTCGAGCCGCGGGACCTCAAGAACGCCATTCCGTTCCAGATCAGCGCCGCCGCGGCGCGGGCGTTGGAACCAGGCGGCGGCATCAGCAGCGCCCCGACCCTGCTACATCTGTTGCAGCAGGCGACCGGGGCCCTCGATCGCACCCAGCGGGTGGAACCGGCCGCGCCAATGGCCGCTCCCGGGCCGAGTGGGCACCCCCCGGCCGCGCACCGCGCCGAGCTGGCCGGCGGCGGCCAGGGGCCCGCCCCGCAACCCGGACCCGCCCGGGCCGAGCCTGAGCGCGTCCGTCCGGAGGGCCTAGACGCGCGTCGGCGGAAGCTGATGATCGGGATCGGCGCAGGCACCGCAGTGCTGGCGGTGGCCTTGATCCTGCTCGGGACCTTCCTGAGCCGCATCTTCGGCGACACCGACGAGGGGCTCAAAGGGGAGCAACTGGGCCTCAACACCACCCCGACCTCCGCCCAGGAAAGCACCGGCCGGATGGTCGAACCGGTGGCCGCAACGGTGTTCTCCCCCGGCGGCGGGGCCGATGCGCCCAACCTCGCCAACCTGGCCATCGACGGAGACCCGGCGACCGTGTGGCCGACGGACACCTATACCGACGCCGTCCCGTTCCCGGCCTTCAAGAGCGGCGTCGGGCTGCTGTTGCAGCTGCCCGAACCCATCGTGGTCGGCAGCGTGACGGTGGGCATCTCCAGCACCGGAACACAGGTGGAGATCCGGTCGGCCTCCTCAGCGACCCCGGAGAGCCTGGACGACACCACTCTGTTGACCGGGCCGACGCTGGTCAAGCCCGGCACCAACACCATCGCGGTGCCCGCCGCCGAGCCGACATCCAATGTGCTGGTATGGATCTCGACGCTGGGTCAGGTCGGCGGGCAGAGCCGAACCGACATCTCAGAGATCACCGTGCGGGCCGCCCCGTCCTGAGCCGGCGCCGGGTGAAGTGCCAGCCGGGCGGCCGATCGTTACTGTCCGCGGCGTGGCCAGCAATCACCCCTTCTGCACCGACGCCGAGTTGCTGTGTGCCCATGTCGCCGGCGACCGGTACGCCTTCGAGGAACTGTTTCACCGGCACAGCGCCCAGTTGTACAGGGTGGCGCGCCGATGCAGCGCCACCGCCGAGGACGCGCGCGATGCCCTGCAGGATGCGATGCTGTCCGCCCATCGGGCCGCCGGCGCGTTCCGCCATGACGCGCCCGTGCGCAACTGGCTGTGCTGCATCGTGGTCAACGCCTGCCGGGACCGAATGCGCCGCAACGCTATTCGGCCTACCGTCTCGCTGACGCCGGAGGATTGCCCGCCGGTGGCCGACCGGACCGGACAGCTGGATACCGTTCTGCTGGTGCGGCAGGCGCTGCGCCGGTTGCCGGCCGCTCAGCGCCACGCCGTGGTGGCCGTCGACATGCACGGCTATTCGGTCGCCGAGGTCGCCGCACTACTCGACGTCGCCGAGGGGACCGTCAAAAGCCGCTGCGCCCGCGCCCGCGCCCGGTTGGCGGTGCTGCTCGGCACCCGGGAGGGGGGCGCGGCACACTGAACCGGTGGATTACCCGGCCGCCCCGCACACCGTCACCGGGTGGCCCCGTCAGCGCAGCCCGGCGCACGCCGACCGGCTCCCGGTAGCACCGGCGGCAGTACTCCGTCCCGCACTGGGGGCCGCCGCCGTGCTGATCGCGGTGGGGTTGGGCGCAGTGGCCTGCCTGAGTTCATTGACACCGGCCACGAGCACACCCACCAGCGCCAGCCAGATCACCGTGACGCCCAGCACCAGCGCGCCCGGCACCACCGCGCCCGGCACCCCCGCGCCCGACACCTCAGCTGCTGGGCCAACCCCTTGACGCGCGGTGCGGGAACAGCCCCGCCTACCCTGGTGTTTGATCCAATGGCAGACAGGCGCGACGAGGCCATGTCCGCACTATCCGAAGAAAGGGCGGGGTATGACCGAGCAGACCTTGCATGACGTCATCGTGATCGGGTCAGGCCCGGCCGGCTACACCGCGGCGATCTACGCCGCGCGCGCCGAACTGAAGCCGCTGGTCTTCGAGGGCACCTCCTTCGGTGGTGCGTTGATGACGACCACAGAGGTGGAGAACTACCCGGGCTTCCGGTCGGGCATCACCGGTCCGGAACTGATGGACGAGATGCGCGAGCAGGCCTTGCGCTTCGGCGCCGACCTGCAGATGGAGGACGTCGAGTCGGTGTCGCTCGACGGCCCGGTCAAGAGGGTGGTCACCGCCGGCGGAGAAACCCACCTCGCCCGGGCGGTAATCCTGGCGATGGGCGCTGCGCCGCGCTACCTCGGCGTGCCCGGCGAGCAGGAACTGTTGGGCCGCGGCGTCAGTTCGTGCGCCACCTGCGACGGGTTCTTCTTCAAGGAGCAGGACATCGCGGTCATCGGCGGCGGCGACTCGGCCATGGAGGAAGCCACCTTCCTGACCCGGTTCGCGCGCAGTGTCACCCTCATCCACCGCCGCGAGGAGTTCCGGGCCTCCAAGATCATGCTCGAACGGGCGCGCAACAACGACAAGATCACCTTCTTGACCAACACCACGATCGTCGCGGTCGAGGGCGACAGCACGGTGACGGGCCTGCGGGTGCGCAATGTGATCACCGGCGAGGAGTCCACCCTGCCGGTGACCGGGGTGTTTGTCGCGATCGGGCACGACCCCCGTTCTGAGTTGGTCCGCGACGCCGTCGAGGTTGACGCGGCCGGGTACGTACTGGTGCAGGGCCGCACCACCTACACCTCAGTACCCGGAGTATTCGCCGCAGGTGACCTGGTGGATCACACCTATCGACAGGCCATCACCGCGGCCGGCAGTGGTTGCGCAGCGGCCATCGACGCCGAACGGTGGATTGCCGACGCTGGGTCTGATTCTGGGTCCCACTTGGGGGCCACCGACCACGCCGCCATGATTGGAGCCCAGCAGTGAGCTCCGTGACCGTATCCGACGCCAGCTTTGCCGACGCCGTCCTGGCCAGCCCGACCCCGGTGCTGGTGGACTTCTGGGCATCCTGGTGCGGGCCGTGCAAGATGATCGCCCCCGTCCTGGAGGAGATCGCCAAGGAAAAGGCCGGTTTGCTGACGGTGGCTAAGGTCGACGTCGACGCGAACCCCGCGGCCGCGCGGGATTTCCAGGTGGTGTCCATCCCCACCCTGATCCTGTTCAAAGGTGGTAAACCGGTGAAGCGGATCGTCGGCGCCAAAGGCAAAGCCGCGTTGCTGCGAGAGCTTTCCGACGTCCTGTAGCAAAGCATCCGGCGGACGCCGCGGGAGACGAATTCGTTACCGGAGCTACGCCGGACGGTTTCGGAAAACCTCCGTTCTTCTGCGAGAATGCCTGTCATGTCTAGTCTCGGCGCCGGCCCCGGCGACGGTGCTCCCCCACGAGGCGCCCCGGCCGACGTTCTGCGGCGCGGTGACCGCGGCGGCGCGGTCATGGAGATCCGCACCGCACTGGCCGCTCTGGGACTGCTGGCCAATCCCGACGACGACCTGACCACCGGCAAGCAAGTCGCCCCCGACTTCTTCGACGCCGACCTCGACCATGCGGTGCGGGCGTTCCAGCAGCGCCGCGGCCTGCTCGTCGACGGGATCGTCGGCCCGGCCACCTACCGGGCGTTGCGAGAGGCCTCCTACCGGTTGGGGGCACGGACCCTGGCCCATCAGTTCGGTGCACCCATGTACGGCGACGACGTCGCGACCCTGCAGGCGCGGTTGCAGGATCTGGGTTTCTACCACGCCCTCGTCGACGGCTACTTCGGCCTGCAGACCCACAACGCGCTGATGTCCTATCAACGCGAGTACGGACTTGCGCCAGATGGCATCTGCGGGCCAGAAACGTTGCGGTCCTTGTATTTTCTCGGTCCGCGGGTGACCGGTGGTTCGCTGCACGCCATCCGCGAGGAGGAGCACGTGCGGGTGTCCGGCCCCCGATTGTCGGGCAAGCGGATCATCATCGACCCGGGCCGCGGCGGCGCCGACCACGGCCTGTTGGTCACCGGTGCACAGGGTCCGATCAGCGAGGCCGACATGCTGTGGGATCTGGCCAGCCGGTTGGAAGGCCGGATGACGGCCATCGGCATGGAGACCTTCCTGTCCCGGCCGGTCAACCACAGCCCGGCCGATGCCGAACGGGCCGCCACCGCCAACACCGTCGGCGCCGACCTGATGATCAGCCTCCGGTTTGAGCGGCAGCCGAGCCCCGCGGCCAACGGCGTTGCCTGCTTCTACTTCGGCAGCCCGCATGGCTCGGTGTCGACAATCGGACGCAACCTCGCCGATTTCATACAGCGAGAGTTGGTGGCGCGCATCGGATTTCGGGACTGCAGGACACACGGACGGACCTGGGATCTGCTGCGACTGACCCGGATGCCCACAGTCCAGGTCGATGTCGGTTACATCACCAACCCGCACGACAGCGCCCTGCTGGCGACCCGGGAAGTCCGCGACGCGGTCGCTGAGGGCATCCTCGCTGCAGTCAAACGTCTATACCTGCTCGGCAAGAACGACCGCCCGACGGGCACGTTCACCTTCGCCGAACTACTTGCCCACGAACAGTCCGTGGATCACGGTCGCCCCGCGGTCTGAGCCCGCTAACCCACCGCTAACCCGGTGTTGCCACCGGGTGTTGGGCGCTCTGCAGGCGGGTGCTCTCCAGCAGCCGCTCCAGCGCCGCTTCCACCTCGGCCTTCCAGCCGAGCCCCCTGTCGAGTTCCAGCCGCAGCCGCGGGAAGTACCGGTGTGGGGCGACGACGGTGAAGCCGACGTCGAGGAGGAAGTCGGCGTTGATCATGCAGAGGTCGAAGGAGCAGTCCCCCAGCGCCCGGATAGCGGGGGCCAGTTCGGGATCCTCAGCGGCGGCGCCGGCGAGCAACTCGGAGGCCTCGGCGGTCCGCCCGAAGGCCTCCAGGGCCCGCACACCGCGTCGAACCAGCTCGCTGACGACCTGACCGATCAGCATCGAGCTCAAACCGTCAGCCTGGCCGGGCTCAACCCCCATCGAAGTCAGCAGGACGGCGTCGGGGCTGACCGGGCCGGTCGGAAAACGCTGCGCACGCGGCACCGCTCGTGGCGGCGCGTAGAGCACGTAGCCCAGACACGGGTCGTCGTCTTCGGCTGGGTCGTCGGTCAACGGGATGGCAACCTGCCCGCACGATCCCCACTCGAGCATGACCATCGACAGCCATGCTTCCTTCTCGAACTCGGGATCGGCCAGGCTGTCCTGCCCGTCGAGGGTCTGCGGGTCGACCTCCCAGAAGACGCACCGGCGGGCGTGCTTGGGCAACTGCTCGAACCCCTCGAGCCGTAGCGGCCTGATGCGCACCGACACCCAGTCTCCCGGTCCTCACCCGGTCTTCCCGGGACCCTTTCGCCGCGCGAGCACGCCCGACAGTCCTAGGATAGGAGAGCCGGGGGATCACCGGCCAGTATTGCCGCGCGCCGAGCGCAGCTTTCCCGGCGTCCGGCGAAAACTGTTGGGGCCGTTGATGATTGCCTGCGAGGGTCTTCGGCGGGCGAACCGGGTCGGAGTATTGTCACAGTGACGTAACGGCCGGGTGTCGACGGTTGAGGCTATCGCGACCCGGGGGAGTCCATCAGGGTGACGATCCGCTGCAGATCATCTACGGAGCCGAACTCGACGACGATCTTGCCTTTCCGCTTGCCCAAACTGACTGTGACCCGGGTGTCGTAGGTGCTCGACAGGCGTTCGGCGACGTCTTGCAGTCCAGGCATCTGGATGGGCTTGCGGCGTTTGGGTCCGGCCGGCTTCCCGCCCACCCGGTTGGCGAGGGTGACGGCCTCCTCAGTGGCGCGTACCGACAAACCCTCCGCGACGATCCGTGCGGCGAGTTCCTCCTGCGCCTCTGCGCCGCCCTCCAATGCCAGCAGTGCCCGGGCATGGCCTGCCGACAGCACACCGGCGGCGACTCGGCGCTGGACCGGGATCGGCAGCCGGAGCAGTCGGATCGTGTTGGTGATCACTGGGCGGGATCGGCCGATACGGCCGGCGAGTTCCTCATGGGTGACGTCGAACTCGTCGAGCAACTGCTGATATGCGGCCGCCTCTTCCAACGGGTTCAGTTGGGCGCGATGGATGTTTTCCAGTAGCGCATCGCGGAGCAGATCGTCATCGGCGGTCTCCCGCACGATGGCCGGGATCGCCGTCAGGCCTGCCTGCTGGGAGGCGCGCCACCGCCGCTCCCCCATCACCAGTTGGTAGCGTCCAGCGCCGATCTCACGGACCACGATCGGCTGCATCAAGCCAAACGCCCGGATCGAATGCACCAACTCAGCCAAGGCTTCTTCGTCGAAAACCTGGCGGGGCTGCCGCGGGTTGGGCTCGATCAGAGCGGGGTCGATTTCGCGGTATACCGCACCGATGCTCACGACCTCCCCGGTGGCCGTACCGCCGCCGATCACCACGTCGGCCGCGGCGTCGCCCAGCCGAGGACCTCCGTCGGAGGGGCCGGTCGGGATCAGCGAAGCCAGTCCGCGGCCGAGGCCACCCCGGCGCCGTGAGGGCTGCGTCTCCGATTCCCGCGTCATGTCGTCTCCGTTACTGGCGGTTGGCGAGTTCCCGGCTGGCGTCGAGATAACTCATCGCCCCCCGCGACCCCGGATCGTAGTCGATGATGGTCATGCTGTACCCCGGTGCTTCGGATACCTTCACGCTGCGCGGTATCACGGTGTGCAGCACCTTGTCCCCGAAGTACCGCCGGACCTCCTCAGCGACCTGGTCGGCGAGTTTGGTCCGCCCGTCGTACATGGTGAGCAGCACGGTGGACACGTTCAGGGCGGGATTGAGATGCGCCTTGACCATCTCGATGTTCTTCATCAACTGAGAGACGCCCTCGAGCGCGTAGTACTCGCACTGGATCGGAATCAAAACTTCCGGAGCGGCCACCAGCGCGTTGAGCGTCAGCAGACCCAGCGACGGCGGGCAATCGATCATCACGAAGTCGAAATCCATCTCGTCGAGACCGGCCAGCGCATTGCGCAGCCTGTTCTCCCGGGCCACCATGCTGACGAGTTCGATCTCCGCGCCGGCCAAGTCGATTGTCGCCGGCACGCAGAACAGTCGATCGCTGTGCGGACTCTGCCGGATCGCGTCACGCACCGGGATCTCACCGAGAAGCACCTCGTACGACGACGGGGTGCCGGAATGCCTGTCGCTGATGCCGAGAGCAGTGCTGGCATTGCCCTGCGGATCGAGGTCGATCACCAACGTCTTGAGTCCCTGCACGGCCAGGGCGGCCGCCAGGTTCACCGCCGTGGTCGTCTTGCCGACGCCGCCCTTTTGATTCGCGATGGTGAACACCCTGCGCCGGGGTGGCTTCGGCAACTGCCCGGCGGCGGTGTGCAACACCCGCATGGCTCGCTCGGCGGCGGCCCCGATCGGGGTGTCCGCGTCGGCCCCGCCCGGCCATGTTTCACGTGAAACCGGGTCTCCGGAGTGCCTGCCCCCACGGGGCGAGGGACCCTCGCCGAAGGACTCTGTCACGGTGCTCTCCTCTCCCGGGAACTCCGACCGGACCTGGGCCGCGGCGATGTCGGCCGGCCCCCGCGTACCGCCACCACAACGGTTGCGGGCGGGCTCAGATAGCTCGCCCCACATCTCATCACCTCGACACCCCGCGCACCTAACCGCGCCATCGTCGCGCTCTGTTGGGCCACCTCGGCATCGGCACGCTCCCCCTTCAGCGCCAACATTCGTCCGTCCGGCCGCAGCAGTGGCAGGCTCCATCGGGTCAGCTTCGCCAAGTCAGCGACCGCCCGGGACACCACCACATCGGCATCGCCAACCGCGTCGCGGACCGCCTTCTCTTCAGCGCGGCCCCGCACCACCGTAACCGCCAGGCCCAGCGCCGCAACCGCCTCGGTGAGGAACTCGGTGCGGCGGAGCATCGGTTCGACAAGACTCACCCGCAAATCCGGGCGCGCCATCGCGATCGGCAGCCCGGGTAGCCCGGCGCCGCTACCGATGTCAACCACTCGGGCGCCGGGTTCGATCAACTCGGCGACCGCAACGGAGTTCAGGATGTGCCGGTCCCAGATCCGATCCACTTCCCGAGGGCCGATCAGGCCCCGCTCCACCCCCAGTCCGGCCAGCAGATCCGCATAGCGCCGGGCCAGATCCAATCCCGCGCCGAACACCACAGCCGCGCTCTCGGGAGCGTCGGGGGCGATCTGTTTCACGTGAAACATCCTCCCGCCGCCCTCGAACTACATAGTTGTAACTTCAGTCCTTGAGCACGACCACGCGGCGTGACGGCTCAACACCTTCGCTCTCGCTGTGGACTCCGGACACGGTGGCGACGGCGTCGTGCACGATCTTCCGCTCGAAGGGTGTCATCGGTGCCAGTTCTTCGCGCTGCCCGCTCTCCGACACCCGGCGGGCGACCTTCTCCCCCAGCGCGAACAACTCGTCGCGGCGGCGGCGGCGCCACCCGGCGATGTCCAGCATCAGCCGGCTTCGCTCACCGGTCTTCTGCAACACGGCCAGCCGGGTCAGCTCCTGCAGCGCATCGAGTACCTCGCCGCGGCGGCCGACCAACTTGTTCAGGTCGCCTCCGCCGTCAATGCTCACCACCGCGCGGTCCTTCTCGACGTCCAGGTCGATGTCGCCGTCGAAGTCGAGCAGATCCAGCAGTTCCTCCAGATAGTCGCCGGCGATCTCCCCCTCCGCCACCAACCGGTCCTCCAGGTCGGTGCCGGTACCCGCCGGCGCGGCGCTGGTGGCCTCCTCGGCCGCCTCCGCGTTCGGCCCGTCGTGGGCACCGTCGTGCTGAACATCCGTCTGCGTCATGCTCTCTCCTTGTCCGGTCCGTAACCCGGTCATCGCTTACGTTTCTTGGGTCGCCCCGCCGGGCGCGCACCGGGCCGCGGCGTCCGCGAGGCGCCTCCCCCACCCTGTTTGGCCGCGGCCGCCGGCGTCCCGCCGTTCACCGCTTCACCGTTGACGGCCTGCTCCCCGTTGGTCGCCGCCGTCTGCTCCTCGGCCACCCCGGCCTCGCCGTCGAGGTCGGCCACTCCCGCTGCCGCCGCCTTACCCTTGTTCTTCTTCGGCTTGACCCCCGGGGCGGGGGCGTTAGCCGCACGGCGCGCCAACGCTTCTTCCTTGGCGGCCTCCTCCTCGCGTTCGATCTTGCCGAACACCAAGTGCTGCTGAGCGAACGTCCAGATGTTGTTGGACACCCAGTAGATGATGATCGCGATCGGAAGGAAGGGGCCGCCCACGACGACGCCGAGAGGGAAAACGTAGAGCGCCAACTTGTTCATGATCGCGGTCTGCGGGTTGGCGGCCGCCTCCGGGCTCTGCCGCGAGATCGACGCGCGGCTGTTGAAGTAGGTGGCGATGCCGGCCAGGATCATCAGCGGCACCGACACCGCGGCCACCGCCGGTCGGCTGAACTCGGTGAAGGCGGCCAGGCCGTGCTGCTGGGTGATCGACGCGCCAATGGGGGCGCGGAAGAGATTCGCCTCCAGGAAGTGCCCCACATCGGCGGCGCTGAAGAAGTAGTTGGGCAGTCGACGGTTCTCCTCGACCGACAGCCCCAGGCGGCCGAAGCCGGACTGGGTCCGGTTGAACGACATCAGCACGTGGTACAACCCGAGGAACACCGGTACCTGCGCGAGCATCGGCAGGCAGCCGAGGATCGGATTGAAGTCGTGTTCCTTCTGTAGTTTCTGGATCTCCAGCGCCATCCGCTGCCGATCCTTGCCGTACTTCTTCTGCAGCGCCTTGATCTGTGGCTGGAGTTCCTGCATTTTCCGAGTGGTGCGGATCTGCTTGACGAACGGGCGGTAGAGCACGGCCCGCAGACTGAACACCAGAAACATCACCGACAGCGCCCAGGTGAAAAAGTTGCTCGGTCCCAACAGCGCGCCGAACAGCTTGTACCAGAGCCACATGATGCCCGAAACCGGGTAGTAGACGTAGTCCAGGCTGAACCAGTTAAACATGTGCGCTCCTGACCTTCCCGTCCGGGCACGTCCGCTCGGGTATCGGATCCCATCCACCGCGGTGCCAAGGACCGCACTTGACCAGCCTGACGACACTCAACCAGCCGCCGCGCCACAATCCATACTCGGACAGCGCGTCCACCGCGTAGTGACTACAGGTCGGCATGAACCGACACGTCGGCAACCGCAGTGGGGACACCATGTGCCGGTACCCCTGAATGACCGCGATCACCAGCCGCGCCGCCAGGCCGATGGAGCCGGGACTGTGTCGGGTCACCGGTGACGTTCCAACTGCCGGTGCGCACGGCGGATGCCGGACTGCAACTGGTTCTCCAGACGCGGCGACTCAGCGTCCCGGCTGCTCGGCAGCGCACGCACCACGACCCGATCCGTCGGGTCGAGATCGGGCAGAACCGTACGCGCCGCGTGCCGCAGCCTGCGCGCCACGCGATGCCTGATGACCGCGTTTCCAACAGATTTCGCCACAATCAAGCCGATCTGGGGTGCCGTCCCGGACTCCGCACGGACAGCGTGCACCACGAGGTCAGGCTGCGGTGCGCGCACGCCGCACTTGACGGTGTGGGTGAACTCTGCAGACCGCGTCATCCGGTTACGAGCCGGCAGCACTGGTACGCCGACCGGTCGGTCAGGCAGTCAGCGAGCGACGGCCCTTGCGGCGCCGACCGGTCACGATGGCCCGACCGGCACGGGTCCGCATCCTCAACCGGAAACCGTGAACTCGTGCCCGACGCCGGTTGTTCGGCTGGAAGGTGCGCTTGCCCTTGGCCACGGTTGTCTCTCCTCGTCACATCTTCGGCGATCAGTTGCCGCGGAAACCGATTCCGCCGCCGCTGCGCTCGTTGCTAAGTTCCATCCGAACCGGCGCGGTCCCGGACAAGCCGGTCGCTGCCGTGCCACCCGCGGTTGGGAGACTCTGCCGAGGGTACTGAGGTCACATTGGCAGGTCAAACCACACTGGTCCCACCTCAGCGTGTCGTGTGGATAAATCCGGATGAATGTGTTGGCACGGTGCCTCAAACCTGTTAGCTTCTGGCAGGGCGGTCAAGGTCAACGAACGGTTTTGCTGGCTCGACCCGCCGCGGGGCACACCACTAGAACCGATAACGCTGCGATATCGAAACCGCCTTCCAGTCTGTACACATCTGTTAATAAACCTGTGGACAGATCTACCGGCGTTTTCGCCATCGCGGCCCGATCCCAAGCCAGGGGGGTCCGTCGTTGACTGAACACCCCGGCACCGGCTTTGTCTCGGTCTGGAACTCCGTGGTCGCTGAACTCAACGGCGAAGGTGACTCCGACGACGCCGCCAATCCCGGTCAGGCACTGACCCCTCAGCAGCGGGCCTGGCTGAAGTTGGTCCGTCCACTGACCATCGCCGAGGGCTTCGCGCTGCTCTCAGTACCCAGTCCGTTCGTCCAGAACGAGATCGAACGTCACCTGCGGACTCCGATCATCGACGCACTCAGCCGTCGGCTGGGTCAGCGGATCGAACTCGGTGTCCGTATCGAGCCCGGGCAGGGACACCACCCCGACGACTCCCCCGACCACGACATTCCGCTGACCGACTTCGACAACGACAACGACGACGAGCTCGATCACGGCCGGCCCGCGCGAGCGGGCGCGGCCGACAACTGGCCGGACTACTTCGGCGAACGATCACGCAGCGGTCCGGTGGAGGAGACCTCCGCACCCAGCTTGAACCGTCGCTATACCTTCGACACCTTCATCATCGGGGCGTCCAACCGATTCGCCCATGCTGCCACACTGGCGATCGCCGAAGCCCCGGCGCGCGCCTACAACCCGCTATTCATCTGGGGCGAATCCGGCCTGGGCAAGACCCATCTACTGCACGCGGCGGGAAACTACGCACAGCGTCTGTTCCCCGGCGTCCGAGTCAAGTACGTCTCCACTGAAGAGTTCACCAACGACTTCATCAACTCATTGCGCGACGATCGCAAAGTCGCCTTCAAACGCAGCTACCGCGACATCGACATTCTGCTGGTCGATGACATCCAGTTCATCGAGGGCAAGGAAGGTATTCAGGAGGAGTTCTTCCACACCTTCAACACCCTGCACAACGCGAACAAGCAGATCGTCATCTCCTCGGACCGACCGCCCAAACAATTGGCCACCCTCGAAGACCGGTTGCGCACCCGGTTCGAATGGGGCTTGATCACCGACGTCCAACCACCCGAGTTGGAAACCCGCATCGCCATCTTGCGCAAAAAGGCACAGATGGATCGGCTGGCTGTTCCCGACGATGTCCTCGGACTCATCGCCAGCAGCATCGAACGCAACATCCGCGAACTCGAGGGTGCGCTGATCCGGGTCACCGCCTTCGCTTCGCTCAACAAGTCACCGATCGACGCGGCCCTTGCCGAGATCGTCCTGCGTGACCTGATCGCCGACGCCGGCACCACTCAGATCAGTGCGGCCATGATCATGGCGGCCACCGCGGAGTACTTCGACACCACCGTCGAGGAACTCCGCGGCCCGGGCAAAACCCGAGCACTCGCCCAATCGCGCCAGATCGCGATGTACCTATGTCGCGAGTTGACCGACCTGTCGCTGCCCAAGATCGGCCAGGCCTTCGGCCGCGACCACACAACCGTCATGTACGCACAGAAGAAGATCCTCGGTGAGATGGCCGAACGCCGCGAGGTCTTCGATCACGTCAAAGAACTCACTACCCGGATCCGTCAGCGCTCCAAGCGCTGACGGTTCTCGAGCTGGAATCCGGCCACACCGGACCGAAAAACTTTGGCACCGCTAGGTATCAGCCGTCACAGCCTGTCGCTGTGAACACCCTTGTGCACAACCCTGGGGAGCACCGACACCCACCCGGGGACGATCGTGGACAGCATGTGACACTCCACAACCCCTCCCCGGTCGGAACACGTTTATCCACAACCCATCCACAGGACCGCACTGAATACCAGCTGGCATTACTGGGCTCCGTCCACAATCTGCACAGGCCCTATTACTGATATTGAGAAATCTTCAAGGATCTCTTCTCAGAAGAAGACCCCTGGGGGAAAGTGCCGAACCGACCGTTCGTCGGCCCGGATTTGACGGCCTTGTCACCCCTACCGAATAGCTTTCAAGATCATGGTCGACGCTCTAGGTTGGTGGTCTGGACCGCCGGTTCTCGGCGATTGCTGTCCGGGTTTGATGAAGGGATAGAACGTGGCAACCACGACGGTTGGCTCCGACCTGCGGTTTCGCCTGGTTCGGGAAGACTTCGCAGAGGCTGTGGCCTGGGTTGCCCGCAGCCTGCCGAGTCGGCCCCCGTCCAATCCGGTCCTGGCCGGTGTCCTGATCACCGGTTCCGACGAGGGGCTGACGATCGCCGCGTTCGACTTCGACGTTTCCGCCGAGGTTCAGGTTCCTGCCGAAATCGCCTCTCCGGGAACAGTTTTGGTATCGGGCCGGCTGCTGTCTGACATCACCCGCGCCTTGCCGGCCAAGCCGGTCGACGTCAGTGTCGATGGTTCCCGGATGTTGCTGAGCTGCGGCAGCGCGAAGTTCTCGCTGCCGGCGATGCCGGCCGAGGACTATCCGACCCTGCCGGCCCTGCCCGCGGAGACCGGCGTGGTCTCCGCGGACCTGTTCACCGAGGCGGTCGGCCAGGTCGCCGTCGCGGCCGGGCGCGATGACACGCTGCCGATGCTGACCGGTATCCGGGTGGAGATTTCCGGTGACAAGGTCGTGCTTGCGGCCACCGATCGGTTCCGGCTGGCTGTGCGAGAGCTGACCTGGGCCGCCGCATCCCCGGATGTCGATGCGGCAGTTCTGGTGCCTGCCAAGACATTGGCCGAGACGGCCAAGTCGGTGACTTCGGGAACTGACGTCCATCTCGCGCTGGGCAGTGGACCTTCGGTCGGCGAGGAACGTCTGCTGGGCATGCGCAGTGCCGGCCGCCGCAGCACCACCCGGCTGTTGGACACCGAGTTCCCGAAATACCGCCAGCTGCTGCCTTCCGAGCACACTGCCGTGGCCACCGTCGGCGTCACCGAGTTGACCGAAGCGATCAAACGCGTCGCTCTGGTGGCCGACCGCGGCGCCCAAGTGCGGATGGAATTCAGCCCGGATTCGGTGCGACTGTCGGCCGGCGCGGACGGTGTCGGAATGGCCGAGGAGGATCTGCCGGTCGAGTTCGCCGGGGAACCGCTGACGATCGCGTTCAATCCCGGCTACTTGACTGACGGGCTCAGCTCGCTGCACTGCGACCGGGTGAACTTCGGATTCACCATCCCGAGTAAACCGGCGGTCTTGCGGCCGGCTCCCGAACACGGCCTAACCGGTCCAGGCCCCTTCCCTGCGATCGACTCCGAATACGTCTACCTGCTCATGCCGGTCCGGTTACCGGGCTGACACACCACCCGCCTGCACACGACACGAGGGCAACGCACATGAAATTGGGTCTGGTCGGTCTCGGCAAAATGGGATTCAACATGCGCCAACGGCTTCGGGACGGCGGCCATGACGTGATCGGCTACGACCCACGTCCGGAAGTGTCCGACGTGGCGAGTCTGGCCGAGTTGGCCCAGGCTCTCCCGGCGCCGCGGGCGGTGTGGGTCATGGTTCCGTCGGGGCCGATCACCCACGACACCATCGTCGCACTGGCTGAGGTGCTTAGTCCTGGTGATTTGGTGGTCGATGGCGGCAACTCCCGCTACACCGAGGACGGCCCGCATGCGAAGTTGTTGGCCGAGCGGGAAATCGGTTTCGTCGACGCCGGAGTGTCCGGTGGGATCTGGGGTCTCACCGAGGGTTACGGGTTGATGGTGGGCGGCAGCGCGCAGGACGTGGCCCGGCTCATGCCCATCTTCGATACGTTGCGACCGGCCGGCGATATCGCCGACGGCTTTGTTCACGCCGGCCCAGTGGGGGCCGGGCACTACGCCAAGATGGTGCACAACGGCATCGAATACGGGCTCATGCACGCCTATGCGGAGGGCTACGAACTGCTCAACGCAGAACCGCTGATCACCGACACCCAGGCGGTGATCCAGGCCTGGACCAACGGGACGGTGGTGCGGTCCTGGCTGCAGCAACTGCTCGCCAAGGCGCTCAAAGATGATCCCGACCTCGCCGCGATCTCGGACTACACCGAGGACTCCGGGGAGGGACGGTGGACGGTGGAAGAGGCGATTCATCATCGCGTGCCCACACCGGTGATCGCTGCATCGCTGTTCGCTCGATTCGCGTCCCGCCAGGAGCAGTCGCCGACGATGAAAGCCGTGTCAGCACTGCGCAATCAATTCGGTGGCCATGCGGTCAAACGGGTTCCGTTGTCCGGCTGATCCATGTACGTTCGTCACCTGGCGCTGCGCGATTTCCGATCCTGGTCCCATGTTGATCTGGAGTTGGCGCCGGGGCGAACTGTGTTCGTCGGTCCGAACGGGTTCGGTAAGACCAATCTTGTTGAGGCCCTGTGGTATTGCGCCACTCTGGGCTCACATCGGGTCGCCACCGACGCCCCGCTGATCCGGGCCGGCACGGATCGGGCCGTGGTGTCTACCATCGTCGTCAACGAAGGCCGGGAACTGGCCGTCGACATTGAGATCACGGCCGGGCGCGCGAACAAAGCCCGGTTGAACCGCGCACCGGTGCGCAGCACCCGCGAGGTGCTCGGCGCGGTACGCGCGGTGCTCTTCGCACCGGAGGATATGGCTTTGGTTCGCGGGGATCCCGGGGAACGTCGCCGCTACCTCGATGAATTGGCCACGGTGCGGCGCCCGACCATCGCCGCAGTGCGGGCTGACTACGACAAGGTGCTGCGCCAACGCACGGCACTGCTGAAGTCGGCGGCCGGACCGCGACTGCGCGCCGACGCCGGGGTGTTGGACACCCTGGAGGTCTGGGACGGGCACCTCGCCGCGCACGGCGCCCAACTGATGGCCGCCCGGATCGACCTGGTCAACGAACTCGCGCCCGAAGTGGAGAAGGCCTATCAGTTGCTGGCCCCCTCGTCGCGGCCGGCAGCGATCGGCTACCGAGCCAGCATCGACTACGAAGCGGGCGACACCGAGTATCTGGAGGCGGCGTTACTCGATGCGCTGGCTCGTCGGCGTGCTGCGGAGTTGGACCGGGGGATGTGTCTGGTCGGACCGCACCGCGACGATCTCGAACTGCGGCTGGGTGATCAGCCCGCGAAAGGCTTTGCCAGCCATGGTGAATCGTGGTCGGTCGCGTTGTCGTTGCGACTGGCGGCCTACGAGTTACTCCGCGGCGAGGGCAGCGAACCCGTGCTGATCCTCGATGATGTGTTTGCTGAACTCGATAACGCGCGCCGCCGGGCACTGGCCGGTGTGGCGGCCGGTGCCGAGCAGGTGTTGGTGACCGCCGCAGTCGGCGAAGACATCCCGGGCGACTGGGACGCCACCCGCATCGGCGTGACGTTGTCCGACGATCACACTGGACGAGCTTCCGCGGTGGTGCAACCGTGAGCGACGGCGGCACCGACGATGGTGACGCCCGCGATGTCGTCGCCGCCGGGGACATGGCCGGGGCCACGGACGGGGTCGAGTGCACCGGTGTCCCCGCTCCGCCGGACCATTTGGCTGGTCTGGCCGGGATGGATTTGGTTCGCCGGACGCTGGAGGAAGCCCGTGCCGCCGCCCGTGGGCAGGGCAAGGAGGTCGGGCAGGGCAGGCGGATACCGGCCACTCGCCGGACCGGCGCGGACCGTAGCCGACGCCGGTGGTCCGGACCCGGACCGGATCAGCGCGATCCTCAGCCGTTGGCCCGCGCGGCCGGAGACCTAGCGAAAAGTCGTGGCTGGAGTCCCCGCGTCGCCGAGGGCCGAGTGTTCGCCGAATGGCCCACCGTGGTCGGTGAGCAGATCGCCGGGCACGCCACCCCGACATCGCTGCGCGAAGGCGTGCTCACCGTGGCTGCCGAATCCACCGCCTGGGCAACCCAACTGCGGATGGTGCAAGCTCAGATCCTGGCCAAGATCGCCGCCGCGGTCGGCGACGGTGTGGTGACTTCCTTGAAGATCACCGGACCGGCAGCGCCGTCGTGGCGCAAGGGTCCGAGGCACATCTCGGGCCGCGGGCCGCGCGATACCTACGGGTGAGAACCGGTGTGGATCGGTGGATGGATCGGTATGGATGCCGACGGTCATCGAACCAGCGGTTGGCCTTCCGCCGCCCAGCCCTTGGTCCCGCTCTCCAACTCGTAGACGTTGGTGATACCGGCGGCCGCCATGGCCTCGACCGCGGGCTGGGACCGGTTGCCGCTGCGGCAGTAGACCGCATACTCACCGGCCGGGTCCAGCGCCCCGATTTGCGCGGCGAAGTCGGCGGCCTGCACGGGAATGTTCACCGCACCGGCGATATGTCCCGACGCGAACTCCTCCGGGGTCCGCACGTCGATGATCTGAACCCCGGGCCGGGTGATCACCGAGGCGAACTGGGCGACGTCGACCCGGCCGGGACCGGCCGCGACAGCCGACGCCGACGTCCCCGCCGATTCTTGAGCCGAGGCGGTGGACCGCGAGGAGCACCCGGTCAGGGCGGCGGGCAGGACAAGGCCGGCGGCGCAGAACACCACAGCAAGAGCGCGAGACGATTTCCTCATACCCCCAAGGGTATAGTAAGGGTGTGCCGCCGTCCGCCCGGCCCCTCCTATCACAGTGGTCTCAGCGGCGCGAGGACGTCGCAGACTCGCGTGTCGGCCGTGGGGACGCGCCCTGATCCAAAAAATGCGCCGCACGGCGCAAATAGCTGTGTAGAAACGCTGCCGCAGAATCGGTCCTGTCCTACTTTCCCGGTAGACTTGGCACAGTTGTCCCGCGCGGCCGCCCGGCCGCCCCGCCTGCTGATCCCGAGGAGACCGGTTCGATCGTGGCTGCCCAGAAGAAAAACCAGGAGTCCTACGGTGCCGACTCCATCAAGATCCTCGAAGGTCTCGAGGCAGTCCGCAAACGCCCCGGCATGTACATCGGCTCAACCGGCCGCCGGGGCCTGCACCATCTGATCTGGGAGGTGGTGGATAACGCCGTCGACGAGGCGATGGCCGGATTCGCCGACCAGGTCGACGTCCGTCTGCTCGAGGACGGTGGCGTGGAGGTCCGTGACAACGGCCGCGGCATCCCGGTGGCGATCCACGAGTCCGGCGCCCCGACCGTCGACGTGGTGATGACGGTCCTGCACGCCGGCGGCAAGTTCGAGGAGGGCGCCTACCAGGTGTCCGGTGGTCTGCACGGTGTCGGCGTCTCGGTGGTCAACGCCCTGTCCAGCCGGGTGGAGGCCGACATCTGCCGGGACGGCTACGAGTGGTTCCAGACCTACGACAACTCCATCCCGGGCAGCATCAAGCAGGGCGAGAAGACCAAGAAGACCGGTACGACCATCCGGTTCTGGGCCGACCCGAACATCTTCGAGACCACGAAGTACGACTTCGACACCGTCGAACAGCGCCTGCGGGAAATGGCCTTCCTCAACAAGGGTCTGACGATCAACCTCACCGACGAACGGGTGGGTGAGGAAGAGGTCGTCGACGAGGTGGTCAGCGACACCGCCGAAGCCCCCAAGTCGGCCGACGAGCTGGCCGCGGAGAAGTCCGCGCCCGCCAAGAAGGTCATGCACCGCACCTTCCACTACCCCGGCGGGCTGATGGACTTCGTCCGGCACATCAACCGCACGAAACAGTCGATCCACACCAGCGTCGTCGACTTCAGCGGTAAGGGCGAGGGCCACGAGGTCGAGGTGGCCATGCAATGGAACGCCGGCTACCAGGAGTCGGTGTTCACCTTCGCCAACACGATCAACACCCACGAGGGCGGCGTCCACGAGGAGGGCTTCCGCGCCGCCCTGACCAGCGTGGTGAACAAGTACGCCAAGGACAAGAAACTGCTCAAGGAGAAGGACGCCAACCTCACCGGCGACGACATCCGCGAGGGCCTCGCGGCGGTGATCTCGGTGAAGGTCGCCCAGCCGCAGTTCGAGGGCCAGACCAAGACCAAACTGGGCAACACCGAGGTCAAGTCGTTCGTGCAGCGGGTCTGCAACGAACAGTTGACGCACTGGTTCGAGGCCAACCCCGCCGACGCGAAGATCATCCTCAACAAGGCGGTGTCCTCGGCGCAGGCCCGGATCGCGGCCCGCAAGGCCCGCGAGTTGGTTCGCCGCAAGAGTGCCACCGATATCGGCGGGCTGCCCGGCAAGCTGGCGGATTGCCGTTCGACCGACCCGAAGATCTCCGAACTGTACGTGGTGGAGGGCGACTCGGCCGGCGGCTCGGCCAAGAGCGGCCGCGACTCGATGTTCCAGGCGATCCTGCCGTTGCGCGGCAAGATCATCAACGTCGAGAAGGCCCGCATCGACCGGGTGCTGA
>CAYXBN010000037.1:0-30780 GCA_964463215.1 uncultured Mycobacterium sp. | reverse complement strand
CGGTGCCGATGTAGTTGTGGTTGAGCATCCGGGCTTCTTCTTGAGCCAGGACGACGACCCTGCGGGCGCGGTCGGTGAATCTCTCGAACATCGCCTGTTACCTGCTTCCGTCACTACGCGGTAGTCACCGCGCACCTGGTGTCTCACTCTAGTGGGCGGCGCCGGGAGGTGCTCTCCCCTGTTCTCACCGTCCACCGTCATCGCGGACACAGCAGTGCAACGCCGCAGGCCGCCGTTTCGTTTCCAAGTGTTGTCAGCAGGCCCTTCGCGGCGAGCGAAACAGTGCTGACGAGTCCGTGACGGCGCCGCGCGGCGGGTGTCTAACTTGCGGCGTGGAAGGCCTCGATCACCTCAGCCGGGATACGGCCGCGGGTCGACACCTTGTGCCCGTTGCGGCGGGCCCAGTCGCGGATGGCGGCGCTTTGTTCGCGGTCGATCGAACCGCGCCCGGCGCGGCCGGGTGCGCTCGGGCGGCCCCGGCGGCGTCCGCCGACCCGTCGACCGGCGTCGATCCACTGCTTGAACTCGTCGCGCAGTTTTTTGGCGTTCTTGGCCGAAAGATCAATCTCGTATGTCACGCCGTCGATGGAGAATTCGACTGTCTCGTCAGCGGGACCCTCACCGTCGAAATCGTCGACGAGGGTGACGGTAACTTTTTTCGCCATGGTTTTTGGGGGTCTTTCTCTGCACGGCCGGCGACGTGATTTACGTCTGGCGTTAATGTGCCATAAAGTCCGGCCGGATTACAACAAATAGGCGTAGTTTCAGTGGCGGTGTCGAACGATCGGAAATAGCACTGTTTCCCGTATCGAGAGACCGGTGAGCACCATCAACAACCGGTCGATTCCCATGCCCGTTCCGGTAGTCGGCGGCATCCCGTATTCCATTGCGGCCAGGAAGTCCTCGTCGAGTGCCATGGCCTCGTCGTCGCCGGCCGCCGCCGCGCGGGCCTGCGCCGCAAAACGTTCGCGCTGGATCACCGGGTCGATCAACTCCGAATACCCGGTGGCCAGTTCAATGCCGCGGACGTAGAGATCCCATTTTTCGGTGACGCCGGCGGTGCTGCGATGTTCGCGGGTCAATGGAGTGGTTTCCACGGGGAAGTCCTTGACGAAAGCCGGGGACCATAAACGATGGCCCACGGTGTGTTCCCAGAGTTCCTCGATGAGCTTTCCGTGCCCATATCCGCGGTCCTCGGGAATCTCCACGCCGAGTCGGTCGGCAATGGCCCACAGGTAATCCGCGGAAGTCTCCGGGGTTATTTCCTCTCCGAGGGCATCGGACAAAGACGGATACATTTCGATCGAGGGCCATTCACCGTCGAGGTCGTACATAGACCCGTCCGGTAATTCGATCGCCCGGGTGCCGAGGGCCTCGTCGGCGACCTCCTGGACGAGCTCGCGGATCATGAGTGCCGAGTCCTCGTAGGTGGCCCAGGCCTGATAGGTCTCCAACATCGCGAACTCCGGCGAATGCGTCGAGTCGGCGCCTTCGTTGCGGAAATTCCGGTTGAGTTCGAAAACCTTTTCCAGACCGCCCACCACGCAGCGCTTCAGGAACAACTCCGGGGCGATCCGCAGAAACAGGTCGG
This sequence comes from uncultured Mycobacterium sp., assembly GCA_964463215.1. Lineage (GTDB taxonomy): Bacteria > Actinomycetota > Actinomycetes > Mycobacteriales > Mycobacteriaceae > Mycobacterium. The sequence continues at coordinate 29,189 of CAYXBN010000037.1, read as the reverse complement.
TGTCGAGGGCGTTGGAGTGGGTCACGAACGGCCGCGCGGCGGCACCGCCGGCGAGGGTCTGCAGCATCGGGGTCTCTACCTCGAGGAACCCACGGCGCTCGAGGCCGTTGCGTACCGCCCGCACGACGGCGATGCGCTGGCGGGCCACGGCCCGGGCCGCGGGTCGCACGATCAGGTCCACGTAGCGCTGCCGGACCCGGGTTTCTTCGCTCATCTCCTTGTGCGCCACCGGCAGTGGACGCAGGGCCTTGGCCGCCATCTGCCAGGAGTCGGCCTGCACGGACAGTTCGCCGCGCCGCGAGCTGATCACTTCACCGTGGACGAAGACGATGTCGCCGAGGTCGACATCGGCCTTCCACGCCTCCAGTGCATCCTCTCCGACGCCGGCCAGGCTGATCATGGCCTGGAGTTGGGTTCCGTCGCCCTCCTGCAGGGTGGCGAAGCACAACTTTCCGGAGTTGCGGGAGAACACGACCCGGCCGGCGACGCCGACGATCTCACCGGTGGTCGTGTCGGCCGGCAGATCGGGGTAGGCCATACGAATCTCGGCCAGCGAGTGAGTACGCGGAACCGAGACCGGGTAGGCCTGGCGGCCCTCATCGAGCAGGCGCTGACGCTTACCCTGCCGGATCCGGAACTGCTCGGGCAGGTCCTCCGTAGGGTCGGTGCCGTCGACCGGTGCCAGGTCGGGACCTACAGCATCACTCACGGCGAGTCAGCCTAAAGGGAGTTTTGGGCTCGACGGTTCAGCGGGCCGACTTCAGTCGGCCACGTTGGCTGTCCTGGTTGCGTTCGTAGACCATCCGCAGACCGTCGAGGGTCAGATCTTTGTCGTAGTGCTCGACGGTGGTCAGTTCCGGCAACATCAGGGACGCGCCGTGGCCGGTGGCCACCACCGCGACACTGCTGTCGGCGAAGCCGTCGACGTCGCGGCGGATCCGATTCACCAGTCCGTCGACCAGGCCGGCGAACCCGAACACCGCACCGGACTGCATACATTCCACGGTGTTCTTGCCCACCACCGATCGGGGTCGGGTCAATTCGACCCGGCGCAGCGCCGCCGAGCGGGCCGCCGCGGCGTCGGAGGACAACTGGACTCCCGGCGCGATCGCCCCGCCGAGGAACTCGCCTTTGGCCGAGACCACATCGACACAGATGGAGGAACCGAAGTCGACGACGATCGCGGCGGTCTGGAACTTTGCGTAGGCGGCCAGGCAGTTGACGATCCGGTCGGCGCCAACCTCTTTGGGGTTGTCGACCAGCAGCGGAATCCCAGTCCGCACGCCGGGTTCGATCAGCACGTTCGGGATGGCCGGCCAATACTGGCCGAGCATCACCCGAACCTCGTGCAGCACCGAGGGCACTGTTGACAGCCCCGTCGCCCCGGTGAGCCGTTCGGAATCGTCGCCGATGAGGCCCTCGATGGTCAGCGCGAGTTCGTCTGCGGTGACTTCAGGTTCGGTCCGAATCCGCCAGTTCTGCACCACTTTTGCATGATCGCCGGATCCCGAGATGAGTCCGACGACGGTGTGGGTGTTGCGAACGTCGATGGCCAGCAGCACCGTCAGTTCCTCCACGTCATTTCGTGTTCGGCGCCGTCCGGCTCGTGCGCCGGATGGCCGTCGGGCAATTCGATCGCGATGTTGTCCAACAGCCGTGTGGTCCCGAGTCGGGCGGCGACGAGCAGTCGGGCCGCACCGACGGTCGGGGTGGGCTCCAGCCAGGGTCCCCGCAACACCAGGTAGTCGGTGGTGATCGCCGGAACCTCGTCGAGCACTGCCCGGGCCGCGTCGAGCACCGCCGCTGGTCCTCCACCGGCGGCGTACATTCCGGCCAGTAATGCCGATGACAGTGCGCTGGCCTGTTCGCGTTCCTCGGGGTTGAGGTAGCGGTTGCGCGAGGACATCGCCAGTCCATCCGGTTCGCGGACAGTCGGCACCCCGACGATGCGCGATTCGAGGTTCAAGTCGTCGGACATCTGCCGGATGAGGACGAGTTGCTGATAGTCCTTCTCCCCGAAGAAGGCGCGGTCCGGGCGAACGATCTGCAGCAGCTTCAACACAATGGTCAGCATGCCCGCGAAATGTGTTGGGCGGACGGTGCCTTCGAGTTCGGCTCCGAGTGGACCCGGGTGGACCGTGGTGCGCGGACCGTCGGGATACATCACGGCGGGGGTCGGGGTGAACACCACCTCGACGTTCTCCTCGGCGAGCAACTCCAGGTCGGCGTCGAGAGTGCGCGGATAGGCATCGAGGTCCTCGCCGGTGCCGAACTGCAGGGGGTTGACGAAGATCGACACCACGACCACCGCTCCCGGCACCCGTTTGGCGGCGCGCACCAGAGCCATGTGCCCGTCATGCAGCGCGCCCATGGTCGGGACGAGCATGACCCGGCGGCCGGTGTGCCGCAACGCCCGGCTGACCTCCGAAACCGCGTGCGGTGTCGGGTAGACGTTGAGTTGCCCGGCGCTGAACTGCGGGGCCTTGGACATCACCGGTGCGATCCTCCCGATCGAGACCAGTCCGTCAGCACGTCGCTGACCTCCTGTGGGGCGTGCGATCGCTGCGCTGTCCGCAGCGAATCCGCGCAATAAGCCTGGGCCAGCTCGGGATCGACGTCATCAAGAGCAGCCAGGTGCGCCGCGACCGCCGCCGCGTCCCCGCGGGCCACGGGTCCGGTCAGCGCCGCCTGGCCGCGCTGCAGGGTGTTCTCCAGCGCCGCCCTGGCCAACGGCCCGATGACACGTTCGGCGATCCCGCCCGGGGCCTCGCCGACGAGTTCCTGACCGAGCAGTTCCTGCCCGGCCAATGCGGCGCGCAGAGCGGCCAGTGCGTCGGCGATCAGCGTCACGATGTGGTTGCTGCCGTGGGCGAGTGCAGCATGGTAGAGGGTCCGGGCGTCTTCGCGGACCCGGAACGGTTCCCCGCCGATCTCCAGCACCAGCGCCGCGGCGATGGCGTAGCCGATCTCGTCGGCCGCTGTGGTGCCGAAGCAGGTGTCCGCAAGCCGGGCGATATCGTCATCGGCCCCGGTGAATGTCATCGCCGGATGGATTGCCAGTGGCACACAGCCCTGCTCGGTCAACGGGGCCAGCACCGCCACCCCGTTGGCCCCGGAGGTGTGGGCCACGATGGTTCCCCTGCGCACCGACCCGGTCGCTGCCAAACCGCCCACCAGACCGGCAAGTTCGGCGTCGGGAACGGTCAGCAGCAGAAGTTCGGCGCGGTCGGCGACGTCCGGGACCGGCAACACCGGGGTTTCGGGTAACCGGCGCTGGGCCATCCGGCGCGATCCGGCCGAAATGGCACTGCAGGCCACGACGACGTGTTCGGCGCGTTCCAGGGCCACCCCGAGAGCGGTGCCGACCCGGCCGGCGGAAATGATGCCCACTTTGAGTCTGGCCGGGCGCAAGCCATTAGGGGTCCCCATGTGCCCGACCTCGCTGCCGTGAGTATCGTTCCGGTCCCCCACTGGGGGTACCGGACGGTCAGGCCGAGTCTAGCGCCCAGGTCAGTCCTCTCGGCGGCGGCGACCGCCGCCACCGACGGGCCGGTCCACCTGCAGGCGCTGAAGCAGTTCGGAGAACGACTGACCGTCGGCGTGCTGACCGGAAGGCTCTGGTTCCTCCTGGGCGGGTTGGCTGACGGGTTGGCTCATGGCCGGCTCGGCAACCGGCTCCGCTGGTCCCCGGTGGCGACCGGGTGGCTCCTCCGGTTGGGCCTCAGGCGGGACCCAGTGCCGGCCGCGCGGGGGGTTCTCGGCGGAGGCGTGCCGGCCCAGGCGCACCTCCGGCGGGCGCCAGGGCGCCTCGGGTTGCGGGGGCGCCTCAGGTTGCGGGGCGGGCAGCGGGACCTCGCGATCGCTCGGCGGCGGTTCGGGGCGCCGGTGACCACCGCGGGACGGTTCGGGCTCCACGACCGGCGCCGGGGTCACCACCCCCGGTTCCTCAAACACCGGCGTCAGCGGTTCTTCCGCGACGTCGATGATCGGGTTGGCCTCGCCGTAACCGGTCTCCTCGGCGGCCACCACCACCGATTCGGTGACGACCGACTCGGTGATCACCGTCACCCGACTGCTCTCCACCCGGTCCGGCGGCGGGGGCATCGGGACGGCGACACGTTCGCCGAGCGCCGGCCGGGGCGCCAGGTCGGCTCCGAGCATCACCTCGAGTTGGGAACGCAGCGAGGCCAGTTCGGCACGCAACGCGGCCATCTCGTCGGCGGCCTGGGCACGGACCTCGCGGGACAGTTGGCGGCGCAGGTGCGCTTCCACGGATGCCTCGTACTCGCGACGGGCCGCTATCTCCCGGTCGAGTTGTAAGTCGTACACGTGCTTCATATCCCGGGCCCGGGCCTGGGCGACGTCGGTCTGCCGGCGGTAGATCACCGTGACGAAGGCGGCCATCACCGCTGCCCACAACGACAGCACGACGGCCAATCGCAGCAACTCCACCCGGTCGGTGAAGACCAGCGTGGAGCTGGCCAGAATTGCCAGCACCAGCAGCGCCGTCAGCAGCACCCAACCCGGCCCGCGGTCGCCGCGCCGGCTCCGCGCGCCGCGGGACTGAACGGTCATGGGCAGCACTGTACCGCGTCGAAAGTAGCTGCCCGCGACGACAAGCTGCGGCGATTCGCGCGATTCAGACTCGGCGTGGGGAACCGTCACCGACGGCGCCCTCGCCCGGTTCACTTGGCGACTTGCAACAGTGCTGCAACCACAACGCGGCGGCCACAAGGGCCAACGCGCTGAGCACCGCGACGATCGTGCCCGGGAGATCGGCAGCCGCCACCCGCAACTCGTCCCGACGCGGCACCAGATAGACCAGCACCGACGCCCACCAACCCAGCATCACCGCGCCGACCCAGGCCGAGGCCTTGGCGATCGCGACGGTCCGGGCCACGGCCAGCGGATGCAGCCGTCCGCCACCGACACCGACGCGGCCGTCGCGGATCCGATTGCGCACCGACACCGCCCACCAGATCTCCACTGCCGCGATCGCCAGCAGCGACAGGCCCGTCCACAGCGTGATCGGCGGGAAGTACCGGTAGACCATGCGGATGGCCAGATAGCCGATCACCGCGGCGGCCGCGGCGGCGGCCGCGAGTTCGCGGATGCGGGTCGGCCCCATCAGCGGACCGGACCGGTGAGCGCGAGATCCGTCGGCCGCACACCCTGGCGTTCCGCCGGATCCAACTCCGCAAGCAGGTCCGGTACCGGACGGCGCCGGCCCGCCACGGTCAGCTCGGCAGTTGGGTCGACCGCCAGCCACGGGACGAGCACGAACGCCCGCTGATGCGCGAACGGGTGCGGCAGGGTGAGTTCGGCTGTATCGGAGAAGATTTCGCACTCACCGTCGAAGCAGCACACCAGGTCGACGTCAAGGGTTCGCGGACCCCACTTCTGGGCCCGAACCCGCTGGTTGCCCCGTTCGACCTGCTGGGCCCACGCCAGCCAGCCCCGACCGTCGAGGCCGGCGTCCTCGGCAACCAGGATCGCGTTGAGGAACGGTCCCTGCTCGACCCCGCCCCACGCGTCGGTCTCGAACACCGGCGACAGGGCGCGGACCCGGTCACCGGCCGCGTCGACGACGGCCTGCAACCGGCCGAGCCGGTCACCGAGATTGGATCCGATCGACAGCACGACCCTGCTCACACCGGCACCTCAGCCGGCACGATTCGGCCCCGGCCGCCCCGCCGGGATCGACGGGCCACCACCGCGACGTCGGCGAAGGTCAGCGGGATGGGGGCCTGGGGCTTGTGCACCACCACTTCCACGGCGTGCACCCGGGGGTCGTCCATGACGTCCTCGGCGATCTCGGCTGCGACCGTCTCGATGAGGTTGCGGGCCGGGCCTGCCACGATGTCCGCGGCGCGCTGGGCCAGCACCCCGTAGTCGTAGGTGTCGGTCAGGTCGTCGCTGGCGGCCGCGTCGGTGAGGTCGATCCACACCGTGATGTCGATGACGAAGTCCTGGCCGTCGCGCTTTTCGTGGTCGAACACGCCGTGGTTGCCCCGCACGGCCAGGCCGCGCAACTCGATGCGGTCGGTCATCTCAGTACCCGGCTTCCTGGGGATGCTGCCAGGCCCCGACAACCTTGAGCGCGTCGACGCTGGCCGCAACATCATGGACGCGCACACCCCACACGCCGTGGATGACACTCAGCGCGGTGATCACCGCGGTGGCCGTCTCCCGGCCGTCAGGAGGGCGGGGGGTGCCGTCCGCCGATGCCAGCAAGGCGCCCAGGAACCGCTTGCGGGACGCGCCGATCAACACCGGGATTCCGATGGCGACGAAATCGGGGAGCGCGTGCAGCAGCATCCAGTTGTGCTGGGCGGTCTTGGCGAATCCCAACCCGGGATCGATGATCAGCCGCGCGGGGTCTACGCCCGCGCTCACCGCGGCGTCGACGGCGGACAGCAGTTCCTCGCGAACTTCGGCAACGACGTCACGGTAGGGCGGTACCTCGTGGGATGGCGCCCCGCCCAGCGAACGCCAGTGCATGAGCACCCAGGGGACGTCGGCGTCGGCGACCACCCGCGCCATATCGGGGTCGGCGCGGCCACCGCTGACGTCGTTGACAATGGTTGCTCCACTGTCCAGAGCAGCCTGCGCGACTCCCGCGTTCATGGTGTCCACCGAGACCGTTATTCCTTGTGCGGCAAGTTCTTTGATGACGGGGACGATCCGCGTTCGTTCGACGTCGGGATCTATCCGCACCGCACCGGGTCGGGTCGACTCGCCTCCGATGTCGACGATCGCCGCGCCGTCGGCAGACAACGCCATCGCGTGCTCGACCGCACGGGCGGGGTCCAGGAAGAGTCCGCCGTCGGAGAACGAGTCGGCGGTGACGTTGACGACGCCCATCACCAGCGGAAAACCGGAAGGCTGCGGCGCTACGTCCCGGGCAGGGAAGTCAGCGGTCACTTTCGGAGGATGAGTTCCAGCGCCTCGGCTCGAGATGCGTTGTTGGTCTTGAACAGTCCACGTACCGCGGACGTGGTCGTGACCGCGCCGGGTTTGCGGACTCCGCGCATCGCCATGCACATGTGCTCGGCCTCCACGACGACGATGACCCCGCGGGGTTCGAGTTTGCGCATGATCGCGTCGGCGATCTGGGCGGTGAGACGTTCCTGGACCTGCGGTCGCTTGGCGTAAAGATCCACCACCCGTGCCAGTTTCGACAGACCGGTCACCCTGCCGTCGGCTCCCGGGATGTAGCCGACATGGGCCATTCCGTGGAAGGCCACCAGGTGGTGTTCGCAGGTGGAGTACATCGGGATCTGCTTGACCAACACGAGTTCGTCGTGACCCTCGTCGAACGTCTTGTCCAACACCGCATCCGGGTCGGTGTAGAGGCCGCCGAACATCTCCCGGAATGCCCGGGCGACCCGCGCCGGGGTCTCTCTGAGACCGTCCCGGTCGGGATCCTCGCCGACGGCGAGCAGTAACTCCCGCACGGCCGCCTCAGCGCGATCCTGATCGAACAGCGGGGTTTCCAGCGTGATCGAGGTCGCCTCGCGCTGCGCCATATCTGCTCCGTCCATCCTCAACTACCGGCCCGGCTGCCGTCGTCGCCGGACTCATCTTGGGACCCGTAGCCGGTCGGCGTCGGGGACTGCTGATGTGGCGGATAGGGCTGCTGACCGTGATGGGGCGGTTGGCCCCAGCCCGGTGGCGGCGGATAGTGGTGGCCACCCTGGTGTTGGCCGGGCGGCGGCCACCCAGGGGCGCGCCAACCGGCCGGGGCACCGTAGTCGGGCTGCCGCGGACCGTTGCTGTGCGGGGCACCCGGATGCGGGGTCCCCGAATGCTGGGGCCCCGGGTACTGGGCCCCCGGGTACTGGGCCCCCGGGTACTGGCCGGCGTGCGCACCGTTTCCGTTGGCGGGTTGTTGGGTCGCGGAAGCCTGGGCGATGGCCTTCTTGAACGCCGGCTCCGGCATCGGCTGCGGCCAGGGCTCGCCGCGTTCGATGGCCAACTCGCCGGGAGTTTTGATCGGCGGCTTGTCCGACGGGATGCGCCCGCCAAAGTCGTCGAAGTCGGTCAGCCGCGGGCGCTTCTTCACATCGGCGAAGATCGCCTCGAGTTCGGCGCGGTGCAGCGTCTCCTTCTCCAGCAGTTCCCCGGCCAGCACGTCGAGCACGTCGCGGTAATCGGTGAGGATCTCCCAGGCCTCGGTGTGCGCCGCCTCGATCAGCTTGCGCACCTCGTCGTCGATGTCGCGGGCGACTTCGTGGCTGTAGTCGGCTTGGGTGCCCATGGTGCGGCCCAGGAACGGGTCGCCGTGCTCGGTGCCGTAGCGCACGGCGCCCAGTTTGGCGCTCATGCCGTACTCGGTGACCATCGCCCGGGCGATCTTGGTGGCCTGCTGGATGTCGGACACGGCGCCGGTGGTGGGCTCCCGGAACACCAGTTCCTCAGCGGCGCGGCCGCCCATCGCGAAGACCAGGCGGGCGATCATCTCCGAGCGGGTCATCAGACCCTTGTCGTCCTCGGGCACCGATACCGCATGCCCGCCGGTGCGGCCGCGGGCCAGGATGGTGACCTTGTAGATCGGTTCGATGTCGGGCATCGCCCAGGCGGCCAGGGTGTGTCCGCCCTCGTGATAGGCGGTGATCTTCTTCTCCAACTCGCTGATGATCCGGCCCTTGCGCCGCGGTCCGCCGATCACCCGGTCGACCGCCTCCTCCAGCGCGGCACCAGTGATGACCGTGCCGTTCTCCCGCGCGGTGAGGAGGGCGGCTTCGTTGATGACGTTGGCCAGATCGGCACCGGACATGCCGACGGTGCGTTTGGCCAGACCGTCGAGGTCGGCGTCGGGTGCCAGCGGCTTGCCCTGGGCATGCACCCGCAGCACCGCCTTGCGGCCGGCCAGATCCGGTGAGGTCACCGGGATCTGGCGGTCGAAGCGCCCGGGCCGCAGCAGTGCCGGGTCGAGGATGTCCGGACGGTTGGTGGCCGCGATCAGGATGACGCCCTGGCGCTCGCCGAAGCCGTCCATCTCGACCAGAAGCTGGTTGAGGGTCTGCTCACGTTCGTCGTGGCCGCCACCCAGCCCGGCGCCGCGCTGACGGCCGACGGCGTCGATCTCGTCGACGAAGATGATGCACGGCGAGTTCTGCTTGGCCTGCTCGAACAGGTCCCGCACCCTGGAGGCGCCGACGCCGACGAACATCTCGACGAAATCCGAGCCGGAGATCGTGAAGAACGGCACCCCGGCCTCCCCGGCCACCGCCCGGGCGAGCAGGGTCTTGCCGGTGCCGGGCGGGCCGTAGAGCAGCACACCTTTGGGGATCTTCGCGCCCAGAGCCTGGTAGCGGCCGGGGTTCTGCAGGAAGTCTTTGATCTCGTAGAGCTCTTCGACGGCCTCGTCGGCCCCGGCGACGTCGGCGAAGGTGGTCTGCGGCATGTCTTTGGACAGCAGCTTGGCTTTGGACTTGCCGAACCCGAAGCCCATCCGGCCGCCGGTCTGCATCCGGGAGAACACCACGAACAGCGCCACCAGCAACAGCAGCGGCAGCATGTAGATCAGCAGTGTGCCCAGAACGCTGGGCTGATTGACGGTGGTGTTGGTCTTGACGCCCTTGGCGGTCAGGGAGTCGAACAGCGGCACCGCGTAGCCGGTGGGGTATTTGGCGATCACCTTGTTGGCGTCGCCGGTCTCGCTGTTGCCGTTCTTCAGTTCCAGCCGAAGCTGCTGTTCACGGTCGTCGATCTGGGCGAGCGAGACGTTGTCGGCGTTGATTTGGGCGACCGCCACCGAGGTGTCCACCGGCTTGAAGCCGCGGGTGTCGTCGTTGAAGTAGAGGAACAGCCACCCCAGCATCAACACTGCGCCGATGATCGTCAGTGTGCGGATAACGTTTTTGCGATTCATCAAGAAGTCACCCCCGCCGGGGTCCCGTCCCTTCACCTAGGCCCTGCCTGCAGTATTTCAGGCTACCGCTAGCCCAACGACCGACAGCGGCCACGGAGTTTCCGTCACCGATTCGCAAGACCGCCCCGACTGCTGTGCTTGGCTGGCGGACGTGGCCACCTCCTCGAACCTCGACGTCAACGGGATACGACTACGGGTGTTCGAGGCCGGTCCGGCGGACGGCCCGGTAGTGATCCTGGCCCACGGCTTTCCTGAACTGGCCTTTTCCTGGCGGCACCAGATACCGGCCCTGGCCGCCGCCGGATACCGGGTTCTAGCGCCCGACCAGCGTGGATACGGCGGATCCAGCCGGCCCCAGTCGGTCGAGGCCTACGACATCAACGCGCTGAGCGGGGATCTGGTCGCTCTGCTGGATCTGGCCGGGGCCGGCCGCGGCGTGCTCGTCGGACACGACTGGGGTGCGGTGGTGGCCTGGAGCACAGCGCTGCTGCATCCCGACCGGGTTGCGGCGGTGGCCGGGTTGAGCGTCCCACCGGTTCCGCGACCGCTGACCCCGCCGACCGAGGCGTTCCGGCGGATCTTCGGGGACAACTTCTTCTACATCCTGTACTTCCAGCAGGCCGGGGTGGCCGACGCCGAGATGGCCGCCGACCCCCGCCGGGCGATGCGCCGGATGCTCGGCGGGATGGGGACCAGCCCGGACCAGACGGCCGCGCTGCGAATGCTGGCCCCGGGGCCGGAGGGTTTCATCGACCGGCTTGGCGAACCGGATCGGCTGCCGGACTGGCTGACCGAGGAGGACCTCGATCACTACGCCCGGGAGTTCACCCGCACCGGATTCACCGGAGCGCTGAACTGGTACCGCAATTTCGACCGCAACTGGCAGATCATGGGGCCGCCGACCGCCCAGACCATCGCTGTTCCGGCCTTGTTCGTCGGGGGCACGTCCGACCCGGTGCTGAAGTTCACCAAGATCGACCGGGCCCGCGAGGTGGCCATCGGGCCGTATCGGGAGGTGATGTTCGACGGCGCCGGGCACTGGATTCAGCAGGAACGCGCCGAGGACATCAACGCCGAACTGCTGAGGTTCCTTGCGACCGTGCCGTGGTCGTAGGCCCACCGCGGCACACACCGAGGCGTCCCACCTGCCGAGACTGAAACCTCGGCGGCGTCCACCCGGCTGTCGGCGCCCTCAGTTCAGTTTCGGGGCCCACGGTCCGGTGCGGGCGCGGGCGCGGGCCACACGCCGATCACTGGGTACGCCGCGTTAGCGTGACCCATGCCCACCGATACGCCTGAGATGTCCGCCGGATCGCGACGACGCCGAGTCGCCCTCAGCACCGCCGCCCTGCTGTCCGCCACGGCAGTGCTTTCGGGGTGCGACTCCGCGCCGCCGGTCCAGACCAACCCTCGTCAGGTGACGGTGGTGGGTCACGGCGACGTGCAGGCGGTGCCCGATACGGTGACCGCCGACGTCGGCATCGAGGTCATCGCCGCCGATGTCACCGCGGCGATGAACCAGGCCAATGAAAGCCAGCGGAAGGTCATCGACGCCCTCAATCGACGTGGCCTGGAATCCAGGGACATTCGCACCGCGTCGGTCAACGTGTCCCCTCAATACGGGGAGAATTCGGTGATCGACGGCTACCGGGCCAGCAACACCATCGCGGTCACCCTCCGCGATCTTGAGGCCGCTCCCGGCGCCCTGTCCACCATTGTCGAAGTCGGCGGCAACGCGGCCCGGATCAACTCGGTGACGTTCTCGATCGAGGACGACTCGCAATTCATCCGCGACGCGCGAGCGAAGGCCTTCGAGGACGCCAAGAGCAGGGCTGCACAGTACGCCGAGTTGTCCGGGCTGTCGCTGGGCACGGTGATCTCCATTTCCGAAGCACGCGAATCGAATCCGCCGCGGCCGATGCCCGCGGCCCCGGAGGCCAAGGCCGCCGACGTACCACTGGAACCCGGCGAGCAGACGGTCAGTTTCGCGGTGACCGCGGTGTGGGAACTGACTTAGACCGGTCCGTAGACCTTCGGCTCGAGGGTGCCGATATAGGGAAGGTCGCGGTAGCGCTCGGCGTAGTCCAGGCCATAGCCGACGACGAACTCGTTGGGGATGTCGAACCCGACGTAGGCGATGTCGACGTCGGCGCGCACGGCGTCCGGTTTGCGTAACAGGGTGCACACCCGCAGTGATTTGGGTCCGCGGGTCGCCAGGTTCCGCAGCAGCCAGGACAGCGTCAGTCCGGAGTCGACGATGTCCTCCACGATGAGCACGTCGCGACCGGCGATGTCCCGGTCGAGGTCCTTGAGGATGCGGACCACACCGGAGGACGAGGTGGCCGAACCGTAGGAACTGACCGCCATGAACTCCAGCTGGGTGGGCACTGGGATGGCCCGCGCGAGATCGGTTACGAACATGACCGCTCCTTTGAGGACCGTGACCAGCAGCAGGTCCTCGCCGATCCCCGCATAGTCGCGGCCGAGGTCGGCGCCGAGTGCGCTGGTCCGCTCCCGGATCTGCTCCTCGGAGACCAAGACCGACTTGATGTCCCCGGGATACAGCTCATGCGCCGACACGCCCACAGCGTGCCATGCCGCCCCTCGCGGGACAATGAGGTCACACCGGTTCGGTTCGGAGCATCAGCGCACTGCCGCGGCGTTGGGCGAACAATCGGGTGCGGGGGATGCCGCAGCCCACCGCCACCCCGCCCTGTCCGCGCCACCCGGTGACCAACGCGTCGACCGCCCGGATCTGAAGATCGGTCAACCCGATCGCCCCTCCGCCGAGCAACCAGCCCCGGATTACCCGGCGGCGCACCGAGGCCGGCAGCGGCTCAATCGCCGTGACGTCCAGCCCGCGATCGGAGGTGACTCTGCGCCGCACATCATCGGCCATGGCGTCCAGGGCGTCGGTGTCCTCACGCAGCGCTGCAGCGGTCCGGGCCAGCGCCTCGGCGACACCGCCACCGAGCGCGTCCTCCAGCAACGGCAGCACCTCGGTGCGCAACCGCACCCGGGTGAAACGGCGGTCGTGATTGTGCGGGTCATCCCAGGCGCTCAGTTCCAGGTCGGCGCACACCGCATGGGTCTGCCGGCGACGGACTCCAAGCAGGGGGCGGTACCAGGGCGGGTCAGCGGCCCGCATCCCGGCGATCGAGCGGGGGCCGGACCCGCGGCCCAAGCCGAGCAGGACGGTCTCGGCCTGATCGTCGAGAGTGTGGGCCAGCAGCACCGGCGCTCCGGCCCGGGCCGACTCAAGGGCGTCGTAGCGGGCGGTGCGGGCGGCCGCCTCCGGGCCGCCTGCGGTTCCGACCTGAACCCTGATGACTTGCCCTGCAACGCAGCCGAGATCGACTGCCTGCCGGTACGCCGTCTCCGCGACGACATCAGACCCCGGCTGCAGACCGTGGTCGACGATCAGCGCCGTGGTTGGCCGCAGCGGCGCGGCTGCGGCGGTCAGGGCCAGCGAATCCGGCCCGCCGGAAAGCGCGACACACCATGTTTCGGCGTCCGGGAGCCACGCGGCGGCGAAGCCCGCCACCGCGGTGCGCAGTTCGGCTAGAGGACGCGGTCGATCCACCGCTGCGGGTTCTCGATCTCGTCGGGCAGCGGCAGCGTGTCCGGACCCGACCACACCGCGTTGAACCGTTCCATCCCGACCCGGTCGACCAGATGGTCCACGAACGCCCTGCCGCGGGTGTACTGGCTGAGCTTGGCGTCGACGCCGAGCAGGGCTCGCAACATCCGCTGCAGTGGCGGCTGCTTGCGTTCCCGGCGGTCGTTGAAGCGCCGCCGGATGAGCTGGACCGACGGGACGACGGCCGGGCCGACCGCATCCATCACGTAGTCGGCGTGCCCTTCGAGCAGCGTTCCCAGCACCAGAAGTTCATCCAGCGCCTCCCGTTGCGGCTCCGATTGCACGGCACGCATCACCGCGATCACACCGGAGTCGTGCGGGTCGCCGGTGGAACGCCGCCGGTCCTTGACGAACTCAGCGAGGCGGGCGACGACCTGCCCGAGGTCGTCGGCGCGTTCAGCGGTCAGCACGCCCAGCGCGCGCGACATATGGTCGGTCAGCCACGGATTGGCGGTGAACTGCACCCGGTGGGTCACCTCGTGCAGGCACACCCACAGCCGGAAGTCCTTGGGCGACAACTGCAGTTGCCGTTCGGCGGCGATGACGTTGGGATAGACCAGCAGCAGCGACCCGCCCCCGTCGCCGTCGGCCTCGGCGTTGGCGAAAGGGTCGTACTGGCCGAGGATCCCCGAGGAGATGAAGGCCAGCACCGCTCCGGTCTGGGCGCCGGTGATCCGGCCGGTAACGGAGTTGGCCGGGCTGTCGGTACCGCCGGTCATCACCCGCATGGAGTCTGATGCCGCGCGAATCCACTCTTCCCGGTTGATGATTCGGGGTTGCGGGGCGGGCCCGCCGGCGAAGAGTTGGGTGACCTCGCGCACCGGGGATTCGGCAGCGACGGCGGCCTCGGCGAGATCGTCGATGGCCTGCCGTCTGGTGTAATCGCTGGCGGGCGGGCCTGGCCGGACCAATCTTGCCCCGACAGTGCCGGCGAACCGCCAGTCCACGGTCCGGCCAACGGTCACTTCGGCAGACGAAGCCACCGGCTCAGCAGTTCACTTATGAGCCACAGCCGCAGGTGCGCAGGATGCTGACCAAAGCATCCAGCCGGGTGCGCCCCTCCATACCGGCGTTGTTGGAGATGAAGGCGAAACTCAGCACCCGACCGTTGATGTCGGTGACGATGCCGGCCAGGGTGTTGGTCTTGGTCAGCGACCCGGTCTTGGCCCGCAGCCAGCCGGCCGATGACTTCTCGTGGTCCACATCGAGGAACCGTTCGGAAAGGGTTCCGCTGCCGCCGGCGACCGGCAGCATGTCCAGCATCGGCCGCAGGACCGGATGGTCGGGACCGGCTGCGGCGTTGATGATTTCGTCCAGGGTGTTGGCGGTGAGCAGGTTGGACACCGAGAGTCCGCTGGAATCGACCAGCGAGGCACCCGCCAGGTCGATATCGATCGTCGCCAACTTCGCCAGAGTGGCGTCCACGCCACCGGCGAAGCTCAGCGGACGACCGGTGGCTTGCGCCACCTCTCGGGCGATGGTTTCGGCCATCACGTTGTCGGAGGCGACCATCATCTGCCGCACCCGTTCGATCAGCGGGGCGGACTGCACCGACGCCAGTTGGCGGCCGTCGGCCGGACCGGGGGCCATGGTGACCTTGGCCGGGTCCACGCCGAGGGCCGCGGCCAGGGCCCGTCCGGCGTCCAGGGCCGGAGTCGGTGAGCGCCGCGACTCCAGGGTGGTGGGCTGAATCCGTCCGGCGTCGAGCATCACCGACTGGATCGGCGAGATGTCCCCACCGGCGATGTCGGCGGGATCCCAGCCCGGCGCCATGTCCGGCCCGGTGTACAGAGAGTTGTCGACCTGCACCGCGGTCGGCTTGATCCCACTCTTGCGGACCTGATCGGCCAAGTCGGAGATGCGGGCCGCACCGCGGTACCAGGTGTCCTCACGAGGCGGGGCCGCGGACAGGACTGGGTCGCCGCCGCCGACGAGAACCACCACCCCCGGCATCCGGGTCTGGTCGGCCGCCTGCACCGTGGTCGTCACCCGCGCATTGCGGTCCAGAGTGAGCAACGCGGCCGCGGCGGTCAGGATCTTGTTCGTCGATGCCGGTTGCATGGGCATACCGGCGCGCTGTTCCCAGATCTGGGTCCCCGTCTTGGCGTCGGAGATACGACCGGTCAGGTTGCCGAGGTTGGGGTTGGCGACCGCTGCGGCCAGTGCCGCTGTCATGCCCGCGGTGCTGGGCATGCCCGCGGTGTCAGAAACCGGGACCAACGCAGGTTTGGAGGCGGCAGGGGGCCTGGGGGCTGGCACCGAGGCGTTGCTACGGCCCCCGGCGGTGAGGAGAGCAGCGGCGGCAACCACCACGACTACCAGCGCAATCACAGCAGCGGCAAGTAGCGCGTGGCTACCCCGCCGGGGTGTGCGAAGCATGACCTCTCCTTAGGTTTCGGGTCTTATTGTGCCCAACGAGGCCGTCCTGAGGCCAATCCCTCGTTAGGGTGTTGTCCGGTCGTCGTCGCGATGGGGACGATCCGTTACCAGAAGGAGTCGCGCGGTGCAGTTCGACGTCACGATCGAGGTCCCGAAAGGCCAGCGCAACAAGTATGAGGTCGACCACAAGACCGGCCGGTTGAAGCTGGACCGCTACCTGTACACCCCGATGGGTTACCCGGCCGACTACGGCTTCATCGAGGACACCCTGGGCGAGGACGGCGACCCGTTGGATGCCCTGGTCCTGCTGCCGGAGTCGGTTCATCCGGGCGTGATCGTCGAGGCCCGGCCGGTCGCGATGTTCCAGATGGTCGACGACGCCGGCGGTGATGACAAGGTGATCTGCGTGCCGGCCGGGGACCCGCGCTGGGACCACATCAACGATCTCTCCGACATACCGGCCTTCGAACTCGAGGCGATCAAGCATTTCTTTGTGCACTACAAGGATCTCGAGCCCGGCAAGTTCGTCGAGGCCGCCAACTACGTGGGCCGAGCCGAGGCTGAGGCCGAGGTGGAGCGTTCCCGGCAGCGATTCGCCGCCGAGGGCCACGGAGACCACTGAGCCTGGTCCAGCAGCGTGGTTAGAGCGTGACAGGCCTCTACGTCATCGTCTCCAGCCGCGGGCAGGAGCAGCTTTCCAAGCGCCGCAACGGCTATCAGCACTACGCGCTCGATGGCGCGAATGCCTATGTCCGGGAGGATCACAACTCGGATTTCCTCGGCAAGCGCCGCGGCGATCGTCTTGAGATGTCCCCGCAGTGGCTCGCCGACATCGGCACCGTCGCCGACGATCCCGAGGCAACATTCTTCTTCGTGGACGCCAAACACCGAGAGACGGTGCCGGACGCGATCCGGCGTGGCCTGGCCCTCCCCGTCAGCCGGGCGGCGGGATCGTCACTTGTGGTGGATGCAGAACGTCGCCTGGCTGCCGAACCGGCGCGCTGAGACTTCGGCGCCGCCGAAGTCCGATATGCGGGGCAAAGTTTTCCTGGCCGTAACGCGCGGTTACCCTGATGTCCTTTGAGTTCCCGATCATCAGAGGGGTGTTGTTGCACCAGGGCATCGGACTTGAGGCCTTCAACCAGCTACCCACCCGCCGAGCGCTGCATGCGTTGTTCGAGTGCTGCAACAGTGTGACGATGGCGGCCGACCTCGCCAAGGGCCGCCCGTACGCCGATCACGACTCACTGTTCCGCAAGGCCGATGCGCTGCTGTTCTCGCTGTCCGAGCAGACCGTCGACGAGATCCTGCAGGCCTATCCCAGGGTCGGCTCCCGGCCGGGCAGTGCGCGTTCCCATGCCGAACCGTGTGCGCTGTGGGACGGCCGCCCCGGGGTGATGCAACTGCTGGACAGTTCAGCCCACGAGTACGCCCGCAAGTTCGGCTTCGGCTTCGTCATGCACGTCCCGGCCCAGGCTCCGGTGTCGTCGGTGATCGCCGCGATCGTCGACCGGATGCACAACGACACCGAGACCGAACGCAAGATCGTGCTCAATGAGATCGCCAAACTCAACCGCAGCCGCCTTGAGCGCATGCTCGGGCCGGAGGGCGGCTACGACAACTGGGTCTGAATCGGGCCGGGTCTGAAGCGCCTTAGAGGGCTCCTGGTCAGCCCGAATCACTGGCCCGGGTCTTGACCAGGCTGGCGATCATCGTCAGCAGCAGGGTCAGCACGATCACCGCCAGGCTCAGCAGCGTCGGTATCTCCGGCACGGCGACGGGGTTACCGCCGTTGATGAAGGGCACCTCGTTCTCATGCAGGGCGTGCAGCAGCAGTTTCACGCCGATGAAGAACAAGATGAACGCCAGCCCCTGAGATAGGTAGACCAGCCGGTTGAGGAGATCACCGAGCAGGAAGTAGAGCTGGCGCAACCCCATCAGCGCGAAGACGTTGGCGGTGAACACCAGATAGGGCTCACTGGTCAGTCCGTAGATGGCCGGAATGGAATCCATGGCGAACAGCAGATCGGTCGTCGCCAGCGCCAGGATCACCAGGAACATCGGTGTCATCAACCGCTTGGCGTCGCGTTTGACGTAGAGCTTCAGACCGTGCCAGGTGGGCGTGGTCGGCAGGTAAGTCTTGGCGAAGCGGACCACGACGTTGTCGCCGTCGTCGGCGTGGTCGGTGTCCCGGATCAACTTGACGGCGGTGACGACCAGGAATGCCCCGAACAAATAGAAGATCCAGGAGAACTGCTCGATGGCGACCGCACCCAGGGCGATGAAGATGCCGCGGAAGACCAGCGCGAGCACGATGCCCACCAGCAGCGCCTGCTGCTGATAGATCTTGGGCACTTTGAAGCTGGCCATGATGATGATGAAGATGAACAGGTTGTCCACCGAGAGGCTGTATTCGGTGAGCCATCCGGCGAAAAACTCCAGGCCGTACTGGTTGCCGTGGGCCCGCCAGACCCACAGGCCGAACAACACCGCCAAGCCCACGTAGACGCTCAGCGCCGTTACGCACTCCCGACGGCTCGGCTCATGCGGCCGCCGGGCGAAGACGAGGATGTCGACGAGCAGAACCGCCAGCGTCCCAACGAGGGTGATGCCCCACTCGAAGGTGGATACATTCACGGAACGACTCCCCTCTGCGCCGAAAGTGTCTCAGGTTCGCACCGTCGAGGCGACACCGGCCGGCGCGGCGGCCAATAGGATTCGGGGCGATGTCCGCGATCCCCGCCCAGTACCTGTTGTCCCGGCAGGCGCCTGCGCCGCGAACCCTGATCGACATCCTCTACGAGACCGCCGCACGCTATCCGGATGCCGCAGCGATCGACGACGGCGAAGTCCAACTGAGCTACGGCGAGGTGATCGAGGACATCGAGGCCGGGATGCGCTGGCTGGCGGCCCGCGGGATCGGTCGCGGTGACCGGGTCGGGATCCGGATGCCCTCGGGCAGCTACTCGCTGTATCTGGCGATCCTGTCGACGTTGGCGACCGGCGCGGCCTACGTCCCGGTGGACGCCGACGATCCCGACGAACGCGCTGAACTGGTGTTCTCCGAGGCCGGGGTGGTCGGCATCGTCACCGAGGCGGGCTTGAGCCGCGGCCCGGGGCCGTCGCGGGGCTGGGCTGCGGGACCCCCGCAGACCGGTGATGACGCCTGGATCATCTTCACGTCTGGGTCCACCGGGACCCCCAAAGGGGTGGCGGTCACCCACCGCAGCGCCGCCGCGTTCGTCGACGCCGAGGCCCGGATGTTCCTGCAGCACAGCCCGATCGGCCCGGACGACCGGGTGCTGGCGGGGTTGTCGGTCGGGTTCGACGCCTCCTGCGAGGAGATGTGGCTGGCCTGGCGGCACGGTGCCTGCCTGGTGCCGGCACCACGGGCGCTGGTGCGCAGCGGGATGGATTTGGGTCCGTGGCTGGTGTCCCGCGACATCACCGTGGTGTCCACCGTGCCGACACTGGCGGCGCTGTGGCCGGCCGAGGCTCTCGAAGCGGTGCGACTGTTGATCTTCGGCGGTGAGGCCTGCCCGCCAGATCTGGCCGAGCGGTTGGCCTCCGGCGAGGACGCCGCCGGCCGGGAGGTCTGGAACACCTACGGACCCACCGAAGCCACCGTCGTCTCCTGCGGGGCGAAGCTTCAGGGCGGTGCCCCGGTCAGTATCGGGCTGCCGTTGGCGGGCTGGGATCTGGCGGTGGTCGACGAGGCCGGGGCGCCGGTCGCCGTCGGCGGAGTCGGCGAGTTGGTGATCGGCGGTGTGGGGTTGGCCCGCTACCTCGACCCGGCCAAGGATGCCGAGAAGTACGCCCCGATGCCGGTCCTGGGCTGGCCCCGCGCCTACCGCAGCGGGGATCTGGTGCGGCTGGAACCGGAGGGTCTGTACTTCCAGGGCCGCGCCGACGACCAGGTCAAGGTCGGCGGCCGCCGGATCGAACTCGGCGAGGTCGATTCTGCGCTGGTCCATCTTCCGGGGGTCAGTGGCGGCGCTGCGGCGGTGCGCAAGACCGCAAGCGGCACACCGGTTTTGGTGGGCTACATCGCCTCTGCGGATCCGTCGTTCGACCTGGCGCAGGCCCGCGCCCAACTGGCGGAGTCACTGCCGGCGGCGCTGGTGCCGCGGCTGGTCTTGGTCGATGAACTGCCCACCCGCACCTCGGGGAAGGTGGACCGCGACGCCCTGCCCTGGCCGCCGCCCGGTGACACCCCAGATGTCGGTTCGCAACTCGGTGGAACGATGGGCTGGCTGGCCGGCCGGTGGCAGGACGTGCTCGGCGCCGTCGTCGACGGCCCCGAGGCGGACTTCTTCGCACTCGGTGGCGGATCGCTGTCGGCGGCGCAGTTGGTGGTCGCCCTGCGCGGCCGATATCCCGGGATGACCGTCGCGCACCTCTACGACCATCCGCGACTGGGGTCACTGGCAGGTTTCCTCGACGAGATGGCCGCCGAGCAGAGCCCCACGCCGTCCGCGCCGCCGCGGCGGGTGGAACCGATGCCGGCCAGCGCCCGGGCGGCGCAGATCGCGTTGACGGTACCGTTGGCCACCCTCACCGGTCTGCAGTGGCTGACCTGGCTGGCTCTGCTGAACAACGTCGCGGCCGAGGTGAGTCCGCTGCCGTGGGTGGTGCCCGTCAACTGGTGGGTGGTGGTGTTCGCCTTCGTCGTCTTCATCACCCCGCTGGGCCGGATGGCGCAGGCGGTGCTCGGCGCCCGCCTGCTGCTCGCCGGACTCAAACCGGGAACCTACCGCCGCGGCGGATGGCAGCACCTTCGGCTGTGGCTGGCCGAGCGGCTCGCCGACGCCAGTGGTGCGGAGAACCTCGCCGGTGCACCGTGGTTGGTGTATTACGCTCGGGCGCTGGGGAATTCGGTCGGCAAGGGTGTCGATCTGCACTCCGCCCCGCCGGTGACCGGGATGCTGACCCTGGGGCATCGCAGTTCAGTGGAACCCGAGGTCGATCTGTCCGGCCATTGGATCGACGGCGATCAGGTCCACATCGGCCCGATCACCATCGGCAACGACGCCACCATCGGCGCGCGGACCACCCTGCTGCCCGGCGCGGTGGTCGGCAAGGACGCCGACGTCGCCGCGGGGTCGGCAGTGGTCGGCAAGGTGAAGAACGGCCAGTACTGGAAAGGGTCGCCGGCGGTGAAGTCCGGCAAGGCCCGCCACCCGTGGCCGGATCATCGCCCACCGCGGGCCGTGCACTGGGTGCCGGTCTACGCGGTGTCCTCGATCCTGCTAGGCGCGCTGCCCCTGGTGTCGCTGGGCGCCGGGTTGGGCCTGCTGATCTGGGCGGCGCGGGACACACTGACCCTCGCCGATGCCGTCTGGGCGGCCCTGCCGTGGGTTCCGGTCGCGACACTGCTGGCCGCGGCGGTCTACGCGGCCGTGACGGTCGCCGCGGTGCGGATCCTGGCGATCGGATTGCGGGAGGGCTACCACCCGGTGCGCAGCCGCTCCGGCTGGCAATTGTGGTGCACCGAACGGTTGATGGACGCGGCCCGCAATTATCTGTTCCCGATCTACGCAGGGTTACTCACTCCGATCTGGTTGCGGATCCTGGGCGCCAAAGTGGGTCGAAACACCGAGATTTCGACGGCGTTGGTGACGCCCAAGTTCACCGTCGTCGAGGACGGGGCGTTCCTGGCCGACGACACCATGGTGGCGTCCTACGAACTCGGCGGCGGCTGGATTCATGTCGCCACCACCACCGTCGGTAAGCGGGCCTTCCTGGGTAACTCGGGCATCACCCAACCGGGCCGCCGGGTGCCCGACGACGGTCTGGTGGCCGTGCTGTCGGCCACCCCCCCGAAGGCCAAGTCCGGCTCATCGTGGTTGGGCAGCCCGCCGATCCGGCTGCGCCGGCACGCCGACACCGCCGATCTGGCCCTGACCTATCAGCCCCCGTTGCGGTTGAAACTTGCCCGCGGCGCCGTGGAGACCTGCCGCCTGGTGCCACTGGTGGTGACCTTCGCGATCGGGGTGGCGATGCTGGTGACGTTGCAGGCCATCGTCGTGCAGGTCGGCTACGGCCCAGCCGCTCTGCTGAGCGGGCTGGTGATCCTGCTAGCCGGGGCAGTCGCCGGGGCCATTGCCGTCGCGGCGAAATGGCTTGTGGTGGGCCGGATCACGGCGGATGAGAAACCGCTGTGGTCTTCGTTCGTCTGGCGCAACGAAGTCGCCGACACCTTTGTTGAGACGGTGGCCGCCCCCTGGTTCGCCCGCGCCGCCAGTGGGACTCCGGTGATGAACCTGTGGCTGCGGGCCCTGGGCGCCCGGATCGGGCGTGGGGTGTGGTGCGAAACCTACTGGCTACCCGAGGCCGATCTGGTCGCGCTGGGGCACGGCAGCACCGTCAACCGCGGGTGCGTCGTGCAGACCCACCTGTTCCACGACCGGATCATGCGGATGGACTCGGTGGTCCTGGAGGCCGGGGCCACCCTGGGCCCGCACTGCGTAGCCCTGCCGGCCTCCCGGATCGGTGCCGGGGCGACGGTGGGTCCGGCCTCGCTGGTGATGCGCGGCGACGAAGTGCCGCCATCAACCCGTTGGCAGGGCAATCCGATCGCACCGTGGCAGGCTCGCCGCAAACGGTCGGCCGCAAGTTCTGCGACGCAGGCGGCGGTCGCGTGAAGGCCTACACCCGCAAGGGCAGCGCCCCGCCCGTCATCGACCCCTACCTGCCCGACAACGGCAACTTCGGCTACCGGGTGTCGCGTTACGAACTGGATCTGGAGTACAAGGTCGCCAGCAACCGGTTGACTGGGTCGGCGACGATCACCGCCGTCACCCTGGCATCACTGCAGAGCTTCACCCTCGACCTCGCGGAGTTCCTCGCCGTCACCAAGGTGACCGTCAATGGGCGCCGGCCGCGTCACTTCAGTTCCTCGGGCGGGAAACTGCGGATCCGCCTGGACAACGCGCTTGCTGCCGGGTCGGCCTTGGCGATCGTGGTGCGCTACGGCGGGACACCCCGGCCAGTCCGAACACTGTGGGGGGAAGTCGGTTTCGAGGAACTCGCCAACGGCGCCCTGGTGGCGGGTCAGCCCAACGGGTCACCGACCTGGTTTCCCTGCGATGACCACCCCAGTTCCAAGGCCAGCTACCTGATCCGGATCAGCACCGACAGCCCGTACTACGCGGTTGCGCCCGGGGAGTTGGTGTCGCGGCGGGTGCGGGCCGGCCAGACCGTCTGGACCTACGAGCAACCCGAACCGACGTCGACCTACCTGGTGACCCTGCAGATCGGTATGTACGCACTTCACCAGCTGCCCAAGGCCCCGGTCCGGATGCAGGCCGTCCTTCCCGACCGGCTTCGGGCCCGGTTCGACCATGACTTCGGCCGTCAGCAGGCGATGATGAAGTTGTTCGTCAAGCTGTTCGGACGCTATCCGTTCGCGGCGGGTTACACCGTGGTGGTCACCGACGAGCCCCTGGACATACCCCTTGAAGCACAAGGGGTTTCGATCTTCGGGGCAAACCACTGCGACGGGGCCCGGGGTTCGGAGCGGTTGATTGCCCACGAATTGGCCCACCAGTGGTTCGGAAACAGCGTCACGGCCCGCCGGTGGCGGGACATCTGGCTGCACGAGGGATTCGCGTGCTACGCGGAATGGCTCTGGTCAGAGCACTCCGGCGGCCGGACCGCCGACGAGTTGGCCCGCCAGCACCACCAGCGTCTCCTGGTCGCCCCACAGAACCTGCTGCTGGCCGACCCGGGTCCGCGGGAGATGTTCGACGACCGGGTCTACAAGCGGGGAGCGCTGACCCTGCACGCGCTACGCGGAGTCATCGGCGATGAGAAGTTCTTCGCTCTTCTGCGGGACTGGACCACCCGGCACCGGCACGCAACCGTCGTCACCGACGATTTCACCGGTCTGGCCGCCAACTACGCCGATGTTTCGCTACGGCCGCTGTGGCAGGCATGGTTGTACTCCACCGCGATGCCCCCGCTGTGACCCACGCCGGGCAGGGTGCGGTCAGAATGGCCGCGGACCCGGTGGCCCGCGGCAGCGTGGCGCGGGTCGGACTGGCAACGGCACTGTCCGCGGTATGCGGTTACGGAGTCCTGTATCTGGCCGCGCGCCGGCTCGAACCCGCCGGATTCTCGATCTTTGGGGTGTTTTGGGGCGCTTTCGGTTTGGTCACCGGCGCGGCCAACGGGCTGCTGCAGGAAGCCACCCGCGAGGTGCGCTCGGCGGCGGCCCCGACAACGACGGCGCCGGGCGCGGCCGGGGTCGCACACACCCGCCCGATGTGGGTGGCGGCCGGCGTCGGGATCGCCGCGGCCGCGATGATCGGGGCGACCTCCCCGCTGTGGGCGCCGCACGTGTTCGCCGAGTCGCGGACGCTGTCGGTGGCTCTGCTGGCGGCGGGACTGGCCGGCTTCTGCATGCACGCGACGCTGCTGGGCATGCTCGCCGGTACCGGACACTGGGCGCACTACGGAGCCTTGATGGTGACCGATGCGGCCACCCGATTGGCGCTGGCGGTGTTGGCATTCGTCCTGGACTGGGGCCTAGTCGGGTATCTGTGGGCAACCGTCGGCGGATCACTGGCGTGGCTGCTGCTGCTGGTTCTCTCACCGGCGGTGCGCTCGGCTGCCCGATGGGCCACTGCCGGAGGGGTTCGGCGGTTTCTTCGGGGGGCGGCTCATTCCATCGCCGCCGCCGGGGCCAGCGCGATTCTGGTGATGGGCTTTCCGGTTCTGCTCAAGGCGACCTCTGGTCAACTCGGCGCGGCCGGCGGCGTGGTGATCCTCGCGGTGACGCTGACCCGAGCGCCGCTGCTGGTTCCGATGACCGCGCTGCAGGGCAACCTCATCGCCCACTTCGTGGACCGCCGCAGCGCCAGGCTGCGGGCCCTGCTGGCACCGGCGGCGATCATCGTCGGCCTGGGAGCGGTCGGCGTCGTCGCGGCGTCGCTGGTGGGTCCCTGGATCCTGCGGACCGCCTTCGGCCCCGACTACGTGACCAGCGGTGCCCTGCTGGCCTGGCTCACCGCCGCCGCGGTGTCGATCGCCTTGCTCACCCTCACTGGAGCGGCCGCCGTCGCCGCCGCGCTGCACCGCGCCTACGCCGCCGGGTGGGTCGGTGCCACCGCGGCCGCCGCGCTGCTGCTGACCCTGCCGTTGGCGTTGGAGACCCGCACCGTGCTGGCGTTGCTGTTCGGCCCCCTGGTGGGCATCGCCGTGCACCTGACTGCGCTCGCCCGCGCCGACTAACGCCCGCCCGTACAGTCGTGGCGATGTCACTCCGGCCGGACTCCCGCGTGCCGGCGGTCGCCGTCGCCGCGGGCGCGCTGATCGCGGTGCACCTGGTGGTCCGTGCGGTGCTGGCCTTCGGAGGGTACTTCTACTGGGATGACCTGATCATCGTCGGTCGGGCGGGTACCCAGCCGCTGCTGTCGCTGTCGTATCTGTTCACCGATCACGACGGGCACATCATGCCAGCGGCATTTCTGCTCGGCGGCGCCATCACCCGGGCTGCGCCGCTGGTGTGGACATGGCCGGCGGTGAGTCTGCTGGTTCTGCAGTCGGTGGCGGCCCTGGCCCTGCTGCGGGCCCTGTGGGTGATCCTCGGCTGGCGGCCGGTTCTGTTGGTGCCGTTGGGTTTTGCGCTGTTCACGCCTCTGGCCGTGCCGGCCTTCGCCTGGTGGGCCTCGGCGTTGAACTACCTCCCGATGATCGCGGCGATGGCCTGGGTGTGCTCCGACGCAATCCTGCTGGTGCGTACCGGTTCTCGCCGCTATGCGGTCACCGGTGCGCTTGCCTTCGTTGCCGGGCTCCTGTTCTTCGAGAAGTCCGCGGCGATCCCCTTCGCCGCCTTCGCCGTCGTCGCCCTGCTGGCTTACGTCCGGGGCGAACCGGGGGCGGTGGCGGCGACGTGGCGCCGGGGCCGTCCGCTGTGGCTGGCCTGCCTGGGCATCACCTCGGCCTGGGTGGTGCTCTACCTGACGGTGGTAGACCAGCGCCGATGGAGTTCGGATCTGGCCATGACGTGGGAGTTGCTGGCGCGGTCGGTCACCCACGGCATCGTGCCCGGCCTGGTGGGTGGACCGTGGCAGTGGCAGCGTTGGGCGCCCGCCTCGCCTTGGGCGGTGCCGCCGGTGGCGGTGATGGTGCTGGGGTGGGCCGCGCTGGCGGCCGCCGTGACCGTGTCGATGCTGCGCAAACAGCGCCTCGGCCCGGTCTGGGTGGTGGCACTCGGCTACGCCGTCGCCTGCCAGGTTCCGATCTATCTGATGCGTTCTTCGGAGTTCACCGCATTGGAACTCGCGCAGACGTTGCGGTACCTGCCCGACCTGGTGGTGATGCTGGCGCTGCTGGCCGCCGTGGGCTTCTGTGCGCCTGATCGGACCCCGAACCGAGCTGCGTGGTTGAACGCATCCGCGCCGCTGCGCGCGGCGGTGGCGGCCCTTGCGGCGGCGTTCGTCGTCAGCAGCCTGGTCTCCACCAGGACATTCCTGGTCAGCTGGCAGGACAACCCCACGAAGTCCTATCTGCGCACTGCGGTTGCCAGCCTGTCGCAGGCTCGGGCGGTGTCTGCAGCGCCACTGCTGGATCAGGAGGTCGATCCGTTGATCCTGCAACCCGTGGTGGGTCCGGAGAGTCTGGCCAGCCATATGTTCGCCCTCGTCGACGACCGCCCGGAGTTCAGTGGCTCCACCGACCTGTTGCGGATGTTCGATTCGGGTGGCCGTCTGATCGACGCCGAGGTCACCTGGGTGCGCCAGATCGTGCCGGGGCCGCAGCCGCGGTGCGGCTACTTCGTCTCATCCGGCGATGCGGCTGATGCTGCGGTGGTGATGCCCCTGGACGGCCCCCTGCTCCCCGCGGAGTGGACCGCCGAGATCAATTACCTGGCCAATACCGAAGGAAGCCTTGTGGTTTCGCTGCCAGCCGGTACCGAGACGAAGGTGTCGGTCAAACCGGGACTCAACCGGGCTTACGTCCGGCTCTCGGGTGCCGGGGATGCCATCACCGTGCGGGCCGCCACCGCCGCGCTGACGGTCTGCGTGGCCTCCGGCCCGGTCGGTTTCCTGGCCCCCCGCCGGGCGGGTTAGTCGAGATCGTCGAGCAGACGGGTCTCCCCGAGGATCGCGGCGACGCTGCTGCGCACCTCGCGGGCCGCCATCGTGGTGGCGACGGTGGCCATCTGGATGGCCACGTCGCGGTCATCGCTGAGGACGTAGCTCGCGGCGGTGTCCACCACGTCGGCGAATCGGTCGCGCAGCAGCGCCTCGATCTGTGACAGCGCGTAATCGGCGTGCTCGAGGGGGACACAGCGGCGCAGCAGGTGAAAGACGTCGGCGTCGATCCGGCGGTACATCTGCTGGGCAAATACCCGCTTGGACAGCGCCAGACCCCCCGGTTTGCCCAACA
The DNA here is from genome assembly GCA_964463215.1 of uncultured Mycobacterium sp. Taxonomy (GTDB): domain Bacteria; phylum Actinomycetota; class Actinomycetes; order Mycobacteriales; family Mycobacteriaceae; genus Mycobacterium. The sequence goes on along the minus strand of CAYXBN010000037.1, from coordinate 1,899 downwards.
TGACCTGCTGGCCGGCGAGCTTGGCCACCAGCGGTTCGGTCCAGCACATGCACAGTTGGATGAAAGAACTGGTCAATTCCGCGGCCGCCACCCCGGCCAGTGGGTCCTCCAGATCGGTGAGGTCGAGGCTGTCGGGCTGGTGCGGGGTCGTTTCGAACATGGGGCGATTATGGACGCGGGGTCGGACATTCCTGCCATCCGGCGCGGTTTAGCGCGCCGTCATCGACCGGTGTGCCGAGTCCGAGAGGTGCGGGACCCGTCGGCGGCCGGATCTCGAACCGGGTTGAACATCGGCGTTCCGGCGCTGGCGCGGGGTCCCAGAACTGCTGGCGCGGTCGCGGGTGGGGGACGCTGCGCCGACCGACGAAGTGTCCGCCTGGTCAACGGTCGGGGCGAGGTCCCGGTCGGCCTCAGCGGATGCCGGCGGTGCCTCGGAGGCGTTCGGCGCGATCTGCGCGGAAGCCGGTGCGGCGGGCGGCGTCGCATCCGGTGCCGGCGAAGCCGTCGCTGGCGCAGTACTGGCCGAATCGTCCGACACCGTGCTCTCGGCGGTCACAACTGCAGCCGGGGGTAGGGGCGCGGTCGCGGGCGACAATTCAGCAAGAGCACCCGGCCGCGGCTCGGGTCTCAGCTCGGTACTCGCGGAGGGCGACGCAACCGGCGCTTCGGCGGCCGCGGGCGTTGAAATCCCCGGTGACCGCACCCGCCGCGGGTAGGGTCGGACTGCACGTCAAGAACTTCGACAAGGAGTTGTCCATGCGACGAATCGTCATGGTCATCGCAACAGCCGGGGCCATCGCCGGTTCGCTTGCCGGCGCACAGACCGCCACCGCGGCGTCGACCAACACCAACACCAACTCCGCGGCGAGCCCGGCCCGGCCAACCACCCCGGTGCCGGTGATTACCGCTCTGGACTGTTCCGGCACGACGGGTTTGGCCGGGTGCGGACCCGGCTGGATCTGGCGCGACGGCTGGCGCGGCCTAGCCTGCTACCCCTGCTGATCACACGCCCCGACAGGAACCAGGACAGGAACCCGATCCGATGAAGACGAGACGTCTGGCAGCCGCAACCGCCGCCGTCATCTGCGCCGCGGTCTCTAGCGCTGGTGCCGCGTCGGCCGACGACTACACAGTCCTGGTTGTCGACCCCAACGCCGCATTCGACACCCTGGCGTATGTGGCGGGCCCGGTGACCGTCAATCCGGCCGGCCAACCCGGGGCCGCCAAGACTTATACCCATCGCGATGGCCGTACGATCACCGGCACGATCTGGGTTCTGCCCGACCCTGCTGCTGCGACCGCCGCGGTCGCAGCAGCCCAGAGCGCCGCCGGGATCACCAACCCGAAGTCCGAACCCATCCAGGTCGGAACCGGCGGCACCTTTATCTCCGGGACCTCGGCGGATGGCTCGCAGGCACTGGGCCTGGTGACCTTCACCCAGGAAGGTACGGCGTCAGCCATCGCGTTGGTTGGCCCGGCCAACGATCCTCCCGACGCCATCCTGGCCACCGATCTGGCCATGGCGCAAGACACGCTGATCAAGAATCAGGCGGGAGGCTAGCGGCTGCGGCCACGCCCCGAGCCGTCGCTGTCGTGGATCGCGGCGCTGTGGGCGCAGCTGGTGCAGCCGTAGCCCCGCGTGCTCGCCCGCGAGAATCCTTGCGCGGTCGTGGCCAGTCGCCGCGGCCCGTGCCGGTGTGGCTCAGGAATAGCGGGCCGCCGGTAACGGCCGCCGATCAGCAGCCGCGACAGGTGCGCGTGCGTTGTCGCTCGTCGTCGCACTCCCCGCCGTCGAGGATGACGCCGAACCCGTGCCCGACTCGGGGCCATAGGGTCGACCGCAAGGGTCGGATGCGACGACCCGGGGGCTCTCGGTGTGTGGAGGGCCCCCGGGTGTCG
>CAYXBN010000036.1:0-31077 GCA_964463215.1 uncultured Mycobacterium sp. | reverse complement strand
TCCCGATGCGACGCGATGGTGATCGTCGGATCCGACTTCACCGACGTGGCGACCCCCACCGAGTTGAGCGTCAACGCGCGCATCGCGGTCAACCTCGGCGCCCCGGTGGTGCTGTCGGTGCGTGCTTTCGACCGCACACCGGAGGAGATCGCGCAGGCGATCGAACTGTGCATCGTGGAATTGGCCGCCCAGCACGCTCACACCGCCGCCGCGGTTGCCAACCGCTGTGACCCCGATCAGTTGGAGGCCGTCGCCAAGGCGTGCGCGGACCTCGGCGCACCGGTCTATGTGATACCGGAGGAACCGCTGCTGGTGGCTCCCACGGTCGGTGAATTGCAGACCGCCGTGAACGGCACTTTGGTGCACGGCGACGCGGCACTGCTGGGCAGGGAGGTTCGCCATGTGATGGTCGCCGGCATGACGGCCGAGCACTTCCTCGAGCGCCTGCAGGAGGGTGCGGCGGTCATCACGCCCGGCGACCGATCCGACGTCGTTCTCGCGGTCGCGAGCGCCCATGCCGCCGAGGGCTTTCCGTCGATCTCGACGCTGATTCTCAACGGCGGACTGCCCCTGCACCACGAGATCGCTCGACTTGTCTCAGGTCTTGGATTGCGACTTCCCATCATTGCCACCGAACTGGGCACCTACGCGACCGCCAACGCCGTGGCCAACACCCGCGGGCGGGTGACGGTGAATTCGGAGAGCAAGATCGACACCGCCCTGCAGTTGATGGACCGCCACGTCGACATGTCCGACATGCTCGAACGGCTCTCCATCCCGATCCCCTCGGTGACGACACCGCAGATGTTCGCCTACCAGTTGATGGAACGGGCCCGCTCAGACCGCAAGCGCATCGTGCTGCCCGAAGGGGACGACGACCGGATCCTGCAGGCCGCCGGTCGCCTGCTGCGCCGGGATATCGCGGAGTTGACCATCCTCGGCGACGAAGCCCAGTTACGCTCCCGGGCAGCCGAACTCGGCGTCGACCTCAGCGCGGCGACGGTGCTCAACCCCCGAACCAGCGAACTGTGCGAGAAGTTCGCCGAACAGTACGCCGAACTCCGCAAGAAGAAGGGCGTCACGGTCGAGCAGGCCCGCGAGATCGTCCAGGACGTCTCCTACTTCGGGACGATGCTGGTGCACAACAACATCGTTGACGGCATGGTCTCCGGCGCTGCGCACACCACCGCCCACACCGTGCGCCCGGCCTTCGAGATCATCAAGACCCAGCCCGGGGTGTCGACGGTGTCGAGCATCTTCTTGATGTGCCTGGCCGATGAGGTGCTGGCGTACGGAGACTGTGCCATCGTGCCGGACCCGACATCGGAGCAACTCGCCGACATCGCCATCAGTTCCGCGCGCACCGCGGCACAGTTCGGCATCGAACCGCGGGTGGCGATGCTGTCGTACTCCACCGGCGAGTCCGGCAGCGGTGCGGGAGTCGACAAGGTCAGGGCCGCAACCGAACTCGTTCGGCAGCGCGAGCCGGATCTGCTGGTCGAGGGGCCGATCCAATACGACGCCGCCGTCGAACCGAGTGTGGCCGCCTCCAAGATGCCCGACTCGCCGGTCGCCGGCCGGGCCACCGTGCTGATCTTCCCGGATCTCAACACCGGCAACAACACCTACAAGGCGGTGCAGCGCAGCGCCGGCGCCGTCGCGATCGGTCCGGTGTTGCAGGGCCTGAACAAACCCGTCAACGACCTGTCCAGAGGAGCCCTTGTGGAGGACATCGTCTACACCGTCGCGATCACCGCGATCCAGGCCCAGAGGTCCTGATGGCTGGCACCGTCCTGGTCCTCAACTCCGGATCCTCGTCGCTGAAATACCAACTCGTCGAACCTGACTCGGGGCAGTCGGTGTTCGACGGAATCGTAGAGCGCATCGGGGAGGACGCCTCCAAGGCCAAGCTGCGGATCGGCGACGTGAAGATCGAGCGCGACGGCCGGGTGGCCGACCACGAGGCGGCGCTGCGACTGGCCTTCGATCTGGTCGCCGAGGCCGGTGAGAGCCTCGACCGTCTCGGGCTGGTGGCCGTCGGTCACCGCGTCGTCCACGGCGGACCCAACCTCTACCGTCCCACCGTCGTCGACGACGCCCTGGTCGAGGAGTTGCGCGAGCTTGCGCCGCTGGCGCCGCTGCACAACCCGCCGGCGGTGCTGGGGATCGAGGTTGCCCGCAAGGTGCTGCCCGACCTGCCGCACGTCGCGGTGTTCGACACGGCGTTCTTCCACGATCTGCCCGCCGCGGCGGCCACCTACGCAATCGACAGCGAGGTGGCGGCCAAGTGGCGGATCCGGCGGTATGGGTTCCACGGCACCTCGCACGAGTTCGTCAGCCGACAGGCCGCGGAGTTCCTCGGAGCGCCGGTGGATTCGCTGAACCAGATCGTGCTGCACCTGGGCAACGGCGCGTCCGCCTCGGCGATCGCCGCGGGTAAGCCGATCGACACCTCGATGGGGCTGACCCCGATGGAAGGCCTGGTGATGGGCACCCGGGCAGGGGATATCGATGCCGGCGTGATCAGCTACCTGGCGCGCACCGCGGAGATGAGCATCGACGAGATCGAGACCATGCTCAACCGTCGCTCCGGTCTGCTCGGTTTGAGCGGCGATGTCGACATGCGGGTGATCGACTCCCGGATCAAGGCCGGTGACGAGGCCGCCGCGTTGGCCTACGGCGTCTACATCCACCGGCTGCGCAAATACATCGGGGCCTACCTGGCGCTGCTCGGGCGCGTCGACGTCATCACGTTCACCGCGGGGGTCGGGGAGAACCAGGCCGGCGTGCGGCGTGATTCGCTGAGCGGGTTGGGCACCCTGGGAATCGAACTCGACGACGAGCTCAACGCCAGCCCGACCCGCGGGGCGCGACGCATCTCGGCGCCGACCTCGACCACCGTGGTGCTGGTGGTCCCGACCGACGAGGAGTTGGCCATCGCCCGGGCGGCGATGACCGTTGCGGTGCAGCACTAGAAGGTCGTCGTCGGGCGCACCTCGTTGGCCAGGTCCACCAGCGCATAGCGGTGCGCCTGGCTGCTGGCCACCCGGGCCAGGCCTCGCAGCGAGGCCTCCACCCCCAGTCGCAAGCCGTGGTCGGTGAAGGAGAACCCCAGAATCGGGCTGGGGTTGGCTTTGTTGTCGGCGATCCAGTCCATCGCGGTCCCCAACACCAGGGCGCGGATCTGCAGGACCCGCGGTTCGGTGTCCGGCAATGCCTCAACCCGGTGGGCGGCGTCGCGGATCTGCTCTTCGCTGAGTTCATGTGCGGAGCGCCCGGACAGCAGCGTCACCGCGCTGGTCAGCCTGGCGGTGGTGAAATGCCTTGAGCCGACTGGCACTTCATCCAAGGTGGTGACCGCACCCTCGCGGTCGCCCTCCACCGACTGGGCGCGGGCCAGGCCGAACCCGGCTGAGATGATGTTGTTGTCGGTGTGCCAGACCGTCTCGTAGAACGGCCTTTCGTCGGAGGTGCCGGCCAACTCCGCGGTCGCTGCCAGCGCCAGCTTCGGCGCCAGTTCGCCGGGGAAGGTGTCGAGAACCTCGGTGAAATGCTTGGTCGCCGACTCGTAGTCACTGGTGAGCAGTTCGGCCACTGCCTTGAACCACACCAGACGCCAGCGCCAGCCCACCCGCTCGGCGAGATCCTCCAGTTTCCGGCCCGCCTTCGCGACATCGCCGAGATCGAGCAGCGCCCGGACTTCCATCAGCGGGAGTTCCACCGAGTCCGACACGTCCACCCCCTCCGAGTCGAGGCTGCCGTGCCGGGCCGCCCGCAGGGAGTCCAGGGTCTGCACCGGCTGCGAGAGAACCGTTGCTGACAACACGGTGGCCGCCACGTCGGTGGGGTCGACCAGCGGAACCGGCAGTGCGGTGACGATCTCCGGTGCGGTCAGCTTCTCGGCGTGCACCAAGCCGTCGAGGTAGACGTCGGTGTGGGCGACGAGCAACTCCACGCCGAATGTCGAACGGGTGCGGGTGAATACCGTGGACAGACCCGGCCGGGGGACTCCGGTTTCGGCGGCCACGACCTCGCGCAGCACGCCGAGCAACTGGGAAGTCATCTGCTCGGCGCTGGTGAAACGACGTTTGGGGTCGGGGTCGATGGCCCGTCGCAGTAGTCGGGCGAAAGAGTCATAGGTCTGCAGCACCGGATCCTCCGGCGGCAGTCCGTCAACGTAGCGGCCGTGGCGGGTGCGCAGGTTCAAGGTCAGGGCCGCCAGTGTCCGCCCGACGGTGTAGATGTCGGTCGCCACCGTCGGACCGGTCCGGACGATCTCCGGGGCCTGGTAACCCGGTGTGCCGTAGAGATAGCCGAAAGAGTTGATCTCCGAGACCGCTCCGAGGTCGATCAGCTTTAACTGCTCCTCGGTCAGCATGATGTTCTCGGGCTTGAGGTCGTTGTAGCACAACCCGATTGAGTGCAGATACCCCAGCGCAGGCATGATCTCCAGCATGTAGGCGATCGCCTCGGATACCGGAAGCTTCTCGCCCTTGGCCGGTTTGAGGGATTTTCCGCCGACGTACTCCATGACGATGTAGCCAACCGGTTCGCCGTGCGAATCGGCATGCTCGACGAAGTTGTAGATCTTGACGATCGACGGATGGACCACCTCGGCGAGGAACTGCCGCTCAGCCATCGCGATGGCTTGGGCCTCGGCGTCACCGGAGTGCACCAGACCCTTGAGGACCACCGGGCGCTCGTTGACGTTGTGATCGACCGCCAGATAGACCCAGCCGAGTCCGCCGTGTGCGATACATCCCTTGATCTCGTACTGGTCTGCCACCATGTCGCCGGGACTCAGTTGGGGGAGAAAGGAAAACGCACTGCCGCAGTGCGGGCAGCACCCCTCAGACTCGCCCGGGCGGTCACCGGTCGACCGGCCGACCGGTTGACCGCAGTTCCAGCAGAATCGTTTCGATTCCGCCACAACGGGATCGACCATCAGCGCGGCCAACGGGTCGATTTCGGGCACCCGCGGGATCTCCACCAGGCCCCCACCGAGTCGACGGGTCGGCGAGATGGTGCGGGCGACGGTCGGGGTGTCGGCCTCGATCGGTTGGCCCCGGGTTGAACCGTCCTGTTCCTCATCGTCGAAGTTCGGCCGGAACACCGCCTGGGTCGACATCGCCCGCATGGTCGACGCCGAGTCCATCCCGAGGTCGGACAGGCTGGCCGGTTGGGTTCCGACGTCGGCGTCGGACTGCTCGGTGCTCATCAGTCCAGATACCTCGGAGCAGGTGGCGTCGGCGCCGGCCCGAGCACCGTCAACCACTTGCGGTACAACGTGTTCCAGGTGCCGTCGTTGCGGATTCGCTCCAGGGTCCCGTTGACGAACCGGACCAGGCCGGCGTTGGACAGGCTGATGCCGATCCCGTAGGGCTGTTCGCCCATATTCGGTCCGACGATGTGCAGATACGGGTCCTGGGCGACCAGGCCGGCCAGCAGTGCGTCGTCGGTGCTGACCGCGTCGACGTCGCGTTGCTGCAGTGCCACCAGGCAGTCCGCCCAACTCACCACTGTGACGATCGTGGCGGGAGGGTCGATCTCCTGAATCCGGCGCTGTGAGGTAGTTCCACTGACCACGCATACCCGTTTGCCGGAAAGATCGGACGGCTGGGCGATATCGGACACCCGCGGGGCCAGAATGCGTTGCGAAGCAACAAAGTAGGCGGTCGAGAAGCTGACCTGCTTGCGTCGCTCACACGTCATTGTCATCGTCTTGACGACAATGTCGACGGTGTTGTTCTGCAGGGCGGTCATCCGGTCCGCCGAGGACAGGATTCGGTACTCCACCGCGGTCGGACTGCCGAAGATGTCCCGGGCCACTTCACCGGCGATGTCCACATCGAAACCCGCGATCTGTCCGGTGATCGGATCGCGGAAGGAGAACAGATTGCTGCCCACGTCGAGGCCGACCAGTAGGCGCTTGCGCTCGCGGATTCCGGCGACGGCGGCGTCGGCCTGCGCCCGGGTTGGGAAGGGTCGCAGGCTTGCGGTGGCATCGCAGTCGTTCTGGTCCGGATCCGGCGGAAGCACCGGACCGGGAGGCAGTTGCTGCATGCCCGCCGGCCGCGGCGGAGCCAGTGACGGCACCGGAGTGGCCGGCAGATCGACGGGCGTACTGCAGGCGCCCACACTGACCGCGGTGACCACGGCGGCCAGTGCTCGCGCGGCGGTGCTCAGTGTCCTCATCACCGGTACTCGATCATTCTCGGCCACAACCCCAACGCCACCGCCACCGCTGCCCCCACCGACAGCACCGCCCCGCCGACGGTGGTACCCGACAGCACCCGCCGGGCTGACAGGATCTCCGACCGTAGTTGTTTGCGGCTTTCCTCAATCCCTTGGGACAGTGCGTCGTTCAGTTTGTCGAAGGCCGGGGTGGAGTCGTCCTCGCCGGTCCCCAGGGCCACCTGGGTGGCGGCCTGATAGTTACCCACTGCGATGTAGTCGTTGATCCGCTCATCGGCCTGCCGCCATCGTTCCAGCAACTGGTCGGCCTGCGCCAGGCCGCTCTTGTCGACGGAGTCCTTGCGGGCCAGGTAGCCGGCCAACTGCTCGCGCATCGTGTCGACGCGCTGGTAGTAGGACCGCTTGCGCACATCTTCGTCACCACGACGGACCAGCGACAGCGTTTCATCGGCCCGGGCCTGCTGGGCGGTGATGGCCAGGCTGGTCACGGTGCGCAGCGAGTCAGCGGCGGTGTTCTGGGCGGAGCGGCTTCGGGCCGTGGAGATGGTCAGGGCGGTGCCGACCCAGACGATCATCATCGCGATCGCCAAGCCGCCGGCGACCAGTCCGATGTTGACCCGGCGTTTGGTGCGCCGTGCCAGCCAACGGTGGGCGAAGATCCCGAATCCCAGGGTGGCGGCGACGACGATGATGACCGGTGCCGGAATGGACGCCGACGCCGTCGTTTCGGCGTCGACCCGCGCCGAGGTTGCTTCATAGAGTCGTTGCGCGTCGGGCAGGATGGTGTCCTGCATCAGCACGGAGGCTTCCGACAGGTACGACGAGCCGACCGGGTTGCCCATCCGGTTGTTGGTGCGGGCCGTCTCGATCAACCCGGTGTAGACCGCCATCTGGGCGTTGATTCGGCCCATCAGTTCGACCAGCGGCGGATCGGTCAAGCCGCTGGAGGCCCGGGTCACTGCCACCGCGGCTTCGGTGATCGCCCGCTCGTAGCGCTGCCGCACCTCCCGCGGCTCCGCGCCGGCGATGAACGCCGTGGCCGCGGCAGCGTCGGCGATGGACAGTGTGGTGTAGAGCCGGCCCGCCGCGAAGGAGAGGGGTTCGGCGTCTTCGAGTACTGCCGTGAGCTGATTCTGCCGTTCGTTGATTGTCGTGGAGATGGCGAACGCGCTGAGGATCCCGAGCATGGCCAGGATGACGCCGATGGTCAGAATCCGCCCGGGTGTGGTGTTGACGAACCACCACCGAGGGTGAGCAGGCTCGGTCGGCGTCCGTTGGGCCAACGGCTCGGTCGACGGGTGCGCGAGCTCGACGGTCACCTCACGCGGACCTCACTCCCCTGTACCTGAAATCAAGATGAGTAAATTCTAAGAGCTGCGGCACTTTCTTGGCCCGGTTCGACCGGACCCGCTTCAGCGTCACACGCCTATTCTGAATTCTGTGCGAGGCGATGGCGACGGCTGGGTGTTCTCCGAGTCCGGCACGCGCCACTGGGGTGTGCACGGCGCGGCGGGTCTGCTGCTGCGCGCGCCCTGGCACGACGGTTCGCCGGCCGTCCTGCTCCAGCACCGCGCACCCTGGAGTCATCAAGGTGGCACATGGGCCTTGCCCGGCGGAGCGCTGGACAGCCACGAGCAGGCCCATGACGCCGCGGTGCGGGAGGCCTTCGAGGAAGCCGGCCTGTCCCCGGACCAGATCGCGGTCCGCATCAGTGTGGTCACCGCGACCATCCCCGGCCCACGCGGCCCGATCTGGACCTACACGACGGTCGTGGCCGATGCCGAGGAACTCCTGCCGACCGTGCCCAACGGGGAGAGTTCGGAACTTCGTTGGGTGCCCGAACACCGGGTGGTCGAGTTGCCGCTGCACCCGGCCTTCGCGACCAGCTGGGAGTTGTTGCGGACCACGGCGTCGGCGCCGCCGCACGACTGCGGAATGGACCAGCCGCACACCGTCGTGATCGAAGAGGAGATCTTCACCTGGTGCAGCCCGAGGGCCGCCGTCAGTCCGCCAGCGCCGCGCTGAGCCGACGGGCCGCCGCACCTGGATCCGCCGCGGCGGTGATGGCCCGGACCACGACGATCCGGCGGGCGCCTGATGCAAGAACCTCATCGAGGCGCTGCTCGTCGACTCCGCCGACGGCGAACCACGGCTTGTCGGAGTTCATTGAGGTCACCGTGCGCACCAGATCCAGTCCGGGCGCCGGTCGGCCCGGCTTGGTCGGGGTCGGCCAGCACGGTCCGACGCAGAAATAGTCGACGTCCTCCATCAGGGCGCGGGCCGCCTCGCCGCTCTCATGGGCGGACCGGCCGATCATGGTGTCGGGGCCGACGATCTCGCGGGCCACCGCCAACGGCAGGTCATCCTGGCCCAGATGCAGCACATCAGCTCCGGCGGCCCGGGCGATGTCGGCGCGGTCATTGACGGCCACCAGGGCGCCGTGCCGACGGGCCGCCTCGGTGAGAATCTCCAGCGCTGCCAGTTCAGCGGTCGCCGCCAACGGTCCGAACCGTTTCTCCCCGGGGGAGCCTTTGTCGCGCAACTGGATGATGTCCACCCCGCCGGCCAGGACGGCGTCGGCGAATTCGGCCAGGTCGCCCCGCTCGCGGCGGGCGTCGGTGCACAGGTACAGGCGCGCCGCCAGGAGCCGGGAACGCCGTTGGTGCACACCGAGACGCTAGCCGCTGGCAAGCAGGTTCGGCAGCCCAACGTCTAACCTGGGCCGCATGACGCGAACGACCCGCACTCTGGCGGTGTGCACGCTGGTGGTCCTGGCCCTGGGCTGCACCAGATCGCCGGAGAACCCGCAACCGCTGGCTGAGGACAAGGCTGCCGTCGAGTTCGCCACGAACCTCCGCGCGAAGGTCACCGTCGAGGCGATGACCGCCCACCTGGCGAAGTTGCAGGACATCGCCCAAACCAGTGGGGGCACCCGCGCGACCGGTACCGCCGGCTACGAGGCCTCCCTGGACTATGTGGTGGACGTGCTGCGTGAGCGGGGCTTCGACGTCGAGACTCCGGAGTTCGAAGTCCGCGTCTTCGAGTCCGGTGACCCCGATTTGACCGTCGGCGGGGCCGCCGTGAAGGCCGGAGTCCTCAAATACAGCGCCGGCACTCCCGCCTACGGAGTCAGCGGCCCCTTGGTCGCGGTGCCCGCCGAGGAGACACCGGGATGCGCGCCGTCGGACTACGAGGGCCTGTCGGTGAAGGACGCGGTCGTCCTGGTGGACCGAGGCGGCTGCCCCTTCTCCGAAAAACAAGCCATTGCCGCCAAACTTGGCGCCCTGGCTCTGGTGGTCGCCAACAATTCCGATGAGGAGAACCTGGGCGCGACGCTGGGCGAGACCACCGCTGTCGCCATCCCCGTCGTGAGCGTGTCGAAGTCCGATGGGGAGCGACTGCGGGCCAAGCCCGGCACCGCCAAGCTCACCCTCGAAGCCTCTACCTCAGCGATCACAACCCGAAATGTGATCGCGCAGACCAAGACCGGATCGCCGGAGAACGTCGTGATGGTCGGCGGCCATCTCGACAGCGTGGACGTCGGCGCCGGGATCAACGACAACGGGTCCGGGGTGGCGGCTGTGCTGGAGACCGCCGTCCAACTCGGCAGCGAACCCCCGGTGGCCAACGCGGTGCGCTTCGCGTTCTGGGGTGCCGAGGAGATCGGCATCATCGGCTCCCGCAAGTACGTCGCCGCCATGGACACCGAACAGCTCAAAGACATTGCGCTGTATCTGAACTTCGACATGATCGGGTCGCCGAACCCCGGATACTTCACCCACGACGGTGATCAGTCGACCCCACTGCTGCGCGACGAGGCACCGCCGCGAATCCCCGAGGGAACCGCGGGTATCGAACGGACCCTGGTGGGGTATCTGGCCTCTGCGGGCAAGGTCGCCCAGGATGCGCCATTCGACAACCGTTCGGACTACACCTGGTTCACCCTGGCCGGTATACCAGTGGGTGGTCTGTTCTCCGGTGCAGAGGAGGACAAGAGCCCGCAACAGGCGGAACTGTGGGGCGGTACGGCCAACGCCCCCTTCGATCCCGGCTATCACACCGACACCGACACCCTGGAGAGCCTGAGCCGAGAGGCACTTGAGATCAACGGTGGCGGTGTGGCATACGCGGTGGGTTTCTATGCTGCCGATATTGATGGACGCAATGGGATGCCGGCCCGAGAGGACCGAACTCGACACGAGATCCCGGAGCAGTGAGATCAACGCCGAGCTGCCGACCGCAGTGGCGGCTTACCGCAGTCGCGCCAGCGTGTAGACCCCCGCACCGGTGGCCAGCACCGCAGCACCGGCCAGCACCGAGCTCAGCGGGAGGCACACCGCGAGCAGGAGACAGCCGGCCAGTCCGAGCGCCGAGATCAGACGTTCCCGGCCACGATGAGCAGGCAAAGTCCAGGCCGACGCATTCGCGATCGCGTAGTAGACCAGGACAGCAAACGAGGAGAACCCGATCGCCGCGCGGACATCGGCTAGTGCGGCCACTGCGGCGACGATCACCCCGACGGTGATCTCGGCGCGGTGCGGCACGGAGAACCGCGGGTGCACCGCGGCCAACGGCGCCGGGAGGTGGCCGTCCCGGGCCATCGCCAGGCTGGTGCGGGAGATCCCCAGGATCAGTGACAGCAGAGAACCCAGTGCCGCGACCGCCGCTCCGACCCTGACCACCGGCTCAAGCCAGGAAGCTCCGGCGGCCCGCACCGCATCGGCCAAGGGTGCTTGGGCCGAGGCCAATTCCGGCCCAAGGACCGCCAACAAGGTGACCGCCAGCAGTGCGTACACCGTCAGGGTGATTGCCAGGGCGCCGCGGATCGCGCGCGGGATTGTCCGTGCCGGGTCGCGCACCTCCTCGCCCAATGTGGCGATCCGGGCGTACCCGGCGAAGGCGAAGAACAACAGTCCGGCGGCCTGCAGCACCCCGCCTGGTGTACCCCCGATGACGGTGATCCGCGCTGGGTCAGCACGGCCGCTGAGCATGACGGCGGCGATCAGCCCGGCCAGCACTGCGAGCACCACGGTGACGATGACCCGGGTCAGCAGCGCCGACTTCTGGATGCCCCGGTAGTTGGCCGCGGTCAGCGCGGCCACCGCGGCGACCGCCACGGCGTGGGCGTGGGCCGGCCAGACATATAGGCCGACGGTCAACGCCATCGCCGCACAGGACGCCGTCTTGCCGACGATGAAACTCCACCCCGCCAGGTAGCCCCAGAATTCGCCGAGCCGTTCGCGACCGTAGACGTAGGTGCCGCCGGACTGTGGGTAGCGCGCCGCCAACCGCGCCGAGGAGTCGGCATTGCAGTAGGCAACCACCACTGCCACGCCCAGACCGATGAGCAGACCGGAACCAGCCGCCGCAGCCGCCGGGCCGAACACCACGAACACCCCCGCGCCGATCATCGAGCCGAGCCCGATCACCACCGCGTCACCCACACCGAGGCGACGCTGCAGGGAAGCGCTCACCGGGGAGGCGTCAACTCCGCCGCTTGCTGCGGATGACGCCGGAGATCAGGTACGCGAGGTAACCCACTACGCCGGCCACGGCGAATTTGCGGGTCTGCGGTGCGACCAGTCCCACACCCAGGGCGGTCTCGATACCGCCGTTGAGATAGACGAAACGGCGGGTGTTGGTCGGGAAGGCCTGGGCGGTCATCTTCTCGTAGATCTGCGGTTTGGCGAAGTGGGACAGTCCAGCGGCGGCCAGTGCCACGCCGATTCCGGGGATCTTTACCGACATGCCGTCAAACCCTAGGCGATACGGTAGTCGCTCAGTGGGAATTCCGAGGCCCGTCGGATCGCGGCCTTGGTGGTGGTCGGACGTAGCAGGGTCGCCTCGCCCTGCGGGTTGAAGTAGTACGACCGCGAGGTCGCGCAGTTGCCGGCGACGAACACCGAGTCACCGATCCGTTCGGTCATCTCGTCGAGGAAGCGGGAGTTGGCCTCTTCGGTGACCTCGAAAGTAGTGGCACCGCGTCGCTTCACCTCGCTGAACAGCCGGTCCATCAACTTCATCTGGTACTCCATGTTGTTGAAGAAGTTCAGCCCCAGGAAACCGTACGGGCTCGCCAAGCTGAGGAAATTCGGGAAGCAGGGGATTGAAACCCCTTGGTAGGCCTGGAATCGCGTTTCGCGCCACCACTTGCCCAGGTTGCGGCCCTCGCGACCGACCACTTCGATCGCCGGGAAGTTGGCCTCCCAGAGGTCGTACCCGGTCGCCAGCACCAGGGTGTCGATCGCGGTCTTGGTGCCGTCGTTGGCCACCACGCCGTCGGCTTCGATGCGTTCGATGCCACTGGTCTGCAGATGCACATTGGACTTGGTGAAGGTCCGATACCACTTGTTGGAGAAGGTTGGTCGTTTGCAACCCAGGTCGTAGTCGGGGGTCAGCTTGCGCCGTAACTCGGGATCCCGAATCTGGGCGAACCGCAGCATCTTCGCCAGATCGGTGGCTCCGATGTTGAGCCGCCGGTACACCGTCTGTCGGTGATGCAGACCGACGAAGATGAACGACTCGTAGAGCGCATCGGTGATGGCGCGGATGGCGCGCTGGGCGATCGGAAACCGGGCGAACAGACGTCTCACGGCCGCCGGGAAGCGGATGTCGACCTTGGGCACCACCCAGATCGCCGTGCGCTGGAAAACCGTCAAATCGGTGGCCGTTTTGGCAAGTTCGGGGATCAACTGCACCCCGGTCGCACCGGTTCCGATGACCCCGATCCGCCTTCCGGTCGCGTCGAAGGTGTCATCCCACTCGGCGGTGTGGATGACGCGGCCGGCGAAGTCGTGGATCCCCGGGATCTCCGGGGTGTGCGGTTGGGACAGGAACCCGGTGGCGGTGATCAGGTAGCGCGCGCTGAGCGTGGAACCATCGGCCAACGCCACCCGCCACAGATCGACCTCCTCGTCCCAGCGGGCGCCCTCCACGACGACGTTGAACAGGATGTGGCGTCGTACGTCGTACTTGTCGGCGACGTCGTCGGCGTACTGCTTGATCTCCGCACCGGTGGAGAACAGCCGCGACCAGTTCGGGTTGGGCTCGAAGAAGTAGGAGTAGGTGGTGGTGGGAACGTCGACGGTCAGGCCCGGATAGTGATTGACGTGCCAGGTGCCGCCGAGGTCGTCTTCGCGGTCGAGGAGCACGAAGTTCTCGAAGCCCAGGCGCTTGAGTTGGATGGCCGCGCCGATGCCCGCGAAACCGGCCCCGACGATGATGACGTCGTAGTTCTGCTCGGTCATGAACCCAGACGGTACCGGAATCAGCCCCACGAACCGATCTGCAGAGCGGCGTCCACGGCCGCGGCGGGGACGTTGGTTCCGGCCAAGTCGTGTCGGGCGCCGCTGATCTCGACGATCGCGGTCGGGGCCGGGATGAGCGCGACGGCGGCCCGCAACTCGGGCACCGATCCGAACGGGTCGGAACTGCCGTGGGTGAAGACGGAGGGCACGGTGATTGCCGGAAAGTGGCCGGTGCGCAACCGGTCCGGCTTGCCGGGCGGGTGCAGCGGGTAGGAGAACAGCGTCAGCGCTGACAGTCGGTCGGGGTGGTCGGCGGCCACCATCGACGTCAACCGGCCGCCGTAGGAGTGCCCGCCGGCGATCACCGGACCCGACGTCAGCGCGGCGGCTTGGGCGATGGCCTCGGCGACCCCGGACAGATCCGCGGCCGCTGACCCGGAGGGCGGCCCCTTCGGCCGGCGCCGCCGGTAGGGCAGGTTGTAACGCACGGCCAGCCACCCGCGCTGCGCCCACTGTTCGCAGATTCCGATCAGCAACGGCGACTCCCGGCTGCCGCCGGCCCCGTGGGTCAGCACCACGACGCCGTGCGCCGCGCCGTCCGGGTGGTGGGCGACCGCGTCGATGTCGGCCAGGCTCACATCGACTGCAATCGGAACAGCGCCGACACCGGCCCGTATCCACTGCCCAACGGATAGGCCGCCCGCAGGCATTCGGTGACCCAGGACTTGGCGAAGGCGACCGCCTCGGGCATCGGGTAGCCGTGCGCCAGCGCGCCGGCGATGGCCGCCGCCAGCGTGTCCCCGGCTCCGTGGTCGTGCACGGTGGCGATACGCGGGGCGTCGAACAGGTGGAAATCGTTGCCGTCGTAGAGCAGATCGGGGCTGTCGGGCGCGGAGCGCAGATGCCCGCCCTTGACCAGCGCCCACCGCGGGCCCAGATCGTGCAGCGCCTTGGCTGCGTCACGCTGGGTGGGCGGATCGACCACGTCGATGCCGACCAGAAGCCGGACCTCGTCGAGATTGGGCGTGACCAGGCTGGCCAGCGGGAAGAGCCGGGTGCGCAGGGTGTCCAGCGCGCAGGGGTGCAGCAGCGCTTCGCCGTGCATCGAGGCGCACACCGGGTCGACGACGAACGGTGTCGCGGCGTCCAGACCCAGACCGCACCAGGTGTCGGCGACGGTCTCGATGATCTCGGTCGAGGCCAGCATCCCGGTTTTGGCCGCTTGGACGCCGATGTCGGTCACCACCGCCTCGATCTGGCCGGCGACGACGGTAGGCGGGATCTCGTGAAATCCTTTGACCCCGAGCGAATTCTGCACGGTCACCGCGGTGACGGCGACGACTGGGTGCAGTCCCAGCAGGGCGAAGGTCCGCAGGTCGGCTTGCAGTCCGGCGGCGCCACCGGAGTCCGACCCGGCGATCGTCAGCACCCGGACCGGGGTCTGCGCCGGCGGTGTCACGGGCAGAAACATCACAGATCCTCCCGGGTGTCTCAGCTGATCACCGTAGCAGTGGGCTCATGCAACGGCGGGCGGGTAATTTCGCTGCTGTGCTTGCTGAGTTGATCAATCGCCGGATCGTGCTGCGCCGCCGTCCGGCAGGACTGGTGGGCCCGGGCGACACCGAACTGGTGAGCGGCCCGGCGCCACGCCCGGCAGAGGGGGAGGCGCTGCTGCGGACCACCTATGTCGGCCTCGACGCCGCGGTGCGAACCTGGCTCAATGACCAGCCCGGATACCTACCACCGGTGGCCCTCGGTGAGGTCGTCCGCGCCGCCGGGATCGGCGAAGTCGTCGAATCACGCTGTCCGGCATACCAAATCGGCGATATCGTCACCACGCTGACCGGATTCCAGGAGTACGCGATCATCCGCGACGATGTGTTCAGCACACCGATTCCGGGCGAAAGCGACCAGCGCGCCATCATGAGCGCGTACGGCTCGAGTGGGGCCACCGCCTACTTCGGGATGCGGGAAGTCGGCCGGCCCAAGCCCGGCGACACCGTCGTCGTCTCAGCCGCGGCGGGGGCGACCGGCTCGATTGCCGGACAGATCGCCAAGATCGCGGGGGCGAGAGTGGTCGGCATCGCCGGCGGTCCGGAAAAGTGCTCGGCCGTCGTGACGGACTTCGGCTTCGACGCCTGCATCGACTACAAGAACTCCGACGTTCCGACCGCCCTCAAACTGCACTGCCCGCGCGGGGTCAACGTCTACTTCGACAACGTCGGCGGCGAGATCCTCAACGCGGTGCTGGGTCGGCTGGCACCCAACGCCCGGGTGGTGCTGTGCGGGGTCATCTCCAGCTATCTCACCGGCGAGCATCCGGGACCGTCAAACTATGTGAACCTGCTCGCCAAGACCGCCTCGATGCAGGGTTTCAACGCGCTGCAGATGTGGGACCGCTTCGACGAGGCGTTCACCGCCCTGCGGGGCTGGGTGGCCGAGGGCAGGCTGGTGCACCGCGAGACCGTCTTCGAGGGGTTGCAGACCTGCGTCGAGGCGCTCAACGGTCTGTTCACCGGGGTGAACATCGGCAAGATGCTGGTCAAGGTCAGCGACCCGGATTCCACCGGCAGGGGCCGGTAGTGCGCGTCGGAATCGTCGGTGCGGGAATCGCCGGGCTGGCGTGCGCTGACGGTCTGACCCATCGGGGACACGAGGTGGTCCTGTTCGACAAGGGCCGCGGGCCGGGCGGGCGGATGTCGACGCGCCGGATGCAGACACCGTTGGGGCAGGCCAGTTTCGACCACGGTGCCCAGTACTTCACCGTGCGGGACGCCAGGTTCGCCGATCAGGTCCGCCGCTGGCTCGCCGAGGGCGTCGTGGCGCCCTGGCCGGCGGCGGGCGAGGGCGCCCACGTCGGGGTCCCGGCGATGAATTCCCCGATCCGGGACCTCGCCGGTCGGCACCCGGTGCGGTGGGCGACTCGGGTCAGCGGTCTGGAGAGCCGCGACGACGGTTGGCGGCTGACCACCGAGTCCGGCGACGTCCACGAGGTGGATATGGCGGTGATCGGGGTTCCCGCCGAACAAGCCGCCGCACTGCTGGCCGACATCGCCCCGGATCTGGCTGCGCGGGCCGCCGCGGCGATCAGTGAGCCGTGTTGGACGGTCATGCTGGCCTTCTCCGAACCTGTTGCGGTGCAGGCCGACACCTGGCCTGCCGGGGCATCCGGCAGCGGGCCCGGCTCTGCGCTGGGTTGGGCTGCGCGCAACAGTGCCAAGCCGGGCCGCACTGGTCCGGAGAGTTGGGTGGTGCAGGCCAGCCCCGACTGGTCACGACGCCACCTCGACTCCGATCCCGATCAGGTGAGCGCCTACCTGATTGCTGCACTGTCCGCCGAGTTGGGCGTCGCGCTGCCCGACCCGATCGGGCTCGCTGTGCACCTGTGGCGCTATGCCCGGTCGGCACCGGCGCGACCGGGTGTCATCCTCGACCGCGACCGCCGGCTGGGCCTGTGCGGCGACTGGCTGATCGGGCCGCGGGTCGAATCAGCCTGGGTTTCCGGTGCGGACCTCGCCGATCAGATCGGGACGGGCCAGATCGGGACAGGCCGCGACTAGTTCGCCCGCACATCGACCAGAACCGGCGCATGGTCGCTGGGCGCCCCGATGCGATTCTTGCCACTCTTGCGCTCGTCGCGGACGATCTCGGCGTGCAGCACCCGGCGGGCCAGTGCCGGTGCGGCCAGGATGAAGTCGATCCGCATGCCCTGACGTTTGGCGAATCGCAACTGGGTGTAGTCCCAGTAGGTGAATTCCCCCGGAGTGAACGGACGCACGACGTCGGCGTAGCAGGCCTCGATCGCGGCGAACGCCGCGCGCTCGGCGTCGGTGACGTGGGTGCTGCCGCGAAAGGCGTCCATGTCCCAGACGTCCTCGTCGCGGGGTGCGATGTTCCAGTCGCCGACCAGTGCGATGGGCGCCTCAGGATCCTCAGCGAGCCATGACTGCGCGGTATCCCGCAGCGCGGCAAGCCATTCCAGCTTGTACCGGTAGTGCGGATCGGTCACGGTGCGGCCGTTGGGGACGTACAGACTCCATACCCGCACCCCCGCGCAGGTCG
The DNA here is from genome assembly GCA_964463215.1 of uncultured Mycobacterium sp. Classification (GTDB taxonomy): domain Bacteria; phylum Actinomycetota; class Actinomycetes; order Mycobacteriales; family Mycobacteriaceae; genus Mycobacterium. The sequence goes on along the minus strand of CAYXBN010000036.1, from coordinate 13,573 downwards.
CCCCGAGCGCGCGCGCCTCAGCGGCAGGCCCGTTCTTGCCGCCGTCCCACGCCGGTTGGCCGGGAAAGCCCACGCCCACATCGGCGAATCCGACCCGGGAGGCGATCGCCACACCGTTCCACTGATCGTGGCCGCAGTGCACCACCTCGTAACCTGCGCCCAGGAACGTCATCGCCGGGAACTGATCGTCGGCGCATTTGGTCTCCTGCATCGCCAACACATCCACGTCGGCGCGCTGCAGCCAATCAACCACTCGCTCCGCCCGCGTCCGGATCGAGTTGACGTTCCAGGTCGCTATCCGCACCACGTCCATGACCCTCTAGTGCCCGAACGGATCCGGAGTCTCACCCGGCGTCCAGGACAGGCCGGGGACTCCCCACCCGTTTGACTTGACCGCGCGTTTGGCGGCCCGGGCGTGCCGCCCGATGAGGGTGTCGGTGTACAGCACACCGTCGAGGTGGCCGGTCTCATGCTGCAGCATCCGGGCGAACAGACCGGTGCCCTCCAGGGTTACCGGATTGCCGTCGGCGTCCACGCCGGTGACCTGGGCCCAGGTGGCGCGCCCGCACGGAAACGACTCGCCCGGCACCGACAGGCACCCCTCGTCGTCGGTCTCCGGGTCGGGCATCGTCTCGGGGATTTCGGAGGTCTGCAGAACCGGGTTGATCACCACCCCGCGGCGGTGACTGGCCTGACCGCGTTCGTCGGCGCAGTCGTAGACGAACAACCGCAGTCCCACCCCGATCTGGTTGGCCGCCAGACCGACACCGTGCGCGGCGTCCATCGTCTCGTACATGTCGGTGATGAGGGCGGCCAGATCCGGGGGTAGCGTTCCGTCCGGTCCGACGGGCACGGGCGCGGTCGGTGTGTGCAAAACGGGGTCGCCGAGAATCACGATGGGTCGGACTGCCATGGTCGGCAGCTTAAAGAGTGGCCCGACGCGCGGGGTCCGGTGCCGTACCAATTCCGGCGAACATGATTCAATTGCCGGAGCAAAAACACAGGGATGTCATTTGGATGTCACTTGGTGAAAGGGTCCACGAATCGCATGGACGGCGCGACGGCACGGGCCGAGCGGGCGGTTGACGACGCCGAACTACCTGACGGGCTGAGCCGGCGGGAGTACGACATCCTGGCGTTCGAACGCCAGTGGTGGAAGTACGCGGGTGCCAAAGAAGAGGCGATCAAGGAACTGTTCTCCATGTCGGCCACCCGCTACTACCAGGTGCTCAACGCCCTGGTCGACCGTCCCGAGGCGTTGGCGGCCGACCCGATGCTCGTCAAGCGGCTGCGCCGATTGCGGGCGAGTCGGCAGAAGGCCCGGGCGGCCCGCCGGTTGGGCTTCGAGTTCCCCTGATCGTGCGGCACGGCGCCGGGCCTGCTCCGGCCCCGGATCCGGCACGGCTACAGTAGCCGCGATGAACGAGCGCGTTCCCGATTCTTCTGGGCTGCCCCTGCGCGCCATGGTGATGGTGCTGTTGTTTTTCGGCGTCATATTCATGCTGGTCGGATTGCAGGCGATGACGTCGGGCAACAACGCCTCGGATGACAGCTCGCCGATGACGGTGACGACCACCACCGCGCCGCCCGCGCCGAAAGCCGACGTTCGGGTCTACAGCGTCTCCGGTGACGAGGAGGCCGCCACCCGCACCTCGGATCGGCTGCGGGAGGCGGGCTGGAACGTGACCGAGTCGACGACCATCACCGCCGCCGACGTTCCCGCCACGACGGTCTACTTCGGCACCACTGACGGCGAGCAGGCCGCCGCCGAGGCGGTCGGCAAGGTGCTCGAAGCGCCGGTGCAGGCCCGCATCCCCGACATCGCCGAACAGCCACCGGGCGTGATTGTGTTGGTGACGGGTTAGGCTCTGCGACATGGTAAGCGCAGCCCGTCCGCGTCAGTTCGCACCCGTCACCCCCTTCGTGGCGCTCGTCGGTGTGGCCGTGCTGGGAGCTTGTGCGCCCAACGAACCGGTCGCCACCCAGCCCGGCACCACCCCGCCGGTGTGGACGGGTTCGCCGGCCCCTGCGACAGCGGGTGGGCACCACGGCGGGACTCCGCACGGCGCGGGCACCGGAGAGATGGGCCCCGCCGCGCCCGGCCCGGTCAATCCCGCTGACACCCTGAGCGCTGAGATCAACGGCCCCGACGGAACCCAGATCGCGGCGGCCACCATCGAGTTCTCCGACGACGACGCCTTCGCCACCGTGACGGTGCAGACCGTGGGGCCGGGCAAACTGACTCCCGGATTCCACGGGATGCACATCCACGACGTCGGCAAATGCGAGGTCAATTCGGTGGCGCCCAGCGGCGGCCCGCCCGGTGACTTCCTCTCCGCCGGTGGGCATTTCAACGGCGGCGGTCAGGGGGGGCACCCGAACCACGCCGGCGATCTGAGCTCCCTGCAGGTGCGCGGCGACGGCACGGCACTGCTGGTCACCACGACCAACGCCTTCGACAAAGCTGATCTGATCGACGGTGACGGAACGGCGATCATCATCCACGCCGATCCGGACAACTTCTCCAACATCCCCGGCGACCGCTACGAGCAGACCGACGGTTCCCCCCCGCCGGACGAGACCACGTTGGCGACCGGCGACGGCGGCAAGCGGGTCGCCTGCGGCGTCATCCGCGCCGGGTGAACCGCGGCCTTAGGTGAACGCCCGCCGGATCGACTTCGCCGGGTCCGTCCGGCCGACCCTCGGCGTCGAGTGGGAGTTCGCTCTCGTCGACGTCGAGACCCGTGATCTCAGCAACGAGGCGGCCGCGGTGATCGCCGAGATCGGCGACAACCCCCGGGTGCACAAGGAGTTGCTGCGCAACACAATTGAGGTCGTCAGCGGGGTGTGCGACACCGTCGCCGAGGCAATGGAGGACCTTCAGACCACCGTGACCTCCACCAGCGAGGTGGTGCGCGAACGGGGGATGGAACTGTTCTGCGCCGGAACTCACCCGTTCGCGCAGTGGTCAGCCCAAAAACTCACCGACGCGCCCCGGTACGCCGAACTGATCAAACGCACCCAATGGTGGGGGCGGCAGATGTTGATCTGGGGCGTGCACGTCCACGTCGGGGTCTCCTCGGCGCACAAGGTGATGCCGATCATCTCCTCGCTGCTCAACCAGTACCCGCACCTGTTGGCGTTGTCGGCGTCCTCGCCGTTCTGGGCCGGCGAGGACACCGGTTACGCCAGTAACCGGGCGATGATGTTCCAGCAACTGCCCACCGCCGGGTTGCCCTTCCAGTTCCAGACCTGGCGGGAGTTCGAACACTTCGTGCACGATCAGAAGACCACCGGCATCATCGACCAGATCAACGAGATCCGTTGGGATATCAGGCCGTCGCCGAAACTGGGCACCGTGGAAGTCCGGGTCTTCGACGGCGTCTCCAATGTGCGTGAGTTGTCCGCCTTGGTGGCGTTGACGCACTGCCTCATCGTCGACCTGGACCGGCGGTTGGAGGCCGGGGAGCAACTCCCGGTGATGCCGCCCTGGCATGTGCAGGAGAACAAGTGGCGCGCCGCCCGGTACGGGCTTGACGCCATCATCATCCTCGACGCCGACAGCAACGAACGTCTGGTCACCGAGGACCTCGACGACCTGCTGACGCGGCTCGCCCCGGTGGCCGAGTCGCTGCACTGCGCCGACGAACTCGCCGCTGTCGCCGAGATTCCCAGGACCGGCGCGTCGTATCAGCGGCAGCGCAGGGTGGCCGAGGAGCACGACGGCGACTTGCGCGCGGTTGTCGATGCACTGGTCGGTGAGCTCAATGTCTAAGGGGTCTAAGGGGTCTAAGGGGGTGGCCGTCGTGGGCCGCAGCACCATCATCTGGCTCGCCGCGGCGGTAGTTGTCGTCGGGTGTAGCCGGGCCGTCGACGGGACGCCGGTGGCCACCCCGGGCCAGGCCGGGGTCAGTGCCGGCGCCGCCCTGCTGGACACCACCTGCGCGGAATTCGTCGCCCAGGACAACGTCGAGCGCCGCGAGGTGATCGTGGCGATCGGCGAGGCCGGCAACCGACTCGTCGCGCTGAGCCCGGATGCCTGGGTGGATCTGGCCGCCGCGCTGTGTAACTTCGTCGAGCCTGACGCCAGGGTGCGCGACGTGCTCAAGGGTGCCGCGAGGTAACCCCCATGAGCCCCCCCGCACAGCCGATGTTCCCGTTGCAGTCCGCCCTGCTGCCCGGCGACTTCCTCCCGCTGCGGATCTTCGAACCCCGCTACGCCCGCCTCGTGCAGGACTGCTTGGCCGCCGACGAACCGGCGTTCGGTGTGGTGATGATCAGCCGGGGCTGGGAGGTCGGCGGCGGGGACGCCCGCAGCGACGTGGGCGCCATGGCGCGCATCGAACAGCACCTCGATTTGGGCGACGGCCAGCACCAGTTGATCGCGGCGGTCGGGGAGCGGATCAGGGTGCTGCGGTGGCTACCCGATGACCCCTATCCCCGCGCCGTCGTGGAGCCCTGGCCCGACGAGCCGGGTCCACCGGTCGGGCCCGAACAGCTCTCGGTCGTGCTCGACCGCATTGCAACCCTCTATCACCGGGTGGCGCAGGCACGCGGTATGGAGCTGCCGCCGGACGCGCTGGCGGTGGACGCCGACGTCGCTGAGGACCCCGCCCGGCATCTCTACGCACTGGCCGCCCGCGTGCCGTTGGGGCAGGCCGACCGGTACGCCATGCTGGCCGCGCCCACCCTGGCCGCGCGGATCGACGTGCTCCTTGACGCCGTCGACACGGTCGCCGCGATGGTCGAATTCCAACTGTCCGACCCGGATTGACCGGGCAACGGAGAGCTCAGCGGTCGGCGGCGAACTTACGCAACGACTCGATCTGCTCGGGATCCAGCGACGGCCGCACCGTCTGGCGTGCGGTGGCCAAGTCCTCGGCGGTGACGTCCGCGGCGTCGATCGAACGGCGCATCGCCGTCAGCGCCGCCTCGCGCAGCAGCGCCACACAGTCGGCGGCGCTGTAGCCGTCGAGGTCGGCGGCCAGCGCCTCGAGGTCGACGTTCTCGCCCAGCGGCACCGACTTCGCCGCGGTCTTGAGGATCTCGAATCGCGCGTCGGCGTCGGGGGCCTCGACGAACACCAGTCGCTCCAGCCGACCGGGCCGCAGCAGGGCCGGGTCGATCAACTCCGGTCGGTTGGTGGCGCCGAGCACCACCACGTCACGCAGTGGTTCGATACCGTCGAGTTCGGTCAGCAGTGCAGCCACCACGCGGTCGGTGACGCCGGAGTCGAAGCTCTGGCCGCGCCGGGGCGCCAGTGCGTCGATTTCGTCCAGGAAGATCAGCGACGGAGCCGAATCCCTTGCCCGGCGGAACAATTCGCGCACCGCCTTCTCCGAAGAGCCCACCCATTTGTCCATCAGCTCAGCGCCTTTGACGGCGTGCACGCTGAGCTTCCCCGAACTGGCCAGGGCGCGGACCACGAACGTCTTGCCCACCCCGGGCGGGCCGTAGAGCAACACCCCGCGTGGCGGGTCCACCCCGAGGCGGGCGAAGGTGTCCGGGTGCTGCAGCGGCCAGAGCACCGCCTCGGTGAGGGCCTGCTTAGTGGTGACCATGTCGCCGACGTCGTCGAGGGTGACCGAACCGACCGAGAGTTCCTCGGTGTTGGACCGGGACAGCGGACGGATCACGCTCAGCGCCCCGATCAGGTCCTCCTGGGTCAGCATCGGTGGCTTGTCGTCCTCACTGGCCCGGGCGGCGGCCCGCAGCGCGGCCTCGCGAACCAGTGCGGCCAGATCGGCCCGCACGAATCCCGGTGTGCGGTCTGCGATCTCGTCTAGCTTGAGGTTCTCGGCGGGCACGTCCCGCAGCAGCACCTCCAGCAGGGCCTTGCGGGTTGCGCCGTCGGGCAGGCTGAGCCCCAGTTCGCGGTCGCACAGATCCGGAGCCCGCAGCCGCGGATCCACCGAGTCGGGAGCTTGCGAGGTGGCCACCAGAGCCACCTTGGGCGTGGCCACCGCCTTCTTCAGCTCGGCGAGGATCATCGTGGCCACAGGTTCGGGCGGTTCGGGCAGCAGCGCGTCGATGTCGGTGATCAGCAGCACACCGCCGCCGCTCGTCACATCGGCCACCGCCCGCGCGACGGCCTGATGGCGTTCACTCGCCGCCAGCGCACCGGTGTCCGGTCCGTCCAGACGGACCAGCCGCCGGCCGGCGCACACCGCCCGCACCAGCCGGGCCTTGCCGACACCGGCCGGCCCGGTGATCAGCACACCCAGGTGCGGCTTGGCGCCCAGCGTCTGCAACAGTTCCGGCTCGTCGAGCGCCAGCTTGAGCCACTCGCCGAGCCGGCCGGCCTGAACGTGTTGGCCCTTGAGGTCGTCGACGCTGATCGCAGGTTCCTCCGGCCACTGCACGGGCTGACTGACCGCCGACGTGGAACCGGCAGCGGGCGCGGCGCTGTCGCCCCACGAGACCGACGAATTGGGCTGCACCGAAACAGGTCCGGCGGGATCGGTGCCCGTCACCGTGAGCAACTCCGATGTCCAGGTGATACCCACCGAGGTGGCCAGTGCGGTGCTGGCCGCCGAGGTGGAGCCGGGACCGAGGTCGCGTGGCAGCAGTGACACGGTGTCACCTACGGTCAGCACCTTGCCCAGCAACGCCTGACGCAGCGTGGTCGACGACACCGACCGGGTGGCCAGTGCCGAACCGCTCAAGGTCACCGATCGGGCGCCGTAGACGGTCACCGGCGACACCATGACGGTGGCGTCCTCCCGCAGGCCGGCATTGGACAGCGTCACGTCATCGAGCAGTGCGGTTCCGGCCGGGGTACCGGGCGGCGCCACCCCGACCACCGCGGCGGTAGTCCGGGATCCCATCAGCGACACCGCATCCCACTCGCGGATTCCGAGCGCGGCGATGGCCTCGGGGTGGAGTCGCACCACGCCGCGGCGGGAGTCCAGTGCCGCGGTGTTGAGTCGCGCCGTCAGGGTCAGGCTGGTCGACGGACCCCGCGACTCGGACAGAACTTCGGACACAGATCAGCCTCCTGGCTTACGTAGGCCCAACCGGGTGGACCGGCGGTGTGGGTGCTGGGCGCGATTGGCCGCCCGGCGCGCGGCCCGGCGCTGCCGCGAGGTGTCCTCCCAGCTTTCCGGGTGAGCGGCGGCCCAACGTTGGCTGCGCACAGCGAACGGCATGTGTACGACGTAGGCCGCGATGATCAGGATGATCAGCAGATAGGGGAAGACGAAGGCGCCGGCGGCGATGATGGCCACCAGGGCCAGCAGGGGGGCCATCATGTTCGGAGAAACCTTGAAGGTGTGGATCTTTCGCATCGGAATGCGGCTGACCACCAGCAGCGACACCCCGATCATCCAGAGGATCACCACCGTCTCCGCGGTCTCGGTCGACCACCACGGACCGGGCCACTGCATCTTGGCCGCCAACGGTCCGATTGCTCCGATGGCCCCGGCCGGCGCCGGCATACCGACGAAGTAATCCTTGGTGTACTTGGGCTGATCGGAGTCCAGCAGGGCATTGAACCGGGCCAATCGCAGCACGATGCACACTGTGTAGAGCAGCACCACGATCCAGCCCACCCGGTTGTTCGACAGCAGTGTGGCGTACACGATGAACGCCGGTGCCACACCGAAATTGACCGCATCGGCCAGCGAGTCGATCTCTTCGCCCATCCGGGAGGTGGCGTTGAGTTGGCGGGCGACCCGACCGTCGAGGGCATCCAATATCGCCGCGGCGGCCAACAGGGCCATGGCCTCGGTGGGCCGGCCGTCGAGTGCGAACTTGACCGACGTCATGCCCAGGCAGATCGCCAGAACCGTCATCGCGCTCGGCAGGATCCGCCGGTTGATCGGATTGCCCCGCGGCCTGGGCTTGATCACGGGAGTCGGGCCAGGACGGTCTCGCCGGCCAGGGAGCGCTGACCGGTTTCGATCAGCACGTCCGAACCGGTCGGCAGGTAGGTGTCCAGCCGGGAGCCGAACCGGATCAGTCCGTAGGTGTCGCCGATCCGCACCGTCTCGCCGGGGTGCACGTCGCAGACGATGCGACGGGCGATCAACCCGGCGATCTGGACGACCACCACTTCATGTCCTTCCGGCGTGCGGATCACGACGCTGTTGCGCTCATTGTCCTGGCTGGCGGCAGCCAAATCGGCGGAATGGAATGCACCGGGCCGGTGCTCGACGGCGAGTACCTCGCCGCCGACCGGGGCACGCTGGACGTGGGCGTCCAGCAGGGACAGGAAGATGCTGATCCGGGGAACGGGCTGCGACCCGCGGCCCAGTTCCGGCGGCGGCGCGGCGTCTTCGATCAGACACACCAACCCGTCGGCGGGGGCGACGACCAGTCCGGGATGGGTCGGTGGGGTGCGGGGCGGATGCCGGAAGAACCCCGCGTTGGCGCCGGCCGCAGCAAGGCCCGCCCGGCGCACCCAGCGGTGGTGGCGACCGAGGGCGGCCACCGTCATGCCGGCGGCGATGAACGGCAATCCGGCGGGGTGCACCGGCGGGACTGCGGACCGTACCAAGGCAGCCAGCCGTTGCGGGCCGGACTGCGGGGGTTCGTCAGGGCGTCTGGCCATCGGCGTGAGTGTAGTCCGCCGCCCTCAGGAGAGGTCCCAGATGGCGACCTGTTCCCCGGCCGGGATCTCGGTGACCTCAGCCCCGATGTCCAGCAGACAATTGGCCGTCGCCAACCAGCGCAGGTGGTGCGACGCCGGAGGTCCGTAGCTGGCCACCGTCCCGGTCTCCGGGTCGTACACCCCGCGCCGGAACTGCCGCTTGCCGGCCGGGGAAGAGATCGCCTCGGTCAGGGTGGCCATCCGGCGGGCCCGGTTCGGGTCGGGCATCCCCATGGCGGTGCGCAGTGCGGGCCGCAGGAACACCTCGAAGGACACCAGCGCGCTGACCGGGTTACCCGGCAGCGTGACGATTCCGCGTCCGTCGGCCAGCCTTCCGGCGCCCTGCGGCATCCCCGGTTGTATGGCGACCTTGACGAACTCGACCGGCCCAGATCCGAAGGCGTCTTTGACGACCTCATAGGCACCCGCGCTCACCCCACCGGAGGTGATCACCAGATCGCACTGCCCGGCGTAGCTGTCGAGCAACGCACGGAACTGCCCGGCGTCGTCGCCGCACGTCGCCACCTCCGCGACCGTGGCCCCCGCCTCGTCAACCGCGGCGGCGAGCATGACGCCGTTGGATTCATAGATCTGCCCCGGCCGCAGCGTGGCGCCGCCGGGGACGAGTTCGGATCCGGTGGACACCACCAGCACCCGCTGGCGGGGCAGCACCGTCACCTCCGTCAGTCCCAGCGCCGCGGCCAGTCCCAGCGCCGCCGGGGTGACGACCTGGCCGGCGCGCAGCACCGTAGTCCCCGCCGTGACGTCTTCTCCGGCCCGCCGGATGTGCTGGCCCAGCGTGGGTGCGGCGTTGACGGCGACGATGTCGGTGCCGGCATCAGTGCGTTCGACCGGCACCACGGCCGTCGCCCCGTCCGGCAGCGGAGCGCCGGTCATGATCCGATGCGCAGTGCCCGGGGCGAGGGTCAACCGGTCGGTGCGCCCGGCCGGAATGTCCTCGGCCACCGGCAGTCTGACCGGACTGGCCGGGTCGGCGGCGGCGAAGTCGCCGGCCCGCACCGCGTAGCCGTCCATGGCGGAGTTGTCGAACACCGGCAGCGACAGCGGCGCGACCACGTCGGCGGCCAGAGTCAGCCCGCGGGCGTCGGCCAATGTGAGCCGCACCGGAGTCCGGGCGCGGATCAACTCGGCGACGATGCGCTGGTGCTCCTCGACGCTGCGCATGCCCACCTGCGTCACACCGGGTAGGTGACGCCGGTCAACTCCTCGGAGACCTTCCAGAGCCGTTCCTGGACCGCGACGTCCTTGGACTGCGCGCTGGAACTCACCAACTTCGGATAGCCGCGCAGTTCCCGGAAGCCGTCCGGGCCGTAGTACTCCCCGCCGCGGGCCGTCGGGTCGGTGGCGGCCCGTAAGGTCGGCAGCGCACCCATCTCGGCGGTGTTCAGCAATTTGCCGGACAACCAGTTGACGCCGGGCAGGTTGGCGCCGGGCAGGTGCCGGGTCAACTCGGTGGCAGCCACACCGGGATGGGCGGCCACGGCAATCGTCTTGGTGCCCTTGGCCTTCGCCGAGGCCGCCAACCGCCGCTGCAGATCGTAGGCGAACATCAGGTTGGCCAGCTTGGACTGCCCGTATGCCGCGACCCGGTCGTACTTGCGGCGTTGCCACTGCAGGTCCTCGAAGTCGATCTTGGCCCGAATGTTGTGGGCGATGCTGGCCACCACCACGACCCGCGACCCGTCGACCTCCAGCAGGTTCGGCAGCAGCAGTCCGGTGAGGGCGAAATGCCCGAGGTGGTTGGTGCCGAACTGCAACTCGAACCCGTCGGCGGTCGTCGACTTCGGCGGGTACATCACCCCGGCGTTGTTGATCAGCAGGTCGATGCGGGGGTACTCGGCGGCCAGGACGGCGGCAGCTTCCCGGACCGACCCCAGCGAACCGAGGTCCAGTTTGTGCACCGTCACCTTTGCGGCGGGCGCGGTCTGCCGGATCCGCGCGGCGGCGGCCTCGCCCTTGGCGGTGTCGCGCACCGCCATCACCACCTGCGCGCCGCGGGCTGCCAGCACCCGGGCGGTGTCATAGCCCAGGCCGGTGTTGGATCCGGTCACGACCGCAAGGCGGCCGCTTTCGTCGGGAACGTCGCTCTCAGTCCATGCCATGCCCCAAACATACGGTGCACGAGCGATCCCGGCCGCTTACTGTCAACCATCGTGGCCGTTGGCGGTGTTCTCTTCGATATCGACGGCGTGCTGGTCACCTCCTGGCAGCCGATTCCCGGGGCTGTCGAGACGCTTCAGACGCTCGGCGAGCATCGGATCGCCTGCTCCTACCTGACGAACACCACGACGCGGACCCGCACCGAGATCGCCGAGACGATGTCGGGGCTGGGGATGGCGGTCCGCCCGGACGAGGTCATCACAGCCGCCGTGCTGACCGCCGACTACGTCCTGGCCAACTACCCGGGTGCGCGGTGTGTGCTGATCAACAGCGGCGACGTCACCGAGGATATGCCCGGGGTGGACATCGTCGACATCAGCGAAACCCCCGACGTGGTGCTTCTCGGCGGCGCCGGACCGGAGTTCAACCACCTGACGTTGAGCCGGGTCTACGAGTGGATGACCCGGGATGTGCCGGTGATCGCGATGCACCGCAGCACCGCCTGGAAGACCAGCGACGGGTTGCGCATCGACACCGGGATGTACCTGATCGGCATGGAGCAGGTCTCCGGGCGCCAAGCGATCTCAGTGGGCAAGCCGGCCCCGGCGGGTTTCCTGGCCGCCGCCGCCCGGTTGGGGGTGGACTGTGAAGAGATGGTCATGGTCGGCGACGACCTCAACAACGACGTGCTGGCCGCGCAGGTGGTCGGGATGACCGGGGTGCTGGTGCGGACCGGCAAGTTCCACCAGGACACCCTGGACCGTTGGGCCGCAGACGAATTCGCCATGCAGCCCAACCACGTCATCGACTCGGTGGCCGATCTGCCCGCGCTGCTAGAGCTGTAACGAACGGACCGCCTCGATGCGAGCCTGCAACTGGTCGCCGTTGGCCGCCGCCACCGGCGGGCCGCCGCAGATCCGGCGCAACTCGTTGTGGATCCAGCCGTGCGTCCGGCCGGTCCGGTGGTGGGTGGCCGCGACCAGGGCGTTGAGTTCGCGGCGCAGTTCGCGCAGTTGCCCGTGGGTGGTGCGCGGCGCCCCCGACGTGTCCTGGCTGCCGGCGGCGGTGCGGGTGGCCAGTTGCTCATCCTGGCGGCGGCGCAGCAGATCTCGCATCTGGTCGGGGTCCAGCAGGCCGGGGATGCCCAGGTAGTCGGCCTCCTCGTCGCTGCCGGCGGGCGTGGCGGTGCCGAAGGAGGCGCCGTCGAAGATCACCTGATCGAGTTCGGCCTCGGCGCCGAGGTACTCGATCTTGTTCTCCTGCTCGCCGGGCTCGTCGCGTCGTTGCGCGGCCAACTCCGCCTCGAGCGGATCCACCAGGGCCTCCCGGTGCGGCTTGCCCAGGACGTGATTGCGCTGCGCCTCCATCTCGCTGGCCAGCAGCAGCAGGTTGGGCACCGAGGGCAGGAAGATGCACGCCGTCTCACCCGGCCGCCGGGAGCGCACGAAGCGCCCGATGGCCTGGGCGAAGAACAGCGGCGTCGACGCGCTGGTGGCGTAGACGCCGACCGCCAACCGCGGGACGTCGACGCCTTCGGAGACCATCCGCACGGCCACCAGCCACCGGGAGGTCCCCTCGGCGAACGCGGCGATCCGCTCCGAGGCGCCCTTGTCGTCGGACAGCACCACGGTGGGCGCCTCACCGGTGATGCTCTCCAGCAGTGTGGCGTACGCGCGGGCGGCGGTCTGATCCGAGGCGATGATCATTCCGCCCGCATCGGGCACGTGCTCGCGCAGGCCGCGAAGCCGGGTGTCGGCGGCGGCGATCACCGCCGGCATCCACTCTCCGGCCGGATTCAGGGCTGTCTTCCAGGCCCGCGCGGTCTGCTCGGCGATCAACGGCTCACCCAGGCGTGCGGCGTGCTCTTCCCCGGCGCTGTCGCGCCACCGGGCCTCCCCGGAGTACGCCATGAACAACACCGGGCGCACCACGCCGTCGGCGAGTGCATCGGAGTAGCCGTAGGTGTGGTCGGCCCGGGATGTTCGCAAGCCCGCGCGGTCTTCGTCATAGGTGACGAACGGGATGGGGGAGTCGTCACTGCGGAACGGGGTGCCGGTCAGCGCCAGGCGGCGGGTTGCGTCGTCGAAAGCCTCCCGAATGGCCTCGCCCCAACTCTTGGCATCGCCGCCGTGGTGGATCTCGTCGAACACGACCAGCGTCCGGCGGTTCTCGGTGCGGACCCGGTGCCGGGTCGGGTGGCTGGCCACCTGGGCGTAGGTCACCACGACGCCGTGATAATCGTCGGAGGTCTGGGAGTTGGAGTTGGAGAACTTGGGATCCAGCGCGATGCCGACCTTGGCGGCGGCCGCCGCCCACTGGTTCTTCAGGTGTTCGGTCGGGACGACGATCGTGACGGTCTCGACCGTGCCCTCAGCGAGCAGTTCGGCGACGATACGCAGGGCGAACGTCGTTTTCCCGGCTCCCGGGGTGGCCACGGCCAGGAAGTCCCGGGGTTTGGCGGCCAGGTACTTCACCAGCGCTCGCCGCTGCCAACCCCGCAGTGACCCGGGCGCCTCAACCACCTGCACCCAGGCCTCCCTTCCGACCGAAGCGACTCTAATGCACGGCCAAGGGCCCACCGATTCGCGCAGCGCGCGTGTCCGGCCCCGTCCGCCGGGAGCGAACCCTTCTTGCACTCGGGGTGGCCGAGTGCTAAAAAAGACGTTGGCACTCACGACCGGTGAGTGCTAGGTCGGGACGGTGAGACTTCAAGCCCTGACAGCTTGGGTCGTCCGTCGCGGGCACTGCGTCCGACCGCCGTGTCTAATGGGGCGCCCCGTTAACGGGCACCCCGTGTGTCACCCCTAAATCGGAGGATTCACACCGCAATGTCCAAGATTATTGCGTACGACGAAGAGGCCC
>CAYXBN010000035.1:0-32072 GCA_964463215.1 uncultured Mycobacterium sp. | reverse complement strand
CGACCACGACCACGACCACGACCACGACCACGCGAACACCGTCAAACCGATGGTCGACGAGATCACCGACTTCGAGGTCCTCGAGATCGCCCTTCGCGAGCTCTGCATCGAGAAAGGTCTGTTCACCGCGGAGCAGCACCGCCTGATGACCGAGTACGGCGAGCAGATCGGCCCGACCCCCGCGGCCCGGCTGGTGGCCAAGGCCTGGGTGGACCCGGCCTTCAAGAAGCTGGCGCTGACCGACGCGGTGTCGGCCAGCAAGGAAATCGGGGTGGACTGGTTGAACCCCACCGGATTTGGCACCCCGAGTGACTTCTACGCGTTCAAGATCCTGGAGAACACGCCCACGGTGCACAACGTGATCGTCTGCGCGCTGTGCTCGTGTTATCCGCGCCCGATTCTCGGCAACTCCCCGGAGTGGTACCGCACCCCGAACTACCGGCGCCGAATCGTCCGCTGGCCGCGGCCGGTGCTGGCCGAGTTCGGACTGCAACTGCCCGAGGACGTCGAGGTGCGAGTGGCCGACTCCAACCAGAAGCACCGCTACATGGTGATGCCGATGCGCCCCGAGGGCACCGACGGCTGGACTGAGGAACAGCTGTCCGAGATCGTCACCCGGGACTGTCTGATCGGCGTCGCACTGCCCAAGCCCGGTGTTACGACCAACGTGACCACAGCCACCATCCCGGCCATCAGGCCGATCGTCAGGTGAGCGGGCACACGGGGGATTCCCCGAACGTCGAGGCGGTCAACGTCGAGATTCTCCGGCAGATCGCCGATCGCAACCAGACCTGGCCGGTGATGGCGGCCAAGTACGGGGTGGAGAACCCGTTGCCGCCGTGGAAGACCAGCCTTGATGGGATGTGCGACGCCCTCGACCGATCCTGCGACACCGACGCGGAACTGCGGTTCACCTTAAAGGAACGCCGAGACGACGAAGACGCGCTGTCGGCGAGCACCTACGCCGATCTGCCCTATCCGGAAAATCAACTCATCGCATTGGCGCACTCGCTAGTGGCGCGAGGGGCCATCACCGAAGTGGAGTTGCGGGAGCGTCTAACGACGATCCGGACCCGTCTCGAAGCCGGGTAGGCAACTACTCTGAGCCGCGTGGACCCCACTGTGGCAGCCCGGGCCGGGATTCCCCCGTTCTACGTGATGGATGTCTGGCTGGCCGCCGCGCAACGCCAACGCAGTCACGGCGATCTGGTGAACCTCTCCGCCGGCCAGCCCGGCGCCGGGGCAGCCGCAGCCGTCCTGGCTGCTGCTGAGAGGGCGCTGCGGACAAGCCCGTTGGGATACACCGTGGCACTGGGCATTCCGGAGCTGCGCGAAGCGATCGCCGCCTCCTACGCCGACCGGTACGGACTCGACGTCGGGGTCGACGATGTCGTCATCACCACCGGATCATCCGGCGGATTTCTGCTGACCTTCCTGGCCTGCTTCGACGTCGGTGACCGGGTCGCGATCGCGAGTCCCGGCTACCCCTGCTACCGCAACATTCTCACCGCACTGGGCTGTGAGGTGGTGGAGATCGAATGCGGTGCCCAGACCCGCTTTCAGCCAACGGCGGCGATGCTGGCCGAGTTGGATCCGCCGGTACGGGGCGTCATCGTCGCCAGCCCGGCCAACCCGACCGGCACGGTGATCGAGCCCGCTGAATTGGCGGCGATCACCCGCTGGTGCGACACCAACGGGGTTCGACTGGTCAGCGACGAGGTCTACCACGGCCTGGTTTATCCGGGCGCCCCGCAGACCTCCTGTGCCTGGCAGACGTCCCGCAATTCCGTTGTGGTGAACAGCTTTTCGAAGTACTACGCGATGACCGGCTGGCGGCTTGGCTGGATGCTGGTACCCGAGGAGTTACGCCGGCCGATCGACCGCCTTACCGGCAACTTCACCATCTGCCCACCGGCGCTGCCGCAGTACGCGGCCCTCGCCGCCTTCACGCCGGAGGCGGTCGCTGAGGCCGACGGGCATCTGCACCACTACGCAGCCAATCGCGAAACCTTGATCGCGGGCCTACGTCAGCTGGGCCTGACCAGGCTGGCGCCGGCCGACGGGGCCTTCTATGTGTACGCCGACGTCTCCGACTTCACCGCCGACTCATTGCGGTTCTGCGAATCCCTACTAGCCGACACCGGACTCGCGATCGCCCCCGGCATCGACTTCGACACCCTGCAGGGCAACTCCTTCGTCCGGCTGTCCTTCGCCGGACCGGCGGGCGACATCGATGAGGCGCTGCGCCGGCTCGGACCGTGGCTGACTCGCTGAATGTTTAAGCGCCGCCGAAGTTGAACGGCCCCAGCGTCCCGCTGCCACTGAGCGGGGTGTTGCTCGTGATGGCCTGGCTGATCAGCATTGCCTGGATCAGCGTCAGCGGCCCGATGGGCTGCCCCAGATCCTGCTCGGCGAGGACCGAACTCGCGACAGGGACGTTCGGCGGGAACGTCCCCGGGGCTGAACCCGCAGGGCTGCCTCCGTTGAGGTAGGTAATGAACTGGCTGAGGTTCATCCCGGTGCAGGTGATGCCACCGGCGGCGCAGTAGCCGATCCGTTGGTAGAGCAGCGCCTGGAGCGGCACCGACAGCTCGACCTGCTGGAGATCGAACGATCCGGTGTCGCCGTCGATCGGGAGCTCGACCCCGAGGTTGCCGGCGTAGGAGTACGCGAACGGCTCAACCACTCCGTTGGCCAGCGAGATCACGATCGGCCCCAGCGCGCCGGTGACGCCGGCGTTGACGCCCTTGCCGGGGCCGCCGATGGTCAGGTCCAGCACCTGGTCGCCGGGGAATCCGGCCTCGATCGGCCCGATCTCGATGGGGCCGAGGTTGATCACCGGTGAGAGCTGAAGCGCTATGCACGCCGTAACGCATGGGTTCCGCGTGATCGCGTTAACTGTGGGCGGGGTTTGGAGTGCCTTGACCGCCCCCTGGAAAACCAGCCCTTGCAGGGCGTTGCCCACGGGGGCGGCGCCGATGGTGATCTGCGGAACGGTGATCTTGGAGATCTGAATCGGGGTGGCGCTCAGGCTGACCGGGACATCGGCGCCCAAACCGAAGTCCGCGAAGAACGGGATCTGGCTGACGAGGACCCTGTCGAGGTTGATGGATTGGGTCGCCAGGTCCAGCCCGATGGGGGCGTCGATGGAGAAGGCTCCGAGTCCGGCGTCGAGGTTGAGCCCGATCCCCTTACCGGGCCCACCGATATTGCCCGACAGCGTCGGCAGTCCGATCGTCACGGGATCGAGCGTGATGGCCCCGACCGGCAGGGTGGTGCTGGGAACGTTGAAGTCCAGGAACGAATTACCCACCGGAACCGTGACTCGCTCATTCCTGATCGTCTGCCAGTTGGTGGTGGTGACGTTGAAGCCGGGGATGGTGAATCCGTTGAGGGTGAGATCGGCGAAGTCGGCCGAGAACGGCACGTCGACGGGGATGTCGCCGTTGAGCGTGATCGGGGTCTGTGCGACGTCGGCGTGGACGTTGATCCCGAAGCCGGGGGTGTCGCTGCGGTTGAGGGTGAACTGGGAGTTGCGGCTGGTGCCGTTCGAGCCGATCGCCCCGCTGATACGGATCGGGATGTTGACGTCGTCGCCGCCGATGAGACCCGACAGCAGCGGTTGGGTGGCGGTGAGGGTGATGTCAGGCACCGCGATCGGCCCGATGCCGAGATCTGAGGTGAGCGGAATGATCGCCGGCCCGATCCCGAGGGACTGGACGCCAATGCTGATCTGTGATCCCGTCGCCAGGTTGCCCGGGATGGTGGGGATGGTGAAGCCCGCGATGGTGATGGGGCCGGTGCCGTCGGCGGTGATCGGGATGTCGACCCCGATGCTGCCGTCGAGGGTGATCGGGATCTCGGAGATGTCGATGTCGGTGTTGAGGCCCAACTCCCAGCCCTTGCCGGCGGCCTTCGGCGAGCTCAGGCCACTGCGGTTGGAGCCCTGGCCGACGAAGACCCCGGAGAGGTTCGTGCCGATGTTGAGTAGGCCGGAGACTAACGCCGCCAGGCCCGGGTCGATCGAGCTCGTGTTGGAGTAGCCCGAGATGGCCGAGCCGGTGTTGGAGTGACCCGACCCGGAGCCGGTGTTGTTTGAGCCGGACAGCCCGCTGTTGAGGGCCTCGTTCATCCACCCGGAGACACCCAGAGCGCCGGAGTTGAAGAAGCCCGACCCGCCACCGTCACCGGAATTGAAGATGCCCGAGGAGAGGACTCCGGTGGAGTTGAACAAGCCCGGCCCACCGAGGCGGAACACCGAGATGCGGCCCGGCCCGAGGGTCCCGTTGAGTGTGACCGGAATCGACACATCCGGCCCACCGAGGGTGCCGACGATATCGGGCACGATGATGCTGGTGCCCGGGAACGTGATCGGACCCAGGGTTCCGATGGCGTCCACGACGATCTGGGCATTGATGCCCGTAGTCAGCGCGATCTCCGTGGCGATGTTGGTGTTGATCGGGACCGCCGGCAGGTCGACTGCCGGGATGGCGATCGGGTTGGTCAGCGTGGCGGTGATGGGAACGTTGACTGGGATGTCGGCGTTGAGCGTGATCGGCACCTGGGACAGATCCGCGCCCAGGTCGATGTTGAGCTGACCGCCCGCGTCGCGCCGCCAGAACAGGCCGTTGCTGCCGTTTCCGGTGTTGTAGGCACCGGTGTTCAGGTTGCCGGTGTTGACCCATCCGGTGTTGGTGTCGCCGGTGTTCGACCAGCCGGTGTTGGTATCGCCGATGTTGGCGACACCGGTGTTGTTGTCGCCAATGTTTGCATTACCGGTGTTGGAGCTGCCGGCATTGTGCGACCCGCTGTTGAGATTTCCGGCGTTGCCCAGTCCGGTGTTCACGTCGCCAGAATTGAGCCACCCGGTGTTCGTCTTGCCGGAGTTTCCGAATCCCCAGTTGTTCGTGCCGGAGTTGAAGAAGCCGGTGTTCCCGGTGCCGGAGTTGAACAGACCCTTGTTTCCGCTGCCCGAATTGAAGCCTCCGATTCCGATCTGGTTATCGCCGGTCAGCCCGAATCCGATGTTGCCATTGCCGGTGTTCCCGAACCCGATGTTGCCATTGCCGGTGTTGCCGGCGCCGAAGTTGTTGCTGCCGTTGTTGCCCCATCCGAAATTCTTACTGCCCAAGTTGCCGGAGCCGACGTTGTCCGAGCCGACGTTGCCGCCACCGAAGTTCTTATCGCCGACGTTCCCGGAACCGAGGTTCGCATTTCCGCCATTGCCGAAGCCCCAGTTGCCGTCGCCCTCATTTCCGGCACCGAAGTTGTCGTCGCCGACGTTGCCGTCGCCGAAGTTGCCCGATCCGACGTTGCCCGCGCCCAGGTTGAACGTCGAGCCGCCGGTCACTCCGTTGATGTAGTAGCCGGACAGCAGTGAACCGAGGTTCTCGATCCCGGAGAGGTAGGCCGGTTCCGACAGTGAGAGCGAACTGGTGTTACGCCAGCCCGAAACGGCTGAACCGCGGTTGGAGAAGCCGGACCCCGACCCCGAGTTCGAAAACCCGGACATGGCGGCACCGGCGAGGAAGGCCAGGTTGAAGAAGCCGGATACCAGGCCCGCTCCGGTGTTGAGCAAGCCGGACCCGCCACCTGCACCGGTGTTGAAGAAGCCCGACGAGGCGATCGTGCCGGTATTGAAGAAACCGGGGCCGGCGGCGATGTCCAGAACCGTGAGTTCGATCGGCCCGGTGCTGCCGTAGACCCGAACGTCGGAGGTCGTGGGGCCGACGGTCACGGTCAGCGGTCCCAGCGGAAGCTGCGTGCCGATGTCGATCGGCAGCGTCTCGTCGATCGTTACTGCGGGGAGTGTGTATGTCACGCGGATGCCCGGAAACCAGTTCTGGTTGTCTTCGGTCTCGAAGAAGCCGTTGCTGGCGTTACCGGAGTTGAACAAGCCGGTGTTGAGGTAGCCGGAGTTGAACAGGCCGGTGTTGGCGTCACCGGTGTTGAACGAGCCGGTGTTCAAGTCGCCGCTGTTGAAGTCACCGGAGTTGGTGCTCCCGGTGTTGAAGCTGCCGCTGTTGGAATGACCGACGTTGAACGACCCGGTGTTGAGGTTGCCGACGTTGGCATTGCCGGTGTTGGCCTTGCCAGCGTTGAAGTTTCCGGTGTTGCGCTCGCCGGAGTTGCCGAAGCCCCAGTTGCCGGTGCCGGAGTTGAAAATTCCGGTATTGCCGGTGCCGGAGTTGAACAGTCCCATGTTTCCGGTCCCGGAGTTGAAGCCGCCGAATCCGATCTGGTTATCACCAGTCAGTCCGAAACCGATGTTCCCGTTGCCGGTATTGCCGAAGCCGATGTTCCCGTTGCCGGTGTTGCCGCCACCGAAGTTGCCGCTGCCGTTGTTCCCGATACCGAAGTTCTTGCCGCCCAGGTTGCCCGAGCCGATGTTGCCCGAACCGAGGTTTCCATCGCCGAGGTTCCAGTCGCCCTGGTTGCCGGAGCCGAAGTTGAAGCTGCCGACGTTGCCGAAGCCG
This sequence comes from uncultured Mycobacterium sp., assembly GCA_964463215.1. Taxonomy (GTDB): domain Bacteria; phylum Actinomycetota; class Actinomycetes; order Mycobacteriales; family Mycobacteriaceae; genus Mycobacterium. The sequence goes on along the minus strand of CAYXBN010000035.1, from coordinate 25,596 downwards.
AGGTTGAAAGTCGGTGGGGTTTCGGCCTTGGGTGTCGGCGTTGCGACCGTTGCGTTGGTGGTGCCCGTGGTTATCGACCAGGGGTTCGCCGGGGCGGCCGGGGCCTGCTGGCCTCTCGCCGCGGGAGTCGGTGGGGCCGCGTCCGAAATCACAACGCTCCGCGTCGAGACACCGGTCGACGTCGACCCGGCGGTCTCGTCCTCGCCGCCGCCAGCGCCGGACACCGCGGCAGCGGATCTCTTCGACCGCGAGTCCGAGGCGTCCGTGGAGGAAGAGCTGTCGCCGCGGGAGTGCGAACCGCGGTCCGAGGCATCAGCATGCGCCGGTGGAGTTGTCGCAACGCCCATCCCGACCAAGGCCGCGAACATGCCTGTGGCCAAAAGCGGGTACGCCTTGGCGGAACAGCACCGCCACTTCTCAGCGCGGAACGGCTTGCTCTTTTCGTTAGTCACGGTGTTACGCACGTACATGGACAGAAAATATCAACTTTTTGACCGAATTCACCGGATTCCCATAATCTCGTCTCAGGAAACCAGGGCGAACCTCAGCGAGTTCATGTTGAGGAGCCGCGCCGAGACCGGCGCCGATCGAAGCACCCGCCGTTACTGTTGGATTTCCGGGGGTCGAAGACCACGACGTGCTGACCGCCGACCTGCCAGGCGTCGTCCCGGTTCGGTGTGCGTCAGGATCGCGATTAACTGCACCTTATGGCCCTGACTGCCCATTGGCGCGCTCCGCGGAGTCGGTGCCGTTTGCTTAGACCACGTCGACGGCGGGACCCTGACCCTGCCCATAATGATCCGGTGGTCGATTACCCTTTCCCGGATCCGCCGAGGCGAGCGGGCCCCGGCCAGATCCGCCGGGCAGGTGAAACCTTCGCCGCCACGCCCTTGGGGAGCCGGTTCATGCGGGCACTGGTCCCCCTGGACCGCCTGCTGCTGAACAAATCCCGGGGTCGCATCAGCTTGCTCGGCCCGGCCGGACTGCAGATGCTGCTGCTGACCACCGTGGGCGGCAAGTCCGGGCAGCTGCGCCACTCCCCGCTGATTTACACCAGAGACTCCGAGCGAATCTTCCTCTTCGGGAGCAACTTCGGGCAAGCTGGCCATCCAGCCTGGTCATCGAACCTGCTGGCCAATCCGGATTGCTGGATTACCCTGTCCGGCAAAAAGATCCCGGTTCGTGCGACCGCCCTCGCCGGTTCGGACTATGACCGCGCGTACCGGATGTTCATGGACTACGTCAAGGTGTACCCCGCGTACCGAAGCCGTACCAACCGAGAGGTCCGAGTGTTCGCACTGACGCCTCGATAGCTCGCTACCGGGCGCGCAACAGATCGGGGACCTCGAGCAGTACCAGTTCATTGTCGTCGATACGCGTCGGTTCCCGACTCCTCGAGTAGGGCAGGTTGTTGTCGTTGCCCACAACGATGTGGCGGTCATCGACCACGTCGACGCTCTCGATCGTCATGAACGGAAAAGTCAGCACCCCATCGTTCAGCGGCACCCGCGCCGCGCCCTGCGGATCGGCGATGGACATCAGGTCCACATAGCCAACCTTGCGCACCGCCTCACCGGTCCTGCGCTGGTCCAGTTCAATTTTGTAGATCCGCTTGAACTGGGCCGGCTCCGGGAAGCAGTCGTCGCGCTTCTCCCCGGCCGGACATTCCATGTCGGGCGTCCCGTAACCCATGTCACGCTCGATCACCAAGGCCGTCGTCGCGTCGATCATGGCGATGTCCCCGACCGCATGCGCCGGGTCGTGCAGGGCGTACTTCCAATACCGCCCGGTCCAGCGTTGCCCAGCGACGTCGAACTCGAGCAGACGGACCGCACCGGCGTCGGACACTGCATCTTCATCCAACGGGCCTTCCAGCATGGGGTAGAGCACCGTGCCGTCCGGTGATGCTGCCAGGCCCTCCAGACCCTTGGACCGTTGCACCCGGTCCGATGGCGAACCGTCCGGATGGTCAGGTGAGCGGGCGGGGCGCCCGTCGATGAGGGTTTCGAACACCTCCAGAAGTCTTCCCGCCGTATCGAACTTGAGCAGATAGGGACCGAACTCCTCGCCGATCCAGATCGCATCGGAGGTGAACGCCAGACTCTCCGGGTCGAAATCGGCTCCGGTGAGATACCTTTCGGCGGTCCCGGTGGTGACAATGGGGAAGGGTGCCCTGCTCTGCGGGTCACTAAGGAAGACCGTCTGCAGACGGTCGAAGCCGCCGCTGTCGAAGTCGACCCGATATTGACTCAGGTGCAGCATGAAGTCGGCGGCATTGTCTTTCCGGCCGGTTCCGTTATCGCTCACCATCCAGAAACTGCCATCGGGTGCGCGCCGGGTCGCCGAGTGGCCCTGGGCCGGTTGACCGGTGAATGGCGGCGCGACGTCACCGACGGCGGGGCGCGGCGCCGACTTTCCGCTGGTCTGCAGCGATGCGGGGGCATCGGCCGGCGGGGCGAGAAAGGTCAGGGCAGGCAGGATGGCATGTCCGGCCAATGTCGCCGGAAAGGACGTCTGGGCCGCGGTGGCCGCGGAGCCACTGCACCCGATCACTAGCAGGCCCGCCACCACGACAGACCCGAGTGGGGATCGGCTCATGGCATCGGCCTCCTCGCCCGCGAATATACGCGCGGGCTGGGATTCGACCTCCCACGCTTGCCTATCAGCGCCGATCCTGATGAGGTCGGGGCATGCCGTTCCTCGATCACAGCCAAGGCCGGGTCTACTACCGTCACTGGCCGGCCACTCAACCCCGGGCAGCGGTGGTTTTCCTGCACGGATTCGGGGAGCACACCGGGCTGTATCACCGATACGGCTTCGCGCTGAACGCCGCGGGGATCGACCTGTGGGCCGTTGACCAGTTCGGGCACGGACGGTCGTCGGGCGAACGCGGTCAGTTCGGCACACTGGAGGACAGCATCGGACTCGCCGAGGAACTGGCCGGTCTGGCCGAGACACTCAGACCGGATATTCCGCTTGTCGCCCAGGGCCATTCCTACGGGGCGGTGGCGACCCTGTTCGCACTGCTGGCCCGCCCCGACCGATACCGCGCGGCGGTGATCTCAGGGGCGCCGCTGGTGGCGATTCCCGAACTCGTCGATCTCAACACGGTGATGAATCTCGATGCGAGCGGACTGTCCAGCGACCCGTTCTACCTGGACAGCATCGAGAACGATCCGTTGGCGTTCACCCAAGCCGACAGCCGCGGCCTGACCCGCGAGCTCGACCGCGGCTGGGACCGGTTCGGGTCCGAACTGCCCAAGTTGACCGTCCCGACGCTGGCCGTGCACGGTGGGATCGACCCGATCGCCGCACCGGGGGCGGTCCGCGCCTACGCCGATCAGATTCCGGCGCTGCACTATCGGGAGTTCGCCGGCACCCGACACGATGTGCTCAATGACGTCACCCACCGCGAGGTGACCGAGACGATCGTCGCCTTCATCGGCGAGCAGACGTAGTCACCTTCATCGGCGAGCAGACGTAAACGACCCCAGACACGCCGCGCAGCTGGACACTTTGTGTCTGCTCGCGGGGGTGGGGTGTCAGAGCCAGGTGTCGGGGGTGGTGGTGGTGAGGAAGGCCTCAAGATCGTCCCGCCACTGCGCGGGGCTGGTCTTGTCCGGTTCGATCCCGGTGTACTCCCCGCGGTAGAACAGCAGTGGACGGGGTTTGACAGCGGGCACTTCCGAAAGGGACTGCACCGCACCGAACACCACAAAATGATCCCCGCCGTCGTGCACCGAATGCACCGTGCAGTCGATGTGGGCTAGCGAGCCGTCCAGTACCGGCGACCCCAACGGGGACAGATGCCAGTCCACGCCGGCGAACTTGTCGGGCTCCCGGGATCCGAACCGTTCGCAGACGCCGCGTTGCCTCTCGCTCAGCACGTTGACGCAGAACCGTCCGCTGGACTCGATGGCCTTCCACGACCGGGACACCTTGGTGGGACAGAACAGCACCAGTGGCGGATCCAAGGACAACGCCGCAAAGGATTGGCAGGCAAAACCATTGGGCAGATCGTCGTGCATCGTGGTGATGATCGTGATTCCGGTGCAGAACTGCCCGAGAACCTGACGGAAGGTGCGCGGATCGATCGGCTCAGCCGGCATAGGCGCTACTGGGAGCGGTGGGAACCGACGCTGAAGTCGTGTCCCCACAGGCTGACCGCCGTGCTCTCTCGGGCAATCCAGTCGTGATCCTCGACTTGCATTCCTTCGCAGCCGAATTCGACGTCGAAACCGCCCGGGGTCTTCATGTAGAACGACAGCATCTTGTCGTTGACGTGGCGGCCCAGCGTCGCCGACATCGGCACTTTGCGCCGCAGAGCACGATCCAGGCACAGCCCGACGTCGTCGCTGCCCTCCACCTCCACCATCAGGTGCACGATGCCACTGGGAGTCGGCATGGGCAGGAAGGCCAGACTGTGATGGCGGGGGTTGCAGCCGAAGAACCGCAGCCAGGCCGGCGGGCCGTCGGCGGGACGGCCGACCAACTGCGGCGGCAGGCGCATCGAGTCCCGCAACCGGAAACCCAGGACATCGCGGTAGAAGTGCAGCGCCTCGGCATCATCGCGCGTCGATAACACCACGTGCCCCAAACCCTGCTCGCCGGTGACGAAGCGGTGCCCGTAGGGACTGACGACCCGGCGGTGCTCAAGGGCCGCGCCACAGAACACCTCCAAGCGGTTTCCGGACGGGTCGGCGAACGTGATCATCTCGTCAACCCGCCGATCGGCCAGTTGCGCCGCGGTGGCTTCCTTGTAGGGCACACCTTCGACGTCGAGGGCTGTACGGATGCTCTGCAGTCCTTCGGCGTTGGCGCACTCCCAGCCGGCTTCGGAGAGTCGGTCGTGCTCGCCGGGCACGATGACCAACCGGGCGGGAAAGTCGTCCATCCGCAGATACAGCGCACCGTCGACCGTGCCCTTGCCCTCGACCATGCCGAGCACCTTGCAACCGTACTCACGCCACGCGGGTACGTCGGTGGACTCGATCCGAAGATAGCCCAGGGAACGGATTCCGGTCACCGTCCACCTCCCAGAAAGTCGATGGCCAGAGCATTGAACTCGTCGAACTTCTCCAACTGCGCCCAGTGTCCGCATTGCCCGAAGACGTGGAGTTGGACCCGGGGAATCTGTTTGAGTGCCACCAGCGCTCCGTCCAGCGGATTGACCCTGTCCTCGCGGCCCCAGATCAGCAGCACCCGTTGGCGCAACTTGTAGACGTCGCGCCACATCATGCCGAGTTCGTAGTCCGGCCCGGCGAAGGACTTCCCCATGGCCCTTGCCGCGGCAAGCGACTCGGGTTGGCTGGCGATGGCGAAGCGCTCGTCGATGAGTTCGGGGGTGATCAGCTTCTGGTCGTAGACCATGATCCGCAGGAAGCGCTCCATGTTCTCCCGCGTCGGGTCGGCGGTGAACCGGCCCAGCAACTTCACCCCTTCGGTCGGGTCAGGCGCGAAGAGGTTCACACTCAAACCACCGGGACCCATCAGCACCAGCCGCCCGGCGCGGTCGGGACTGTCCAGCGCGAACCGGACCGCGGTCCCACCACCGAGTGAGTTGCCCACCAGCGCAGCCCGTTCGATACCGAGGTGGTCGAACAACGCCAGCACCGCACCGGCGCTATACCGGTTGTACTGCTCGTGTTCGGTGTGCTTGTCGGAGTGCCCGTAGCCGGGCTGGTCGATGGCCAACACGTGGAAGTGCCGCGCCAGGACGGCGATGTTGCGGCCGAAGTTGGACCAGCTGGACGCGCCCGGTCCGCCGCCGTGCAGCAACACCACGGTTTGCTCGTTGCCCTCACCGGCCTCGTGGTAGTGCAACCGCATGTCCCGATCACCAGCGCGCACCTGAGCGTATCGCGATGTCGACTCGAAGTTGATGTCGTGTTCGGACTGGGATTGGGCCTCGCGGATGAATGACGTCATGGGGTGCTGGGCCCGCTAGACCATCGTGTCGCCGAGCGGCAGCCCGAATTCCTGGTTGCCGTACATCACGTAAGCCCGTTCGGCATCATTGGCTGCGTGCACTCGCCCGGCGTGGGCGTCGCGCCAGAACCGTTGCAGCGCTTGGTCACTGTTCAGCGCGGTGGCGCCAGCAGCTTCGAAGAGACGGTCAATGGAGGCGATGGCACGCCCGGTGGCACGGACCTGGTCACGCCGGGCGCGGGCCCGCAGCTCCATCGGAACTTCCTTGCCGTCACAGAGCAGGGCGTACTCCTCGGCGAGGTTGCCGCTCAGTTGACGCCAGGCGGCGTCGATGTCGCTGGCCGCCTCCGCGATCCGGACCTTGGCGAACGGGTCGTCTTTGGCTTTCTCACCTGCGAAGGCGGCCCGCACCCGCTTGCCCTGGTGTTCGACGTGGGCGTCGTAGGCGCCATAGGCCATTCCCACGATCGGAGTAGAGATGGTGGTCGGATGCATTGTGCCCCAGGGCATCCGGTAGACCGGGGCGGTGTTGGTCTTCAGTCCGCCAGCTGAGCCGTCGTTCATCGCGCCGTAGGACAGGAAGCGGTGTCGGGGCACGAAAACGTCCTTGACGACCAGGGTGTTGCTGCCGGTGGCCTTGAGGCCGACGACATGCCAGTCGTCGCGGATCTGGTAGTCGCCCAGCGGCATCAGAAAGCTGCCGAAGTCCACCGGGCGACCGTCCTTGATCACCGGTCCCCCAACGAATGTCCAGTTCGCGTGGTCGCAGCCCGACGACCACAACCAGGTGCCGTTGACCAGGTAGCCACCGTCGACCACCACGCCGGCGCCCATCGGCGCGTAGGACGAGGACACCCGCACGGTCGGGTCCTCGGCCCAGACATCCTCCTGGGCCTGCTGATCGAACTGAGCCAGGTGCCAGTTGTGGACACCCAGAATGCCGCCTGCCCACCCGGTCGATCCACACGCGCTGGCAATCCGGCGGACTGCTTCGAAAAACAGGGTGGGATCACACTGCAGGCCACCCCACTGCTCGGGTTGGAGCATCTTGAAGAAGCCGGCAGCGTCGAGGTCGGAGATGTTCGCACCCGGAAGCCGGCGCAACTGCTCGGCCTCGGGGGCACGTTCGCGCAACCGCGGCAGCACGTCGTCGATGGCGGCCAGAACGGTCTGCGCGTCACGCTGTTGAATGGACGTCACTGCATGCCTCCGGGGTCTGCGTAGCTGCACCTCAGACTAGAACACGTTACGATTTGTGTCGAGTGGACGGAGCCCTTGCCTGGTAGTTCACCGTATTGTCATTTCTGTAACGTGTTCCAGTTACCCCGAAAGGATCCGATCCCCTCGTGGCGACCACCGACAACGCGGCCAGCGCCGTCGTGCACCTGGACGGGCAGACCTACACCGTCTCGTGGCCCCGGACCGAGAAACTTCTCGATGTTCTGCTCGATGACGGGATCGAGGCACCGTACTCCTGCCGGGAAGGTCACTGCGGGGCCTGCGCCACCACGCTGGTGAGCGGCGAGGTCGACATGGAGACCAACGACGTCCTGGAGGCCGACGATTTGGCAGACGGACTCATCCTGGCCTGCCAGTCCCGGCCTACGTCGGATTCGGTCGAGGTCACCTACGACTGAGCGGCGCCTCGATTTTTCGTGTCACTGAATCGCACCGCCCGAATCCCATGCCCACAGCCGCCGACGGCCGCGGGACAGGTTCAGCGCGGCAGCCCGAGCAACCGCTCAGCGGCCATGGTCAGCAGGATCTGCTCGGTTCCACCGGCGATGGACAGACAACGGGTGTTCAGGAAGCTCTGCACGGCGTCGTTGTCGACCAGACCGCCACCGGGTGACAGATGCATGCGGAACTCCTCCAGTGCCTGCCGGTAACGCACGCCGATCAGCTTGCGGGCGCTGGCTTCGGCGCCGGTGTCCTGGCCCGAGACCGCCAGTTGGGCGATCCGGTGGTCGAGCAGCGACCCGACCTGCGCCGCCAGCAGCAGAGCACCGAGCCGATCGGCCAACGCCGGATCCAGCTGCCGCTGGGTCAGCGTGCTCAGCATCTGCTCCATCGGGTTGCCCAACGCGGTGCCGTGCGCCATCGCGACCCGCTCGCTGGCCAGGGTGCTGCGGGCCAGCCGCCAACCGTCGTTGACCGCGCCCACCACCATGTCATCGGGCACGAAGACGTCGTCGAAAAACACCTCGTTGAACAGTTCGTCGCCGGTGATCTCCCGCAACGGCCGGATCATGATGCCGGGTGATCGCATGTCGACCAGGAAGTAGGTGATGCCCCGGTGTTTCGGGGCCTCCGGGTCGGTGCGGGCCAAGCAGATCCCCCAGTCCGCCTTATGCGCCGCCGAGGTCCACACCTTCTGCCCGTTGAGGATCCAACCGCCGTCAGTCCGCACCGCTTTGGTCCGCAGCGCCGCGAGGTCTGACCCTGCTTCCGGCTCACTGAACAACTGGCACCAGACGATCTCGCCGCGCAGGGTGGCGGGCAGGAAGTGCTCGATCTGTTCCGGTGTACCGGCCTCCAGGATGGTCGGCACCGCCCACCAGCCGATGACGAGATCGGGCCGCACCACCCCGGCGTCGGAGAGTTCGGCGTCGATGAGCAGTTGTTCGGCCGGGGTGGCACCCCGGCCGTAGGGTGTCGGCCAGTGCGGGGCCAGTAGGCCGGAGTCGGCCAGGGCGACCTGCCTTTCGGCCGGCGGGCGGGCTGCCACCGCGGCGACCGCGGCGCGGATCTGCGGGCGCAGATGCGCCACCGAGTCGAGGTCGATGTGCAGATCCCGTCGGATACCGCCGACGGTCAAGTCCACCACCCGACGTAACCACCGGGACTGCCCGCCGAGGAATTGCGCGTTTGCAAAAGCGCGGCGCAGATACAGGTGTGCGTCGTGCTCCCAGGTGATGCCGATTCCGCCTAGCACCTGGATGCAGTCCTTGGCGTTGCCGCGGGCCGCCTCGATTCCGGCCGCCGCAGCCACCGCGGCTGCGACCGAGAGTTGGTGCTCGTCGTCGTGGGTGGCTGCCGCGGCGGCGTCACCGGCGGCCACCGAGATCTGCTGGGACCGCAGCAGCATCTCGGCGCAGAGATGTTTGACGGCTTGGAAGGTGCCGATCGGCTTGCCGAACTGCTCGCGAACCTTGGCGTAGTCGGTGGCGGTGTCCAGGGCCCAGCGCGCGACGCCGGCCGCCTCGGCGGCCAGCACGGTGGCAGCCAGATCTTCGAATCTGCGCCGGGTGGTGTCCAGAACGGTGGCCTGGGCACCGCGCAGGGTGACGCGGGCCAGCGGGCGGGAGAAGTCCGCGGCGGGCAACGGTTCCACGGTCACCGCCGAATCGTGGGCATCGACGACCACGACGCGATCACCCACCGGCACCAGCAGCAGGCCGTCGTCGTCGGCCCCAAGCACGTAGTCGGCAGAACCCGAAATCCGGCCCCCGGATTCCTGGAAATCCCCTTCCTGGGCGAAACCCGCGGTGCGCTGACCTGACGAAAGCGCTTCCAGCAGTTCGGCATCCGTCACGATCAGGGTGGCAAGAGCGGTGCTGGCCACTGGCCCGGGCACCAGTGCCCGGGCGGCTTCCTCGACCATGGCGCACAGATCCTCGATCGTTCCGCCCGCCCCACCGGCGGCCTCGTCGACCGCTATGCCGAACAGACCTAGATCGGCGATGCCGGCGTACGGCGCCTGCCAGGCCGTCGGGTCGCCCCGTTCGATGGCCCGTATCGCGGCGGGCGCGCCCGAACCCGCCGCCCAACTGCGAACCAGATCACGGGCGGCCAACCGTTCATCGGCGATGGAGGCGGGCACCTGCGCTCCTCACGTCGGATTCTCTAACCACGGCGGGATTACTAGAACGTGTTCTAATGGTGCCAGCGATGAACCGTCAAGTCGACAGCTACCGCCCGGTAAGGAGTTCTAGAGTGTCGTCGCCAGCGCAGTCGTCGTCAGCGCAGAAGCCCGCTGGATCTCAGCCCCGCGAGGTGCTGCCGGTATCGGTGCTCACCGAGTCGGAGTTGGGCTCGGAGGCCCAGCGTGAGCGCCGCAAACGCATCCTCGACGCCACGCTTGCCATCGCCTCCAAGGGCGGCTACGAGGCGGTGCAGATGCGGGCGGTGGCCGACCGGGCCGACGTGGCGGTGGGAACGCTCTACCGGTACTTCCCCTCGAAGGTTCACCTGCTCGTGTCAGCCCTCGGCCGCGAGTTCGAACGCATCGACGCCAAGACCGACCGGTCTTCGGTCCCCGGCGGAACCCCCTACCAGCGGCTGAATTTCATGGTCAGCAAGCTCAACCGGGCGATGCAACGCAACCCGTTGCTCACCGAGGCGATGACCCGCGCCTACGTTTTCGCCGACGCGTCGGCGGCCGGCGAAGTGGACCACGTGGAAAAGATCATCGACAGCATGTTCGCCCGGGCCATGAGCGACGGCGAACCCACCGAGGACCAGTACCACATCGCCCGGGTGATCTCCGATGTCTGGCTGTCCAACCTGCTGGCCTGGCTGACCCGGCGGGCCTCGGCCAACGATGTGAGTAAACGCCTCGACCTCGCCGTCCGACTCTTGATCGGCGACGAGAAGCGGGATCGCTGATCCCAACCGCCGGGTTGCGGCCGGCCCGTGTGCTGAACGGTCAGCCCTCGGTGATCGGCCTTAGGCTGGAACCGTGCAGAGCGTGGATCTCAATGCCGACCTCGCCGAGGGCTTCGGGGTATGGGAACTCGGCGACGACGCCGCCATGCTCGATATCGTCACCAGCGCCAACCTGGCCTGCGGCTTCCACGCCGGAAATCCCGTCGGCCTGGCCCGCACCTGTCACGCCGCGGCCCAGCGAGGCGTGCGGATCGGCGCGCAGGTCGGATACTTCGACCTCGGCGGGTTCGGGCGCCGCCGGATTGAGGTTGCCCCGGCTGAGTTGACCGCCGACGTGATCTACCAGATCGGTGCGTTGCAGGCACTCGCCCGGGCCGCGGGATCGGTGCTGGGCTACGTCAAACCCCATGGCGCGCTCTACAACACCATCGTGACCGACCGGGAACAAGCCCGCGCGGTAGCCGAAGCGGTCCGCGCGGTTGACCCGGGTCTGCCGGTGCTGGGCCTGGCCGGTTCGGTGTTCTTCGACGAGGCCCGCCGACTCGGGTTGCGCACGGTCGCTGAGGCATTCGCCGACCGCGCCTACCGCCCGGATGGAACGCTGGTGCCCCGCACCGATGACGCCGCGGTACTGCGCGACCCCGAGCAGATCGCCCACCGGGTGTTGACCATGGTGGAGTCGGGCACGGTGACCGCGGTCGACGGGACCGTCATCGCCGTGGCGGCGGAATCAATCTGCGTCCATGGCGATTCACCGGGTGCGGTGGGGATCGCCGGGGCCGTTCGAGACCGGTTGTTGAGCGGTGGTGTGGGATTGGCGGCGTTCACCTGATGCGCCTGAAGTTCGGCCGACCTGACATCTCCCGCTACCGGCAGCATTTCGACGCACCGGAGGCCGGGGACGCAACGGCTCTGGGGGTGACGTGGATGGGGGTGTCGACGCTGCTCGTCACGGACGGCACCTCGGCGATTCTGACCGACGGGTTCTTCTCCCGCCCCGGTCTCGTCGCGGTCGCCGCCCGAAAGTTGACTCCGTCGGTCGCACGGATCGAGGCTGCGCTGAGCCGATCGGGCATCGGGAGACTCGATGCCGTGCTGCCCGTCCACACCCACTACGACCACGCACTGGACAGTGCGGTCGTTGCCGAGCGGACCGGAGCGGTCGTCGTCGGCGGCGAATCGGCGGCCAATCTCGCACGCGGCCAGGGCCTTCCCGAAGATCGGATCGTGGTGGCCACGGGCGGAAGGGCCGTTGGACTGGGTGCCTTCGAGGTGACGCTCGTCGAGTCGACGCACTGCCCACCGGATCGCTACCCCGGGTCGATCACCGCCCCCGTCGTCCCGCCGGCCAAAGCCTCGGCGTACCGGTGCGGACAGGCGTGGTCGACGTTGGTGCTGCACCGGTCCAGTGGCCGTCGGTTGCTGATCCAGGGCAGCGCCGGCTTCGTCCCGGGAGCGCTGGCCGGACGACACGCCGACGCCGCCTATCTGGGGGTCGGCCAACTCGGCGTCCAACCGGAGCTCTACATCAGGCAGTACTGGAACGAGACGGTGCGCGCTGTCGGCGCCCGTCGGGTGGTGCTGATCCACTGGGACGACTTCTTCCGACCGCTGAGCGCGCCACTGCGGGCGTTGCCCTACGCCGGTGACGACCTCGACGTCACGATGCGGGTGCTCGGCGCGCTGGCCGAACGTGACGGCGTGGCGCTGCATCTGCCGTCGCTGTGGCAACGGGTCGATCCGTGGGCTGGGATCTGACTGGCCGCGAGCAGACACAAAGTCGCATGAATTCCGGGGAATCAGTGCGAGTTCGCGTCTGCTCGTGGTCAGCGGGAGCGGCGCTGGCGGGCCACTTCAGCGAGGACGACGCCGGCGGCGACTGCCGCATTGAGCGACTCCGTCGCACCGGCCATCGGGATGGACACCACCGCGTCGCAGTTCTGCCGCACCAGCCGCGACAGTCCCTTGCCCTCCGATCCGACCACCACGACCATCGGCCCGGCGGCGTCGAACTGATCCAGGGCGGTATCGCCGCCGGCATCCAGGCCCACGACCTGCAAACCGGCGTCGGACCACTCCTTGAGCGTCCGGGTCAGGTTGGTGGCGCGGGCGACCGGCACGCGAGCGGCCGCGCCGGCGCTGGTCCGCCAGGCCACCGCGGTCACCGAAGCCGAACGGCGTTGCGGGATAAGCACTCCGTGGCCACCGAAGGCTGCCACCGAGCGGATGATCGCACCGAGGTTGCGCGGATCGGAGATGTTGTCCAAGGCCACCAGCAGTGCCGGTCGCACATCGCTGCCGGCCGACGCCAACAGGTCGTCGGGATGGACGTACGAGTAGGGCGGCACCTGCAGGGCGATGCCCTGATGCAGGCCGTTGGAACTCATCCGGTCGAGGTCGGTGCGCGGCACCTCAAGGATCGGGATGCCCCGGTCGGCGGCCATCGTGACCGATTCGGTGAGCCGCTCGTCGGCTTCGGCGCCCAACGCCACATACAGCGCCGACGCCGGCGCATCGGCGCGCAGGCACTCCAGAACGGGATTGCGGCCCAGCACCATCTCGGTCTCGTCGGCCGGTTTCCCGGCGGGTCTGCCGGCCGCCTTGCGGGCCTTGGCGGCGGCCTTCCGCGCCGCCGGGTGGCCGGGGCGCATATGCGCCGGCGGGGTCGCCCCACGGCCCTCCAGTCCGCGTCGGCGTACTCCGCCGGAGCCGACCTTAGGGCCCTTCTTGGTGCCTTCCTTGCGGACCGCGCCGCGGCGCTTGGAGTTGCCGGCCATCAGGTGGTGTATCCGTCCAGCAGCGCCCATTGCGGGCCGTCGGCGGTGTCGGTCACGTCCACGCCCGCATTCTTGAGCCGATCGCGGATCTCGTCGGCCGCCGCCCAGTCCCGACGTTGCCGGGCCTGCTCGCGGCGCTGCAACTCCGCATCGACCAGAACTCCGATGGCCGCCAGCGCGGCGGCAGTCTCATCTCGGGTCTCCCAACGCTCATCGAGGGGGTCGCAACCCAAAATCGCGGTCATCGAACGTATTTCACCCGCCCTGGCCAGAGCGGTGTCGTGATCGCCGGCTTCCAGGGCCCGGTTACCCTCGGCCCGGGCCGCGTGGACTTCGGCAAGGGCGGCGGGTACTGCGAGGTCATCGTCCATGGCGGCGGCGAACTTCCCGGTCCAGGTTGTCGGCGTCACCGCCCCGACCCGGTTGCGGACCCGATGCAGGAAGTCCTCGATCCCCGAGTAGGCCCGGGCGGCGTCGTGCAGGGCGGTTTCGGTGAACTCGAGCATCGAACGGTAGTGCGCACTGCCCAGGTAGTAGCGCAGTTCGGCGGGTCGGACCCGTTGCAGCACAGCCGGAATCGCCAGCACGTTGCCCAGCGACTTGCTCATCTTCTCCCCACCCATGGTCACCCAGCCGTTGTGCAGCCAGAAGTTGGCGAACCCATCACCGGCCGCGCGCGCCTGGGCGATTTCGTTCTCGTGGTGGGGAAAGACCAGATCCATTCCGCCGCAATGAATGTCGAAGTCAGCTCCGAGGTACTCGTGGGCCATCGCCACACATTCGGAATGCCAGCCGGGACGGCCCCGGCCCCACGGTGTGGGCCAGGACGGTTCGCCGGGCTTGGCGCCCTTCCACAGGGTGAAGTCGCGTTCGTCACGCTTGCCGGCGGCCAGGCTCTCACCCTGATGGACATCGTCGATGCGGTGACCGGAAAGCTTTCCGTACTCGGCGAAGCTACGCACGTCGAAGTAGACGTCACCGTCGCCGTCAAGAACGGAGGGGTAGGCGTGTCCCCGTGCGATGAGCCGTTCGATGAGTTCGACGATCTGGGTGATGTGCCCGGTGGCGCGCGGTTCGGCCGAGGGCGGTAGCACTCCGAGCGCATCGTAGGCGGCGGTGAACGCCCGCTCGTGAGTGGCCGCCCACTCCCACCACGGCCGGCCCGCTTCGGCGGCCTTGGTGAGGATCTTGTCGTCGATATCGGTGACGTTGCGGATGAAGGCGACGTCGAATCCCTTGGCCGACAGCCACCGTCGCAGAACGTCGAACGCCACGCCGCTGCGGACGTGCCCGATGTGCGGCAGGCCCTGGACGGTGGCTCCGCACAGATAGATCGACACGTGCCCGGGGCGCAGCGGCACGAAGTCGCGGACGGCACCGGAGTAGGTGTCGTGCAGGCGCAGGCCGGGGGTGGTCACGACGAGGCAGCTTACCGGTCGGCCCGTACGACCAGCGCCGTCGCGATGGCGGCCATCCCCTCGCCGCGGCCGGTCAAGCCCAGACCGTCGGTGGTGGTGGCCGACACCGACACCGGCGCACCCAACAAATCGGTGAGCAGCCGCTGAGCCTCGTCCCGACGCGGCCCGACCTTCGGCAGGTTGGCGATCACCTGGACGGCGGCATTACCGATGCGCACCCCGCTCGCGGCGAGCAGGTCGCGCACGTGGGTCAGCATCTGCGCCCCGGAGGCCTGCGCCCACTCCGGGCGGTCGACACCGAAGACCTGCCCCAGGTCACCGAGCCCGGCCGCGGAGAGCAGCGCATCGCACAGCGCGTGGGCGGCGACGTCGCCGTCAGAGTGCCCCGAGCAGCCGTCGGCGCCCTCGAACCGGAGCCCGAGCAGCCAGCAGGGCCGGCCGGGCTCGATGGGATGGACATCGGTGCCGATACCGACCAGTGGCAGGCTCACGACGCCAACACCGCACGGGCCAGGCGCAGATCCAACGAGGTGGTGATTTTGAAGGCCAGCGGGTCGCCGGCCACGGTGTGGACGGGGGTGCCAAGGTTCTCCACCAGAGCGGCGTCATCGGTGGCTGAGATCGCCCCGGCACGCTGGTAGGCGCGGCGCAGCAGGTCGGTTTCGAAGCCCTGTGGGGTCTGTACGGCACGCAGTCCGGCGCGCTCCGGGGTGCCGAGCACGACGCCGTTGGCGTCGACGGCCTTGATGGTGTCGGCCAGTGGCAGGACGGGGATCACCGCGCGCATACCGTCCTGCAGGGCCGCGACGACCCGCTGAATCTGCTCCGCCGGGGTCAACGGACGGGCGGCGTCGTGGACGACGACGAAGCGCGGATCACCGACTGCGGCCAACGCCGAGCGCACCGTGTCGTACCGCTCAGCGCCGCCTTCGACGACCTGGGCGCGCTGGCCCAGCAGAGCGGCCGTCTCGTCGATCCGATCAGCCTGCACCGCGACGACCACACGGTCGATGACGCCGGATGCCAAGAGCCCGTCGACGGCCCGTTCCAGGATGGTCTGCCCGGCCAGGTCCACGAAGGCTTTAGCGACCGCGGCCCCCAGCCGTACACCGGAGCCAGCCGCAGGTACGACCGCGACTATTTCGGACACCGGTGGGTGCGGGCCGGATCAGGAAGCGGCGGCCAGGACCTCATCGAGGATGGTCGAGGCCTTGGCATCGTCGGTGTTCTCGGCGAGGGCCAACTCGCCCACCAAGATCTGACGGGCCTTGGCCAGCATGCGCTTCTCCCCGGCGGACAGTCCGCGCTCCTGATCGCGGCGCCACAGGTCGCGAACCACCTCGGCGACCTTGTTGACGTCGCCGGAGGCGAGCTTTTCCAGATTGGCCTTGTAGCGGCGCGACCAGTTGGTGGGTTCTTCGGTGTGCGGGGCACGCAACACCTGAAACACCTTGTCCAGACCTTCCTGGCCGACCACGTCACGGACGCCGACGTACTCGGCGTTGTCCGCGGGCACTCGAACGGTCAGATCACCCTGCGCAACCTTCAAGACGAGGTATTCCTTTTGTTCGCCCTTGATGGTCCGGGTTTCGATCGCTTCGATCAATGCAGCACCGTGGTGTGGATAGACAACGGTGTCTCCGACCTTGAAAATCATCAGATTCGAGCCCCTTTCACCCCCCAATGCTAGCACGGGGCCACTGGGCATGCGGAACAACGGTGCAGGTCAGGGGCATCGCAGGTGGACGCAGGGGGTTGACAACCGGGCAAATGTCTGTATTAACGGGTTCTGGACCCGTGCCCGATGACCGCCCGGCGCCCAGTAATCGCCCTTGTCTACCGCGGGGCGGCACGACCTACTACTGTGCATAGTCGAAACTGCGGCGGCTTCCTGACGTCGTCCGCATTGCTACGCAGGAGGCCGCTGTGACCCGCTTCTCGAACCGCCTCTTCGCCGCGTCGGCAGCCTTGGCTGCCTGCGCCGTGTTGCTCACCGGTTGCGGCGCCGGGCAGATCTCGCAGACCGCCACCCAGGAGGCGGCGGTCAACGGCAACAGCGCCACGGCGAACGACATCGTGTTGCGCAACGTCCACCTGCAGGCAGTTCAGACCTCAGGGTTCATCCAGCCCGACCAGGTTGTTCCGCTGGTCTTCGTGGCCGCCAACAACTCCCCTGACGTCGACGACAAGTTGGTCAGCATCACCTCTGACGTGGGCACTGTGGCACTGGCCGGCGATCTCGCCGTGCCTGCCGGCCAGGCGTTGGTCGTCGCCCCCAAGGGCGAGGCCGCGGCCATGGGCAGCGCGACCCCGACCACCGCCGCCGTGACACTGACCAAGCCGATCACCAACGGGCTGAACTACACGTTCACCTTTAACTTCGACAAGGCCGGGCAGACGGCGGTGTCGGTGCCGATCTCAGCCGGGGAAGGCGCCCGCGACTGAAATTCGCGGGTGTGACCCGGCGTCGGCGCCACGCGCCGGCGCGGGGACGCAGCTGCCCGTGTTGTCACAGCCAACGGCTAGCTTCCAGGTGTGACCAAAGCTCGCACGCAGTACCGGTGTTCGGAATGCCGCCATCTCACCCCCAAATGGTTCGGCCGCTGCCCGGAATGCGCGACCTGGGGCACTGTCGACGAAGTGGTGGCCCTGACCGCGATCGGCGGGCAGTCTCAACCTGCGGTGGCCCCGTCCACACCGGCCGTGCCAATCACCTCCATCGACCCTGACCGGACCCGGCACTACCCCACCGGGGTCAGCGAACTCGACCGGGTTCTGGGCGGCGGCGTGGTTCCGGGTTCGGTGACCCTGCTCGCCGGTGACCCCGGAGTCGGCAAGTCGACCCTGCTGCTTGAGGTTGCCCACCGCTGGGCCCAGGGCGGGCGGCGTGCGCTCTACATCTCCGGGGAGGAGTCCGCCGGCCAGATCCGGATGCGGGCCGAGCGCACCGGGTGCGCCCATGACGAGGTCTATCTGGCGGCGGAGTCCGACGTGCAGACCGTCCTGGGCCACATCGACGCGGTCAACCCCAGCCTGGTGATCGTCGACTCAGTCCAGACCATGACCGGCGGCGGTACCGACGGGGTCGTCGGCGGGGTGACCCAGGTCCGTGCGGTGACGACGGCACTGACCGTGGCCGCCAAGTCAACCGGGGTGGCGATCGTGCTCGTCGGGCACGTCACCAAGGACGGGGCGATCGCCGGACCCCGATCATTGGAACACCTCGTTGACGTGGTGCTGCATTTCGAAGGCGACCGCAACACCGCACTGCGGATGGTGCGTGGGGTCAAGAACCGGTTCGGCGCCGCCGATGAGGTCGGTTGTTTCCTTATGCAGGAGAAAGGCATCGAATGCGTGGCCGACCCCTCAGGACTGTTTCTGGACCAGCGGGACAGCCCCGTCTCCGGCACCGCGGTCACCGTCAGCCTGGACGGCAAACGCCCGCTGATCGGGGAGATCCAGGCCCTGTTGACCGCGCCAAACCATGAACGAGCGCCGCGCCGGATCGTGGTCAGCGGGATGGACCAGTCCCGGGTCGCGATGATCACCGCGGTATTGCATAAACGCGCCGCCGTCCCGATCAACACCCTCGATATCTACCTGTCCACCGTCGGCGGAATGCGGCTGACCGACCCGTCCTCGGATCTGGCGGTCGCGGTGGCGATGGCCTCCGCGGTCGTGGGCCGCCCGCTGCCGCCCACCTTGGTGGTGTTCGGGGAGGTCGGGTTGGCCGGGGATCTGCGCCGGGTGACCGGCATGGACCGCCGCCTTGCCGAGGCGGCGCGACTGGGCTTCACCACCGCCGTGGTGCCGGCCGGGTGCGGCAACCCACCCGACGGCCTGCGGACCCGGGAATGCGCCACCATCAACGACGCGCTGCGGGCCGTGCTGTCAGTGACCGGTTAGTCAGCCTGCCGGGGCGGGATCCGGGGCCGGTCCGGGAGGCGGTCCTGGCGCCGGTCCGGCGGGTGGTGCCGGTTCGGCCGGCGGCGGAGACGGTGGTGGGGGGGTGTCGGCAAGGACGAACGGGATCTCAGCGGATCGCAGATTGCCCAGTTGCACAACGAGGTTGTAGGTGCCCGGACCGATCGGTTCGCGGGGCAGCGGGCATTGCGGCGCCGAACCCATTCCGGTCCACGTCACCTCGGTGGTGACCTGCTCGCCGGGGTTGAAGGTCTTCACCAGGGTCTCGTTGGAGGGCGCACAGTCGAGGTTGGACCACAGTCGGGTGTTGTCCAGCGAGTAGACGTAGGCGGCCAGCACCGCTGCCCCGACGTCGCGTTTGCAGGCGACCAGACCGATGTTCGTCACGACCATCGTGAACTTGGGCTGATCCCCGATCACGTACTGCGGGGCGTTGGTGACGCCTTTGATCGCCAAGTTGGAATCGGGGCAGTCGTCGCCGGCCTGCAACACCGGCGGCGGTGCAACGGCCGACGTCGGGGTCGGGGTCGGCTCCGAACTGGACACAGCCGGCGGCACGACGGGGGTTTTGTCCTCCGGCTGGGGCACCTGGGTGGTTTGTGACCCGGCGGTGTCCTTGACCGAGTCAGACCTTCCGAACAGAGCGAAAGCCACCCCAACCACAAGGGCGATGGCCAGCAATGCGATGCCCAGGGCTAGGCCGCGGCGCCGCCAGTAGACCTGGGAGGGGAGGGGGCCATGCGGTTCTAGATCCAGCACGAATACACGGTAAGCCCAGGTCACCCGGTGGCGTCCGACCCTGCGCGGCGTGTCGCCTTGTTCGCGGGTCCCGCGACCTACTCGGGTCTGCTGCCGCTAGTCGTAGGCGCCGATGTCGCCAAGGTGTTCGCGCAGCACGACGCGGCCGTCGGCCAGCAGATACGTCACGCCGACGATGGCCAGCTGACCGTCTTTGACCCGCTCGGCGATGGCGGTGGACCTGGCCAGCAACTGGGCTCCGGTCTCGATGACGTGGCGGGCCTCGAACTCGTCCACACGGGTCAGCCCGTCGCGCCGGCCCAGCATGATCGACGGCGTCACCCGCTCGACCAAATCCCGGACGAACCCGCTGGGGACCTTGCCCTCGTCCAAGGCGGCAAGGGTGGCCTGGACCGCCCCGCAACTGTCGTGGCCGAGCACGACGACCAGTGGCACATCGAGAACCGTGACGGCGTACTCGATGGATCCCAGCACCGCAGAGTCGATCACATGGCCGGCCGTGCGGACCACGAACATGTCGCCGAGGCCCTGATCGAAGATGATCTCCGCGGCGACGCGGCTGTCGGCGCATCCGAAGACCACCGCGGTGGGTCGCTGCGCGACGGCAAGGCTGGCGCGATGCTCGATGCTCTGGCTGGGATGCACGGGCTTTCCGGCGACGAACCTGTCGTTACCCTGCTTGAGTGCCATCCACGCTTGCGCAGGGCTGGTTTCGACCATGGTCGGTATTGTGCACTGCCTCCCAGCCGTGCCGATCGTGAGCATCCCGGCTGCCGAACTTCTGCGCTGGTACGCGCAGGCCCGTCGCGATCTGCCGTGGCGGGCTGACGGGGTCACCGCCTGGCAGATCCTGGTCAGTGAGTTCATGTTGCAGCAGACCCCGGTGGCCCGGGTCGCGCCGATCTGGGTGGACTGGGTGGCCCGCTGGCCGACCCCGTCGGCGACGGCGCAGGCCGGTGCCGCCGCGGTGCTGCGGGCATGGGGCAAGTTGGGGTATCCCCGCCGAGCCAAGCGGTTGCATGAGTGCGCCACGGTGATCGCCGCCGACCACGGTGATGTGGTGCCCGACGACGTCGACACGCTGCTGGGGCTACCCGGTGTCGGGGCTTATACCGCGCGGGCGGTTGCCTGCTTCGCCTACGGCAAGACGGTGCCTGTCGTCGATACCAATGTGCGGCGAGTGGTGGCCCGGGCCGTGCACGGCCGAGCCGATGCGACAAGCCCGTCTGCGGTCCGCGACCATGCGGAGGTGGCGGCGTTGCTGCCGGATGACGGCTCGGCACCGGTCTTCTCGGCTGCGCTCATGGAGTTGGGGGCGACGGTGTGCACGGCCCGCGCGCCGAAGTGCGCTCTGTGCCCGCTGACCGTGTGCGCCTGGCGGGATGCCGGTTGGCCGGCCGGTGATGGTCCGCCACGGCCGGTTCAGCGTTACGCCGGAACCGACCGTCAGGTGCGCGGCAAACTGCTCGACGTGTTGCGGACCAATACCGAGCCGGTGCCGCGCGCCCAGCTGGATGTGGTGTGGCTGACCGACCCCGCCCAACGCGATCGGGCCCTGGACTCACTGCTGGTCGACGGGTTGGTGGAACAGACCGCCGACGGTCGGTTCGCGCTGGCCGGCGAGGGCGACGACTGAGCGCCGAGCTACCGCAGCGCGAGCCTGGCCGCCGAACGTGACGCGGGAGCGAGGTCCGGCGCGGCGTCAGGGTGGCAGGGTGGCCAGGAAATCCTCGACGACCTCGCGGTAACGCTGCGGGGCGTCGTCGTGCACCAGATGGCCGGCCTGCTGGATCCGCACGTAGGTCGCACGCCCGGCCGCCAGTTCGGCCATCCGGCGCATCTGACCGGGCGGTGTCACCGAATCGCCGGCCTCGATCAACAGCACCGGGACTCCGACGGCACACCACTGCCGCCAGTAGTCGCGGGTTCCCCACTCCGCGGCTGTGGCGATCCACTGCTGCGGCCTGCCGTGCAGCCGCCAACCGGTCGGTGTGCGGTCGAACGCCTCCAAGAAGTACCGCCCGGCGATCGGGCCGAACTCAGCGAAAACCGCTTCCGCGGAATCGAATTCGGCAGGTAGTGCATGCAGCCACGGTTCCCAGGACCCGACCGTGCGGCCGACGAAGTCGGGTGCCATATCCTCCACCACCAGCGCCTCGACCAGTTCCGGGCGGTCCGCGGCCAGGCACCACGAGTGCAGGGCACCCATCGAGTGGCCGATCAGCACCGCTGGGAAGTCCAGCGATTCGACGGCCGCGCCGAGCTCAGCGACGAAACGTTCGGTGCTGATGACCCCCCCGTCGGCATCGTCGTCGTCACCGGCGGCATCGCGCCCGCGGTGCAACGGGGCGTCGTAGGTGTACACCGAGCCGTGGCCGGTCAGCCACGGCACCTGACGCGACCAGGTGCTACCGCGGCCCATCAGGCCGTGCACCAGCACCAGGGGCCGACCGATGCCGCCGCGGAAGGACAGCGAACTCACCGTCCCATCTTGCCGGTAGCCCCCGGGGAGGTGCCTGCCGGTAACCTGACCCCATGGCCGTGGTCAAGATCAATGCAATCGAGGTACCCCCGGGTGCCGGTCCGGAACTGGAGAAACGGTTCGCCCACCGCGCCCACGCAGTTGACAATCAGCCAGGTTTCCTCGGATTCCAGTTGCTACGACCGGTCAAGGGCGAGGACCGCTATTTCGTTGTCACCCAGTGGGAGTCCGAAGACGCGTTTGCGGCTTGGGCGTCCGGGCCGGCCATCGCCGCCCACGCCGGCGAACGCGCCAATCCGGTGTCCACCGGCGCCTCACTGCTGGAGTTCGAGGTCGTGATGGACGTTGCCGCCGCCGATAAGCAGTAGATCCCGGCGGGCGGTGGCACTGGCCGCCGCGCTGGCCACCGTCACCTGCCTGGCCGGCAGTTGCGCGGCGCCGCCGACACCGGTCGCCAATGCCGGCTCGCAGATCTCGCTGAACACCCCGCAGGGCGTGCGCGCCAAACAGGTGCTGGACATGCTCAATTCCGAGTGGCCGATCGGGACCCACAGCGTCACGACCCTGGCGGCGTCGGAGGTGGTCAGACCGATTACCGCCAGCCTGGAGTCGTTGTGGTGGGACCGGCCCTACACCCTGACCGGATACGAGATCGGGGCCGGTTCGGCGAAGTTGCACCTGATCAGTTCGTTCGGGGCGCAACTGGACGTCGACTTACGCACCGACGACCAGACCATGGTGAGCCGCCTGAGGGTGGACACCCGCAAGCCGGTCATCAACTCCTTCGACGACGTCGACGCGGCACTGGGCCGGACCGGGGCGCGGTATTCCTGGCAGGTCTCGAAAGTCTATGACGGCACCTGCGCGAAGGTGGCCGGTACCAACACCGCCGAATCATTGCCGCTGGCTTCGATTTTCAAGACCTACGTGCTCTACGCGGTCGAGGATGCGGTCCGGGCCGGAACCCTGGGCTGGGACGACCTGCTGACCATCACCGCGGAGGCCAAGAAACTCGGTTCATCCGGTTTCGACAAACTCCCGCCCGGCACCCAGATCACTGTCCGGCAAGCCGCCGGCAAGATGATCGCGACCAGTGACAACATGGCGACCGACCTGCTGATCGCACGCGTCGGAACCCGGGCGGTGGAGCAGGCGTTGGCCAACGCCGGCCATCACGACCCGGCCAGCATGACGCCGTTCCCGACGATGCGGGGGATCTTCTCGGTCGGCTGGGGCAACCCGGACGTCCGGGAGCAATGGAAGTCGGCGTCACCGGCTGACCGGGCCGCGCTGTTGCAGCAGGCCGATGCCCGCCCCTATCAGCCGGATCCGGAGCGCACCCGCTCCCCCGGTTCTGCCTACGGGGCGGAGTGGTACGGCAGCGCCGAGGACATCTGCCGGGTCCACGCCCGACTGCAACAACACGCCGTCGGCCCGGCGGCGCCGGTTCGCGACATCATGTCGGAGGTGCCCGGTATCGACCTGGACCGCACCGAGTGGCCCTACATCGGTGCCAAAGCCGGGAACCTGCCGGGTGACCTGACCTTCAGCTGGTACGCCGAAGACCGGACCGGCCAGGCCTGGGTGGTCAGCTTTCAACTCAACTGGCCGCGCTACCACAGCCCCAACGCCGGGGGTTGGGTGATGACCATCATCAAGCAGGTCTTCGGGCTGTTGCCGCGGCACCGCTGAATCGTCCCCGCGAGCCATTCATCGTGCCGCCTCATACGCGAACCCCGGCGAGTCGCGTATGAAACCGCGCATTCGCCGGGGTGCGTGTGGGGCCTGGTTGTGGCAGTTCGAACTAATCCGAGGTGGTGATCACCGCGGCGGTCGCATCGGCGAGGTCGGACTCGATGGTGGTTCGCTTCGGTCCGCCGTGGAAGGTGAACCTGGCGTCGTCGCCGGCCCCCTCGCCGTCCCAGTTCTCGACGTCGACGGTGACCAGCTGCCCGGGCCGCAGCTCCTCGAAGAGGATCTTCTCCGAGAGAGCGTCCTCGATCTCGCGCTGGATGGTTCGGCGCAACGGGCGAGCCCCGAGGACCGGGTCGAAGCCACGCTTGGCCAGCAGCGCCTTGGCGTGAGCGGTGAGCTCCATCTCCATGTCCTTGGCCTTGAGCTGCTTGCCAACCCGGCCCACCATTAGGTCAACCATCTGGATGATCTCGTCCTGGGTCAGCTGATGGAAGACGATGATGTCGTCGATGCGGTTGAGGAACTCCGGACGGAAGTGCTTCTTGAGTTCGTCGTTGACCTTCTGCTTCATCCGCTCGTAGTTGTTCTCCCCGCCGCCGGAGGTGAAGCCCAGCCCGACGGCCTTGGAGATGTCGGAGGTGCCCAGGTTCGAGGTGAAGATCAGCACGGTGTTCTTGAAGTCCACCGTGCGTCCCTGGCCGTCGGTCAAACGGCCGTCCTCGAGGACCTGCAACAGCGTGTTGTAGATCTCCTGGTGGGCCTTCTCGATCTCGTCGAAGAGCACGACCGAGAACGGCTTGCGGCGCACCTTCTCGGTGAGTTGTCCGCCCTCCTCGTAGCCGACGTACCCGGGCGGGGCGCCGAACAACCGGGAGGCGGTGAAGCGGTCGTGGAACTCGCCCATGTCGATCTGGATGAGCGCGTCGTCGTCGCCGAAGAGGAACTCCGCGAGCGCCTTGGAGAGTTCGGTCTTACCGACGCCGGACGGGCCGGCGAAGATGAACGAGCCAGACGGGCGCTTGGGGTCCTTCAGGCCGGCGCGGGTGCGGCGGATCGCCTTGGAGACCGCCTTGACGGCGTCCTCCTGGCCGATGATCCGCTTGTGCAGTTCATCCTCCATGCGCAGCAGCCGAGTGGTCTCCTCCTCGGTCAGCTTGAACACCGGGATGCCGGTCCAGTTGCCCAACACCTCAGCGATCTGCTCGTCGTCGACCTCGGCCACGACGTCCATATCGCCTGAGCGCCACTGCTTTTCACGCTCGGCGCGCTGTGCGACGAGCTGCTTTTCCTTGTCCCGTAGCGACGCGGCCTTCTCAAAATCCTGCGCGTCGATCGCGGATTCCTTCTCCCGGCGGGCGTCGGCGATCTTCTCGTCGAACTCGCGCAGGTCCGGCGGCGCGGTCATCCGGCGGATCCGCATCCGGGCACCGGCCTCGTCGATCAGGTCGATGGCCTTGTCCGGCAGGAACCGGTCGTTGATGTAGCGGTCGGCCAGGGTGGCCGCCGCCACCATCGCGGCGTCGGTGATCGAGACGCGATGGTGGGCCTCATACCGGTCGCGCAGACCCTTGAGGATCTCGATGGTGTGGGCCACCGACGGTTCGCCGACCTGGACCGGCTGGAAGCGACGCTCTAGGGCGGCGTCCTTCTCGATGTACTTGCGGTACTCATCGAGGGTGGTGGCACCGATCGTCTGAAGTTCGCCACGAGCGAGCTTCGGTTTCAGGATCGAGGCGGCGTCGATCGCGCCCTCAGCGGCGCCCGCGCCGACGAGGGTGTGCAGCTCGTCGATGAACAAGATGATGTCGCCGCGGGTGTTGATCTCCTTGAGCACCTTCTTCAGGCGTTCCTCGAAGTCACCGCGGTAGCGGCTGCCGGCCACCAACGACCCGAGGTCGAGGGTGTAGAGCTGCTTGTCCTTGAGCGTCTCGGGCACCTCGCCGTTGACGATGGCCTGGGCCAGGCCCTCGACGACGGCGGTCTTGCCGACGCCGGGCTCGCCGAT
>CAYXBN010000034.1:1916-32369 GCA_964463215.1 uncultured Mycobacterium sp. | reverse complement strand
GGGCGGTAGGTTAGCTCCATGACCCAGCGCGAATTCGACGTCATCGTCTACGGGGCGACCGGTTTCGTCGGCAAACTCACCGCCGAGTACCTCGCCGAGGCTGGCGGATCCGCCCGCATCGCGCTGGCCGGTCGGTCCCCAGACAAACTGGCCGCGGTACGGGCCAGCGTGGGCCCTGCGGCGCAGGACTGGCCGATCGTGGCTGCCGACGCCGCCTCGCCGGCCTCACTGGAGGCGCTGGCCGCTCGCACCCGGGTGGTGCTGACCACTGTCGGGCCCTACAGCAAGTACGGGCTGCCCCTGGTGGCCGCCTGCGCGAAGACCGGGACCGACTACGCCGACCTGACCGGCGAGGCGATGTTCGTCCGGCAGAGCATCGACGACTACCACAAGCAGGCCATCGACACCGGGGCGCGGATCGTGCACGCCTGCGGATTCGACTCGATTCCCTCCGATATGAGCGTCTACGCGCTGTTCCGGCGCGCCCGCCAGGACGGTGAGGGTGACCTGCTCGACACCAACTACGTCCTGCGGGGCTTCGCCGGCGGGGTCTCCGGCGGCACCATGGCCTCGATGATCGAGGTCATGCGGGCCGCCTCGGGCAACCCCGATACCCGCAAACTCCTCGAGGACCCCTACACGCTGGCCCAGGACCGCGGCGCCGAGCCCGAATTGGGGCCGCAACCGGATCTGCCGTGGCGGCGGGGCCGGGAGATCGCCCCGGAACTGGCGGGGACCTGGGCCGGTGGGTTCGTGATGGCGCCCTACAACACCCGCATCGTGCGCCGCAGCAACGCACTGTTGGACTACGCCTACGGCCGGCGGTTCCGTTACGCCGAATACATGGGCGTCGGTCCGTCGCTGGCCGCCCCGGTGCTCTCCGCCGCGACGACCGCGGTGACCGCGGGAACGGCGGCGTTGGGCTACCGGTTCTTCCGGTTCCTGCCCAAGCGTCTGGTCGAACGTCTGGCGCCCAAACCGGGCACCGGTCCCAGCGAAGAGGTCCGGGAGAACGGCTACTACCGCGTGGAGACGTACACCACCACAACCACGGGGGCCCGCTACGTCGCGAGTATGGCCCAAAGCGGCGACCCGGGATACAAGGCGACCTCGGTGATGCTGGGGGAGTGCGGCCTGGCGCTGGCACTTGACCGTGACAAGCTCCCCGAACTGTATGGAGTTCTGACACCGGCCGCTGCGATGGGCGACGCCCTGCTGGCCCGTTTCCCGGCGGCGGGGATCTCCTTGGAGACCGCCCGGCTCAACGGCGCGCCGGGCGGGGGCACGCCCAGAGCGTAATTGTGTGCATGCCGGCCGTGGGCTGACTACCCTCGGAGCCGATCCTGGCAACTTACGCTGAAAGAGAACCCAACATGGCCGGTCTCGATGACCTCTTGAACCAGATCCCGGTGGCAGACATCGCCACCAAGCTCGGAGCCGACCAGGGCGAGGTGAACCAGGCCATCCAGACCCTGGTGCCGACGCTGTTGGGCACCCTCCACGAGAACGTCGCTGCCGAGGACATCGACTCCACCGAGCTGGAGTCCACCGTCGTCGCCGAGGGGCAGACCGATCTGCTCGACGGCGGCGTCGTCGTCGACCAGATCGACGAGGCTCAGGGCAACCAGATGGTGGCCAGCCTGTTCGGTGGCAACGACACCAACCAGGTGGCATCCGCGCTGTCCGGCGCCGGCGCCCCGGGTGGCGACCTGATCAAGCGGTTGCTGCCCATGCTGGCCCCGATCGTGCTGGCCTACGTTGGTCGGCAGTTCTCGCAGCGCAACGCCGCCGGTGCCGGCCAGGGCGCTCAGGCGCAGGCCGCACCGGGCGGCGGCATGGGCGACCTGCTGGGCAGCATCCTCGGCGGCGGGGCCCCCGGTGGCGCCGCGGCCGGCAATAACCCGCTGGGCAGCATCCTGGGCAGCGTCCTGGGCGGTGGCCAGGCCGGCGGCCAGGGCGGTGCCCTCGGCAGCATCCTCGGTGGCCTGCTGCGCGGCGGGCGCTGACCGCGTTCCTAGAATTGTCGGGTGCCTGACGACACCCGCGCTGCCGCCGATCCCAACCAACTACCGAAGGCTTGGGATCCCGGCGCGGTAGAAGCCGATATCTACCAGGGCTGGGTCGACGCCGGATACTTCGGCGCCGACGCCGCCAGCGCGAAGCCGCCGTACTCCATCGTGCTGCCGCCGCCCAACGTGACCGGCAGTCTGCACATGGGTCACGCACTGGACCACACGCTGATGGATGCGCTGACCCGGCGCAAGCGCATGCAGGGCTACGAAGTGCTATGGCTGCCCGGGATGGACCATGCCGGAATCGCAACCCAGACCTTGGTGGAGAAGCGGCTCGCCGCCGACGGCCAGACCAAAGAAGATCTCGGCCGTGAGCGGTTCATCGAGCAGGTCTGGGAGTGGAAGCACGAGTCGGGCGGGACGATCGGGGCCCAGATGCGCCGACTCGGCGACGGGGTGGACTGGTCGCGGGACCGCTTCACCATGGACGAGGGCCTGTCCCGCGCCGTCCGGACCATCTTCAAGCGGCTCTACGACGCGGGTCTGATCTACCGGGCCGAACGCCTGGTCAACTGGTCACCGGTACTGCAGACCGCGATCTCCGATCTGGAGGTGAAGTACGAGGAGGTCGAGGGCGAGCTGGTGTCCTTCCGATACGGCTCACTCGACGACTCCCTACCGCACATCGTGGTGGCCACCACCCGGATCGAAACCATGCTCGGCGACACCGCGATCGCTGTTCATCCCGACGACGACCGCTACCGCCATCTGGTCGGGACCGCTCTGCCGCACCCCTTCCTGGACCGCGAGATCATCGTCGTCGCCGACACCCATGTCGATCCCGAATTCGGCACCGGCGCAGTGAAGGTCACTCCCGCCCATGATCCCAATGACTTCGAGATCGGGATGCGCCACAACCTGGCGATGCCCACGATCATGGACACCCGGGGCCGGATCGTTGGCACCGGAACGGAATTCGACGGGATGGACCGGTTCGAGGCGCGGGTCAAAGTCCGGGGGGCGCTGGCCGAGCAGGGCCGCATGGTCGCCGAGAAACGTCCCTACCTGCACAGTGTCGGCCATTCCGAGCGCAGTGGTGAACCGATCGAGCCGCGACTGAGCCTGCAGTGGTGGGTGAAGGTCGAGGCGCTGGCCAAGGCCGCCGGCGACGCGGTCCGCAACGGCGACATCGTGATCCACCCCAAGAGCCTGGAACCCCGCTGGTTCGCCTGGGTCGACGATATGCATGACTGGTGCATCTCGCGGCAGTTGTGGTGGGGGCATCGCATCCCGATCTGGCACGGCCCCGACGGGCAGATCGCCTGCGTCGGGCCCGACGAGACCCCGCCGGCGGGGTGGGAGCAGGACCCCGACGTGTTGGACACCTGGTTCTCCTCGGCGCTGTGGCCGTTCTCCACCATGGGTTGGCCCGACCGCACCCCGGACCTGGAAAAGTTCTATCCCACAAGCGTTCTGGTCACCGGTTACGACATCTTGTTCTTCTGGGTCGCCCGCATGGTCATGTTCGGTACGTTCGTGTCCAGCGACGAGGCGATCACCTGCGGTGGCGCTCGCGGGCCGCAGGTTCCCTTCCGGAATGTCTTCCTGCACGGCCTCATCCGCGATGAGCACGGCCGGAAAATGAGCAAGTCGCGCGGTAACGGCATCGACCCGTTGGACTGGGTGGAACTGTTCGGCGCCGACGCGTTGCGTTTCACCCTGGCCCGCGGATCCAGTCCCGGCGGGGACCTGTCGATCGGCGAGGACCACGCCCGGGCCTCGCGCAACTTCGCCACCAAACTGTTCAACGCGACCCGGTTCGCCCTGATGAACGGGGCCGCCCCAGCCCCACTGCCGGATCCCGAACACCTCACCGACGCCGACCGGTGGATCCTCGGCCGCACCGAACAGGTTCGCGCCGAGGTCGATTCGGCTCTGGACGGCTACGAGTTCAGCCGGGCCTGCGAAGCGCTCTACCACTTCGCCTGGGACGAGTTCTGCGACTGGTATCTGGAGCTGGCCAAAGTCCAACTCGGTGAGGGCCGTTCGGGCACCACCGCGGTCTTGGCGGCGGTGCTCGACACCCTGCTGAAGATGCTGCACCCGGTGATGCCGTTCGTCACCGAGGTGCTCTGGAAGCAGTTGACCGGGGCGAGCGAAGCGACGGGGAAGGTTGAGTCGCTGGTGATCGCCCCCTGGCCGCAGCCGTCCGGCATTCAGTTGGATACCGCTGCCGCGCAACGGATTGCCGATGTGCAGAAGCTGGTCACCGAAGTCCGCAGGTTCCGCAGCGACCAGGGCCTGGCCGATCGGCAGAAGGTGCCCGCCCGGTTGACCGGAGTCGATCAGGCCGGTCTATCTGAGCACGTGGCGCCGGTGTCGGCGCTGGCCTGGCTGACCATCCCGGATGCCGATTTCACGCCGACCGCTCAGGTCGAGGTCCGCCTCTCGGGGGGCACCGTCGGGGTCGAACTGGACACCTCCAGCACCGTCGACGTCGCCGCCGAGCGGCGCAGGCTGGAGAAGGACCTGGCGGCCGCCCAGAAGGAATTGGCCGCCACCACAGCCAAACTCGACAACGCGGCGTTCCTGGCCAAGGCGCCCGGCGACGTCGTCGACAAGATCCGCGACCGCCAGAAACTGGCCCGCGAGGAGACCGACCGGATCGCCGCCCGCCTGGCTGCGCTTGCATGATCGAACCCACCCCCGACGAGATCGCCGCGCTGCTGCAGGTGGAGCATCTGCTCGACCAGCGCTGGCCGGAGACCAAGATCGAACCCAGCACCGCGCGCATGCAGGCGCTGATGGACCTGCTCGGCTCGCCGCAGCGCAGCTACCCGTGCATCCACATCGCCGGCACCAACGGCAAGACGTCGGTGGCCCGGATGGTGGACGCGCTGCTGACTGCCTTGCAGCAGCGCACCGGCCGCACCACCAGCCCGCACCTGCAGTCGGCGACCGAGCGCATCGCCATCGACGGCCGGCCGATCAGTCCCGCCCGCTACGTGGAGGTCTACCGGGAGATCGAACCGTTCGTCCAGATGGTCGATGCGCAGTCCGAAGCCGGCGAACTGGGGCCGGCCGGGCCGCCGATGAGCAAGTTCGAGGTCGTCACGGCGATGGCGTTCGCGGCCTTCGCCGACGCCCCGGTGGATATCGGGGTCATCGAGGTGGGCATGGGCGGACGCTGGGACGCCACCAACATCATCGACGCCCCCGTGGCGGTGATCACGCCGATCGGCATGGACCACACCGAGTACCTCGGCGACACCATCGCCGAGATCGCCGGCGAGAAAGCGGGCATCATCGGCGCTAGCGGCGAGGTCGAGACCGTCGTGGTGATCGGCCGCCAACAGCCCGAGGCGATGGAGGTGCTGCTGGCCCAGGCGGTGCGCACCGACGCCGCGGTGGCGCGGGAGGACTCGGAGTTCGGGGTGCGCGACCGTCAGGTCGCCGTCGGCGGGCAGGTCCTCGAACTTCAGGGTCTCGGCGGGGTGTATCCGGACGTGTTTCTGCCGCTGCACGGTGAGCATCAGGCCCACAACGCCGCGGTGGCACTGGCCGCGGTGGAGGCCTTCTTCGGCGCCGGGGTGCAGCGCCAACTCGACGTCGACGCGGTCCGCGCCGGGTTCGCCGCGGCCCGCAGTCCGGGCCGGCTGGAGCGGGTCCGCAGCGCACCGACGGTCTTCGTCGACGCCGCGCACAACCCGGCCGGGGCGGCCGCGCTGGCCCGGGCGTTGACGACGGAGTTCGACTTCCGGTACCTGGTGGGTGTGGTCAGTGTGCTCGGCGACAAGGACGTCAACGGCATCCTGGCTGCCCTGGAACCGGCGTTCGACGTGCTGGTGGCCACCGACAACGGCTCGCCTCGGGCACTGGAACCGGGGGTGCTGGCACTGCGCGCCGAGGAGGTCTTCGGGCCGGACCGGGTGCGCTGGGCGCCGACCCTGGCCGACGCGGTCGAAACCGCCACCGCCCTGGTCGAGGAGTCCGGCGACGGCGTCGCCGGGGCCGGCATCGTCATCACCGGGTCGGTGGTCACCGCGGGCGCGGCCCGCACCCTGTTCGGGAAGGATCCGTTATGACTGAACCCCCCGACCCCTGGAAGAGCTTCCGCGGCGTCATGGCCGGCACCCTGGTCATGGAGATCATCACCGTGCTGCTGGCGCTGCCGGTGGTGCACATGGTCGGCGGCGGGCTGACCCCGTGGTCGACCGCCTACCTGGTGGGGTTCGCGGTGCTGTTGGCCGTGCTGGCCGGAATGCAGGGCCGACCTTGGGCGATCTGGGCCAACCTCGGCGTGCAACTGCTGCTGGTGGCCGGCTTCCTGCTCTACCCCGGCGTCGGGTTCATCGGTGTCCTGTTCACCGTCGTCTGGGCCGTCGTCGCCTACCTGCGCTGGGAGGTTTTGCGCCGCCAGCGGTTGGGCCTGCTCCCCGGTCAGCAGCCGCCCCCGCAGTGAGATCGGAACCGGCAGGTATTCTTCCCAGTCGTGACTGAGCGGACTCTGGTGCTGATCAAACCCGACGGTGTGCGGCGGGGGGTGGTCGGCGAGATCATCAACCGGATCGAGCGCAAGGGGTTGACCCTGGCCGCCCTCGAACTCAAGCACGTCGATGATGCACTGGCCCGCGCGCACTATGCCGAGCACTCCGAGCGCCCGTTCTTCGGCGAACTCGTCGACTTCATCACCTCGGGCCCTGTTGTTGCCGCGATTCTGGAGGGGCCCCGCGCGATCGCGGCGTTCCGCCAACTGGCCGGCGGCACCGACCCGGTCGAGAAGGCCACCCCGGGCACCATCCGGGGCGACTTCGGCCTCGAAACCCAGTACAACCTGGTGCACGGCTCGGATTCGCCGGAATCGGCCGTCCGCGAGATCGAACTCTGGTTCCCCGGCCGCTGACGGATTAACCGGGTCCGTCCGGGACCGGCCGGCGGTGTGGGATACTAACGACGGCGGCTCGGTGACGGGCCGCTGAGAATGAGACTTCAGACGTGCGCGACCACCACGTGGTGCGGCGCGGACCGTCAACAGCCGTCATTCAGCCAGGCACTATCGACAAGCACTACCAAAAAGCCCGGTAACCGCCGGGCTCATAGCGGAAGCCCTCGCGTGGCCGCGTCGCAGGACGCGCCCGGGGGCTCGAGGAGACTACGTGGCCGATGATGATCACAACCAGGAACTGCCCGAATTCCCGTCGCTGGGCCAACAGTCGGCGGCTGACGAGGATCTGCCCGAACGCCTGAGGGTTCACGAACTGGCGCGGGTGCTGGGGACTACTAGTAAGCAGGTCCTCGACGCGCTGACCGACATCGACGGCCGGTCCCGCAGCCCGCAGTCCAGCGTGGATCAGGCCGATGCGGTCCGGGTGCGCGACATGCTCGCCGCCGCGCCGGCTGAGATCGATCTTCCCGCCGAGAGCGCGATGATCATCGTCACCGGCCCGGAGACCGAGCCCGAATCGCGGCTGATCCTGGAAACCCATGAGCCGGCCGTCGCCGAACCGCCGGCCTACATGCCGCTGTTCGTCGCGCCCCAACCGGTGATCGCATCTGCTCCCGCCGCCGACGGCGACGACCTGGCCCACGCCGCCGACGACTCCGCCGAGGAAGCCGCCGACGAGGATGACGACGCTGAGGACGGCACCGAGCGGCCGGCCAACCGCCGCCGCCGCCGTGGCCGCCGCGGCCGTGGCCGCGGCCGGGGTGAGCAAGCCGGCGAGGACGATTCCAGTGAGGAACCCGGCGCCGAGGCTGTCGACGACAGCGCCGAGGACACCGGCGAGGATGCGGACGGGGCCGAAGCCGAGGGTGATGAGGAGTCGGCCGGTGCGACCCGGCGCCGTCGTCGTCGCCGCCGCCGCCGCGCCGGCGGGGGAGAGGACTCCGACGCCGCCTCCGCCGACGACCCGCCCAACACCGTGGTGCACGAACGCGCCCCGCGCGCCAAAGCCGACCGCTCCGACGCCGGGGAGATTCAGGGCATCAACGGGTCGACCCGACTGGAAGCTAAGCGCCAGCGCCGCCGCGACGGCCGCGACGCGGGCCGCCGCCGCCCGCCGATCCTGACCGAGGCGGAGTTCCTGGCCCGCCGCGAAGCCGTCGACCGGGTCATGGTGGTGCGGGACAAAGTTCGTACCGAACCGCCCCACGAAGGGGCGCGCTACACCCAGATCGCCGTTCTCGAGGACGGGATCGTGGTAGAGCACTTCGTGACCTCGGCCGCCTCGGCGTCCATGGTCGGCAACATCTACCTGGGCATCGTGCAGAACGTGTTGCCGTCGATGGAGGCCGCCTTCGTCGACATCGGCCGCGGCCGCAACGGCGTGCTCTACGCCGGCGAAGTCAACTGGGAGGCAGCCGGACTCGGCGGGGCCAATCGCAAGATCGAACAGGCCCTCAAACCGGGCGACTACGTCGTCGTCCAGGTCAGCAAGGATCCGGTCGGTCACAAGGGAGCCCGGCTCACCACCCAGGTATCGCTGGCGGGCCGCTATCTGGTCTACGTGCCGGGCGCCTCCTCGACCGGGATCAGCCGCAAGTTGCCCGACACCGAACGGCAGCGGCTCAAGGAGATTCTGCGCGAGGTGGTTCCCGCCGACGCCGGGGTGATCATCCGCACCGCATCCGAGGGCGTCAAGGAAGAGGACATCCGCGCCGATGTCACCCGGTTGCAGGAACGCTGGGCCAAGATCGCCGAGGAGGCCGAGCGCGTCAAGGCCAACAAGGCCGGCGCGGCGATCGCCCTCTACGAGGAACCCGACGTTCTGGTCAAGGTCGTCCGCGACCTGTTCAACGAGGATTTCTCCGGTCTCATCGTCTCCGGCGAGACGTCCTGGGAGACCATCACCGGATATGTCAATTCGGTTGCGCCCGAACTGCTTCCGAAACTGACCAAGTACGAGCCCGCGGGCGGGCCGGATGGCCCCGATGTGTTCGCCGTGCACCGCATCGACGAGCAACTGGCCAAGGCGATGGACCGCAAGGTGTGGCTGCCCTCCGGCGGCACCCTAGTCATCGACCGGACCGAGGCGATGACCGTCGTGGACGTCAATACCGGGAAATTCACCGGCGCCGGCGGCAACCTCGAACAGACCGTCACCAAGAACAACCTGGAGGCGGCCGAGGAGATCGTGCGTCAGCTGCGGCTGCGCGACATCGGCGGCATCGTGGTCATCGACTTCATCGACATGGTGTTGGAGTCCAATCGCGACCTGGTGCTGCGGCGCCTGACCGAGGCACTGGCCCGCGACCGCACCCGTCACCAGGTCTCCGAGGTGACCTCGCTGGGTCTTGTGCAACTGACCCGCAAACGGTTGGGCACCGGCCTGATCGAGGCGTTCTCCAGCACTTGCACCCACTGCGCCGGTCGCGGCATCCTCATGCACGCCGACCCGGTGGACCACGCCTCCGGCGCTGCACGAAAGTCCGAGACCGGGGGCCGGCGCAACCGGCGTGGCCGCAAGGGCCGCGGTGAGGAGGCCGCCCCGATCGCCGAGGCCGTCACGCGGGTGCCCGCGCACGTTCCGGGTGAGCATCCAATGTTCAAGGCGATGGCGGCTGCCAAGACCGACGACGAGGACACCGATGAGGACTCCGCGGCAGCCGGGGAGGAAGCGGTGGAGGAGTTCGACGTCTCCGCGGGCGGTTTGGTCGGTGAACTGGCGGCAGACGACGAACTCGGTGACGACGAACTGGCCGAAGACGACGACGACCTCGATGAGGACGAGGATGACGACCTCGGCGACGAGGACGACGACGAGGACCTCGAGGACGACGAGGACGAGGACGAGGACGAGGACGACGACCTCGAGGACGACGACGACATCGAACTCGACGACGTCGATGAGGACGCCATCGACGACGATGCGATCGAGGAGGACGAGACCATCGAGATCGTCGACGAGGACGACGCGGATGACGAGGACGACGGGGACGACGGGGACGACGAGGCCGACACCGTCGCCCCACCGCCACCCCGGACCCGTCGGCGTGCGGCGGCCAGACCTGCCGGTCCACCCGCGGTTTGACCCTGCAGATGCTGGTCACGTACCCTTGACCAGTTGCCGCCAGGCCCCGCCGGCGGCAGCGGGCGGCCCTCTGGCAACGCAGAGCCACCCGCGACCACAGACCCCCGCGCAACCCCCGGGTAGCGCGCGCCCAGCGATAGACCCAGTGGAAGAGGAACGATGGCAGCCCAGCAAGCCACCTACGCGATCGTCAAGGCGGGCGGCAAGCAGTACAAGGTCGCCGTCGGCGATGTGCTGAAGGTCGAGAAGATCGACTCCGAGCCCGGCGCTTCGGTGTCGCTGCCGGTCGCCCTCGTCGTCGACGGCGCCACCGTCACCACCGATGCCGCCGCGCTGGCCAAGGTCGCGGTCACCGGCGAGATCCTCGAGCACACCAAGGGCCCGAAGATCCGCATCCACAAGTTCAAGAACAAGACCGGCTACCACAAGCGGCAGGGGCACCGTCAGCAGTTGACGGTCCTGAAGGTCACCGGAATCAAGTAGGGACTGACATGGCACACAAGAAGGGCGCTTCCAGCTCACGTAACGGCCGCGAGTCCAACGCCCAGCGGCTCGGCGTCAAGCGGTTCGGCGGTCAGGTTGTCAAGGCCGGCGAGATCCTGGTGCGGCAGCGCGGTACCCACTTCCATCCCGGTGTGAACGTCGGTCGTGGCGGCGACGACACTCTGTTCGCCACCGCCCCCGGTGCGGTGGAGTTCGGCGTCAAGCGCGGCCGCAAGGTCGTCAACATCGTCCGCGTCGCGCGGCCGGAGTAGGTCTCTTGTCGCGAGTGTGCGACCACTGCGAAAACGAGCACGATAGTTCGCAGTAGACGCGCACTGGCGCGAGGGAAAGGACACTCCCGATGCCGCGTTTCGTCGACCGCGTCGTCATTCACACCCGGGCAGGCAACGGCGGTAACGGCTGTGCCTCGGTGCACCGGGAGAAGTACAAACCCCTCGGCGGTCCGGACGGTGGCAACGGCGGCCGGGGCGGCAGCGTCGTGCTGGTGGTTGATCCGCAGGTGCACACACTGCTCGACTTCCACTTTCATCCCAACGTCGTTGCAGCCTCGGGCAAGCAGGGATCGGGCAGCAACCGCGACGGCGCGGCAGGAGCCGACCTCGAAGTGCGGGTCCCCGACGGCACCATCGTGCTCGACGAGCAGGGCCGGATGCTGGCCGATCTGGTCGGCGCGGGCACCCGGTTCGTCGCCGCCGAGGGTGGCCGCGGCGGCCTGGGCAATGCCGCACTGGCCTCCCGAGCCCGCAAGGCGCCCGGTTTCGCCCTGCTCGGCGAACGGGGCCAGGCCCGCGATCTGACCCTGGAACTGAAAACCGTCGCCGACGTCGGGCTGATCGGTTTCCCCTCGGCCGGCAAATCCTCACTGGTGTCCACCATCTCGGCGGCCAAACCCAAGATCGCCGATTACCCGTTCACCACCCTGGTGCCCAACCTCGGGGTGGTCTCCGCCGGGGACCACACCTTCACCGTCGCCGACGTGCCCGGTCTGATCCCCGGCGCTTCGGAGGGACGCGGCCTCGGGTTGGACTTCCTGCGGCACGTCGAGCGCTGCGCGGTGCTGGTCCACGTGGTCGACTGCGCGACGCTGGAACCCGGCCGCGACCCCATCTCCGACATCGACGCCGTGGAGGCCGAACTGGCCGCCTACCGGCCCACCCTGCAGGCCGACTCCACGCTGGGCGATCTGGCGGAGCGCCCCCGCGCGGTGGTGCTCAACAAGATCGACGTGCCGGAGGCCCGCGAGCTTGCCGACTTCGTCCACCCGGAGATCGCCGAGCGGGGCTGGCCGGTCTTCGAGGTGTCCACCGTGACCCGGGAAGGGTTGCGCGAGTTGACCTTTGCGCTCTGGGAGATGGTGGCCGCCTACCGCGCCGCTCAGCCGCCGGTGGTGGCCCGCCGCCCGGTCATCCGGCCGGTGCCGGTGGATTCCAGCGGGTTCACGGTCGAACCCGATCCCGCGCATCCCGGCGGGTTCATCGTGCGCGGCACCCGCCCGCAGCGCTGGGTCGCCCAGACCGACTTCGACAACGACGAGGCGGTCGGCTACCTCGGCGACCGATTGGCCCGGCTCGGCGTTGAGGAGGAGTTGCTCAAACGCGGCGCCAAGGCCGGCTGCGCGGTGACCATCGGGGACATGACCTTCGACTGGGAGCCGCAGACCCCGGCCGGGGTGGACGTCACCCTCTCCGGCCGAGGCACCGACATCCGGGTGGAGCGCAACGACCGGATCGGCGCCGCCGAGCGCAAGGAGGCCCGCCGCCAGCGCCGTGAGTCCGGTACCGACAGTGAGTAGCCACCGGGACGCTGTCCGGACGGCGCGCAGCATCGTCGTCAAAATCGGCACCACCGCCCTCACCGACCCCTCGGGATTGTTCGACGCCACGAGGCTTGCGGCGCTGGCCGACGCGATCGAGGCCCGGATGAAGGCCGGCACCGACGTGGTGATCGTCTCCTCGGGGGCGATCGCGGCGGGCATCGAGCCCCTGGGGCTGTCCAAACGCCCCACCGACCTGGCCACCAAACAGGCGGCCGCCAGCGTCGGGCAGGTCGCGCTGGTCAACTCCTGGAGCGCGGCGTTCGCGCGGTATGGCCGCACCGTCGGCCAGGTGCTGCTGACCGCCCACGACATCTCCCAGCGGGTGCAGCACACCAACGCCCAGCGCACCCTGGACCGGTTGCGGGCGCTGCATGCCGTGCCGATCGTCAACGAGAACGACACCGTGGCCACCAACGAGATTCGGTTCGGGGACAACGACCGACTCTCGGCGCTGGTGGCCCATCTCGTCGGCGCCGACGCGCTGGTGCTGCTCTCCGATATCGACGGTCTCTACGACGGCGATCCGCGCAAAGCGTCCGCGGACAATCCGGCCCGGTTCATCGCCGAGGTGGGCGGTCCGGACGACCTCGACGGGGTGGTGGCCGGGCAGGGCAGCCGGCTGGGCACCGGGGGGATGGCCTCCAAGTTGTCCTCGGCGCTGCTGGCCGCCGACGCCGGGGTGCCGGTGCTGCTGGCCGCCGCCACCGATGCCGCCGACGCGCTCACCGAGGCATCGGTGGGGACGGTGTTCGCACCGCGGTCCACACGCATGTCGGCGCGACGGTTCTGGGTGCGCTACGCCGCGGAGGCCGCCGGGTCGCTGAGCCTGGACGCCGGCGCGGTGCGGGCGGTGGTCAAACAACGCAGGTCCCTGCTGTCCGCCGGGATCACCGGATGCACGGGAAAGTTTTTTGTCGGTGACGTGGTCGAGTTGCACGGCCCGGACGGGGTGATGGTCGGCCGCGGTGTGGTGGCCTACGACGCCGCCGAACTGAGCACGATGGTCGGCTGCTCGACCGCGGATCTGCCGGCTGAGCTGCGTCGACCGGCCGTTCACGCCGATGACTTGGTGACCGATCGTGATCTGTCCGGCGCCTCGCTGCCCGAGCGGGCGTACTGGGCATAATTGCGACCGTGAGGCCGAAGGCGAGGCGAGCGTGAGCGCCTGGGGGCCGGGCATCTTCTCGGACGACACGGCCGCGGACATCCGCGGGGACTATCGCGAGTTACTCGAGGATCAGGTGCCGGATGACGCGGCCGAACGGCAGGTGATCGAGGGCTACAGCGGGCTGGATGACGACGAGAAGCACGTGCTGTGGCTCGCACTGGCTGCCACGCAATCGGGGCTGGGGCGCCTCAGCGAGAGCGTGAAAGCCCGCGCGCTGCAGATCCTAGACGACGGTGTGGGGCTTCAGCTCTGGGAGGAGGCCGGGGCGAAGGAGCTGCACAAACGCAAGGCCGCCCTGGCGAAGCTGCGCGACCAGCTCCTCGGTCCCCAGCCGGCGCGAAAGACGGTGCGCCGCCCGTGGCGGCACGAGACCGACCTCCGAGCCGGCGACGTACTGGCGTTCACGACGAATCACGGTGAGCTCGCACTGCTGCGGGTCCTTCGGGTGGACGACCATCGGGTGGGGGCGGCGCCGATCGTGGCCTGGCTGGACTGGCGAGGCATGGTCGTTCCTGAACCTCAGCAGATTGACCGTCTGGTCGCGCGGCCGATGGCTGGGCCGGGACCTCCCGGCCATCGGCGTCCGGAAACCTTGCGGGTCGCGCGGCATCGCAAGAAGGACCCCGACTGGTCTGATCTGGGCTTCGTGCTGGCGGCCCGGGTGACCCCTCGGCCCGAGGACGCGGATGCCCTGGCCTGGACCCACCTGACGTGGCCGGCGCTGAGGGACTACGTCGAGCGTGTGCTGGAGCAGGCGTGAGCGTTCACCGGTGACTCGCGGCCGCGGTCAGCCTGGCGGGTGCGATACGCACTGCGCCCGGTCGAGTCGGCAGCACCATGCCCGGCTGACCTACCGCGTCCTCAGTGTCACCTATGAGCTGCTGCGGGACCAGACCCCCTAGCAATCGCCACCACCCGGCCGACCGCTGAACGGATCACCGCGGCACGTTGGGCCGCCAGTTCCAACGCGTCGTTGTCGGCCTGGCGGACCGGAATCCCAT
Source organism: uncultured Mycobacterium sp. (assembly GCA_964463215.1). Taxonomy (GTDB): domain Bacteria; phylum Actinomycetota; class Actinomycetes; order Mycobacteriales; family Mycobacteriaceae; genus Mycobacterium. The sequence continues at coordinate 17,838 of CAYXBN010000034.1, read as the reverse complement.
GCGCCTGTGCGGTGGACTCGATCATGTCCCGTACCGCCGGATCGGCCAGCACCAGGGCACCCGGCAGGCCGGGGGACATCTGCTTGGTGCGGATCACGCCCTTGGACTGGACTTCAGCCGGAATGTAGAGGGTGAAAACCCCGCGGTCCAGATGCAGGTCTGCGGCCACGGCGAAAGCGGTCAGCGCGGTATGGGTCAGACCGGTGAGCACCAGGCCGCGGCCCGGAAACCACCAGATCGGCAGCCGATCGACCTGTTTGGTGATCGCATCGGTGAGCAGATAGCCGACCAGGCGGCGGGTCTGGATTTCGGTCACCCGCGACCAGGGCACCTCGTCACCGTCAAACTCGATGAACGCCGGGCTGACCACCACCGATCCGAACTGGTTGAGTTGGCGTGCCAGCCCACGAACCAGGCCGGGCATCTTCGGCAGGCTTGCCACCATCTCCCCGACACCGACGCCCCAACGGTCGGTGGCCGGTCCGGGGTCGGGGCGCACCGGTTTGAGGACCGTCTGCGCGACACCCACGGCCAGGGCGGTTACTACGTCGACTACGGACACGGGCGGCAGCCTACCTCCGGGCGGGGCCCGCTCAACTCCTCGGCCAGCAGGGTCAGCAACGGCGAGCACCCGGCGTCGACCTTCACCGTCGCCAGGTCGTCACCGCGGGTCGGTCCGAGGTTGACGATCGCGACCGGGATGCCGCGGGCGGCGGCGTGCCGCACGAAGCGGTAGCCGGAGAACACCGTCAGCGACGAACCGGCCACCAGCAGCGCCTCGGATCCGTCGACCAGTGAATAGGCATGGTCGACAACCTCTTTGGCCACCGATTCGCCGAAGTAGACGATGTCGGGTTTGAGCATGCCGCCGCATGCCGGACAGTCGATGAACTGAAACGAGTCGGTATCGGTGACGAACGCGTCCGCGTCCGGCGCCACCGCCAGGCCGCCGACCTTCTCGGCGCGTTCGGTGAATCCCGGGTTGGCCGCCTCCAGCATCTGAGCCAGGGCGGCCCGACTCAGGGTGTGCCCGCAATCCAGGCAGATCACCGTCGCGTAGGTGCCGTGCAGGTTGATGACGGCTCGGCTACCGGCCTTGGTGTGCAGCAGATCCACGTTCTGGGTGATCACCCCGGTCACCACACCGGCGGCCTCCAGCGCGGCCAGCGCCCGGTGGCCGGCGTTGGGCTCGGTCTGGGCCATATGCCGCCAGCCCAGGTGGTTGCGCGCCCAGTACCGCCGGCGGTAGTCCAGACTGGTGGTGAACTGCCGAATCGTCATGGGATTGGCCGGGGGGGAGTCCGGCCCGCGGTAGTCCGGGATACCGGAGTCGGTGGAGACCCCCGCCCCGGTCAACACCGCTACCCGACGGCCGCCCAGCAGGGCGACGAGTTCGGGGGCGTCCACATCACGAGGGTAGGTCAGCGCCAACAGCCCGGCCCACCGGATTGGGCCGCCGGCCCGGCGGGCCTGTTTGCCACCGTGGGACACCGGCGTCGACAATGTGGCGTGGAGTTTTTCTCGGCCTACGCCCGCGGGTTCGCCCGGGTCGCGGCCTGCACGCACCGCACGGTGCTCGCCGACCCCGCGGCCAACGCCGCGTCGGTGCTGCGCATCGCCCGGGACTGCCACGACGACGGGGTCGCCCTGGCGGTGTTCCCCGAGCTGACGCTGTCCGGCTACTCGATCGAGGACATCCTGCTCCAAGACAGCCTGCTCGACGCCGTCGAGGCCGGGTTGGCCGACCTGGTGGCCGGCTCGGCGGATCTGCTCCCGGTGCTGGTGGTGGGCGCGCCGCTGCGGCATCTGCACCGGATCTACAACTGCGCCGTGGTGATCCATCGCGGCCAGATCCTGGGCGTGGCGGTCAAGTCCTACCTCCCGACCTATCGGGAGTTCTACGAGCGCCGCCAGATGGCACCCGGCGACGATATGACCGGCGCCATCCGGGTGCTCGGCGCCGACGTGCCGTTCGGCCCCGACCTGGTGTTCGGTGCTGAGGACGTGCCGGGTCTGGTTGTGCACGTGGAGATCTGCGAGGACATGTTTGTGCCCGTCCCGCCCAGCGCGCAGGCCGCGTTGGCTGGGGCGACGGTGCTGGCCAATCTGTCCGGCAGCCCGATCACCATCGGCCGCGCCGAGGACCGTGCGCTGCTGGCGCGGTCGGCCTCGGCCCGGTGCCTGGCCGCCTATGTCTACGCGGCCGCCGGGGAAGGGGAGTCCAGCACCGATCTGGCCTGGGACGGGCAGACCATGATCTACGAAAACGGCCGGTTGCTGGCGTCCTCGGAGCGTTTCCCGCGGGGTGATCGCCGTTCGGTGGCCGACGTCGACCTTGATCTGCTGCGCGCCGAGCGGCTGCGGATGGGGACCTTCGACGACAACCGTCGTCACCACCAGGCGCAGAACACTTTCCGGCGCATCGGTTTTCGGCTCGACCCGCCGTCCGGGGACATCGGACTGCAGCGGGAGGTCCAGCGGTTCCCGTTCGTGCCCAACGATCCGGTCCGCCTTGAGCAGGACTGCTACGAGGGCTACAACATCCAGGTCTCCGGCCTGGAGCAGCGACTGCGCGCCCTGGACTACCCCAAGGTCGTCATCGGTGTCTCCGGCGGGTTGGACTCCACCCAAGCGTTGATCGTCGCGGCCAAGGCGATGGACCGCGAAGGCCGGCCCCGCAGCGACATCCTGGCATTCACCCTGCCCGGTTTCGCCACCGGGGAGCGGACCAAGACCAACGCGATCGCGTTGTCGAAGGCCCTCGGGGTGAGTTTCTCCGAGATCGACATCCGGTCCACCGCGACGCTGATGCTCACCGAGATCGGCCACCCCTACTCCCGGGGCGAGGCGGTCTACGACGTCACCTTCGAGAACGTCCAGGCCGGTTTGCGCACCGATTATCTGTTCCGGATCGCCAACCAGCGCGGCGGGATCGTGCTGGGCACCGGCGACCTGTCCGAGTTGGCCCTGGGCTGGTCGACCTATGGCGTCGGCGACCAGATGAGCCACTACAACGTCAATGCCGGTGTGCCGAAAACCCTGATCCAGCATCTGATCCGGTGGGTGATCGCCTCGGGTCAGTTCGACGAGGAGGTCGGGGAGATCCTGCAGTCGGTGCTGGACACCGAGATCACCCCGGAACTGGTGCCCGCCGGTGCCGGTGAGCAGGTGCAGAGCAGCGAAGCCAAGGTCGGGCCGTATGCGCTGCAGGACTTCTCGCTGTTTCAGGTGCTGCGCTACGGTTTCCGGCCGTCGAAGATCGCCTTCCTGGCCTGGCATGCCTGGAGTGACCCGCAGCGCGGTGACTGGCCACCCGGCTACCCGCCGGAAAAGCGACCCGCCTACTCGCTGGCCGACATCCGGCACTGGCTGGCGGTGTTCGCGCAGCGTTACTACTCGTTCAGCCAGTTCAAACGCTCGGCGCTGCCCAACGGGCCCAAGGTTTCCCATGGCGGTTCACTGTCGCCGCGTGGCGACTGGCGCGCACCCTCGGACATGGCGGCGACCGTGTGGCTGGAGGAGATCGAACGGCAGATCCCGCCCAGTCGGTGACATCCCAGTCGGTGACATCGTCAAAACGGCGGCGGCCGGGTGCGCTCTGCCACATGGGCCGCGTTCAGTAGGCGCTCTCTGCGGATCCGGCTTGCGCGTTCCTGGACGCGCGAGCGTCGCCGCCGGGGCATTTTCAGGCCGCGGCCGGGCGACGGTGCCCCCGGAGTGGGGGCGGGTAGGTCGGCGGTCGTGCTGTCCCAGTGCGGAAACAGCAACCTGCTGCCGGGAACGGTGGTGTAACTGTGCCCGGAGGGGGCGGTCCAGACGATGGTCCCGTCCGGATCCTGGCGGTCCCGCCAGCCGCCATTCCCGCCGCGAAAAGTGCGCAGCAGGTGGTGTTTTCGGCATACACAGCGCAGGTTCGACGGATGCGTCAGACCGAGCGGCCACGGGGTGGCGTGGTCGATGTCGCAGACCTCAGCTGGTTGATCGCAACCGGGGAAGCGGCAGGTCAGATCGCGCATGCGCACGAATTCGTCGAGCGCGGCCGATGGCCGGTAGCGGGGTTCCGGTTCGGCTGAGGGCCGCCGGAGTTGCCGGATGCGGGCACCGTTATTCAGCAGTTCGGCCAGCAGGGGAGTAGGCACCACGCCGCCGCCGAGCAGTACCGCGGTGCCCGATGCCGGCTGCGACGCCGACTGCGCGGCCGCCGCCTCGACGGCGGACTGCTCCGCCAGAACATGCACGGTCACACTGGCGGCCCGGCCATCGGGCGCGGCGGCGGGGCACCGCGGGTCTCCGCATCGGCAGGCGAGGTGCTGGGCGCCGGCAGCCAGCGCTCCGAGGGCATCTGCCCGGCGTTCACCCATGGTTCGCGGGTCATCCGCGCAGACCGCGCCGGCCATTGCTCCCAGTCGGCGTTCGAGCAGCGTCGCGTCGGTGGCGTACAACCGCCCCCACAGCGCGGCCGTGCCGGACTCGTGGTTCTGCCCGCCCACGGAAACATCGCGGTTGCGGGCGTTGCTCCGGGCGCGCCGCACCGCCCCCGGATCGTGGCGGTCCACCCACACGTCGATCGCCTGCTCGAGCTTGTACTGCGACAGGGAATCAAAGCGGGCGGACTTCTCAGCCAGCGCCGCGTCGATCTCGGCCAGGGCTTCGTCGTCGGTGACCAGGTCTGTACGCCAGGCGATTGCCGAGACGACCCGTAAGCTCAGCCGGCCCTCCCAGAACAGTGCCGCCACCCGGGGCAGTCGGACGGCCAGTGCCAGGCTCAGGTTCATCTGCCCCGACGCGCGCCCGGCGCCGATTCCGAGTGCGGCGGAGATCTCGGCCGCCGCCCCGTCCCAATCGTCACAGGCCCAGTCGGGTTGCTCGTCCTGCGCGCAGCGTCGCCGGGTCAGTTCCGCGATAGCAGCGAGGCGCCGAGCGGCGGCCGCCGATTCGGTGGCCTGCCACTCGGCGATGGCGGCGACCACGGCCGCGTCGCCGGCGTCACGGAACTCATTATCGAACACGTGTTCGAGTATGCCCGAGGCGTCTGTCAGAAACCGTCGATCCGGCGACCGCCCTCAACCCGACGGTTGGTGGAGAACCGATACGCTGGGACGATGAGCTTGCAAACGACGCCAGCCGCCGATGTGCGTCAAGTCGTGCATGACGCAGCCCGCCGGGCTCGCACAGCGGCCAGAACACTCGGCACGCTGACCACCGTCGACAAGGACCGCGCCCTACACGCCGCCGCCGACGCGGTGCTGGCCCACACCCACCAGATCCTGGCCGCCAACGCCCGTGACCTCGACAACGCCCGCGAATCCGGCACCCCGGAGGCCATGCTGGATCGGCTCGCGCTCAACCCGCAGCGCATCGACGGCATCGCCGCCGGGCTGCGCCAGGTGGCCGGTTTGCCGGATCCGGTCGGGGAGGTGCTGCGCGGCCGCACCATGCCCAACGGACTGCAGGTGCGTCAGCAACGGGTGCCCCTCGGAGTGGTCGGCATGGTCTACGAGGGCCGGCCCAACGTCACCGTGGACGCGTTCGGTCTCACGCTGAAATCCGGCAACGCCGTCCTGCTGCGCGGCAGTTCCTCGGCGGCCAACTCCAACGCCGAACTGGTCACCGTGCTGCGCGGCGCGCTGTGCGGCGAGGGCCTGCCCGAGGACGCCGTCCAGTTGCTGCCCAGCGCCGACCGCTCGTCGGTCACCCATCTCATTCAGGCCCGCGGACTGGTCGACGTGGTGATCCCGCGCGGCGGAGCCGGCCTGATCGACGCGGTGGTGCGCGACGCCACCGTTCCCACCATCGAGACCGGGGTCGGCAACTGCCACGTTTACGTGCACGCCAGTGCCGACCTCGACGTGGCGGAACGAATCGTGTTGAACGCCAAGACCCGTCGGCCCAGTGTGTGCAACACCGCCGAGACCCTGCTCATCGACGCGACGATCGCCGATACTGCCGGACCCCGCCTGGTCGATGCGCTGCAACGGGCCGGTGTGACCGTCCACGACAACCCGACCGAAGATGAGCTTCGGGCCGAATTCCTCTCGCTGGACATCGCGCTGGCCGTGGTGGACGGTCTCGACGCCGCCATCGACCACATCAACACCTATGGCACCGGCCACACCGAGGCCATCGTCACCACCGATCTGGCTGCCGCGCAACGATTCACCCAGCAGATCGACGCGGCCGCGGTGATGGTCAACGCCTCGACCGCGTTCACCGACGGCGAGCAGTTCGGTTTCGGTGCCGAGATCGGCATCTCCACCCAGAAGTTGCACGCCCGCGGACCGATGGGTCTGCCCGAACTCACCTCCACCAAGTGGATCGTCTACGGCGACGGCCACACGCGGCCCGCCTAGGAGATCTGCACCCGTGACCACCACACCCGCCCGCCCGGCCCCGCTGTTCGCCGACATCGACGACGTCACAGCCAAACTGACGCAGACCGGCTATCTGCCCGACACCGCCACCGCAACCGCGGTGTTCCTCGCCGACCGGTTGGGCAAACCCCTGCTCGTCGAGGGCCCCGCCGGTGTCGGCAAGACCGAACTGGCCCGCGCCGTCGCGCAATCCACCGGGTCCGGGTTGGTGCGACTGCAGTGCTACGAGGGTGTGGACGAGGCCCGCGCGTTGTACGAGTGGAACCACGCCAAACAGATCCTGCGCATCCAGTCGGCAACCGGCACCGACCACGACTGGGAACGCACCAAGGACGACGTATTCAGCGAGGAATTCCTGTTGTCACGCCCACTGCTGACCGCGATCCGCCGCACCGAGCCCACCGTGCTGCTCATCGACGAGACCGACAAGGCCGACATCGAGATCGAAGGCCTGCTGCTGGAGGTCCTCTCCGACTTCGCCGTCACCGTCCCCGAACTGGGTACCATCACCGCCACCCGGACGCCGTTCGTGGTGCTGACCTCGAACGCCACCCGCGAGCTCTCCGAGGCGCTCAAACGCCGGTGTCTGTTCCTGCACATCGACTTTCCCGACCCCGACCTGGAACGGCGCATCCTGCTGTCCCGTGTTCCGGAACTGCCCGAACGGCTGGCCGCCGAACTGGTGCGCATCATCGGCGTGCTGCGCGGCATGCAACTCAAGAAACTGCCCTCGGTCGCCGAGACCATCGACTGGGGACGCACCCTGCTGGCGCTGGGCATGGACACCATCGACGACGCGACGATCGCCGCGACCATGGGTGTGGTGCTCAAGCACCAGTCCGATCAGCAGCGTGCCGCCGGTGAGTTGAAACTGAACTGATATGGCCGTCCGACGCACCCGACCCCCGCAGCCACTGGCCCCGCACGGCCTGCCCGGCCACCTGGTGGGGTTCGTCGAAGCCCTTCGCGCACAGGGGATCGCGGTCGGTCCGTCGGAAACCGTCGACGCCGGCCAGGTCCTCAGCGTCCTTGATCTGACCGACCGGGAGGCGGTTCGCGAAGGTCTCGCCTGCGCGGTGCTGCGGCGCGCCGACCACCGCCAGACCTATGACGCCCTGTTCGACCTGTGGTGGCCCGCCGCCCTCGGCGGGCGCACCGTGCTCGAAAGCGAAACGAGCACACCAGCTGCCGAACTCGACCCGCAGGACGTCGAGGCGATGCGCCAGATGTTGCTGGACCTGCTGGCCGACAATCCCGACATCGGCGACCTCGACGACCGCCTGGTGGCGATGATCGCCGCCATCGTCGAAGCCCATGGCCGCTACACCTCCAGTCGCGGCCCGTCCTATTCCTCCTATCAGGCGCTCAAAGCGATGGGACTGGACCAGCTGGAGGGCCGGCTGCTGGCCGGGCTGCTGGCCCCGCACGGGGACGACCCCTCACCGACGCAGGAACAGATCGCCAAAGCCCTTGCCGCCCAGAAGGTCGCCCAGCTTCGCCGGATGGTCGAGGGGGAGACCAAACGTCGCACCGCCGAACAACTGGGCCGCGAACACGTCCAGATGTACGGCATCCCGCAACTGGCCGAGAACGTCGAATTCCTGCGGGCCTCCGGAGACCAGTTACGGCAGATGCGGCGCGTGGTCGCGCCACTGGCCCGCATGCTGGCCACCCGACTGGCCGCCAAACGCCGCCGCAGCCGGGCCGGGTCGATCGACCTGCGCAAGACGCTGCGCAAGTCGATGTCCACCGGCGGCGTGCCGATCGACGTCGTGCTGCGCAAACCCCGCCCGGCCCGGCCGGAGCTGGTGGTGCTCTGCGACGTCTCCGGATCGGTGGCCGGGTTCAGCCACTTCACCCTGCTGCTCGTGCACGCGCTGCGTCAGCAGTTCTCCCGGGTGCGGGTCTTCGCCTTCATCGACACCTGCGACGAGGTCACCCACCTTTTCGGGCCCGACGCCGATCTCGCGGTGGCCATCCAGCGCATCACCCGGGAGGCCGGGGTCTACACCCGCGACGGGCACTCCGACTACGGCAACGCCTTCGTCTCGTTCACCGAGAACTTCCCCGGGGTGCTCTCACCGCGCAGTTCACTGCTGGTCCTCGGGGACGGCCGCACCAACTACCGCAACCCGGCCGCGGACATCCTCGCCCACATGGTCACCGCCAGTCGGCATGCGCATTGGCTCAACCCCGAGCCCAAGCACCTGTGGGGAAGCGGCGATTCGGCGGTTCCGCGCTATGAGGGCATCATCACCATGCACGAGTGCCGGTCGGCCAAGCAGTTGGCTGCGGTCATCGACCAACTGCTGCCGGTCTAGACCGTAAGCTCATGCACCGTGACATCGGAGCTCACGTGACTTCTCGGTGCAGGCTCGGCGTGATGGGTGGGACGTTCGACCCCATCCATCACGGTCACCTCGTCGCCGCCAGCGAAGTCGCCGACCTCTTCGGCCTCGACGAGGTGGTGTTCGTGCCCACCGGTCAGCCCTGGCAGAAGGACCGCCACGTCACCGCCGCCGAGGACCGCTACCTGATGACCGTCATCGCCACCGCATCCAACCCACGCTTCTCGGTCAGCCGGGTCGACATCGACCGCGGTGGCCCGACCTACACCAGCGACACCCTGCGCGATCTGAGCGCCTTGCATCCCGACGCCGATCTGTACTTCATCACCGGCGCGGACGCGCTGGCGTCCATCCTGACCTGGCAGGGCTGGGAGGAGTTGTTCGGGCTGGCCACCTTCATCGGCGTGAGCCGTCCCGGCTACGAACTCACCGGCTCGCACGTGGTAGCCGCCTCCGGCAAGCTTCCCGACGGTGCGTTACGGCTGGTCGAGATCCCCGCGCTGGCGATCTCCTCCACCGACTGCCGGATCCGAGCGGCGACAGGGCGACCGATCTGGTACCTCGTACCCGACGGAGTGGTGCAGTACGTGGCCAAACGGCGGCTCTACCAGGCCGGCGCACTGGCCGCCCGGAAGGGAGCAGCCTCGTGAGCGCCTCGGCCGAAGCGATCCAGATGGCCACCGTCGCCGCCCGCGCCGCGGCTGCCAAACTCGGCCAGGACGTCGTCGTCATCGACGTCTCCGGCCAACTGGTCATCACCGACTGTTTCGTCATCGCCTCGGCGTCCAACGAACGTCAGGTCAACGCGATCGTCGACGAGGTCGAGGAGAAGATGCGCCAGGCCGGATACAAGCCCGCGCGCCGCGAGGGCGCCCGGGAGGGCCGCTGGGTGCTGCTGGACTACGTCGACATCGTGGTGCACATTCAGCACACCGACGAGCGCAACTTCTATGCCCTGGACCGGTTGTGGCGGGACTGCCCGTTGGTCGAGATCGACCTGGATGACGTGGAGCCGGAGGGGCAGTCGTGAGGGTGCGCCGGCTCGTCATGTTGCGGCACGGCCAGACCGAGTTCAACGCCGGCAGCAGAATGCAGGGTCAGCTGGACACCGAACTGACCGACCTCGGCCGCGCCCAGGCCGTCGCTGCTGCGGAAGTGCTGGCCAAACGTCAACCGCTGCTCATCGCGTCCTCGGATCTGCGTCGCGCCTACGACACGGCGGTCAGCCTGGGGGAGCGCAGCGGCATGCCGGTACGGGTGGACACCCGCCTGCGGGAAACCCACCTCGGGGACTGGCAGGGTTTGACCCACTCCCAGGTCGACGCCATCGCCCCCGGGGCCCGGCTGGCCTGGCGCGAGGATGCCAGGTGGGCGCCGCACGGTGGGGAGAGCCGCATCGACGTCGCCGACCGCAGTATGCCGCTGGTCGCCGAACTGGTTGCCGGGGAACCGGAGTGGGGTGCTGACGAGCCTGAGCGCCCAATAGTGCTGGTCGCCCACGGCGGGCTGATCGCCGCGCTCACCGCCGCGTTGCTCGACCTTCCGGTCGATTCCTGGTCGGTGCTGGGCGGAATGGGGAACGCCAGCTGGGCGCAGCTGTCCGGTCACGGCCCCGCGGACGCGCCGGCGGGTGAGTTGCGGTGGCGGCTGGATGTCTGGAACGCCTCGGCTCAGGTCGCCAACGATGTCCTCTGAGAACGACCGCCGCAAGACCCTCCTGATCTTCTGCGACTCACTGTCCTACTACGGACCCCAGGGCGGACTGCCCGCCGACGACCCCCGGATCTGGCCCAATATCGTTGCCAAACAGCTGGATTGGGACTGCGAACTCATCGGACGCATCGGCTGGACCTGCCGCGATGTCTGGTGGGCGGCCACCCAGGATCCGCGGGCCTGGGCGGCGCTGCCCAGGGCGGGTGCGGTCATCTTCGCCACCAGTGGGATGGACTCGCTGCCCTCGCCGCTGCCCACCGCAGCCCGGGAACTGATCCGCTACATCCGCCCGCCGTCGGTGCGGCGCTGGGTTCGCGACGCCTACGGGTGGGTTCAGCCGCGGCTGTCCCCGGTGTCGCGTTCGGCGCTGCCGCCGCACCTGACCGTCGAATATCTGGAGATGACCCGCGGGGCAATCGACTTCAACCGCCCCGGGATCCCGATCGTGGCGTCGCTGCCCTCGGTGCACATCGCCCCCACCTACGGTCTGGCGCATCACGGCCGGGAGGGAACGGTCGCGGCGATCACCGACTGGGCGGCGGGCCACAGGGTTCCGCTGGTAGATCTCAAAGCCGCTGTCGCCGAACACATCCTGGGTGGGCGCGGCAACCCCGACGGTATCCACTGGAACTTCGAAGCCCACCAAGCCGTCGCCGAACTCATGCTCAAGGCACTGGTGCAAGCCGGTGCTCCGTCGCCCGGGGGCTGACAGCAGTGCCGGTGGTCGTGGTGACGGACTCCTCGGCGAGGCTGCCGGTGCAGGCCGTCGTCGAATGGGGCATCCGGGTGGTGCCCCTGCATGTGCTGCTCGACGGCCGGGACCTGCGTGACGGTACCGACCCGATGCCCGCCGATCTCTACCAGCGTGCGCAAGTCAGCACTGCCGGGGCAAGTCCGGCCGAACTCGCCGCGGCATACCGGACGGCGTTGGCCGACAGTGGCGGTGACGGTGTGCTCGCCGTCCACATCGCCGGTGCCCTGTCCAGCACGCTGGGCGCCGCCGAGCATGCCGCCACCGAGTTCGGTGGGGCAGTGCGGGTCCTCGACTCCAAATCAGCCGGAATGGGAACCGGTTTCGTCGCCTTGGCGGCGGCGCGGGCGGCCCGCGCCGGGGCCGACGTGGACCGCGTTGTTGCCGAGGCTGCCGCGACGGTACCGCGGGTGCACGCCTTCATCGTGGTGCAGCGGTTGGAGAACCTGCGGCGCAGTGGCCGGATCGGTGCGGCGGCGTCCTGGCTGGGCACCGCGCTGGCGCTCAAACCGCTGCTACGGATCGACGACGGCAAACTCGTTCTGGGGCAGCGGATCCGAACCACCTCCAAAGCGGTCGCCGCGATGGTCGAGCAGGTCCTGGAGGTGGTGGGCGAGGGCCGCGCGGAACTGGCCGTCCAGCACGTCGACAACCTCAGTGGCGCGGAGGAACTCGCGGCGACGCTGTCGGCGGCGTTGCCGGGCTGCGGACCGGTGATCGTCGCCGAACTCGGACCGGTGCTCGGGGTGCACCTCGGGCCCGGCGCGCTCGGCGTGGTGGCGGCGCTGGCGCGGTAGCGTCAGCCGCGCAAGGTGTTCAGCCAGGCGCGAGCATCGCCGACGCAACTCTGTGGCAGTGAGAAGTGGTCGTCCTTGGGGTACTCGCGGGTCTCCACGGTGCCGCCGAGTTCCTTGACGGCCTTGACGTAGGCGGTCTGCCACGACACCGGAACCACGGTCCCGTTGTCAAAGGTGTCGATGCACACCAACACCGGCGCCAACGGCTTCTTCTCCGCCGCCGAACCGGCGACGATGGCGTCCTTCCACTCGCTGAAGTTCGGCGGGTCGGGGTTGAGCACCGCACCCTTGAGGCGGTACATCCGGGAAATGGTGTCGTTGAGGTGATGCACCGGCTGGTGGTTCCAGGCCGTCTCGATGATCTCCACACCGAGTGGGGCGAACGCCTGCGGCAGTTCGAGTTTCGTCGGGTTGGCCGCATAGGTGCCGGCCAGCACCATCACCAGGTGCGAATCCGGGGGGATCTTCGGGTTAGTCAGCGCCGCGGTCACCGAAGCCGGATTCTCCAGCGCGATCCGGGCGACTCCCGGCGACATCGGCACCGTGCCAATCAGTTTCAGGTCACCGAAATCGGCTGGGTCGAGTTCGGCGACCGCCGCGGCCGCACCGCCGCCCTGCGACCAGCCGCCGCATCCCAGCACCGTGCCGGCGTCGGCGTCGAGTTTGCGGGCCGCGTGGGCCAGGTAGACCGCGTCACGGGCATTGGTGATGTTCACGGTGTACTGGTGCATGCCGGGTGTCCCGAGGCCCTGATAGTCGGTGGCGCACACCACCCAGCCGTCGTCGATGAAGCCTTGCAGTCCCGGCACGCCGTAGTCGATCTGCTGGGTGGCGCGCGGCTCGAAGTAGGTTATGAGTTCGCGGGCCGGGTCGGGCTGGGCCGACGGACACGCGGCGTCGCCCAGTCCGGTGGTGCCGTGGCACCAGGTGAACAATGGTCTGTTCTGGGCTCTGGCGGTGGGCGCGATCACCAGCCCGCTGACCTCGTGGGCGACGCCGTTGACGTCGCGGGAGATGTAGCGGACGCGCCAGGCCCGGGCGCCGGTGATCGTCGTCTGGACCGGTTCCTGGGACAGCAGGCTGCCGGGCTCGCCGGTCGGCGGTTCGGGGATCATCGGCTTGGGCGCTGCGGCGGGGGTCCCGGCGGCCCCGGCCTTCTTCTCGGTGTCCTTCGTTTCGGTCCCGCACGCGGCCAGCAGGGGAGCGGCGACCATCACGCCACCCAGTCCTGCGATGAATCTTCGACGCTCGATGTCCATTCGCGGAAAGCTACCCGAACCTGCCGGTGATCGGGGGGAGGTCCTTGAGGGTCACGATGCCCGGTTCGGCGGCCACCACGGCGGGCACCGCATTGGTGACCGGCATGGCGGTGTAGATCATGCCCAGCCCCATAAAGCCTGGCTCAGTCCAGTCCTTGGGCGGCAGGCAGTGCAGCACGGTGCGCATGTTGGGCACCCCGAAAACCTGAATGACGTGGCCGTGCTCCAGCGGTTTGGGGGGAGTGACGTGATCGCCCATGGTCCAGTTGAATCCGACGCTGACGACGTTGCGCTCACCCACCCAGCCGCGGTGGTAGCCCATCACGCCGCCGACGGTGCCCTCTGGGATCGTCATGAAGCCCAGGTCGGTGTCGCCGGTGGCGGTGGTGAAGGTGACGTCAAAGGTCATCCGGTCCAGGTCGGCGCCGATGGCATCGGCCATCATCGCGGCGGACTCGGCGAAGACCGCGCTCTCCTCGGCCACACTCTCGGCGAGGTCGGGGGTTTCCGGATCGCAACCAAACCCCATCGCGGTCTGGGTTCCGGCCGATTCGTAGGTGGAACAGTCCACCGACTCGGTGATCCGGATCTCGTCGACCCGCTCGCAGGCACCGGAGAGCACCATGCCCACCATGTTGGTCATTCCCGGGTGCGCGCCGCTGCCGAAGATCGTGGAATTGCCTGTCGCGCAGGCTGCTCTGATTCGATTCAAGTCCTCGGCGGATTGCTTCCCGCCGGTGATCCAGGCCGCCGACGTGCAGACGTTCACCCCGGACTCCAGCAGCCGCTCCAGTTCGTCGATGCTGGGCCACAGCGGGTTGTAGCAGCACGCGTCGGGCTGGGTTGCCAGCAGCGCGTCGACGTCGTTGGTTGCGGTGATCCCGGTGGGTGTGTCCGCCCCGAGGGGCCAGCCGGCCAGCTCGGCCGCATCGAGGCCGACTTTGTCGGCGCCGTGGGCGTAGACGCCGACCAGTTCCATGTCGGGGCGGTTGATGATGGCATGCAGGGATCGTCGGCCGATGTTGCCTGTGGTCCACTGAATCACCCGCAGCGGCCGGTCCGTCGTCGTCATGGCCATCTGTGTACACCATCGGACTGCGGCCACCCAAGGTGGCCGAGCGGCTTTGCGGACCGGTGCGGAGCAAGAAGGGCAGCTGCGAAATCAGCTGCCCTTCCGCTCGGGTTCCTTGATCAGTTACCCGCGGGAGCGGGCTGGGTTATCGACGGCGGTGTTGTCCGACGAGTCAGCCTCGGCGGCCGAATCATCCCGGTCAGCAACGGGCCGGGCATCGGACGGTGCCTGATCTGTCTGGATGACATCGGTTGTCTCCGCGGCCTCGACATCCTCAACCTGCTCCGCCACGTCGACCGTCTCCACGGCAACTACCGGCTCCACGGCGTCGAGCGCTTCCTCGGCCGGCTGCGCGAGTTCAACCTTCTCGGTGACCTCGACCGGTGCTGTCTCCACCACCGTCTCCGCGGTTGCCTCCACCACCGTCTCGGCGGTCGTCTCCACCGATGTCTGGGCGGCCGTCTCCGAGCCGGTCTCCGAGCCGGTGTCCGAGGCCTCGACAGGTTGTACGCCATCGACTGCATAGATCTCGGATCCCATGACCCCGGTTTCCGAGGCCGTGCTGACCGCCGACGCTGCCTCCGCCGACTGCGGGTCCTCGGCAACAACGCCCCGTACCTCGACGGTCGCCGGGGCTTCGGACACCTGGATCACGGCAGCAGCGGCTTCGGCCTTGGGAGCCAGGCTGTCAACAGCGATGCCAGCGGCGGCGGCACCGGCGATGCCGAACAGGTTCAGCAAACTGGCGATTACCGGCATGGTCGCCTGCACGTAAGCCAGGACACCCGCCAGACCAGAGCCGTACAAGGTCGGATCACCTGCCACCTGGCCGGTCAGCAGGACGCTGGCCACTGGGCCGATCACCGGGATGCCGGTGATCAGTGTCGTCACCGCCGCGGCGATGTTGCCGAAGTCGAAACCTCCGAAGACTTCGCCCAGGTCGAACTCGCCAACATTGATGCCGTCCAGGATCGCGCCAAAATCAAGGTTGTTGACGATGCCACCGAGGACACCGCCGAGGAAGTTCCCCAGGCCAGCGTTGCCGAACATGTTGCCGAGAACGCCGCCGACCACGCTGCCCACGACGCCACCCAGGTTGATGCCGTCAAGGATCGCCCCTAGGTCGAGGTTGCCCAGTATGGCGCCCAGATCGCCGCTCAGGATGGCGTCGATGTCGAGGTTGCCAAGGATGGCACCGAGATCGAAGCCGCCTAGGAGGCCGCCGAGATTGACGTTGGACGCGATCACGCCGATCAAATCCTGCGGTAGCGAACTGGCGCTGCCTCCGGCGACCAGCCCCGCGGCGACGGTAGCTGCGGCGTTCGTGTCGACCAGGGCAGTCAACTCGAGCTGGGCCGCCGAAAGGGTGGGCGGCGTCGGTACGGTGCCGACGAACATCCCGGGGCCTGCGGCGATTGCTGCGGCGCTGACGAGCGCAATTCCGGTGCTGGCGGTGAAGGGCCGAACGTGGACCACGGGTGAACTCCCTATGCCTAGAAAATACTTAAAGCAATCTGAGACGTTAGTTCGCGTCAGACCGCGATCGCAACTTCGGCTGTGGCGCGAAGCGTCCACAGGGCTGCATCGGTCCACTGGGCTGCATCGGTCCAC
>CAYXBN010000034.1:0-1816 GCA_964463215.1 uncultured Mycobacterium sp. | reverse complement strand
TGTGGCGCGAAGCGTCCACAGGGCTGCATCGGTCCACTGGGCTGCATCGGTCCACAGGGCGGCATCGGTCCACAGGGCGGCCCGCGGGGACCGGTGGCCGGTCGGTGGCGGTCGGTGTGCACTTCTACCGTCGCCGCCATGAGAACCGATGATCCGCTGGCCAACCTGCACCGTCGGCTGAGCCTGGCGCCCAAACGGGAGGCGGAACCCCGACGGGGGTCGGAGTGGAGAACCGATGCGGAGGCCGAGGACGCCGAGGACGCGGGGGAGCCCAGCTGGCTGCCCGAGGAACTGCCGGGCCGGGGCGTCGGCCGCGGGCAGCAGTGGCTGACGGCGCTGCGCGCCGACCCCGGTCGGGCCGGCGGAATCGCCCTGGCGTTCGTCGCGGCGCTGGCGGTGCTGGTTACCGTGTTCACGGTGGTCCGGCAGCGGCCCGCGCCGGTGGTAGCGGCGAAGCTGCCTGCGGTGGCCATGGTGTCGACCTCCAGTCCGCCCGCTTCGCCCACTTCATCCGGTTCACCCGGTGCGCCGGCGCCGCCCCCGGCGGCACCCGAGTCGATGGTGGTCAGCGTCGTCGGGTTGGTGCAGCAGCCCGGTCTGGTGACCCTGGCCCCGCAGGCCCGCGTCGCTGATGCCGTCGCAGCAGCGGGCGGGACGCGGAACGGCGCCGACACCATGGGCCTGAACCTGGCACGCCATCTCACCGACGGCGAGCAGATCGTCGTCGGTATCGCCGCACCGGCAGGACAGCCCGCCGCGCTGGGCAGTTCGGTCTTGGGCGGTTCGGTCGGGGAGAAGTCGGTCGGGGACTCGGCGACCCTGCCCGCCGCACCGGCCACCCCCGTCGGCCCGGTCGACCTGAACACCGCGACCGTCGAACAGTTGGATGCCCTACCCGGTGTGGGTCCGGTCACCGCCGCGGCGATCGTGGCCTGGCGGACCGCGAACGGCCGGTTCACCTCCGTCGATCAGTTGACCGAAGTCGACGGAATCGGTCCGGCCCGACTGGACAAGCTTCGTCCCCTGGTGCGGGTGTGAGCGGTGCAGGGGCCGGTGTCGCCGCTGGATGTGCGACTGGTCCCCGCCGCGGTAGCCGCCTGGGCGGTGACCGCCGCCGGGATCGTCTGGGGCCTCGGCCTGGCCCTGGCGGTGCTCAGCGCGGGTATCGGGATCAGCTGGGCGTTGGCCGGCCGTTGGTTGCCGGATCGGGTGCCGCTGCTGCGTGCGGGCGCCGCAGGGGTGCTGGGGGTGGCACTGGTCGGTGCCGGGTTCGGCATCGCGGCCACGCTGCGCAGCGATGCGGTGCGCCATCATCCGCTCGCCGCCCGGGTTGGGCAGAGCGATCAGGTGAGCCTCACCGCGGTCGACAGCCCGCGGCCGATCGGCTCGGGCCGGCTGCTGTTCCGCGGCGACCTGAACCGGGTGGGGAAGGCCCCGATGACCGGCACCGTAGTGGTTTTCGCACCCGGACTCGACTTCGGGCAACTGTCGGCGGGTCAACCGGTGAGCTTCCGGGCCCGCATCGCCCGGCCCGCCCGGCACGACCTCACGGTGGCCACCCTGACCGCCGTTGGCCCACCGCAGTTCGGGCGTCCCTCGACGGTGCAACGGGCCGCCCGGGCGGTGCGGCAGCGGTTCGCGGCGGCCTGCCGGGCAGCCCTGCCCGCCGACCAGGCGGCCATTCTGCCCGGCCTGGTGCTGGGCGACACTGCAGCCGTCCCGGCGGTGACCACCGCGGAGTTCCGCACGGCCGGTCTGACGCATCTGACCGCGGTATCGGGTGCCAATGTGACCATCGTCTGCGGTGCGGTGCTGC
>CAYXBN010000033.1:26823-33578 GCA_964463215.1 uncultured Mycobacterium sp. | reverse complement strand
CCACGGTGACGACCGGGCGCTCCAGGCTGCGGGCTACCTTGACCGGCTTGTCGACGACGGTGTCGACCACGGTGACGACCGGGCGCTCCAGGCTGCGGGCTACCTTGACCGGCTTGTCGACCACCTCGTCGACCACGGTGACCACCGGGCGCTCCACCATCCGGGAAACCTGCGCCGGCTTGTCAACGATCTTGTCCACGGTGTCGACGACCAGACGCTCGATGGTCCGTTCGAGCGTCACGGCTCTGTCGACAACCTTCTCGACCGGCCGTTCCACCAAACGCTGAACGGTGTAGGGCCTGTCGACGACGTTGTCGACAATGTTGAGAGGTTGGTTGGGGTTCTTGTCAGCCACAGGTGCTCCCTTTCGCGCCTTCCCAGCAAGGCGCCACGTCCCATCGGGCACGTGAGCAGCCGAACACTCTCCGGGCGTCGAGTCATCTCGTGCGACGTTGCACCATGATGAGCCCGCAACCGATCGAGGCAGCCAGGTCGTCTGTATTCCGGTTAGGAGCATCAAAGTAGTCATAGCCTCATTTGCCCCGCAAGGTTTCGGCAAAACTTCTGATCCCGGATCAGCAATAGAGTTGTTCCGGAATCAGACTGTCGGGCGTGAGCGGGCTTTCGCGGGGTGTCCAGAAGGTTACGGGCAAGTCAAAAAGAGTTGTCTTGCAGTGGTTCTGCGGCGCGGGCGGCCGCTGGCAGCGCTCTTCCGGCCGAGCCGTCGCCACGCTGATGAGCGGTGCGGCGGGTGATTTGCCAGCTTTCCTAGGGGCCCCTATCGGCGACCTTGCCGGCTAGTTCGCGGGCCGTGGTAAGCCTGAGCGATGTCCGACAGCCTTTTCGACCTTTGCGGCGAGGGCGGCGATTCCGCCCCGGCCGCAGGCCCGGCGCCGCTGGCGGTGCGGATGCGCCCCGCATCGATCGACGAAGTCGTCGGACAGGCCCACCTGCTGGCGGCCGGTTCCCCGCTGCGCCGACTGGTCGAGGGTTCCGGGGCGGCATCGGTGATCCTCTACGGGCCGCCCGGAACCGGGAAGACGACGCTGGCCGCGCTGGTGTCCGGCGCCACCGGCCGCCGCTTCGAGGCCCTCTCTGCGCTCAACGCAGGAGTCAAAGAGGTGCGCGCCGTCATCGACTCGGCACGTCGCGCCGCCGTCCACGGTGCGCAGACGGTGCTGTTCATCGACGAAGTACATCGGTTTTCCAAGACTCAGCAGGATGCCCTGCTTGCAGCGGTGGAGAACCGGGTAGTGCTGCTGGTCGCCGCCACCACCGAGAATCCGTCGTTCTCGGTGGTGGCCCCACTGCTGTCCCGTTCGTTGATCCTGCAGTTGCAGCCACTTTCCGCCGAGGATATCCGCACCGTGGTCCGTCGCGCTGTCACCGACCCGCGGGGGCTGGGCGGTGCGGTTTCGATCACCGACGAGGCCGTGGAACTGCTCGTCGCACTGTCCGCCGGCGACGCCCGCCGCGCGCTGACCGCGTTGGAGGTTGCGGCCGAGACCGGTGCTGACGTGACCGCGGTGACCATCGAGCAGTCCCTGGACCGCGCCGCGGTGCGCTATGACCGCGACGGAGACCAGCATTACGACGTCGTCAGTGCGTTCATCAAGTCGATCCGAGGCTCCGATGCCGATGCCGCACTGCACTATCTGGCCAGGATGTTGGTGGCGGGGGAGGATCCCAGGTTCGTCGCCCGGCGGCTGATGATCCTGGCCAGCGAGGACATCGGGATGGCCGACCCCACCGCGTTGCCGACGGCCGTCGCCGCCGCGCAGATCGTTGCGCTGATCGGGATGCCGGAAGCCCAGCTGAGCCTGGCCCACGCCACCGTGCACCTGGCCACGGCGCCCAAGTCCAACGCCGTCACCGCCGCCCTGGGTGCCGCCATCGCCGACATCCGAGCCGGAAAGGCTGGTCAGGTGCCGGCCCACTTACGCGACGGCCACTATTCCGGGGCTGCCCAACTAGCGCATGGGCAGGGGTACCGGTATCCGCATGACGACCCTGACGGCGTTGTACCGCAACAGTATCCACCCGACGAGCTGCGCGGGAAGGATTACTACCGTCCCACCGGGCGCGGCGCTGAGCGGGAGATCGCCAGCAGGTTGGAGAGGTTGCGGGCCATCATCCGGCGCACCCGGACCCCCTAGGGCGGCCCGGCGCACCCGGGCATCGTGAGTGGATCGGTAATCTGAAGCTGCCCACGTTCCGGTGCTCTCCGGCGCGAGACGAACCCGCAACCACAAGGACCAGCCCACCCGTGCAGACCCACGAGATCAGGAAGCGATTCCTCGATCACTTCGTCCAAGCAGGCCACACCGAGGTGCCCAGTGCCTCGGTGATCCTCGATGACCCCAACCTGCTGTTCGTCAACGCCGGAATGGTGCAGTTCGTCCCGTTTTTCCTGGGCCAGCGCACACCTCCATACAGCACCGCTGTCAGCATCCAGAAGTGTATCCGGACCCCGGACATCGACGAGGTGGGCATCACCACCCGCCACAACACCTTCTTCCAGATGGCGGGCAACTTTTCCTTCGGTGATTACTTCAAGCGCCGGGCCATCGAACTTGCCTGGACCCTGCTGACCAAGCCGGTCACGGCCGGTGGCTACGGCTTTGACCCCGAAAAGCTCTGGGCCACCGTCTTTTTCGACGATGACGAGGCCGTAAAGCTCTGGCAAGATGTCGCCGGGCTGCCGCCAGAACGGATCCAGCGGCGGGGGATGGCTGACAACTACTGGTCGATGGGGATCCCAGGGCCGTGCGGACCGTGTTCGGAAATCTATTACGACCGCGGACCCGACTACGGCATCGAAGGCGGCCCGGAGGCCAACGAGGACCGCTACATCGAAATCTGGAACCTCGTGTTCATGCAGAACGAACGCGGCGAGGGCACCAGCAAGGACGACTTCGAGATCCTTGGTCCGCTCCCGCGCCAGAACATCGACACCGGACTTGGGGTGGAACGCATCGCCTGCCTGTTGCAGGGCGTGGACAACGTCTATGAGACCGACCTGATGCGGCCGGTGATCGACAAGGTCGCCCAGTACGCGCCGCGCCGCTACGGGAAAGGCAACCACGACGACGACGTCCGCTACCGGGTCATCGCCGACCACTCCCGCACGGCGGCCATCATCATCGGCGACGGTGTCACCCCCTCCAACGAGGGACGTGGCTATGTTCTGCGCCGACTGCTGCGTCGAATCATCCGAGCCGCAAAGCTTCTCGGCATCGAGCGCCCAATCGTCGGGGAACTGATGGCGACCGTGCGCGACGCGATGAGCCCCTCGTATCCCGAACTGGCCGTTGACTTCGACCGAATCAACCGCATCGCCGTCGCCGAGGAGACCGCCTTCAACCGGACCCTGGCATCGGGTTCGAAGCTCTTCGACGAGGCTGCCGCGGCGACCCGGTCCGCCGGAAAGACGGTGCTGGGTGGCTCTGAGGCCTTCACCCTGCACGACACCTACGGGTTCCCGATCGAGCTCACTCTGGAGATGGCCGCCGAGGCCGGACTCACCGTCGACGAACTCGGCTTCCGCGAACTCATGGCCGAGCAACGGCGCCGAGCCAAAGCCGACGCCGCCGCCCGCAAGCACGCCCACGCCGACCTCTCGGTGTTCCGTGACCTTGTCGACGCCGGCCCCACCGAGTTCACCGGGTTCACCGAACTGAGTTCCCAGGCCCGCATTCTGGGCATTTTCGTCGACGGCAAGCGCGTTCCGGTAGTGGGTCACCACGCCCGCGTGCATTCCGAAACCGTCGTCCCGGAAAGGGTCGAGATCGTCCTCGACCGCACTCCGCTCTACGCCGAATCCGGCGGACAGATCGCCGACGCGGGCTGGATCGCCGGCACCGGCGCCGGCGAGTCGGCCAGAGCCGCTGTCACCGACGTCCAGAAGATCGGCAAAACCCTGTGGGTGCACAGAGTCAACGTCGAGTCCGGTGAATTCGTCGAGGGCGACACCGTCGTCGCATCCGTCGATCCGACCTGGCGCCGCGGCGCCACCCAGGGCCACTCCGGCACCCACATGGTCCACGCCGCCCTGCGTCAGGTGCTGGGACCCAACGCCGTTCAGGCGGGCTCGCTGAACCGACCGGGTTACCTGAGGTTCGACTTCAACTGGCAGGGTGCGCTGACCGACAGCCAGCGCACTGCGATCGAGGAGATCGCCAACGAAGCCGTCCAGGCTGACTACCCGGTCAACACCTTCACCACCGACCTGGAGAAGGCCAAGGCCATGGGCGCGATGGCACTCTTCGGGGAGCAGTATCCCGAGCAGGTCCGGGTGGTGGAGATCGGCGGACCGTTTTCACTGGAACTCTGCGGGGGCACCCACGTCCACAACTCCGCCCAGATCGGCCCGGTCACCATCCTCGGGGAGTCGTCGGTGGGTTCCGGAGTCCGGCGGGTGGAGGCCTACGTCGGCCTGGACTCGTTCCGTCATCTGGCCAAGGAACGCGCGCTGATGGCCGGGTTGGCCTCCACCCTGAAAGTGCCCTCCGAGGAGGTTCCGTCCCGGGTCGCCACCCTCGTCGACCGCCTCAAGGCCGCCGAGAAGGAGTTGGATCGGGTTCGACTGTCCTCGGCGCGCGCTTCTGCCGTCAATACCGCCGATTCGGCGGAATTGGTCGGTAAGGTGCGCCTCGTGGCCCAGCAGATGCCAGCCGGCATGACCGCCGGGGACCTGCGTTCCCTGGTCGGCGACATCCGCGGCCGGTTCGGGTCCGACCCCGCGGTGGTGGTACTGGTGGCAGACGGTCCCGACACCGGCGACGGTCCGTCGGTGCCGTTCGTGGTCGCGGCCAATGACGCGGCCCAGGACGCCGGTGTGCGGGCCAACGACCTGGTCGGCGTGCTGGCCGCCGCGGTGGGGGGTCGGGGCGGCGGCAAGCCCGACCTGGCCCAGGGATCCGGCAAAGATCCGGCCGGCATCGGCGCCGGACTGGCCGCCGTGCGCGCTGAGTTGATGCGAAGTTGACTCGACGGGTGGATGTGGAGAGTTCCGAGCGCAGGCCCGATCGCCCCGGCGCTGATGACCCTGGTCGGGGCCGCCGACTCGGCGTCGACGTCGGCACGGTCCGCATCGGGGTGGCCGTCAGCGACCCCGACGCTATCTTGGCCACACCGGTGGAGACCGTGCGCCGGGAACGCGGCGGTGCGCACCTGCGCAGGCTGGCCACCCTGGTCGGCGAACTCGACGTGATTGAGGTCGTGGTGGGTTTGCCGCGTACACTGTCGGACCGCGCCGGATCCTCGGCGCAGGATGCCGTGCAGGTCGCCGAGGCGCTGGCCGGGTGCATCGCCCCGGTACCGGTGCGATTGGCCGACGAGCGGCTGACGACGGTGACCGCGGCCCGGTCCCTTCGGGAGGCGGGCGTGCGAACCAGAGCGCAACGGGGGAAGATCGACCAGGCTGCCGCCGTGGCAATCCTGCAAGGCTGGCTCGACCAACGCCGCAACGCGGCCACGTTCCGGAAAGAGTGAGGATGCCCGATCAGATGCCGCCCGAGGGGATGGCCGACGAGACGAGACCCGAAGACCACCGGCCCCGGCGGTCGCGCCGCGCTGAGCCGCAGTCGGTCGGATCCACGACACGCACGGCCAATCTCCGCGGTTCAGGCAACCGTGGCAAGATCCTGGCGATTGTGGGTGCCCTGGTGGCACTCGCGGTCGGGGCCTGGCTGCTCGGACCCCGCCTCTTCGGTGGCCCTGAGCTGCTCAAGGACTACACCGGCGAGGGCAAAGAAGACATCATCATCGAGGTCAAGCCCGGCGACTCCGGGGCGGTGATAGCCCAGGATCTGGTGAACAAAGACGTCATCGGCGATGTGAACATGTTCATCGGCGCCGCCTCCGGCAATGCCGAACTGGCCGCCATCCAGCCCGGCTATTACAAAGTGCGCACCCAGATCCCGGCAGCCACTGCGGTGCAGATGCTGACCGACCCGGCGTCGCGGGTCGGCAAGCTGGTGATCCCTGAGGGCAAGCAACTCGACGACATCACCGCCGTCGGTTCGGGCACCGTCAACCCCGGGATCTTCTCGCTGATATCCAAGGCCAGCTGCGTGGAACTCAACGGCACCGAGAAGTGTGTGTCGGCCGCTGATCTGCTGGCTGCGGCCGAGGAGGGAACGCTGCAGTCGCTCAATGTGCCGGACTGGGCGGTGAAGGGTGCCTCCACGCAAGGGCAGAGCCATCGTCGCCTCGAGGGCCTGATCGCCCCGGGCACCTGGAACATCAACCCGTCGTCATCGCCGAAGGAGATCCTGGCCAAGCTGGTCGGCGACAGCGGCGAACGCTACGTCAAGGGCGGCATCCTCGACGCCGCGACGGCGCTGAACATCTCGCCCTACGAAGTGTTGATCGTGGGCTCGCTGGTGCAGAAGGAAGCTCAGCCGGTCGACTTCGCAAAGGTCGCGCGGGTCATCTACAACCGGTTGGCCAGCGACTATGACCGGCTGGAGTTCGACTCCACGGTCAACTATCCGTTGGACCGCCAGGAGGTGGCCACCACCGACGAGGACCGCGCCAAGGAAACGGCCTGGAACACCTACGCCATGCCGGGTCTGCCGGCCACCCCGATCTGCTCGCCTGGGGAGGATGCGCTGGCTGCGGCCGAGCGCCCGGAGGAGGGCGATTGGCTCTACTTCGTGACCATCGACGCCCAGGGCACCACCCTGTTCACCAATGACTATCAGGAGCACCTGGCCAACCGGGACAAGGCACTGGAGAGCGGCTTTCTTAAC
>CAYXBN010000033.1:2369-26723 GCA_964463215.1 uncultured Mycobacterium sp. | reverse complement strand
TCCGGGCGATGAACGCAGTGAAGAGCCCAATCGGGACTCCGGGCGATGAACGCAGTGAAGAGCCCAATCGGGACTCCGGGCGATGAACGCAGCGCCGCGTAAGGCGGCCGTCCTTGGTTCGCCGGTCGCGCATTCACGGTCACCGCAATTGCACCTGGCGGCTTACCAGGCGTTGGGATTGGATGACTGGACGTACCAGCGCATCGAGTGCGACGCTGACGAATTACCCTCTGTGATAAGCGCTTTCGGCGCGGAGTGGGTTGGTGTCTCGGTGACCATGCCGGGAAAGTTCGCCGCGCTGGAGTTCGCCGACGAACGCACTGAGCGGGCTGAACTGGTCGGCTCGGCCAACACGCTGGTGCGTACCGGCCGCGGCTGGCGCGCGGACAACACCGACGTCGACGGGGTGGCGGGTGCCCTCGCCGGACCTGCGTCGCGGCGTCGCGACGGATTGCGCCGCGCCGTCGTGCTGGGCTCGGGCGGCACCGCTCCGGCGGCGGTCGTGGCGTTGGCCGGGATGGGTGTCACTGCGATCACCGTTGTGGCCCGCAGCCGGGCCAGGGCTGACCGACTGGTCGAACTGGGCTCGCGGTTGGGGGTGGCGACCGATTTCTGCGATATCGCCGACCCGGCGCTGCGGGTGGTGGCAGAGCAGGCCGACGTGCTGGTCAGCACGATCCCGGCGGCGGCTGCCGCGCCGTTGGCCGACATCCTGGCCGGGGTTCCGGTGCTGCTGGACGCAATCTATGACCCCTGGCCGACTCCGCTGGCCCGGGCGGTCGAAGGCGGCGGTGGCGAGGTGATCAGCGGCCTGCAGATGCTGCTGCACCAGGCGTTCAGCCAGGTCGAACAATTCACAGGCCAACCAGCCCCGCGACAGCAGATGGCGGCCGCGCTGGATTAGCGTCCCACGGCGTGGGACTCCTCGGGGCGGCCGGCACTGCGGCGGTGGTGCTCTGGGCGACGGCCCTGTGTGTCGCGGACCTACGGCAGCGCCGACTGCCGAACTGGCTGACCGTGCCCGGCGCGGCAATGATCGTGATCGCCGCGTTGCTGGCCGGCCGCGGGGAAGCGGCCCTGCTCGGCGGCGTCCTGCTCGGCGGGTCTTACCTGGTGATCCACCTCGCCGATCCGGGCGGCCTGGGCGGTGGGGACGTCAAACTCGCGGTGGGTTTGGGTGCGTTGACCGGCGCCCTCGGTGATGCGGTGTGGCTGCTGGCCGCACTCGGTGCGCCGATCCTGACCGCGGTCGCCGGCGTGGTGAGTCTGTCGCGGGGACGCGGCGGCGCGGTACCGCACGGACCGTCGATGGTGCTGGCCAGCCTGACTGCGGCGGCGTTGGCGGTGCTGTGAGCCGGACGTGGGAAGATGTGGGGGTGTTGCGATGGACCACTGCAGGGGAATCCCATGGCCGCGCTCTGGTCGCGGTCGTTGAGGGCATGGTCGCCGGTGTGCAGGTCACCTCCGCCGACATTGCCGCCCAGTTGGCCCGCCGCCGCCTGGGCTACGGCCGCGGGGCGCGGATGAAGTTCGAGCAGGACGAGGTAACGGTGCTGGCCGGCGTGCGCCACGGCGTCACCCTGGGCGGCCCCATCGCGATTGAGATCGGCAACACCGAGTGGCCCAAATGGGAGACGGTGATGGCGGCCGATCCGGTCGCCGCCGCGGACCTCGACGTCGCCCGCAACGCCCCGCTGACCCGGCCGCGTCCCGGCCACGCCGACTACGCGGGCATGCTCAAATACGGATTCGACGACGCCCGGCCGGTGCTGGAACGAGCCAGTGCCCGGGAGACCGCCGCCCGGGTCGCCGCGGCGACCGTCGCCCGGGCCTTCCTGCGCGACGCCCTCGGCGTCGAGGTCCTTTCGCATGTCGTCTCGATCGGCGCCTCGAGCGCCTACGACGGCCCACCACCGACCCCGGCCGATCTGGCGCGGATCGACGAAAGCCCGGTGCGTGCCTTCGATGCCGCCGCCGAGCAGGCCATGATCGCCGAGATCGAGGCGGCCAAGAAGGACGGCGACACCCTGGGCGGGGTCGTGGAGGTCGTCGCGCACGGCCTGCCGATCGGGCTGGGCTCCTTCACCAGCGGGGAGAACCGCCTCGACAGTCAACTGGCCGCCGCGGCGATGGGGGTGCAGGCGATCAAGGGGGTTGAGATCGGCGACGGGTTCCAGACCGCCCGCCGGCGCGGCAGCGGGGCCCACGACGAGATGTTCCCGGGCCCCGACGGTGTGCTGCGTTCCACCAACCGGGCCGGCGGGCTGGAGGGCGGAATGACCAACGGTCAGCCGCTGCGGGTACGCGCGGCCATGAAGCCTATTTCCACGGTCCCGCGGGCGTTGTCCACGGTCGACCTGGCCACCGGCGAACAAGCCGTCGCGATCCATCAGCGCTCCGATGTCTGCGCGGTGCCGGCTGCCGGGGTGGTCGTCGAGGCGATGGTCGCCCTGGTGCTGGCCCGGGCGGCGCTGGAGAAATTCGGCGGGGATTCGCTGACCGAGACCCGCCGAAACATCGACGGGTATCTGCGCGAAGTCGCCGGCCGCGAGGGCCGGCCCGATTCAGTCCGGCTGTCGGGTTAGCGGGATGGCACCGAAGGCCGTGCTGGTCGGGCTGCCCGGCGCGGGGAAGTCGACGATCGGGCGGCGGCTCGCCAAAGCCCTTGGGCTGGAGTTACTGGACACCGACGCCGAGATCGAACGGCGGACCGGAAGAACTGTCGCGGAGATCTTCGGCACCGACGGCGAGGCCGCGTTTCGTCGTCTCGAGGAAGAGGTGATCCGGGAGGCGCTGCGCGACCACGACGGAGTCTTGTCGCTGGGTGGCGGCGCGGTCACCACCGCCGGGGTGCGTGAAGCCTTGGCCGGGCACACCGTGGTCTACCTGGAAATCAGTGCCGCCGAAGGAGTGCGCCGCACCAGCGGCAGCACAGTGCGGCCGCTGTTGGCCGGTCCGGACCGCGCTGAGAAGTATCGCGCCTTGATGGACCAACGGGTCCCGATCTATCGCCAGGTCGCAACCATCCGAATCAACACCAATCGCCGTAACCCCGGCGCGGTGGTGCGCTACATCGTTGGTCGCCTGGCGGATCCGCCGCAGCCCCGCCGTCGCCGGCCGCCGTGGCGTCGGGCGGGCGAACCGGTCGTCGGACGCACCACGGCACCGGCGCAGCCGGCGGCGTCCTCAGCGCCTGCCCTCGACACCGGGCCGGTCACCCCGGCTACCCTTGCCCGGCGGGCCGGGATGCGGAAATGAACCAACCCAGCAACGCGGAGTCGACCGCCCCGGTGCGCATCGAGGTTGGCGTCGATCCGCCCTACCCCGTGGTCATCGGTTCCGGTGTGCTCGACTCCCTCGGCGAGTTGCTCGGATTCCGGCACAAGGTTGTCGTCCTGCACCAGCCGGTGCTGGCCGATACCGCTGATGAGATCCGAAAGCAGTTGTCCGACAACGGTGTCGACGCGCACCGCATTGAACTTCCCGACGCCGAAGCCGGCAAGGATCTGCCGGTCGTCGGGTTCATCTGGGAGGTCTTGGGCCGCATCGGGGTCGGGCGCAAGGACGCCATCGTCAGTCTGGGTGGGGGCGCGGCCACCGACGTCGCCGGGTTCGCCGCGGCGACTTGGCTGCGTGGCGTCGACATCGTGCATGTCCCCACCACGCTGCTGGCGATGGTCGACGCCGCGGTGGGCGGCAAGACCGGCATCAACACCGAAGCGGGCAAAAATCTCGTCGGGGCGTTCCACCAACCCGCCGCCGTCCTTGTTGACCTCGACCTGCTCAAGACATTGCCGCACAACGAGCTGGTCGCCGGGATGGCCGAGATCGTCAAGGCCGGGTTCATCGCCGACCCGGAAATCCTGCAACTCATCGAAGCCGACCCCGACGCGGCCCTCGACCCGAGCGGAACGGTCCTGCCCGAACTGATCCGGCGGGCCGTGCAGGTCAAGGCCGACGTGGTGGCCGCCGACGAAAAGGAGTCGGCGCTGCGCGAGATCCTCAACTACGGGCACACTCTCGGGCACGCCATCGAACGACGGGAGCGTTACCGCTGGCGGCACGGCGCGGCGGTGTCAGTGGGTCTGGTGTTCGCCGCGGAGTTGGCCAGGCTGGCCGGCCGTCTCGACGACGACTGCGTGCGCCGCCACCGCGATGTGCTGACCGCACTGGGGCTGCCGGTGACCTACGAGGCCGGCGCCCTGCCCGAACTGATGAAGTACATGGCGGGGGACAAGAAAACCCGTTCGGGCACACTGCGATTCGTGGTGCTCGACGGCCTGGCCAAACCCGGCCGACTGGAGGGGCCTGATCCGGCCCTGCTGGCGGCCGCCTACGCGGAGGTGAGCGCGTGAGCACGGTGCGTGTCCTCAACGGCCCGAACCTGGGCCGACTCGGCCGTCGCGAACCGCAGGTCTACGGCAGCGCCACCCACGATGACCTGGTGGCCATGATCGAATCCGACGCCACCGAACTGGGATTGTCGGTGACGGTTCGGCAGAGCGACAGCGAGGCGGAACTGATCTCCTGGGTGCATGCCGCCGCCGACTCCGGCGACCCGGTGATCCTCAACGCCGGCGGGCTGACCCACACCTCGATTGCGTTGCGGGACGCCTGCGCGGAGTTGCGGGCACCTCTGATCGAGGTGCACATCTCCAATGTGCATGCCCGCGAAGAGTTCCGGCAGCACTCCTACCTCAGCGGGGTAGCCACCGGGGTGATCGTCGGGTTAGGCGTGCAGGGTTACCTGCTGGCCCTGCGCTACCTGGCGGACCGGGCCGCGACAGAGGGCTGACCGGCGCGCGTCACTCGCGGTCGTGCAGGCGCCGGTCGGCTTCCTCGTGCTGGGTCCGGACTGCCTCCCGGGCCTCCTGACGCCAATCCAGTTCCCGGCGCGACACCGCGTAGTGCTCGCCCGGATCCTCCTCGGGTTGCACCGCGGCGAAGACGTCCTGCCGTTCGCCCAGCCCACCTGGCATCCGCTGACGCACCACCGGGGGCCTGGTCCGGTCGACCAGCCAGCGGCCGACACCGGTCCCGAACACCGCGGGCAGGAACACCAGCAGGGCGGTGAACGCGGCGAACACCGACACCTCGGTTCCCACGCCTTCGGTGTAGATCGCGTCGTAGAACAGCGAAATGATCCAGGCCGCCAGCCCACTGACCACGCCGGCCACCAACCCGGCCAGCAGCCAACGCATGGCCAGGTCCCGGCGGCGGTCGGGGTCCGGGTTGGCCCGGGCGTCAGCGATGCCGTCGAGCAGACCCCACAGCAGCGCCGCGGCACCCAGCACGCCGCACAGGGCGAAGCTGATGGTGCCGGCGTTGGTGGGGGAGGCGTTGATCAAGGAGCCCTGGACCAGTCGGAGCACTACCATGCCGAAGGCGAACACCAGCCCGCGCGGCAACCACGTCGTCATAGATGAGCAGCGTAGCGAGTACCGTCACCCACCGTGACACATTGCCAACGCCGGGACCGCCTGGCGGCGTGTCTGGTCGAGCGGGGCCTGGACGCGTTCCTGGTCAGTGACCTGGTCAATGTCCGCTATCTGACCGGCTTCACCGGCTCGAACGCCGCCCTGCTGGTTTTCCCCGGCGACACGCCCCCGGTGCTGGCCACCGACTCCCGGTATCGCACCCAGGCGGCTCGTCAGGCACCTGACCTGCACACGGCGATCGAGCGGGCTTGCGGCCGCCATCTTCTCGCCCGGGCGATCAGCGCTGGAGCGCGCCGGATCGGCTTCGAAAGTCACGTCCTCACCGTCGCTGCGTTCGATGCGCTGACCCGTGACGTCGAGGCCCATCCGGACGGCGCCGAGGCCGAACTGGTCCGCGCCGCCGGCGTAATCGAGGCGCTGCGGGAGGTCAAGGACGCCGGGGAGATCGCCCTGTTGCGGCTCGCTTGCGAGGCCGCCGACGCGGCACTGACCGAACTCGTCGCCGGTGGCGGGCTGCGGCCGGGTCGCACCGAACGGGCGGTGGCCCGCGAACTTGAGGCGCTGATGCTCGACCACGGCGCCGATGCGCCGTCCTTTGAGACCATCGTGGCGGCCGGGGAGAACTCGGCAGTGCCCCACCATCGGCCCACCGACGCCGTCCTGGAGCACGGCGACTTCGTCAAGATCGACTTCGGCGCCCTGGTAGGCGGCTACCACTCCGATATGACGCGAACCTTCGCTCTCGGTGCCGCAGCGGGCTGGCAGCGGGAGATCTACGCGGTGGTGGCCGCGGCCCAGCAGGCCGGCGTTGACGCCCTTGTGCCGGGTGCCGAGTTGTCTGCGGTGGACCGGGCCGCCCGCCAGGTCATCGACGCGGCCGGCTTCGGCGAGTACTTCGGCCACGGCCTGGGCCACGGCGTCGGTCTGCAGATTCACGAGGCGCCGGGACTTGGCTCGACGGCCACCGGAACCCTACGGGCGGGGTCGGTGGTGACCGTCGAGCCAGGTATCTATCTTTCCGACCGGGGCGGCGTTCGCATCGAGGACACCCTCGTCGTGGGCCGGCGTGATTCGGATCTGCTCACCAAATTTCCGAAGGAACTGACCGTCCTCGGTTAGGCGGCCGGTGCGGGTGCCTCCGCCGAGGTGGCCGTCGGCTCGGCCGACGCGCTGGGCTGCGCGGATTGGGCCGGTACGTTACGTCTCTGCGGGACATCGCTGGTCCGCAGTGGCCGGTCAACGACGGGATGCCGAACCGCAGTAAGCTCCGCACAGCCCGCCCACACCCGTAGGGCGGCGGGTATCCATCGAATGCGAGGAGAGCGACCGACCGTGGCGACCACTGCCGATTTCAAGAACGGCCTCGTGCTGAACATCGACGGGCAGCTCTGGCAGATCATCGAATTCCAGCACGTCAAACCGGGCAAGGGGCCGGCCTTCGTGCGGACCAAGCTCAAGAACGTGCTTTCCGGCAAGGTGGTCGACAAGACCTACAACGCCGGGGTCAAAGTGGAGACCGCGACCGTGGACCGGCGCGATGCCACCTACCTCTACCGTGACGGCAGCGACTTCGTGTTCATGGACAGCGAGGATTACGAACAGCATCCGCTGTCGGAGGCCCTGGTGGGCGATTCCGCCGGCTTCCTGCTGGAGGGGATGCCGGTGCAGATCGCCTTCAACCAGGGTGCGCCGTTGTACCTCGAACTTCCGGTGACCGTCGAACTTGAGGTCACCCACACCGAACCGGGCCTGCAGGGCGACCGCTCCAACGCGGGCACCAAACCCGCGACCTTGGAGACCGGCGCGGAGATCCAGGTGCCGCTGTTCATCAACATCGGCGACAAGCTCAAAGTCGACTCCCGCGACGGCAGCTATCTGGGCCGCGTCAACTAGGAATGCCTGACCGCAGGGCGGAGAAGGGACGCCACCACGCCCGCAAACGGGCCGTCGACCTGCTGTTCGAGGCCGAAGCCCGAGGGCTGTCGCCGGCGCAAGTCGCCGAGGGTCGTCTGGCGTTGGCCGAGGCCGATCAGGAGATGGCCACCCTGAACCCCTACACGGTGACCGTGGCCCGCGGGGTGACCGAACACACCGCTCACATCGACGAGTTGATCCGCTCACATCTGCAGGGCTGGACCCTGGAACGGTTACCCGCCGTCGACCGGGCGATCCTACGGGTCGCGGTCTGGGAATTGCTGCACGCTGATGACGTCCCGGAACCGGTGGCCGTCGATGAGGCGGTCGAATTGGCCAAGGAGCTGTCCACCGATGAGTCGCCCGGCTTTGTCAACGGCGTCCTGGGACAGGTCATGTTGGTGACACCGCAGATCCGCGCGGCCGCCGCGGCGGTCCGGTCGGCCGCACCGTCAACCTCGAAGTCCGCCGAGCAAACCGACGCGTAGTCTGCCAACCGATGGACGCCGAGGATTTCGCCACACTCGCCGACGTTTGGGATCGGCAGGCCGACGCCCTGGATTCGTCCATGGGCCGCCACGGCACAGCGGCCCGGCACGCCCTGGCCGCCGGCCCCGGCGAACGGGTTGTCGACCTGGGGTGCGGGCCGGGTCTGTCTGCGGTCGCCCTGGGTGCGGAGGTCGGTCCGCAGGGCTGGGTGGCAGCGGTCGACATCGTCCCGCAGATGGCAGTCGCCGCCCGGCGGCGAATGGCGGCCGCCGACGTCACCGGTCTGGCGGTGGCAGCCGATGCGGGCAGCGCCGACCTGACCGCTATCGCCGGCCGCGGAGAGCCTTTCGACGCGGCGCACTCGCGGTTCGGTCTGATGTTTTTCCCGAACCCGAATGCCGCTTTCGCCAATGTTTTTCGCGCGTTGCGCCCTGGTGGGCGGTTGGCCGCATCGGTGTGGCAGCACCTGGACCGGAATCCGTGGATGATGCTGACGACGGCCACCGCGACCCAGGTGCTGGGGATGGAACGGCCACCCCTTCCCCAACCGGGCGGGCCGGGGCCGTTCTCACTGGCCGACCCCGATTCGACGGCGGCGTTGTTCGCCCGGGCCGGGTTCGTCGACGTCTACCTGGAGTCGGTGGTGGCCCCGTTCGTGTTCGAGGGCGACGGCACTTCGGCCGCCGAACGGGTGCTCAGCGCGGGACCTTTGGGTGCGGTGTTCCTGGCGGCCGATCAGACCCGCCGCCGCGCGGTGATCGGTGCGGTGGTCGAGGCGCTGCAACACCACCGCGGCCCCAACGGCATTGAGGTGCCTGCCGCGTCATGGTGCATCACCGCATGTCGCCCTGAATGACGGTGCTCGGAGTTACGGACACAGCCGTCGGCTGGGTGAGTTGATAGGTCGGGTGTGCAGCTGAGGAGCACGGGTATGGGAGGACCGTCGGCAACGTTGCCGGCCGGGCAGGTTTGCCTGGTGTCCCAGCGGTTGGGCGGCTACGACGGGGTCAGCATCGAGGCCGCGAAATGGCAGCGCGCATTTGCGAGCCTGGGCTGGTCGGTGACCCGCGTCGCGGGGTTTTTCGCCGACGGGCAGAGCGCCTCGGATGTCACCCTCGGAGGACTGTGGGCGCCGTCCTATGGCGGCCGTGCGCCGGCCCCCGACCTCTCTCGGATAACCCGCCTCGTCGAGGCCCACGACCTGCTTGTCATCGACAACGCCGGATCCCTGCCGACCTGTCCGGACGCGGCGTTGGCGCTCGAGGCCGAAGCCATCCGGCAGGGCATCCCGACCATCGTTCGGCATCACGATCCACCGTGGCAGTTGCTGACACCGCTGTCGGCCACCGATGACCGATTTCCGCTGCACGACCCCCGCATGCTGCACGTCACCATAAACGGGCTCACCGAGGCCGAGTACCGCTGCCGCTATCCCGCACTGGCCAGCGCGGACGCGGTCATGACGATCTACAACACCGTCGACTTCACGGCGCTGGCAAGCGGTCGCCGGGGGCGCACCCGGCGGGAGATGGGCGTTGGCGACGACGCCTTCCTGCTGGTGCACCCGGCGCGGAACATCGCCCGCAAGAACATTCCCGCGGCCCTGCGGGTGGCCGGCGAACTCCACCGACGCACGGGTCGAGACGTCCACTACTGGCTGACCGACCCGACCGGCGCCGTCGGGAACCCGCCCGCAGGCGTCGTGGTGCACCGGGGCCACGCCGGCAATCCCGCCGACATGTACGCCGCGGCGGACGTTATCACGCTGCCGTCGCTGTGGGAGGGCTGGGGGCTGCCGGTGCTCGAAGCCGCGGCGGCGGGAAGGCCCGTGGTCACCATGCCGTATCCGATCCTCGACGAGATTCACCGCTTGGGCATCGACACTGTGGACCACCACGATGTCGAGCGGTTGATCGGTCTGCTCAGCGACCCGCACCGCTATCGGGCGTTCACCGCGGCGAACCACCGACGTGGTGCCGCACTCGACGTCGGTGGGTTGCCCGCCATCATCGAGCGCGCGGCCGCCCGCGCTGCCCGACTATCGGCGGCTAACTGGGCATCACAACTAACCCGCTAAAGCCGCGTAGGTCCGCTTAACGAACTTCGGTTGCACCGACTGCAGTCGGGCCAGTTCGGTGTTGCCGGCCACCGCGGCGGCCGCCGAGGTCAGGTCGGGATAGTTCTGGATCAGGTAGATCAGGATCAGGTCGTTCGCCGGGTCGGCCTGCCACCAGGTCCCGTAGGCACCTGGCCAACTGAAGGTGCCCCGGCCGGCCGGGCCGAACAGACGGGTCGACTTCGCCGGGTCGGTGACCACCGAGAGGTTCAATCCGAACCCACGGCCGATCCAGAACGGCATCCCCAGGAACGGATGCTGCTTCTGTTCGTCGGTGAGTCGATCGGTGCGCATCGCGGTCACCGACTCCGGCGAGAGCACCCGCACCCCGTCGAGGGTCCCGCCGGCCAGCAGCATCCGGGCGAACCGGAGGTAGTCATCAGCGGTGGACGCCAGCCCCGCCCCGCCCTGGCAGAACTGCGGTTCCCGGACCGGGATCGGCCCCATCGCGTCGTGTCGCAGGCTCATGTGCGGGTTGTGGGGGTCGTGCGGATCGTGCGTATCGAGGCGGTACATGGTAGCGGTCCGCGCGCGCTTTTCCGGGGCGACGAAAAAACCGGTATCGGACATCTCCAGCGGCTCGAAGATGCGTTCGGTGAGCACGTCGTGCAGGGACGTGCCCGCGATCCTGGCCAGGATGATGCCGAGGACCTCGGTGCTCTGGCTGTAGGTGAGCCGCTCGCCGGGCTGGTGGACCAAGGGCAGCGACGCCACCTCAGCCAACCAGTGGTCCTGATCCTGGCGTAACGACACCTTGGCGTAGGCGCGGCTGATCGGGCCGGCCACTGAGAACACATACGCCAGGCCGCTGCGGTGGGTCATGAGGTCTTCGATGGTGATCGGCCGTTGCGCGGGGACCGTGTCGTCCAACGGGCCGGCCGGGTCGGTCAGCACCCGCATCTCGGCCATCTCCGGCAGCCAGCGGCTGACCGGGTCGGACAGCGCGAGCTGTCCCTCCTCGATCATTGCCATCGCCGCCGCCACCGTCACCGGTTTGGTCATCGAGGCGATGCGGAAGATGGTGTCACGCTGCATCGGCAGTCCGGAGTCGATGTCGCGGCAACCGATTTCGTTGACCTGCAACACTTCTCCGCGATGCCAGACCAGCGACACCGCCCCGGACAGCAGTCCGGCGTCGACGGCTTCAGCGATGGCATCGCGATTGTCGGCGAGACTCACCGACGCGAGTCTACGCATGCCCGGCGTGCCCGCTCGGCGGTCGCCGAACGGGTGCTACGCTGCGGGCAATCGACATCCTTTAACGATCCGTCCGGCGAGGCGGAGAAGGAGGTCTCACCGGTGGATGCGACCGACCGGGAACTCATGTCCGCGGCGGACGTCGGCCGGACCGTTTCCCGTATCGCTCATCAGATCATCGAAAAGACCGCGCTCGACGAAGCCGGGGCCGAGACCGGTTCGCGCGTGGTGCTGCTGGGCATCCCGACCCGCGGTGTCACCCTGGCCGCCCGGTTGGCCGCCAAGATCACGGAGTTCTCCGGTGTCGGTGTGGCCCGGGGTGGTCTGGACATCACCCTCTACCGCGACGACCTGGACTCCAAGCCGCCTCGCGCGCTGGAGGAGACCTCGATCCCCGCCGGCGGCATCGATGGCGCCCTAGTGATCCTGGTCGACGACGTGCTCTACACCGGCCGGTCGGTCCGCGCGGCCTTGGATGCGCTGCGCGACGTCGGCCGGCCCAGGGCGGTGCAGTTGGCGGTGCTCGTCGACCGGGGGCACCGTGAGTTGCCGCTGCGTGCGGATTACGTCGGCAAGAACGTGCCGACCTCGCGCGCCGAGAACGTCAAAGTGCGACTCACCGAGGACGACGGCGTCGAGGGCATCTGGATCGCACCCTACGGAGGACCGGCACGGCCATGAGTGTTCGCCACCTGCTGTCCGCGACGGACCTGTCCGCAGACGAGGCCACCGCGATCCTCGACGACGCCGACCGGTTCCGGCAGGCGCTGCTGGGCCGCGAGGTCAAGAAGTTGCCGACGCTGCGCGGCCGCACCGTCATCACGATGTTCTACGAGAACTCCACCCGGACCCGGGTGTCCTTCGAGGTGGCCGGGAAGTGGATGAGCGCCGACGTGATCAACGTCAGCGCCTCGGGTTCCTCGGTGTCCAAAGGGGAGTCGCTGCGGGACACCGCGCTGACGTTGCGGGCCGCCGGCGCCGACGCGCTGATCATCCGGCACCCGGCCTCGGGGGCGGCTCAGTTGCTGGCGCAGTGGACCGTTGAGCAGGACGGTTCCGGGCCCAGCGTGATCAACGCCGGCGACGGCACCCACGAACACCCCACCCAGGCCCTGCTGGACGCGCTGACCATCCGGCAACGCCTCGGGGGTATCGAAGGCCGCCGGGTCGTCATCGTCGGTGACGTCCTGCACAGCCGGGTGGCCAGGTCCAACGTCGCACTGTTGAACACCCTGGGAGCCGAGGTTGTGCTGGTCGCCCCGCCCACCCTGCTTCCGGTCGGGGTCGCCGACTGGGGTGCAGCGACGGTCTCCCACGATCTGGACGCCGAACTTCCCAGCGCGGACGCGGTGATGATGCTGCGGGTCCAAGCCGAACGGATGAACGGGGGCTTCTTCCCGTCCGAACGCGAGTACTCCGTCCGCTACGGGTTGTCCGAGCGTCGTCAGGCGCAGTTGTCCGACCACGCGGTGGTGTTGCACCCGGGGCCGATGCTGCGGGGGATGGAGATCGGCTTCGCGGTCCCGGATTCATCGCAGTCGGCTGTGCTGCAACAGGTTGCCAACGGAGTGCACGTGCGGATGGCGGTGCTCTTCCATCTGCTGGTCGGTACCGACGAGGCGGTGAGCGTATGAGCGGGAGCGCAGCGACCCGGGTCCTGATTCGGGGCGTCCGGTTGTACGGCGAGGGCGATACGGTCGACGTTCTGGTCGCCGACGGCCAGATCGCCGAGATCGGTTCCGGTCTTTCGCCCGGCGATGTCCAGGTGATCGACGCCCCCGGCCAGGTGCTACTGCCCGGCCTGGTCGACCTGCACACCCATTTACGCGAACCCGGCCGGGAGTACGCCGAGGACATCGAAACCGGTTCGGCGGCTGCGGCTTTGGGTGGCTTCACCGCGGTGTTCGCGATGGCCAACACCGATCCTGTCGCCGACAGTCCGGTGGTCACCGACCATGTGTGGCAGCGGGGCCAGCAGGTCGGCCTGGTCGACGTGCATCCGGTTGGCGCTGTCACGGTCGGACTGGGCGGCGCCCAGTTGACCGAGATGGGATTGATGGCCGCCGGCACCGGGGCAGTCCGGGTGTTCTCCGACGACGGGATCTGCGTGCACGATCCGCTGATCATGCGCCGGGCACTGGAATACGCGGCCGGACTGGGTGTTCTGATCGCCCAGCACGCCGAGGAACCCCGACTGACCGCCGGTGCGGTCGCCCATGAGGGGCCCAACGCGGCGCGGTTGGGACTCGCCGGGTGGCCGCGGGCCGCCGAGGAGTCGATCGTGGCCCGCGACGCACTGCTGGCCCGGGACGCCGGCGCTCGCGTGCACATCTGCCACGCCTCGACTGCCGGAACGGTCGAGATTCTCAAATGGGCCAAGCAGCAGGGGATTTCGATCACCGCCGAGGTGACTCCGCATCACCTGATGCTCGATGACAGCCGCCTGGAGAGCTACGACGGCCGCAACCGGGTCAACCCGCCGCTGCGGGAGGCCTCCGATGCCGAGGCGCTGCGCCGGGCACTGGCCGAGGGTGTGATCGACTGCGTGGCCACCGACCACGCCCCCCATGCCGAGCACGAGAAGTGCTGCGAGTTCTCCGTGGCCAGGCCCGGGATGCTGGGCCTGCAGACCGCCCTGTCGGTGGTGGTGGCCACCATGGTCGAACCCGGCCTGCTGGACTGGCGCGGGGTGGCCAGGGTGATGAGCGAGAACCCGGCCCGCATCGCACGACTGGCCGACCAGGGCTGCCCGCTGGAGGTCGGCGAACCGGCCAACCTGGTGGTCGTCGACCCCGCGGCGCACTGGACGGTGGATGGGACGGCACTGGCCAGTCGCTCGGCCAACACGCCCTACCAAGCGATGACCCTGCCCGCCACCGTCACCGCCACGCTGCTGCGGGGCCGGGTCACCGCGCGGGACGGCAAGGCGTACCCGGC
Source organism: uncultured Mycobacterium sp. (assembly GCA_964463215.1). Taxonomy (GTDB): domain Bacteria; phylum Actinomycetota; class Actinomycetes; order Mycobacteriales; family Mycobacteriaceae; genus Mycobacterium. The sequence goes on along the minus strand of CAYXBN010000033.1, from coordinate 12,632 downwards.
GTGAACACTCAGACGCTCATCAGCACCTACGTGTTCGGGCTCGTCGTCGTGGTGTTGATCAGCCTGGTGATCCGACGGATGCTGCGCGGCTGGAAGCACCGGGCGCAGCGGCAGGTCGAACTCATCGGCGACCTGCCGCCGGCCCCGGAGAGCCTGCGGCCGGCGGTCATCGCACCGACTCGCGGCCTGTACCTGGGCTGCACCATCGCTCCGAACTGGCTGGAACGGGTCAACGTCGGCGACCTCGGCTACCGCAGCAAGGCGGTGCTGACCCGCTACCCCGAGGGCATCCTGCTGGAACGCTCCGGAACCGGCCCGATCTGGATGCCCGCCGAGGCGATCCTCGGGGTGCGAACCGAGCGCGGACTGGCCGGCAAGGTCCTGCCGGGCGGGCGCTCCGGCCCGGACTCCACCGGCGGCATCCTGGTCATCCGGTGGCGCCTGCCGTCGGGAACCGAGATCGACACCGGGTTCCGCGGCGATGACCGCAACGACTACGCCCGATGGACCACGCCGTCCGGCGGTTTGCCCGATGGATTAGGAGATGCAGCGTGAGCCAAACCAAGGCCGTCCTGGTGCTCGAGGACGGACGCGTCTACTCCGGCACCGGGTTCGGGGCGGTCGGGCAGACCCTCGGCGAGGCGGTGTTCTCCACCGGGATGTCGGGCTACCAGGAGACCCTCACCGATCCCAGCTACCACCGCCAGATCGTGGTCGCCACCGCCCCGCAGATCGGCAACACCGGCTGGAACGACCAGGACAGCGAGAGCCGTGGTCAGAAGATCTGGGTGGCCGGGTACGTCGTGCGCGACCCCTCGCCCCGGGCATCGAACTGGCGAGCAACCGGAACCCTCGAGGAGGAACTGGTTCGCCAAGGTGTGGTGGGCATCGCCGGGGTCGACACCCGGGCGATCGTGCGTCATCTCCGGAGCAGGGGGTCGATGCGCGCCGGGGTGTTCTCCGGTCCTGCGCTGGCCAGCGAAGCCGACCTGGTGGACCGGGTCCGCAACCAGCCGTCGATGCTGGGCGCAGACCTGTGCGGCGAAGTCAGCACCGGCGAGGGATACATCGTCGAACCGCAAGGCGCGCAACGGTTCACCGTGGCAGCGCTGGATCTGGGGATCAAGACCAACACCCCGCGTAACTTCGCACAGCGGGGAATCCGCACCCATGTGCTGCCCGCGACAGCGACGTTTCAGCAGATCGCCGACCTGAAACCCGATGGGGTTTTCCTGTCCAACGGACCCGGCGATCCGGCCACCGCCGATCGCGTCGTCGCGGTGACCAGGGAAGTTCTCGGAGCCGAAATCCCGCTGTTCGGAATCTGTTTCGGCAATCAGATCCTCGGTCGCGCGCTGGGCCGATCCACCTACAAGATGGTCTTCGGGCACCGCGGCATCAACGTGCCGGTGATCGACCACGCCACCGGTCGGGTGGCCGTCACCGCCCAGAACCACGGCTTCGCCCTGGAAGGTGAGGCGGGGGAGCGCTTCGAGACCGACTTCGGACCCGCGGCGGTCAGCCACACCTGCGCCAACGACGGCGTGGTGGAAGGGGTCAAGCTCGTCAGCGGCCGCGCCTTCTCGGTGCAGTACCACCCGGAGGCGGCGGCCGGCCCGCACGACGCCAATTACCTGTTCGACCAGTTCGTCGCACTCATGGAAGGCGGGACTCGCTGATGCCACGCCGGACTGACCTCAACCACGTCCTGGTGATCGGCTCGGGGCCGATCGTCATCGGGCAGGCCTGTGAGTTCGACTATTCCGGCACCCAGGCCTGCCGGGTGCTGCGCTCGGAGGGTCTGACGGTCAGCCTGGTCAACTCCAACCCGGCGACGATCATGACCGACCCGGAGTACGCCGACTACACCTACGTCGAGCCGATCACGCCGGACTTTGTCGAGAAGGTCATCGCCCAGCAGGCCGCCCGGGGCAATCCGATCGACGCGCTGCTGGCCACCCTCGGCGGTCAGACCGCCCTGAACACCGCGGTTGCGCTGTATGAGAACGGCGCACTGGACCGCTACGGGGTGGAGCTCATCGGGGCCGATTTCGAGGCCATCCAACGCGGCGAGGACCGGCAGAAGTTCAAGGACATCGTCGGCAAAGTAGGCGGGGAGTCAGCCCGGTCGCGGGTGTGTTTCACGATGGCCGAGGTGCGTGAGACCGTCGCCGAACTGGGGTTGCCTGTCGTCGTTCGGCCCTCCTTCACGATGGGCGGCCTCGGCTCGGGGATGGCCAAGTCCGTCGAGGATGTCGAGCGGATGGCCGGCGACGGGCTGGCCGCCTCACCGAGTGCGAATGTGCTGATCGAGGAGTCGATCTATGGCTGGAAGGAGTACGAACTCGAGCTGATGCGCGACGGCAACGACAACGTCGTGGTGGTCTGCTCGATCGAGAACGTCGACCCGATGGGCGTACACACCGGCGACTCGGTGACCGTGGCCCCGGCGATGACGCTGACCGACCGTGAGTACCAGGTGATGCGCGACCTCGGTATCGCTATCCTGCGCGAGGTCGGGGTGGACACCGGCGGCTGCAACATCCAGTTCGCGGTGAACCCGAAAGACGGCCGGCTGATCGTCATCGAGATGAACCCGCGGGTGTCCCGCTCCAGCGCGCTGGCCTCCAAGGCCACCGGATTCCCGATCGCCAAGATCGCCGCGAAGCTGGCCATCGGCTACACCCTCGACGAGATCCTCAACGACATCACCAAGGAGACACCGGCCTGTTTCGAACCGACCCTGGACTACGTGGTGGTCAAGGCGCCGCGGTTCGCCTTCGAGAAGTTCCCCGGCGCGGACCCCACCCTGACCACCACCATGAAGTCGGTCGGCGAGGCAATGTCGTTGGGCCGCAACTTCACTGAGGCACTCGGCAAGGTTATGCGCTCCCTGGAGACCGCCAAGGCCGGGTTCTGGACCGGGCCCGACGACGACGGCTGGGCCGAGGACGTCCTGGCCCGGCTGCGCACACCCACCGAAGGCCGGCTCTACGACATCGAGTTGGCGCTGCGACTCGGCGCCGGCGTGGACCAGGTCGCCGAAGCCTCCGGGGTCGACCCGTGGTTCGTCGAGCAGATCAACTCGCTGGTGGCGCTGCGCGCCGAACTGCTCCAAGCCCCGGTCCTCGACGCCGAACTGCTGCGGCGCGCCAAGCACAACGGCCTTTCCGACCGGCAGATCGCCGCACTGCGGCCCGAATTGGCCGGCGAGGGTGGGGTTCGTTCGCTGCGCCAGCGGCTGGGCATCCATCCGGTGTTCAAGACCGTCGACACCTGCGCCGCGGAGTTCGAGGCCAAGACCCCGTACCACTACTCCAGCTACGAACTGGACCCCGCCGCCGAAACCGAGGTCGCCCCGCAGACCGAGAGACCGAAGGTGCTGATCCTGGGCTCCGGGCCGAACCGGATCGGGCAGGGCATCGAGTTCGACTACAGCTGCGTGCACGCCGCCACCACGCTGAGCCAAGCCGGCTTTGAGACGGTGATGGTCAACTGCAACCCCGAGACCGTCTCCACCGATTACGACACCGCCGACCGGCTTTACTTCGAACCACTGACCTTCGAGGACGTGCTTGAGGTTTACCACGCCGAATCCGCTTCTGGGCAGGGCGGTCCCGGCGTGGTCGGGGTGATCGTGCAACTCGGCGGGCAGACCCCGCTCGGACTGGCCCACCGGCTGGAGAAGGCAGGTGTTCCGATCGTGGGCACCCGACCCGAGGCCATCGACTTGGCCGAGGACCGCGGCCGGTTCGGACAGGTCTTGGTCAACGCCGGGCTGCCGGCACCGAAATTCGGCACCGCCACCAGCTTCGAACAGGCCCGCGAAATCGCCTCTCGGATCGGCTATCCGGTACTGGTCCGCCCCTCTTATGTGCTCGGTGGCCGCGGCATGGAGATCGTCTACGACGAAAAGACCCTGCACGGCTACATCACCCGGGCCACCCAACTCTCGCCCGAACACCCGGTACTGGTGGACCGGTTCCTCGAGGACGCCATCGAGATCGACGTCGACGCACTCTGTGACGGCACCGAGGTCTACATCGGCGGGGTGATGGAGCACATCGAGGAAGCCGGCATCCACTCCGGGGACTCGGCCTGCGCGCTGCCGCCGGTGACCCTGGGCCGCAGCGATATCGAAGCCGTCCGCCGGGCTACCGAGGCCATCGCCCACGGTGTCGGGGTGGTCGGACTGCTCAACGTCCAGTACGCCCTCAAAGATGACGTCCTCTACGTCCTTGAGGCCAATCCGCGGGCCAGTCGGACGGTCCCGTTCGTCTCCAAGGCCACTGCGGTCCCGCTGGCGAAGGCCTGCGCCCGAGTTATGTTGGGGGCCAGCATCTCTCAGCTCCGGCAGGAGGGCCTGCTGAGCGCGGAGGGCGACGGCACCACCCCGGACCCGCGGGCCCCGATCGCGGTCAAGGAAGCCGTCTTGCCGTTCCGGCGTTTCCGCAGGCTGGACGGATCCGGGGTGGACTCCCTGCTCGGACCGGAGATGAAGTCCACCGGCGAGGTGATGGGAATCGACCAGGATTTCGGCAGCGCCTTCGCCAAGAGCCAGACCGCGGCCTACGGTTCGCTGCCCACGTCGGGCACGGTCTTCGTCTCGGTGGCCAACCGGGACAAGCGCTCGCTGGTCTTTCCCGTCAAGCGACTCGCCGACCTCGGCTTCCGGGTTCTGGCCACCGAGGGGACCGCCGAGATGTTGCGCCGCAACGGCATTCCGTGCGATGTGGTCCGGAAACACTTCGAGACACCCGGCGAGGGCCGCCCGGAGATGACCGCAATCGACGCCATCAACGCCGGTGAGGTCCAGATGGTCATCAACACGCCCTACGGCAACTCCGGCCCGCGCATCGACGGTTATGAGATCCGCTCGGCGGCAGTGGCGATGAACATTCCGTGCATCACCACCGTGCAGGGCGCCTCGGCGGCGGTGCAGGGCATCGAGGCGGCCATCCGCGGTGATGTCGGGGTGCGCTCCCTGCAGGAACTGCACGCCGATCTCGGCGGCAGCTGAGATGGGACTTGGTACGACGGCTCAGCACCCGGGGTTCGGGCAGCGCCTGGCACTGGCGATCACCGCCCGCGGGCCGCTGTGCGTGGGTATTGATCCGCACCCCGCATTGTTGACTGACTGGGGTCTGCCGACGACCGCCGATGGGCTGGCCCGATTCTGCGACATCTGCGTTCAGGCCTACTCCGGCTTCGCGGTGGTCAAGCCGCAGGTCGCCTTCTTCGAGGCCTACGGTTCGGCGGGCTTCGCCGTGCTGGAACGCACCACTGCGGCACTGCAAGCCGCGGGTGTGCTGGTGCTGGCCGACGCCAAGCGTGGTGACATCGGATCCACCATGGCCGCCTACGCCCAGGCCTGGGCCGGAACCGGTCCGCTGGCCGCCGACGCCGTCACCGCCTCGCCCTATCTGGGCTTTGGATCACTGAACCCGCTGCTGGAGGTTGCGGCCGCCCACGGCCGCGGGGTGTTCGTCCTGGCTGCAACGTCCAATCCGGAGGGCGCCGGCGTCCAGCGCGCCGTAGTCGGTGGCGGCCCCACCGTCGCTCAGTCCATCGTCGACCAGGCTGGGGCCGTCAACCGCGCGGTCGCCCCGCAGACGGGGTCGGTCGGTGTCGTGGTCGGCGCCACGCTCGACCGCGCCGACGTCCCCGACCTGAGCGGCCTCGCCGGCCCGGTTCTGGTTCCCGGACTCGGCGCCCAGGGCGGTCGCCCGGAGACCCTGGCGGGCCTGGGCGGCGCCCGCCGCGGACAGTTGCTGCCTGCGGTGTCCAGGGAGATCCTGCAGGCCGGACCGCGTCCCGAGGCGCTGCGGGCGGCCGGGGAGCGACTCCGGGACGCCGTCGCTCATCTGGCGTGATGCACGACACGCGCGACACGCCGTGTCGGGGCGAATCGGGCCGGAATTTGGTTTCCCGACCGACCGCCAGGTCGCCGCGGACCCTTCCCGGGATGCCGTGTGATCGGAGGAAGTGCCTGCTAGAAGCCCATCCGCGGGGGTTTTCGACGGCTTCGTCGCGGTCGGTTCGGGAAGCCGCTCGGAGGTGTCCCGGCGAGGTTTCGCAGGGGCGAAACCGCTGCTGGGGCGTTGCGGTTTTCGCCCCCAGTCGGGGGGGCGGGTTAGATTTCGTCTGAAGGCGTGGGTACGGTCGGCGTCGCTGGCTGAAGAACCGGCCCAGGCACACAACAATGTTCGAGACAAAGTTCGAGAAAGATTGAGACGGAGGAACCCGTGGCCCTTCCCCAGTTGACCGATGAGCAGCGTGCAGCCGCTTTGGAGAAGGCCGCCGCCGCACGTCGAGCACGTGCTGAGCTCAAGGATCGGCTCAAGCGCGGTGGCACCAACCTCCAGCAAGTGCTGAAGGACGCCGAGACCAATGAGGTGCTCGGCAAGATGAAGGTCTCCGCGCTCCTGGAGGCCCTGCCCAAGGTTGGCAAGGTCAAGGCGCAGGAGATCATGACCGAACTGGAGATCGCCCCCACCCGCCGTCTGCGCGGCCTGGGCGACCGGCAGCGTAAGGCCCTGCTGGAGAAGTTCTCCTGATCCCAGGCGGATCTGATCCGGCCGACGGATCGGTTCGATGATCGGCGACGAAGGGCCGGACAGTCGGGATGCGGGTTCCTCTGGACCCCGACCCCGAGCATCGCGCGGACGCGTGATCGTGCTGTCCGGCCCTTCGGCCGTCGGCAAGTCGACAGTCGTCCAGCGGCTGCGGGAGCAAGTCCCCGACCTGCACTTCAGCGTGTCGGCGACCACCCGTGCCCCCCGCCCCGGCGAGGTCGACGGCCGCGACTACCACTTCGTCACCACCGAGGGTTTCCAACAGCTCATCGACAGCGGCGCGCTGCTGGAATGGGCTGACATCCACGGCGGATTGCACCGTTCGGGCACCCCGGCGGCTCCCGTTCAGGAGGCGGCCGCAGCCGGACACCCGGTACTCATCGAGGTCGACCTGGCCGGCGCCCGTGCCGTCAAAGCCGCCATGCCGGACGTGCTGAGCGTCTTCCTGGCACCGCCGAGCTGGGAGACGCTGCGTGAGCGGCTGTGCGGTCGCGCGACCGAAACCCCCGATGTGATGGCCCGTCGGCTGGCGACCGCCGAAGCCGAACTCGCCGCACAGGGCGAGTTCGATGTCGTCGTCGTCAACAGCCGATTGGAATCGGCGTGCGCTGAGTTGGTATCGTTGCTGGTGGGAAACGCGCCGGAACCGGCGTGAGCGGTCGGGTGTTTCGATCACACGAACGGCCCACCGAATCAAGACTCACCGCCAGGAGAAGGCTTACGTGACAACCACCGCCGATCACTACGACCCGGCCCCCGGTGCGGCCACTGCCTACGACACCCCGCTGGGTATCACCAACCCGCCCATCGACGAACTCCTGGACCGCGTGTCGAGCAAGTACGCCCTGGTGATCTACGCCGCCAAGCGTGCCCGCCAGATCAACGACTACTACAACCAACTCGGTGAGGGCATCCTGGAGTACGTCGGGCCGCTCGTCGAACCGGGTCTGCAGGAGAAGCCGCTGTCGATCGCGCTGCGCGAGATCCACGGCGACCTGCTCGAGCACACCGAAGGCGAGTAGCCGCGCCAGCGCGGATCCGCCAATGAGCCGCAAGCGGATCATCGTCGGGGTGTCCGGCGGCATCGCCGCCTACAAGGCGTGTTCGGTGGTGCGCCAACTTAGCGAATCCGGGCACGAGGTCCGTGTCGTCCCCACTGAAGCCGCCCTGCGCTTCGTCGGATCGGCCACCTTCGAAGCACTGTCGGGGCACCCGGTGCACACCGGGGTTTTCGAGGATGTGCCCGACGTTCCGCACGTGCGTCTCGGGCAGCAGGCCGATCTGGTCGTGGTCGCCCCGGCGACCGCCGATCTGCTGTCCCGTGTCGCCAGCGGGCGCGCTGATGACCTGTTGACCGCCACCCTGCTGACCGCGCGGTGCCCCGTGCTGTTCGCCCCCGCCATGCACACCGAGATGTGGCTGCATCCGGCAACGGTGGACAACGTCGCGACCCTGCGTCGTCGTGGCGCGGTCGTGCTGGAACCGGCCTCGGGACGGCTCACCGGCACCGACACCGGACCTGGGCGGCTGCCGGAGCCGGAGGAGATCACCACTTTCGCTGAACTGCTGCTGGCCCGCGGTGACGCGCTGCCCCACGACCTGGCGGGCTTGAAGTTCCTGATCACCGCCGGTGGAACCCGCGAGGCGCTGGATCCGGTGCGGTTCATCGGCAACCGCAGTTCGGGCAAGCAGGGCTACGCAGTGGCCCGGGTTGCCGCCCAGCGCGGGGCCGAGGTCACCCTGATCGCCGGCAACACCGCCGGACTGGCCGATCCGGCAGGGGTGCATGTGCTCAGCGTGAACTCCGCCGCGCAGTTGCATGAAGCCGTCACCAAACACGCATCCGAGGTTCACGTACTGGTGATGGCCGCGGCGGTGGCCGATTTCCGGCCCGCGCACCCGACCACCAGCAAGATCAAGAAGACCGTCGAGAACAGCGATGGTCCCACCGTCGAACTGGTCCGCACCGAGGACATCCTGGCTTCGGCGGTGCGGCGGCGCGCCGACGGTGATCTGCCCACCATGCGCGCGATCGTCGGATTCGCTGCCGAGACCGGCGACGCGCACGGCGACGTGCTGTTCCACGCCCGGGCGAAACTGCGTCGTAAGGCCTGTGATCTGTTGGTCGTCAACGCGGTGGGGGACGGCAGGGCCTTCGAGGTGGACAGCAACGACGGCTGGCTACTGGGGGCCGACGGAACCGAAACCGCCCTGGAGCACGGTTCGAAGACGTTGATGGCAAGCCGTATTGTGGACGCGATCGCGGCGTTCCTGACGGGCCGCGACGATTGACTCCGGCGTCGCTCAGACGCCACCGAGTGATCAACGAACACGTGATGGATTAAGGGGATTGCACTGTGAGTGACAACGGTCGGCTGTTCACCAGCGAGTCGGTGACCGAGGGGCATCCGGACAAGATCTGCGATGCGATCAGCGACTCAGTGCTCGACTCGCTGCTGACAGTTGACCCCAAGTCGCGGGTGGCCGTCGAGACCCTGGTCACCACCGGCCAGGTCCATGTCGTGGGCGAGGTGACCACCTCGGCCAAGGAGGCTTTCGCCGACATCACCGACACCGTCCGTCAGCGCATCCTCGAGATCGGCTACGACTCCTCCGACAAGGGCTTCGACGGCGCGTCCTGTGGGGTCAACGTCGGCATCGGCCGGCAGTCCCCGGATATCGCCATGGGCGTCGACGAGGCCTACGAGGCCCGTGTCGAGGGGGAGAAAGACGCTCTGGACGCCCAAGGCGCCGGAGATCAGGGCCTGATGTTCGGGTACGCCATCCTGGACACCCCGGAGCTGATGCCGCTGCCGATCGCGCTGGCGCACCGGCTGTCGCGCCGGCTGACCGAGGTCCGCAAGAACGGAACACTGGGCTACCTGCGCCCCGACGGCAAAACTCAGGTGACCATCCAGTACGAGGGGACCACGCCGATCCGGCTGGACACCGTGGTGCTGTCCACCCAGCACTCCGAGGACATCGACTGGCAAGAACAGCTGCCCCGAGACATCCGGGCCAATGTCGTCGATGCTGTGCTCAAGGACCTCGCCCACGAGAGCCTGGACGTTTCCGACTTCCGGTTGCTGGTCAACCCGACCGGCAAGTTCGTCGTCGGCGGACCGATGGGCGACGCCGGTCTGACCGGCCGCAAGATCATCGTCGACACATACGGCGGCTGGGCTCGGCACGGCGGCGGCGCGTTCTCCGGCAAGGACCCGTCCAAGGTGGACCGTTCGGCGGCCTACGCCATGCGCTGGGTGGCCAAGAACGTCGTCGCGGCGGGACTGGCCGAACGGGTCGAGGTCCAGGTGGCCTACGCCATCGGCAAGGCCGCCCCGGTGGGCCTGTTCGTGGAGACCTTCGGCACCGAGACCGTGGATCCGCATCGCATCGAGAAGGCCATCAGCGCGGTGTTCGACCTGCGTCCCGGCGCGATCGTCCGCGACCTTGACCTGCTACAGCCGATCTATGCCCAGACCGCGGCGTACGGCCACTTCGGCCGCCCGGAGCTGGACCTGCCGTGGGAGCGGCTGAACAAGGTCGATGACCTGAAGAGTTCGGTCTAGGGATCGGCACAAGAAAAGCGGGGGACGCGGAATGCGGGGGCCGCCTTTGATTACAGGCCCATAACCCGAGGAAACGGTTTTAAGCCCACAGGTTCTCGACCCGGACAACAAGCACACCC
>CAYXBN010000033.1:0-2359 GCA_964463215.1 uncultured Mycobacterium sp. | reverse complement strand
TATATACAACTTTGAGTCTAATGTAAATAAACTTTTTGTGTTGTTTTTTGGTAGCGTAACAATAAACGCGCCACAGGCTTAGGGCGTGAGCCGCTTTTCATTACCGGCCGATCAGCCGATGAACTGGTTGAACGCCCACTGGTACTCGACCGGGACAACCTGCACACCGCACTGGTTCTGCAGGCTGCTCAACGGGGTCAGGATGGCCTTGAAGTCGGCGTACCCCTGCGGGTTGGCGTCGGCGTAGCCCTGGATGGTCTGGGCGGCCTCGGCCTGAGGCTGCAGGGCGGCGGCCATCAGCATCTTGTTGGCTTCCGGATTGGCATTGAGGTAGGCGCGCGCCTGCTGGGTGACTGAGGCGACCGCGCTGTCGACACCAGCAGGGCTGCAGTCCGGCGCCGCCGACGCCGACGGGGCCAGCAGACCGGCGAGGGCGAAGCCGCCGACGATGCTGCCGATGCAGGCGCGGGTGACGCGCCGGGTCTGCATTTTCATGAGCTTTGGTTCCTCCAGGATCGAGACGTTTGCTGTCATTGTGGCTTGTCGTTTCCGGGCCGCCAAACGTTACTGGTCGGCGGGGCGAAGCGGAGACGCTCAGGGACCCCGGGTCAGCGCTCAGGGACGCCCGGTCGACGTGGGTGCAGCGCGTCGCGCAGCGCCGCCAACCCCCGTTCGGTGGCGTCGGTGGCGGCCGGCACCACCCCGGCGTATCCGAGGTAGCCGTGCACCAGGGTTTCGGCGTTGTGCAACTCCACCGGCACCCCGGCCGCGGCCAGCAACTCGGCGTAGCGGGCACCGTCGTCACGCAGCGGATCATGGCCGGCGACCGCCACATACGCCGGTGCCAGCTCGGTCAGGTCGCCGGCGCGGCCCGGTGCCAGGTCCGCCGGCGGCTCAGCGGCATCCAGATGCCCGGCATACCAGGCGGTGAACGCCGCGATCGCTGCGTGGTCCAGCACCGGGGCATGGGCGTTCTCGTCGAAAGAGGGCAGCGAGGTGTCCCACATCGTGGACGGGTACCAGAGCAGCTGGAACCCGACCCGCGGCCCGTGGCCGGCCCGGACCCGGTCCCGGGCCCGTCGGGCCACCACGGCGGCCAGGTGCCGCCGGCGGAGTCGCCGGCCACCGCAAGCCGGGAACCGTCCGCCCCGAACTGCCCGGCGTGGTCGGCGACGCAACACGTCGCCGCCCACGCGTCCTCGACCGCGGCCGGGTACGGGTGTTCCGGGGCGAGCCGGTAGTCCACCGCCACCACCACCGTCTGCCCGCGTGCCGCGTGCTGACGGCAGGTGACGTCGTGGGTGTCGAGATCACCGAGCGCGAATCCGCCGCCGTGGAAGAACATGGTGACCGGGTGGGGGCCGTCGCCCGCACCGCAGTCCGGCCAGTAGATCCGCACCGGGATGGCACCGGTCGGGCCGTCGATGCGGCTGTCTTCGACGCGAAGGTCCTCGTGGAGTTGCCGGCGGGGTAACTCCCGCAACCGGCGCCGCGATTCCTCCACACCGCCATCGGCGAGGAGCCGGAACGGAACCGCGTCCAGTACCTTCTGCAGGATGGCGTCAATGGGTGGTCTGTCGGCGGATTCAGCCATGGATCCACGGTACGCAGGCGCCCCCGTCGCGGTGCGGGCGTGGTGGACCGCCGGCGTGCTGGCCGCAGTCGGTTACGGACTGTTTCTCACCGACACCGCGCTTAGGCTGCCGGCCGGTGCCAACCTCACCGGTCAGTTCTTCGCCCAACCGGCGGTGAAGGCGTCGATGGCCGTGCTGCTGGCCATCGCCGCGCTGTTCCACCCGATCGCCCGGGAGCGTCGTTGGCTGGTTGCCGCCCTGGTGTTCTCCGCGGCCGGCGACTTCTTCCTGGCCATTCCGTGGTGGACACCGGCGTTCGTCTGCGGACTGGGTTCCTTTTTGGTGGCCCACCTGTGCTTCATCGGTGCGCTGTGGCCGCTGCGCGGCAGCGCCACCCGGGGGCGACTTCTTCTGATCGGTGTGCTCGCGGTGGGGTTCGCCGCCATGTTGACCCGGTTCTGGCCGAAACTGGTGGCCGACGGCATGACCGTGCCCGTGGTCGTCTACATGTCGGTGCTGGCCGTGATGGTGTCGACGGCGCTGCTGGCCCGGCTTCCGACGGTGTGGACGGCGGCCGGGGCGCTGTTGTTCGCAGTGTCCGACGGCATGATCGGGGTGGGCCGGTTCATCCTGGGATCCGAGGCTTTGGAGTTGGCGATCTGGTGGGTGTACGCGGCCGCCGTGGTGCTGATCACCGCCGGTTTCTTCTTCGGGCGACGGAGGGGCTAGCTGTGATGCCCAGTGAGGTTGGTCAGTCGGGTGACCGGTGGCTGGCCTCCGATAGC
>CAYXBN010000032.1:34187-37716 GCA_964463215.1 uncultured Mycobacterium sp. | reverse complement strand
GCTTCGCCGAAAAGCCCTACCCGCCGGCCTGCGACGTGGCCAAGGAACTGACCCGCCAGTCGATCCTGAACGCCAAATGAGCGGGGCGGTCGCCGCTTAATGCACGGGTGCCGGGGAGTCGCGCCAGACCGTTGACGGCACGGCGATGAAGGTCGCTCTTGCTGACGACCGCGTCTACTCTGACCCCATGGCTGCCGTCGAGACCCAGCGACCAACGATCAGCCCACTGGAGTTGTTCCCGCCGGGTTCGGATCTGGACGCCGATGGCACGTTGCGGGTCGGCGGTTGCCGGCTTGACGAGTTGGCGGTCCAGTTCGGAACGCCGGTCATGGTGGTGGCCGAGGAGGCCTTGCGCCTGCGGGCGCGGGAGTACCTGTCCGCGTTCCGTGACCGCTGGCCGAATTCCGACGTCGCCTTTGCCTCCAAGGCTTTTCCGTGCACGGCAGTGCAACGGGTGATGATCGAGGAAGGGCTCCACCTCGACGTTGCCGGCGGCGGCGAAATCGTCACGGCGATCGCGGCCGGGGCCGATCCGGCAAAAATGCTGCTGCATGGCAACGCCAAGACCGACGAGGAAATCGCGATGGCCGTGCATCACGGAATCGGACTGGTCGTCGTCGACAACGAAGACGACATCGACCGTCTCGAGCGCATCGTCGAGCCGGGCCAACGGCAGGCCTGCCTAGTTCGGGTCAACCCGGCACTTCGAGCCGACACGCACGACGCCGTCCTCACCGGGCACGCTGAGTCGAAGTTCGGTTTGCTGCCACAGGCCGCCCGCAATGCGATCGCCCGAATTCGACGTTGCCCGCGATTGCGTTGCGACGGCCTCCACACCCACGTCGGGTCCCAGATCCTGGTGGCCGAACAACTGGCCGCCGCGGTGGAACCACTCGCCGAATTGGGTGAATTCGACGTCTACGACCTCGGCGGCGGCCTCGGCGTCCGCTACACCTACTCCGACGATCCGCCGAGCATTGGGCAGTACGCGACCGCACTGGTGACCAGGGCGCGACAGGTGCTGCCCGCCGACTCGCGGATCATCGTCGAGCCCGGGAGATCCATGACGGCGACTCTGGCTTGCACCGTCTATCGAGTCACGACCGTGAAGCGGGGGGTGGTGACGCACGTGGCTGTCGACGGCGGAATGGGCGACAATCTCGAGGCCTCCCTGTACGGGCAGCGGTTCGAAGCAACCATCGCCGACCGCGTCGGTGGTGGAGAGACGGTGACGGTCGTGGGCCGGCACTGTGAGTCCGGCGATCAACTCATCGACGGGGTTGCTCTGCAGCGGCCGGCGGTCGGTGATCTGCTCGCCGTTCCCGTCACCGGCGCGTACTGCTACACGATGTCAAACCAGTACAACGGCGCCCGCCGAATTCCGGTCGTGTTCGTCTCTGACGGACGGGCGCGGTTGGTCGTACGTCGGGACTCCTGGAGTGATCTGCTGGCCCGGGATGTCGCAGACTGACTACGGCGGTGTGTTTCAACGGGCTTCAACCCGACCGTGTCCCGATCCGGCAAGGCGGACAGGGCGTTTGAGTCGTTTGCCAGTCCGGCAGAACCCTCAGCGATGTCCGCCGCTCGGTTAAGCTGACTCGGTAAAGGGATTTTCTGGTTCGGGAAGCGTCGGGGTTCAGCGTGGAATTCATTGCTACGTACGTTCTGCCGCCAATCGTTCTGGGGTTTCTGGTGGCGCTGGTCATCGTCGTCGTTCGCAACCTCATGCAGCGTAGGAACAATCGTAAGTTGGTGGAGTCGGCGTCGAGTCGACCCGCCATCAGGGCTGCAACGCAGAACCAACGGGTATGCGCAAACGGCCACACCAAGGCCGGCAACCGAAAGTTCTGCGACGAGTGTGGGCAGCAGTGATGCCTCGGGCGGCCGCGACGGCGCCTGCCTAGAGGCGAACGCACCGATCACGCCACCCGGGCGCCTGAGGTTGAGCGTCCCGCCCCATTGGTTGAGGTCGGCGTGGCCGTGCAGAGGTATCCGGCCCGCCGTGCATACATCCGCCATTCATACAGAGGCCTCCGCCTTACCGGAAAGCAGCAAACAGCGACGGCCGCCGCACCGGGCGGCATCGACGGTCCGAACCCGGCAGAGGAACCTGCCCTTGACGAGCCCCCAGTCGATGAGCTCGAACCCACTGGCCAGGACGACGTATTGCTGCCGGGGGGTGATTCCGCGCCGGCGCTGAAACTGGAGGCCGGCGAGACGCCTGTCAGTGGATCCCAGACCGAGGTCGGAAGCTACGAGAGCCGCACCGCGCCGGAGGTCTTCGCTGAACCGGAGCCGCTGCCGGCGCCGGATTTGGAGGTCGGCGAGCCGCCGGCCAGGGGATCCCAGACCGCGGTCGGTAGCGACGAGAACGGCATCAATCCGGGCGCCTTCGCCGGGCCGGAGTCATTGCCGGATGCGCCGTCGGCGACCTCGCCGAGCCGGGGTGCGCCGGAACCACTGACCCGGTGGCGGACAGCGGCCGTCCCCGCGGCCGCCGAGTCGGTGTTGCCGCCCGAGCCGGCTTCGATCTCCGGGCTTGAGTCGATCTCCGGGCTTGAGTGGCTCTCTGGGGCCGAGTCGGTGCAAGCCCCGGGTCCGGCGGATCAGCCGGCGTCCGGCAGGGCCGCCCTCGAACCTCCCAGGCTCTTCGCCGGCGTCACGGCCGTGCCCGCTGTCGGGGAGTTGAGGGCCGGGATCGCGCAGTTCATCGACACAGTGATCGCATGGCTCGACGGCCTGCCCGCGAAACCCTTCACGCCCGTCACCGAGTTTCTCGCCGGGGCACTGCTGCTGGTGCGTCGCGCACTGGTGCCGGAACACTCGGTCTGCGCGGAGGCTGCGGGGTCGTCGGCGACCTCCGACTGCTCCGGCGCAATCCGCTGGGAGGTCCCGGAGTTCCAGGATCAGTACGGCACAACGAGAAGCTCGAGACACTTCGCAACGCAACTCGGCACGTACCCGACAACTTACGGATTCGGTCCTTGGTACCAGGTTCAGACGGAGGCCCTGAGCACGCTGGGCGCGAAATTGTTGCGGGCAACCAAGGACACCCCGATGGAAAATGGGGGGCAGGATGGCCATAACAGCAATGATGGCGTCAAGGGGATGATCAAGAACTTCAGCAAGCAGATCGTGTTGGCAGAGATGGGGCCCGACTACACCGGCCTGACCAACGGCCCCCATCGAGCGGTCCTTTTTCCTGGCGACGAGTTGCCGTACACCATGTCGGCCGACGACGACGACGGCAAGGGCGGGGTCTTGTCCTTCTATGCCCTCGATCGCAACGGCCTGTCGTATGTCGGGCCGGTCCGCCTCAAGATCGTGGACCCGCTTGCGAGTCGACCCGACACCGCCTTCGCCCCGGCGAACTCCGATTTCGTGAACACCAGGGAAAGCTGGAACGAGGGCGACGCGCATCATGAATTGTGGGGCGGCACCGCGATCTGGGTGAAGCGGGAAGAGGACGGCTGGACGATTCCTTACTCGAAGGCCTGGTACGACTACAAGCTCCAAGGCCACCCGTCAC
>CAYXBN010000032.1:0-34087 GCA_964463215.1 uncultured Mycobacterium sp. | reverse complement strand
TTCACCATCCACATCGACGGACTCTGACCTGCAGACGGGTTTCAACACCCCGGGTGACTGGGTCCAGTGGTCCTACCGTGTGCGACGCCGCACCAGGGGAGTCGCACGGATCGCCTCGAGCGCCAGCCGCGGGGAGTCACTCTTGCGCATGACCGTCAAATCGTCTGCGAGCGTTCCGCTGTCGGACAGGAAGCGAGTCAACACCCCGGCGGGCACCCTCTCGAACAGCCGGTAGAACGTGCCCGGCGCACGCTCGGGACAACTGCGCAGATACGAAAGGAAGATGGTGTCGAGTGCTGTGGTGCGCGGGCTGCGCGCCTCGGGTGGCTCGGCGACTCCATCGGTCCGCAGCGCGGAGATCACCCGTGGCGCAAACGCGCTGACGAAACGCTGCACGGCCAAGAAGGCATATCCGCTCGACGGCTTCACATGTCCACCTGCGGTGCCGATGCGGACGACCCGCGGGCTCGGCCAGACATCGAAAGGTTTCGTCGTCATGGGGATCACCCCGCTCTCGCGGGAGAGGGTCTCAAACGCCGCATTGGGATGGCGTCGGGAGAGCCAGCTGTCGATCGCCGTCTCATACACCGCGTCCGGCAGCAGTTGTCCGGTGAAGAACGTGCTCTCGACCAGGGCGGTGTGGGCGTCGAACGGCAACACGTACACGAAGTGGATCCCGTGGGCCTGGGAGACGTCGAAGTCCATGATTGTCGCGGTATCGGCCTCGAAGACCGGCTCAGCGCTGCGCACGACACGGCCGCGGAAGTGCTGCAACAGGTGGACGTCTTTCCCGTCGTCGGTGCGTTCCAGCGACGGTGGCCGTGAATCCATCGCCAGGCGCGCCCGCAGCACTCCCGCATCGGTGTGGACGTCGACGTGACCGCCGCGACCTTCGAGGTTCTCGACCTTCACGCCGCGCATGATCTCGACCCGCGGGCCCGCCGCGGCGAGGCGGTCGAGGGCGACGTCGTAGAACCGCTCCCCAGGGATGCGGCAGTAGGCGATTCCCGGGGCGGAGCGAACCACCTCGTGGACGCCGTTGCGGACGCGCCACCGACCCCAACGGTGAGTGATCGCGGACTCGAAGGCGTGTGGCACCAGATCGAAGAAACACCATGTGCGATCCGCGCCACTCAGCGCGTCACGCGGATCGACCAGGATGATCCGGGCACCGTCCGGCAGGCCCGCGTCGAGCAGGGCCACCGCGAGCGATAGACCTGACAGCCCCGCACCGGCGATGATCACCTCGGCGTCGAGAACAGGACTGGAGGAAACCTCAGTCACACACATCTCCTGACCGGGTGCGGTGTCGCACTCACGTCCCATCTTTGCGCTCCCGACACCCCTGCGCCACCGGCGTCGGCGGGGATACCCGCGCTGCACCGGAGATCCCCGATCTGGCCACCCCGATAGGCTGGGGTGATGGCTGGCTTGCGCTCCCGCTGGTTCGGTGGCTCGCGGTCGTCCGCCGCCTTCCGGACGCGGGGCGGGTATGTCGTCGTCGCGACGGCCATGTTGCTGCCGGTTCTCACCTCGTGCGGCAGCGCCGCGCGAATCGCCGACGCCGACGAAACCACCGCGCCTGCGACGGCCACCTCGTCCGCCCCGGCGGTGGTTCAGGCAGGGTCGGCGGTCAACCTCGTCGATCTCGACGATGCCGCCGCAGTGGCCGCGTGGACCACGGTCAACGACCCGGTCATGGGTGGCCGGTCGACCTCGCAGGTCACCTTCGGCGGTGGCGGCCTGGTTTTCTCCGGCAACGTCTCGCTGGAGAACAACGGCGGCTTCGCCTCGGCCCGCAGCCCACAGGATCCCGGCATTGGACAACGCGCAGCGGGTGCGACGTCGCTGGCCGTGCGCGCGGTGGGCGACGGCCGAACCTACGTACTCAGGGTGGGCACTGCGGGACAGCCCTGGTCCTACATCCAGCGATTCCCCACCGAGGCCGGTGTCGAGCGGGTCTACCAACTCCCCGTTGCGAATTTCCAGCCGGTGGGCATGCGCCTGGATCCGGCACCCGAGGCGCCACCGATCGTGGATCCGTCCGGGATAAGCCAGGTTTCGATCTACATCCTCGACAAGCAGCAGGGCCCCTTCGAAATCACGATCGGCGACATCGAGGCGAACGTCGGCTAACGCCGGTCCCCGGTGGGCACCTGAAACCCCCACGGCAGTTCAAGGCGGTGTCTACTGAGCAGTTCGGCGTCGCCCAGGATCGACCCGATGTCGCCGTCGGCGACGACGACCCCACCGTCGATCACCACGGCCCGGTCGCAGAGTTGAGCCGCGTAGGGCAGATCGTGGGTGACGATCAGCATCGTCGGGTCCAGGGACAGCAACGTCTCGGCCAGTTCCCGGCGGGCGACCGGGTCAAGATTGGCCGACGGTTCGTCGAGGACGAGGATGTTGGGCCGGCACGCCAACACCGTGGCCAGCGCCGCGCGGCGGCGTTGGCCCATCGACAGATGCGCGGGACTGCGCTGGGCCTGCTCGGCCAGCGACACCGCGTCCAGCGCGGCCCGCACCCGTTCGGCCAGTTCCGCACCGCGCACCCCGAAGTTGGCCGGGCCGAAGGCCACATCCTGAGCCACGGTCGGCATGAACAGTTGATCGTCGGGATCCTGGAACACCACGCCCACGTGTTGCCGAATCCGGCGCAAGGTCTGGCGGGTGATCGGCACTCCGCCGATCTCGATGGTGCCCGAGGTCGCCGTCAGTACGCCGTTGAGGTGCAGCATCAGCGTGGTCTTGCCGGCACCGTTGGGGCCCAGTACCGCCACCCGTTCACCGGGCTGAACGGTGAGGTCGACGCCGGCGAGTCCGTGATGACCATCCGGATAGACATGCCGGAGGGCCTGCACCCGAATTGCGGGTGTCACCGCGAAATCCACACTGTCACAGCGATCCCCACGGCGGTGACCGCCGGCAGCAGAGCCGTCGCCCACACGGCCGGTGAGGCGCGCACCGCACCTCCGGAGCCGAGGGTCAGGTCGGGAACCCGTCCGTCATAACCGCGGGACAGCATCGCCAGATACACCCGCTCACCGCGTTCATAGGACCGCAGGAACAGCGTCCCAACGCCTTTGGCGATCGCGCCGGCTTGATGCAGGGTTCGCGGGGAGTCCCCTCGGGACAGCCTGGCCATCCGCATTCGGCTCGCCTCGGCACTGAGAACGTCGATGTAGCGCACCATCAACACCAGAACCGAGGTCACCAGCGCCGGCACCCCGAGTCGGGACAACGCCAGGGGAAGCGCCCGGGCCGGGGTGGTGGCGGCCAGCGTTAATGATGCCGCCACCCCGAGGGTGCCTTTGACGATGATTCCCCACGCGGCGTACAACCCGGTCACCGACAGGGACAACCCCGCGAGGCGAATCCGTTCGCCGCCCTCGGCGAACGGCAGCAGCACCGCCAGCACGACGAAGGGAACCTCTATCAGCATCCGCGGCAACACCCAGCGCAGCGGAATGCGGGCCAGTCGCCAGATACTGACCAGGATCAGCGCATAGATCCCGAACGCCCAGAAAGCCTCAGGGGGAGTGGCCACGACGGCGAGCACGAACACCAGCAGGGTCACGATTTTGACCTCGGCCGGAAGCCGATGCACAACAGAACGGCCGTCGCGGTACAACGGGTGGGAGTGCCCGCCGCCCACGTCAGGGTCCGTGGTCGGTAGGCGAGGGTGTCGCGGTGCTCTGAGTACGGTTCGGGGAGCGGGCGAGGAGCCAGAACAGCGCGACCGCCACGGCCAACGTCACCGCCACCCCGGCCACCCCGGCGACACCGCCGGTGCCCTCGGCGCCGCCCACCGTGTAGTCGGCCATCGGGGAACCGGCGAGCGCATGCTCCCGCGCATCCTGGGCGATGCACTGCCCGACCAACTGCTCGGAACCGTCGTGGTCGACGATCTCGCAGCCCCGCAGGGTGGTCGAGTCGAGTCCGTCGGGACTGGGACTGGACAGGTAGGACAGTCCTCCCGCGATCAGCAGGGTGACGATCAGCACGCCGACCCGGAACTTGCGATCGGGTTTCACGCGGCGACTCGTTCGGCGCTGCGCTGCTGACGCAGCAGGTAGACCAGATCGGGGCGGACCCTGGCCACGGCCATCACCGTCACCGCTGTGATGACGCCCTCTCCGATTCCGATCAGCAGGTGCGTGCCGGACATGTAGGCCGTCACCGAGCCCAATGCCGCCTGGGCAGCACCGCCGATCGAGTACTCGATGACGAAACCCATTGCTGCGCAAAATGTCCCGACGACCGCCGCGACAAACGAGGCAATGCCCAGTGACCGGGTGGACAGGCCGAGACGACTTCTGCGCAGTGCGGCGGTGATGACCACGGCCGTGCTGTAGCCCGCCGCGACGCCGATCAAGGCCATATTGGTGATGTTTGCGCCCAGTGCGCTCACGCCCCCGTCGGCGAAGAGCAACGCCTGGACCACCAACACGATGGCGATGCACAGTGCCCCGGTGCAGGGGCCGACCAGGATCGCCGCGAGCGCACCGCCCAGGAGGTGGCCGCTCACCCCGGGCAGGATCGGGAAGTTCACCATCTGGACGGCGAAGATGAACGCCGCCACCAATCCGGCGAGGGGCACCGTGCGCTCGTCGAGTTCGTCGCGTGCCCGACGGGCGCACACTGCCAGTCCGCCGGCGGCGATGACGCCGAAGAGTACCGAGGTCGGGGCATTGATGATGCCGTCGCTCATATGCACGGTCGAACCCTATTCCAGGGGCAGAACATCTGTCTAGCTGTTCAGATAATCAGATGTTTCTGGTCGGGGGGCGTGTTCAGGAGTGCGCGGCACCGATCCAGTGCAGAAGGTCGTGGATGGTGTGGTCGGCAAGCCGGTAGCTGACCTGACGGCCGGCCCGCGACGAGGTGACCCAGCCCTGTTGCCGCAGGATCCGCAGCGCCTGGGACACGGCGTTCTCCGACCGGTCCAGGGCCTGGGCCAACTCGCCGACGCAGATCCCCGGAACCCGGTGCAACGACAGCAGAATCTCTAGTCGGTGCGGATCTGACAACAGGTCGAAGCGTTGCGTCCACCCCTCGATGTCCACGTCGGCCAGCGCAGAGGAGGCCCTGAACACGTGCTCCTCAGACTCCGCCACGATGGCAATTTATCCCAGCGAGGCGCCTCGGCACCGCAGTGTCGTCCGGTCCTTCTCGTCAGGGCCTGGGAAACGACCCGAACTGATAGCGTCCGCACTGCGGTTGGTTCTCCGCGGCGGGCATGGCGCGTCGCGGAGTCGAGTGGTGCGAGCGCGTGGCGCATCGCGAGAGGGAACCCGGTGTGAGTCCGGGACTGTCCCGCAGCGGTATGCAGGAACGAACGCTGTCATCAGCACTGGCCCCGGCGGGCTGGGAAGCGGCAGCTAGTAGGGACATCCGAGAGGGTGTGGGCCTGCGAGTCCGAAGACCTGCCAACCGTGCCGGGTGCGCCGCACCCGGCGACCCGTCGCCTCGTGGAATGGGCGAGCACCGCGTCGGTGGACGCTCGTGGGCGACGGAGTCATCGGAGTCGCCCCGAAGGGAATGGTTGTGCATATCGAACCGGGAATCGTCGAAGGTTCCAAGATCGCACTCAGTTACGTCACTGCCGGCGGTGCCGGCCTGTACGCCCTGCGGGCGGTGTGGACGTCAGCCAAAGAGCGGGGAGCCCCGTCGGTGCTGGTTCGCGGCATGGCCGCAACCGCGTTGGTGTTCACCTTCTTTCAGGTTTTCCCGCACGCGCCCGTCGGGGTTTCCGAGGTGCACCTGATCTTCGGGTCGACGCTGTTCCTGCTGTTCGGGATGGGCCCAGCCGCCATCGGACTGGCCGCCGGCCTGCTGCTGCAGGGTGTGCTCTTCGCGCCGGCGGACCTGCCGCAGTACGGGATGAACATCACCACCCTGCTGGTGCCGCTGTTCGGGTTGCAGTACGTGGCCAATCGGGTGATCGCGCCCAACACACCATATGTGAAGTTGCGCTACCGGCAGGCGTTGGCGCTGTCGACCACCTATCAGGCCGGCATCGTCACCTGGGTCGGATTCTGGGCCCTCTACGGTCAGGGCTTCACCGCCCCGACGGTGGCCAGCATCGCCACCTTCGGCGCGGCCTACCTCGCGGTGATCGTCCTCGAGCCGTTGGCCGACCTTGCCGTCCTGGCGGCGGCCAAGAGCCTGGATCGGTTCAAGGACAACGTGGTCCTGGAACCGCGACTGCTCAACCCTGCTTGATCCCAACCGCCTGCGTGATCCTGACCGGCGTAGTCATCCCAATCGGCGTGGTCAGGAGTTGAGTCGCTTGAGGTGGGCGTGGATGCGTTCAGACAGTCCGTCGGGCATGTCGATCGCCAAGGCCACCTCGTCGAGTTCGATGACGCCCTTGCCGTAGGGCAGCAGGTCCTGGGCCTGTCCGATGCGGGCGCACATGGTGGAGATGAAACTGTCGTAACCGATCAACGGTTGCAGGGTCAACGCGCCGACGTCCTGGACGAAGACGATCTCGTCGCCGTCGACCGGGGTCTGTAGGCAGGTCTCCGCCTGGACGAGTAGGGATTGGTGGTAGTCCATCAGTCGGTTGGCGACGCCGGTGACCGCGTCGGCGTCGGCGTCGGTGTCGGTGTTGCTTCCGGCCTGCCCAAAGGCGCCCTTGAATGCGGGGCTGAGCATGAACTGCTCAAGCTGCGCGCAGATGTCGACGATCGTGCTCATCGCCTGTTGGGCCGTCTGCGAGTAGGCGGGGCCGGACAGCGGTGCCATCCCGGATCGGGGTTGGTAGCCCGACGCGACGTCCCGAAGTCGAGCGCCCACGCCGTTGCGGCGCTGCACCAGAACCGAGGCGAAGAGCGCCCACGGCCAGGCCGGGGGTTTATCGGCGACCAGTCGCGCCAGATCGTCCTTGGTGGTCGCGACCTTTGCCACGAGCGCCGTCTTCTCGTCGGCCGGCAGGATCCGTTTGGGAGTCGGGTCGATCGGCCGGGCCAGGGCCTCGGCCTGGTCGCGAAGGTAGGGCGGCCAGGGCCACGGCTCAGGCTTCTTGACGTGCCGGATGTAGTAGTTCCATCCGGTCACAGCCAGCACCGCGACCGCGATCAAGCCCAGCCCCCAGGATCCCTCGCCGAATGCCCACACGAGCAGAATGCCCCCGGAGATCAGGCCCGTCCGGGTGCCCCGCGGCAGTCCCTCCAAAATGCTCGGCACCGAAAATCTCCCTCGCCTGCGTCGGTTGAGGGCAGGCTATCCGGCGCCTCTGACAGGCGTGGCCGATAGCGGCGGCGGTCAGGCGGGCTGTTTGTCCAGGAAGTCGTCGATCATCTTCCAGGTCGTCGCCGCCGCCGAGCGTCCGGTCAGCACCCCGAGGTGACCGCCGGGTGCGGTCTCGAGGCGCACCATCGGCGAATTCGGCAGCAGTTGGCCGACGTGGTGGGCGACCTCGACCGGCACCAGCACGTCGGAGACGCCGGCCACGTTGAGCACGGGCACCCGGATGTCGGCGAGTTTCACCAATTTGTTGGGCCCCTGGATGGTGCCGTCCGCGAGATCGTTCTGCTGGACGAGACGTTGGTAGACCTGCAGCGTGGCCCGCCCCGGATAGGCCAGCATGCTGTTCATCAACCCGTCGACCGCCTCGACGTGGGCCAAGAACTCGCGGTCGTCACGGTGTTTGAGCAACGTGATCGGCTTCTTCAGGTAAGTGGTCAGTGACGTGGCCTTGAAGGCGGGGCCGACGATCTGCGCGGGCAGACCGCCGAGCACCTTCAACCCGGTGCCGATGATCCGGCCGCCGGTGTACTTGCCGGCCTTTCGCAGCGGTGCGATCATCTCGTGCTTGCTGAGATCGAACGGGCTGGCGACCATGGACACCGACTTGATCGGAAGGTCGCTGTAGGCCGCGGTGGTCAGGATCGAGATCACCCCACCGAGGCACCAACCGATCAGATGCACCGGTCGACCGCCGGAGTCCGCGGACACCTTCTTGATCGCATTCGGAACGACCTCAGACACCCAGAACTCGATGCCCAGGTTGCGGTCGGCGAGGCCGATCTCGCCGTAGTCCACCAGGTAGGTGGGTCGGCCGGCCTTCAGCAGGTGCTCGGTCAGCGAGCATCCGCGCCGCAGGTCGAAGCAGATCGACTGCGACCCCAGGGGTGGCACCAGCAACACCGGGTCGCCGTCGAGTGGCTTATCTGCGGGCAGGTAGCGATGCAGGGTGGCCTTGTGGGCTTCGTCGATGATCTCCGAGGGCATTCGGGTCGTGTCGGCGATCCCGCCCCTCACCAAGAAGTCGTACATGTTGGAGACCGCCTGACGGCGTTGCTCCAGTGTCCGGTTCTTGTCGAAGAATGAGCTCATGGGGCGAGCATACGGGCACTACACGCTATCGGGAGAGCCTTTGGCGCACGGGCTGGATGCGACCGGGTGATGTTCGCCAGCAGCGGGTCGTTATCGACCCGCTTCGATGGCCGCGACCCGATTGTCGGCTTCTGCGCCGCACAGTGGCCGTAAGTCGAAGCCGGTGGAGACCAACGCGGTGATCCGCTGCGCCAGATCGCCGGAGTCGACATGGGCCTGCAGGCTCTGTCCGGGGCAGGCTGTCCCCGACGCCACCTCCCGGTGGCTGGCCAAGGTGTCCACCCCGATGCCGAACTGCTGGGTGGCCCAGGCGAAGGCGAGGGCGGCCCCGTCCAGTTGTGCCTGGCTGACGTTCTCCTGATCGAAGTCGCCCTCGCACAACACCAGGAAATGCCCGGTGGTGTCGTAGTCGGTGGCGGTGTCGCCGGCGATCGCGGTGTCGCGCAGGGCGAAGATGTTGCCGTCGCGGTCGACGGCCATGTGATAGGCGATGTCCACCCAGCCCCTGTCGTCCTGATGGAACCGCTGATGCTGCTGCAGGCGGGCGATGATGGCCCGGTTGTCGGGCAGTGCCACCGCGGAGTGGTGAATGGTCATCCGGGTGATCGTCTGCGGCCGGCCGCCGGCCCGCGCCGGTTGGGCGCCCCAGGAGTCCCGGCACAGGATGACCCCGGACGCGGCCGGGGCGGCCAGGGCGGGTGAGGCATGCGCGCCGACGACGGAGGCAAGCCCCGCACCGCCGGCATAGGCCAGCAGTCGACGCCGGGTCAGACCCGGCCCGCCGGTCTGTTTGGGGGACTCCACGCCTGTCACGATAGAGGCTTGGGGACCCCACCCAGCGCTGAGGAGTTCACCGAGCCGAGGAGTGCACCGTGAGCCTGCAACTGACCGCCGAACAGAGCGCCATGGTCACCACTATCAGGGAGTTCGCCGCCAGGGAGTGCGGCACTCGGGAGCAGCGACTGGCTCTGACCAACGGCGGCACCATCCATCACAACGAGGAGATCGCCGGCAAGCTTGCCGAACTGGGTTTTCTCGGGCTGTCCATCCCGGAGCAGTACGGCGGCGCCGGCGGCGGTCTCTTCGACGCCTGCCTGTTCGTCGAGGAACTCGCCTACAACCAGATTCCGATCGCCAGCTTCAGCGTCACGCTCATCGTCGCGCACATCTACCTCAACTTCGCCGCTGAGGATCTCAAGAAGGAGATCCTCGGCGCTGTCGTGGCGGGCACTCCGACTGCCGTGGCGATGTCCGAGCCCGGTTCGGGATCCGACGTCGCCTCGCTGCGGTGCAAGGCTGAGAAGGTCGACGGCGGCTACCGGCTCAACGGCCAGAAGATGTGGATCTCCAACGCCCACATCGCCGATCACATCCTGGTGGTGGCCCGCAGTTCCGACAGCGGGGACAAGCATCAGGGCATCTCCATGCTGTCGGTACCGACCTCGGCGCCCGGGATCGACATTCGTCCGATCCCCACCATGGGCGCCCCCGTCAACGATGTGTTCTTCACCGACTGCGAGGTGGGCGAGGAGCGGATCGTCGGAGTCGAGGGCCAGGGCTGGTCCCAGCTGATCGCCGGCTTGAACACCGAACGGGTCATCGTGGGTGCGTTGGCGCTGGGGCAGGCCCGCCGATCCTTCGACGACACGCTGAACTACGTGAAGACCCGCCATCAGTTCGGTCGCCCGGTGGGCACGTTCCAGGCGCTTTCGCACCGTCTGGCTGACCTGGCGACGGAGATCGAATGCACCCGCCTGCTGGTGCATGACATCGCCCAGCGGGTTGATGAGAACCCGGACAAGTTGATGCCACGGGAAGCCTCGATGGTCAAGCTCAAGGCCACCGAGTTGGCCAAGGAGACTGCGCTGCAGGGGATTCAGATGATGGGCGGTATGGGCTACGCCACCGAAGGTGGGATGGAAGAACAGTTCCGTGCCGCGGTGGTCGGCACCATCGCCGGCGGCAGCAGCGAGATTCAGCGCGACATCATCGCCAAGACCCTGGGCCTGTGATCGGACGTGACGTGATGGACCCGACCTCCCGTTCTGCGGCGGACTCGGCCGAGCCGTGCTCGCAGGGTTGTTCGGCGAACGAACCCCCCGTACCGACCCCGGGCCCGACGGCGCAACGGCGTGCGGTGTTGACCCGTCGGGTGCGACTGCTGGTGGCGGCGACGATCACCTACAACGTGATCGAGGCGGCGATCGCGTTGACCGCGGGGGCGATCGCGTCATCGACGGCGCTGATCGGCTTCGGTTTGGATTCGCTGATCGAGGTTGCCTCCGCGACGGCAGTGGCATGGCAGTTCTCCGCGGCCGATCCGGAGGCCCGGGAGCGCACGGCGCTCCGGATCATCGCTGTCTCGTTCTTCGCTCTCGCCGCGTACGTCACCGTGGAATCGCTGCGGGCTCTCCTGGGCGAGCAGGAGGCGGCGCCGTCGACGCCCGGCATCGTGCTTGCCGCCCTGTCTTTGGTCATCATGCCGGTGCTGTCCTATACCCAGCGCCGGGCCGGCCGGGAACTTGGGTCGCTCAGTGCGGTCGCTGACTCCAAGCAGACCCTGCTGTGCACCTACCTGTCCGGCGTGCTGCTCATCGGGTTACTTCTCCACAGCCTGTTCGGGTGGTCCTGGGCAGATCCGCTGGCGGCGTTGGTGATTGGTGCCGTCGCTGTTCGGGAGGGCAGGGCGGCTTGGCGGGGTCAACGCTGCTGCTGACCGCCTTGCCGGCTGACCCTCTCGGTGTAGCCGCGGCGGCCGTCTTCGTCGAAGTCACCCGGCGGCCGATTGCGGGTGAAGAGTCGTTTGGCGGTCTCCAGGATCGGTTCAGGCGTTGCCTGTTCCAGCGTCCCGATCGGCGCGAGCCAGCGTGGGACGGTGATCTCGCGAGACGACTGCCGAGCACTGTCGGCGATGGTCGTGGCGACGTCCTCGGGTTTCAGGATGGGCTGTAGATCCAGCGAAACACCGGCGGTGAGTTCTGTTTTGACCGCTGCGGGCAGCACGGTGGTGACGCTGACGCCGGAATTCGTGATCTCCGCGCGGACAGCCCGGGATAACGCGGCGACGGCGAACTTGCTCGCGCAGTACACCGCGATTCCGGGCGTGGTCACCTTTGCCGCCATGGAGGCGACGTTGACAATGTGGCCATGTCTGCGCTCGAGCATTCCCGGTAGCGCCAGGTGCATCCCGTTGATCACGCCCAGCAGGTTGATCGCGACCTCTTGGTGATGTCCGTGCAGGCTCTGTTCCAGGAACGGCCCCATGCGCATGATTCCGGCGTTGTTGACCAGCATGTCGACCGGAGAGTCGGCGCCCGCAGCGGCCAGGAAATCACCGAAGCTGTCCGGATCGGTGACATCCAGATAAGTTGAGCGACAACCAAGCTCAGCGGCGGTTTCAGCCGCGCCCGCCTCGTCGATGTCGCCGATCCAGACTGTCGCTCCGCGTCGCGTCAACTCGGCGGCGGTGGCGCGGCCGATTCCCCGTGCACCGCCGGTCACGCAGACGACGGCTCCGTGCAGCCCGATCACTGGCCGGCCTCGTCGGTGAACTCCCGCAACGCGAACCACGCGATGTTGCGGATTTCGCCGTCGGGCATCGTCAACAGCGCGCGGCCGAGGTAGAGGCCGGGTAGTAACTCCACGATCTCATCGCGGGTCCGCTTGATCGGGAAGGTGCGGACGCTGGGATTGCGATATTGCGGCACGCTGTAGTCAAGGGCGCGAACCTGAATCTTGGGCTCGACCACAGCGGTGTCGATGCGATGGTTGAAATCGAAGCCGACGATCTCGCCGCGGAACTCGCGAAGCCCTCGGTAGAGCGGCGCCAGCAGTGGCATCGCGAATCGGGCAATGGGGGCCAGGCGGTTGTAGCCCGTGCCCCCGGCCGCGTCGAATGTCTTGCCGCGCCAGGTCGGCTCGATCTTCATCAGCGGGTTGGCCAGGTAGGCCTCCGGAATGCCGAAAAGTTGGGCCGACGATGAGGCCCTCAAGGGCGCCGTCCGGTCCTTGGGGAGCCGAGCCGCGGGCGAACAGCGCCTCGAGTTGGGACTGGTTTCGCGACGAGCCGAGGTCGCGGAGGTACTCCCAGGCCTGCACGCGGGCCAGTACCGGTGATCTGGCGGCCAAGGCCCGAAGTTCCTCCAGCAGTGAGCCACTCGAGGGCGACGCGGCGGTCGAGCGTTCCGCGGTGGCGGAAGGCCGGCTGGTCTTGGCGGGCATGGTCATCGGGGCACCTTCCGGAATCGAACAATCTGGTACGAAACCGTGCCAGACTATCGGGGTGGTGTCAACGGTTCCGGCAGTTGAAGCCGGAAATGTCACGATGGACGGCGTGCCAACCGCCTCCGAGGGGAAGTACCGAGGTCTGTCCGCCGCGGAACGCCGGCGCGAACGACGTGGACGTCTGGTGGGCGCCGCCTTGGAGATCATGGCCCTCGATCAGTGGCGGACCGCCACGGTGGATCAGGTCTGCGCCGCCGCCGGACTCAACAAGCGCTACTTCTACGAGAGCTTCAGCGATCTGGACGGACTCGCATCGGCGGTCGTCGATGACATCGCCGCCGATGTGGGAACAGCTACGCTGGAAGCATTCGCGCGGGCAATCGGCGAACCCCTTGAGCGTCAAGCTCTTCTCAGCGTCAGCGCGCTGGTGAGAGAGTTGGTCCGCGACCCGCGCCGCGCGCGTGTCCTGTTGGGCGGGGTCGCCGCGACGCCGGCCGTCGCCGCGCATCGCGCCACAGTGATGAACGGGCTGACGCAGATTCTCATCGCTCAGGCCCGGCTGATCCACGGAGTCGAACTCGAGTCCGACCCGCTGGCTCAGGTGGCACCCGCGTTCGTGGTCGGCGGAACCGCCGAAGCCATCCTGTCCTTCGTCAACGGCACTGCGACAATCACTCTCGACCAGTTGATCAATGAGCTGACCGCCCTGTGGCTCATTGTCGGCGACGGTGCGTCAGCGGTCGCGCGGGCCCGAGTCCGCGGCGACGGCTGATCTCCCTGGCGAACTCAGCCCTGGGCTCGCTTCTGGCGCCGGTGACGCGAATCGGTTCCCAGCCCGTCGTGACGACGGTAGGTCCGGTCCCCGCCGTGGTGCTTCATCGCTTGTGCGGAGAACCTCTCGATGGTGTACCTACCGACCGTCTCCCACACCCTGTTCAATCCCGGCACCACCCGCATCGGGTAGCGCACCGCGTAGTTCGTCGCGGCGAAGCCGGCGACCATCAGTTGCGCGACTTTGTTATCGGGCAGTTCCAGTGCTTCGGCGTTGGACGGACCTAGGATCAATCTGCTGTAGGCGCAAAGGAATTCGGTGGTGACGCCCCGGGCGAGGTGCGCCAGGGGATGGCGACTGTGACCGATGGCCAGCGGGCCCACCGCCGAGCGCAGGGCGTGTCCCAACCGGGTCGAGTCCTCGTCGGGCCAGAACTCGTAGTCGGCCTGCAGCCACATCAGTCGCCAGGTATCGGCTTCGTCGGCGGGCAACAACTCGGCGTCCACCCCGAGCAGAAAACCCACGTAACGCCAGAAGTGGAACAGTGCGTCCTTGTCGCGGCGGCTGAACCGAACGCCCAAGGCCTGTGAGCCGATCACGTTGCCCATCGAGAACAGCATCAGCGTGCCGGCCATCGTGGACTGGTTGACCGGTTGGTCCCATTCGCCGAAATCCCAGTCCGGGCGCCGTGACATCCCGGCGCGCACCATGGCATGCATCAGTCGTACCCGCAGGGTGCTGGTGAAACCGGGAGCGAAGCGTTCCAGGGCCCCGGGCGCGGTGACGTCGACGGTCCAGGTCAGCGTCTCGGCCAGTCGACGGGGGGCCATCGCCTCGAGGTCTCCGGTGGCGACCAGTGTCTTGTCGGCCCGGGAGGCAAGGTAGCCGCCCATCAACGAGAACATCGACATGGCGGTGAAACTGGGGATCATCCCGATGCGGGCCGAGACCCGCACGGCATGGTCGAGTTTGCGTTGGTCGACCCAGTACGGCCGGGCATCGACCGCGGCGAAGAACGCGACCAACTCCGGCATGGGATCGTCGACGGCGCCGATTCCCTGCTCGACCGCGGTTTCGAACTGCGCCCGGCCGAACCCGGCCGGCAACCTCCGGAAGGCCGCAACGAGATCGTCGGCCAACGGATCGCCCATCTGGGTGAAGCGCCGGTAGTTCGCGCGCTGCTCGACAGTGGGCCGGATGTCGCCAGGTGCGAGCAGTCGCAACCCGATGTTGAACGGAAACTCCCGAAACAGCGGGGGATCCACCACTGTGCTCACCGCACCTCCTCGAGCAGGTCAGAACCCCAAGTCCAGCAAATTGTGGGCTCAGGCGTGTCCAGATTAGTGGGAGGTGTCAAGTGCTGCGCTGATTGAAGGTCTGAGTGAACGGTGCCCCGGGGCGTAGCATCACGATCACAGCGATCTGAGCCGTGTTGTCGGGGGGAGGGGGCGACGTGGCAGCGACGTCGACACGTGTCCTGGCGGTTCGGTGATGCGGTGACGCTGCGCCGATGAGTTGGCAGGTGCTGCAGCCCTATCTGGTGGCCCTGGCGGTCGGACTGCTGCTGGGGTTCGAGCGGGAGCGTAGCCACGGTCGCACGCTGCCCGCCGGATCGCGGTCGTTCGCGCTGCTGGCACTGCTCGGTGCGGTCGCCGCGACGTTCGGGCCGTGGGCGGTGATCGCCGGTCTGGTCGGTGTTGCCGCGCTGATGGCGCTGGCGTACTACCGAACCAACTCCAACGATCCGGGTACCACCACTGAGATCGCCGCCGTCGTCACCTATCTGCTCGGCGCCCTGGCCTACCACCGTCCGGGGGTCGCGGTTGCGCTCGCCGTCGTCGTCGCCGGGCTGCTGCTGTCCAAAACGCGTATCCACCGCTTCGCCCGCGACATCGTCACCGAGGTCGAAATGGAGGACGCCATCAAGTTCTTCGTGGTGGCCTTCGTGGTGCTGCCGCTGCTGCCGGATCAGCCGATGGGCCCCTACGGTGTGCTCAACCCCGCCAAGGTGTGGCTGCTGGTGGTGTTGCTCACCGGGATCGGTTGGCTGGGCTATCTCGGGGTACGCGCGCTAGGCGCCGAACGGGGCCTGGTGATCACCGGACTGGCCGGCGGATTCGTCTCGGCCAGTGCGACCACCGCCTCGATGGGTCGGTTGAGCCGAACCGAAGGGGTGCGGGCTCCGTTGGCCAGCGCGCTGGTGGCGAGCCTGTCGACGTTCGGGCAACTACTGATCGTGATCGGCTACGTCGCCCCGGCCGTGCTGCACCGGTTGTGGCCCCCGGTGCTGGCCGCCGCGGTGGTGCTTGTCGCGGTCGCGGCCTATGTCTACCGGGGTGCTCGCCACGACAGCCAATCGTCGTCCGAAGACCGACCCCCGGTCCCCGACAGCAGGCCGTTCGCCCTCAAGCCCGCCCTGATCCTGGCGGCTGTGTTGGTCTTCGCGTTGCTGTTGGGACGTTGGGGTGCAGAGGTTCTCGGCCCTCGCGGTGCTGTTCTGGGCGCTTTCGGGGCGGGCCTGGCCGACGCGCACGCCGGATCGGTGGCCGCGGCCAGCCTGGCCGCCAACGGTGACATCGCCGTCAACACGGCACAGGCAGCTGTCGCTGCCGCCCTGGCATCGAACACGTTGGTGAAGATCGCGCTGGCCTTCAGTTCCGGGGGTCGGCGGTTTGGCATGGCCTTCACCGCCGGAATCGCTGCCCCGGCCCTGGTCTTCGCCGTGGTGCTGACCGCTCTGCTGCGTTGAGGTGTGTGGCCGCTACATCCTGGGGTCGTGAGATGGTCTCGGCGGTGGTCCACCTTCGGGTTGCGGCGCCGGCACCGGGTCATGACCGGCCGGAAGGTGATCGGGCGGTTCGATGCGCAACTTGTGCGCCACCGGGACGTCGGTGGACGAGTGCAGGATGATCGACAGGGCGATCGTCACGGCGATCAGGTCGAAGAGCTTCTCGCCGTTAGGTATTCCAGCTTGTAGAACCAGCAGGCCGTAGACCACCGAGGCGAACCCCTTGGGGCCGAACCAGGCCGCGGTGAGTTTCTCGGCGCGGGGCATCCCGGTCTTGACCAGGGACAGCAGCATCGACGCCGGCCGCACCACCACGATGGCCAGAACCGCCAGTAGCCAGCCCTGCCAACCCAAATGCGACAACCGGTCCGGGGTGATCAGCGCGCCGAAGAGCAGCAGCGCTGCGAATTTGGTGAGTTCGGAAAGCAGATCGCCGAACGGCTCGAAGGTCTCGGCGGCGACGTGGTCGAGGGTGGCCAGCGCCGAACCCGCCGCGAAGGCCGCCAGGTACGGGTTGGCATGGGTGAGATGGCAGGTGGCGTACACCACGATGGCGATGGCGACCGGACCCAGCGGTTGCAGTCGCGGTTCGGCGGTGAGGATGTTGCTGCGCCAAGCCAGCGCCACCAGAGCCGCCACCCCCACCCCGATGACCAGGCCCAGCAACAGTTCCAGCAGCACCAGGCCGATATGGGAGTCTGCGTGTTGGGCCAGGGCCAGGAAGATCAAAACGAACGGCAGAGCCAGGCCGTCGTTGAGACCGGACTCCACGTTGAGCAGCCTGCGCAGCCGCAGTGGGATGTCGGTGCGGCCCACTAGTGCCGAGGCGAACACCGGGTCGGTGGGAGACAGGATCGCCCCGAGCAGCAGAGCCGTCGGCCAATCGAGGCCCACCAGGTAGTGCGCGGGCACGGCGATTCCGATCATCGCCAGCGGCATGCCCAATCCCAGCGCCCGCCCGGACAGTCGCCAGCCCTCCCGCAGGGCCGGGACGCTGGCCCGCTGGCCGTCGGTGAACAACACCGTGAACAGGGCGATGTCGGCGAGCACCGCCACGATCGCGTCGTCGGCGGTGTAGTTGACCACGCCGAACCCGCCGGGCCCCAGCAGCGCCCCGCCGATCAGGAACAGCAGCGCGGTGGACAGCACCGTCCGGGCGGCCAGTCCGGACAGCGAGACGCTGATCAGCAACATCACGCCGAACGCCAAGACGAGCGCCACGCCGACTCCCCAGAGTGTCGTTTTTCTGTCTGGGCAATGGTGCCCTGCCGGGCGGTGATCGCGGCGCGGTTCGGCCTAAACGCGTGCGCTCTGGGAGGATCGTGATCGTGCGGTTCGCTCTCGTGGTGTGTGCGGTGGCTGCCCTGGCGGCCGGACCGCCGCCGGGCGGGCAGCCCGCGGTCCAACTGGCCGACAACTACGTCCAGATGCTGTCGCCCTGGGATGTGGCGAACCCCGCGGTGGGCTACCTCGACCCCGCCCTGCTCGCCGCGGTTCAGCAGGCCGCCACCGTCGCGGCGGCCGAGGGCATCACGATGACCATCACCTCCGGTTGGCGTTCGCCGGAGTTCCAGCAGCAGTTGCTCAACGATGCGATCGCCACCTACGGCAGCCTCGGCGCGGCCCGCCAGTACGTGCAGACCCCCGAACAGTCCAAACATGTCCTCGGCCAGGCCGTCGATATCAGCGGGGTGAACGCCGACTACTGGTTGATCGCCAACGGCGCCCGGTTCGGGCTATGCCAGATCTACGCCAACGAGCCCTGGCATTTCGAGTTGGCCGCCGACGCGGTAGGTGACTGCCCACCTCTGCTGGCCTCTGCGGCGAGCTAAACATGACTCAGAAAACCGTATTGCTGCATATCGGAACACCGAAAACCGGTACCACGTCCATCCAGAGGTGCCTCGCAGAGGCGGAGCGAGCGGGATCGCTACGGCCCTACCGTTACCCGCTTTATCGCGGCGATCTCAATCACAACCGACTGACAACGCTGTATCTTCCGCACGGTGATTTACCCCAGGTCTGGCGGGCGCAATACCGCCACGATGATGAAGACTTTCAACGTGCGCGGCGCAGGTATCGGCGGTTTCTGTTCCGCAGACTGCAGGCCTGCGACGGCGCGATAATCTCCGGGGAGTCGCTGAGCAACTACCTGACCCCGCCCTTTGGCATCCAGTTGCGCAACGACCTGGAGTCCCTGGGGTTTCTGCAGTTTCACGTGGTCTTATATATCCGTGATACCGCTGAATTCTACCTCTCAAGTACACAGCAGGTGCTCAAGTGGTCGCTGTACCCCACGACAGCTGTCGTCGACCCCGTGTCGTTCAGATACCCGTTCCGGCGGATCGCGGATAACTGGGAGCAGGCCTTCCCGGGCTGCCTGATCGTGCGGCGTTATCCGATGGGCCCGCAGCAGGATGTCGTCGCTGACTTCTCATGTTTGATGCAAGGGTGCCTGGGGGTTGGGCTGCCGCCAGCGGCGGCCCGGTTGAACCCCACGCTCTCGGCCGAGGCGATGGTGATGATCGAGGACTACCGGCAGGCGGTAGGACCCGGGGCGGAGAGTCTGCTGATTCCCGGCTTGGATCGGCTGGTGGCCTTCCTGGCTCAGTCGGGGCAGCGCATTCCGCAGACCCGGCCCGCACTGAAATCCGGGGTTGCCGAACAGATCCGGTCCAACCACCAGCAGGACGCGGAGTACATCCGGGTCCGCTACGGGGTTGATGTGGGGGTGGAGTGTTCCGGTTCGGTTGCGCCGTTGCCGGCCCGTTCGTCTTGGCGTGTGGAGGACATCCTCGAGTCGGTCGACAGTGACATCGTGCAGCGTCTGAAAGAGGAGTTCGCGCGCATCGGTCCGCCCCGAAAACGGCCGCTGCCAGTGCGGGCTGCTGCCCGGGCCTACCGGGCCGTCCCCTACTCGCTGCGGCCCACCCGGTTGGACGGGTTGCTCAGGACCCGGTTCGGGAGAGGACCGCAGGTATGACCCCCAAGACCGCCCTGCTGCACATCGGCACACCCAAGACCGGTTCGACCTCCATCCAGGAGTGTTTGGCCCAAGCGGAAAGAGCGGGATCGCTACGGCCCTGCCGCTACCCGCTGTTCCGCGGGGACCGCAACCACAACCGGCTGGCCATGCTGTACCTGCCCTATCAGGACCAGCCGCCCCCGAGGCGGGTGGAGTTCCCGCAGGATGACGACCACTACCAGCGGGTCCGGCGGCAGTACCAGAAGTTCCTGTTCCGGACGTTGCGATCCGCCGAGGGCGCGATTATTTCGGCGGAGGTCTTGAGCAATTGTTTGGACACTCCGGCGGCAGCCCGGTTGCGCCAAGACCTGGAGTCATTGGGGTTCGGTGAGTTTCACGTCGTGCTGTATGTTCGCGATCCCGCCGATTTTTACCTGTCCCGCACCCAAAACCAGCTCAAATTGCCGGCCCATCCCCATCCAGCGGTCGCCAATCCCGTGTCGTTCGAATACCGCTTCCGGCGGATCGCCGAGAACTGGGAGCAGGCGTTCCCGGGTCGGCTGGACGTCCGGCGTTACCCGAACGGCCTGCAAGGGGATGTTCTCACCGACTTCTCGCATGTCGTGCGGGGCTGTCTGGGGGTTCGGCTGCCGCCAGCGGCGGCCCGGTTGAACACCACGATCTCAGCTGAGGGGATGGTGCTGATGGAGCAGTATCGACAGCGCGTCGGAACCGACGAGGGCGGGCTGCGGTTCCCCGGCTTGGACCGGCTGGTGGCCTTCTTGAAGCGATCGGGGCAGCGCATTCCGCAGACCCGGCCTGCACTGAAATCCGCGGTTGCCGAACAGATCCGGTCCAACCACCAGCAGGACGCGGAGTACATCCGGGTCCGCTACGGGGTTGATGTGGGGGTGCAGTGCTCCGGTTCGGTTGCGCCGTTGCCGGCCCGCTCGTCGTGGCGTGTGGAGGACATCCTTGAGTCGGTCGACCTCGACATCGTGCAGCGGCTGTGGGAGGAGTTCGAGCGTGCCGGCCCCGACCCGAGTCAGCCCCTACCACTGCGACTCGCCGGACGGGCCTACCGGGTCATTCCGCATGCCCGCCGGCCTGCCCGGCTAGATGCCCTTCTCAGATCCCGATTCCTGAAGGGATGATCGTGATGCCCCGACCCGATTACGTCGACTTCCACTTCGACATCATGTGTCCCTACGCCTATCAGACCTCGCGCTGGATCCGCGAGGTCCGCGACCTGTCCGGGCTGGTTGTCAATTGGCGGTTTTTCAGCCTGGAGGAGATCAACCGGGTCGAGGGCAAGAAGCACCCCTGGGAACGGGAGTGGTCCTACGGCTGGTCGATGATGCGTATCGGCGCCCTGCTGCGCCGCCGGTCGATGGCCGACGTCGACGCCTGGTACGAGCGGTCGGCGCGGGCCTTGCATGTCGAGGGTCATAAACCGCACGAGAAGGCCGTCGCGCGACATCTGCTGGCGGAGTTGGGGTTCGATCCTGATCTGGTCGACGAGGCGATCGCCGACCCGACCACCTGTGACGAGGTCCTCGCCGACCATCGGCGGGTGGTCGAGGCCGCCGGCTATGGGGTGCCGACGTTGTTCTTCCCGGACGGCCAGTGCCTGTTCGGGCCCGTGCTCATCGACCCGCCTACCGGGGACGCCGCGCTGCGCCTGTGGGACGCGGTGGTGGCGTGGACAGAGTTCCCGCACCTTTACGAGCTTCAGCGGCCCAAGACCGCCGCCGACGGTGAGGCCATCACCGAGACGTTCCGACCGTATCTTCAGGCCCGCGACTGGGTGTCGATCAACCGCGGCGAAGTGATCAACTTCCCCGTCGAGTGAGGAACCACGCAGGCAAAGTGCGAGTGGGGCGCTGCAGGGTTCCTCACTCGGCGGCGCAGCCGGGGCGGCGGGCGCGGGCTGGGGTCGTGCGGGGGCGTACGTGTCGATCACGCCGCCGGCGGCGGCGGGGGCGTGGGGGCACCCGCGGGTGCCGGGATCTTGGGGTAGCTGCGGCCGGTGACGACGGGGGCGGCCTCGGCGGTGACCGCCCGTTCCCGTCCCGGCGACGGATCCCAGTCGGTGTCGACGAGGCGGCGCTGCACCGCGACGGCTAGGGCCAGCAGTCCTGCACCGATCAGCAGCATCGCGACCACACCCCACACCGAACCCAGTTTGGCGGCATTGCCGAGAAGGATTCCGTACCAACCGAAATCGGCGTCACCGAAGGTGGTGTTCTCCTCGCCGAACGAGCCGAGCACCTTGACCAGCAGGGCGGGTAGGAAGGTGATGAGCAGACCGTTGACGAACGCCCCGGCGACCGCGCCGCGCCGCCCACCGGTGGCGTTGCCGAACACCCCGGCGGCACCGCCGGTGAAGAAGTGCGGAACCAGGCCCGGCAGCACCAGCACCCACCCGAAGGCCGGGCCCAGCCAGAGCGAGAGCACCCCTAGGCCGACGAGGCCGCCGATAAAACTTGAGACGAACCCGATCAGAACCGCGTTCTGCGCGTACGGGAACACGATCGGGGCGTCCAGGGCGGGCACCGCACCGGGCACCATCCGTTCGGCGATGCCCTGGAAGGCCGGCACCAACTCGCCGAGGATGGTGCGGACCCCGAACAGGATGACGGCCACGGCCACCCCGAAACTCAGCCCCTGTGTCACGCCCATCATGAGGTAGTTGCCCACACTGCTGGCGGCGCCGTCGCCGGAGTCGTCGGCGAAGGCGGTGAATGCGGTGTCCCCGCCGACTTTGGCCAGATAGATCAGTGACACCGCCAGGTACATCAGCACCATCGACAGCGCGGTGGCCACCATCGAATCCCGCAGGAAACGCAGTGATTCGGGCAGTTTCAGATCCTCGGTGGAGCGACTCTTCGCACCGCCGACGAACCGTCCGGTGATACCGGAGGCGATGTAGCCCAGGGTGCCGAAGTGGCCGACGGCGATGCTGTCATCGCCGGTGATCCGTTTGGTCCACGGTTGGGAGATGGCCGGCAGTGCCACCATCACCACACCCAGGAGCAGACCGCCGAGCAGAACGACGGTGGCTCCCGGCAGGCCGGCGCTGGCCAGCACGATGGTCAACAGGGTTGCCATGAACAGGGTGTGGTGGCCGGTGAGGAACACGTAGTGCAGTGGGGTGAATCGGGCCAGCAGCAGGCTGATCGCGAACCCCAGGATCATCAACCAGGCCACTTGCGCGCCGAACTGCTTCTGGGCGATCCCGACGATGGCCTCGTTGGTCGGCACCACGCCTTTCGTGCCGGCCGCGCCCTGGATCATCACACCCAGGGGTTTCAGCGAGGCCACCACCAGGGTGGCACCGGCCCCGATCAGCAGGAAACCGAGGGTGGCCTTGAGGGCGCCGCCGATCACCTGCCCGACGGTCTTGCGGAGCGCGATCAGGCCGACGGCGGTGATGATGCCGATCAGGTAGGCGGGTACGGCCAGGATTTCGTTGACGATGAACTCGGCGACAGCCACCAGCCAATTCATGGGCAGTTCCTCCTCGTCGATCAGATGTCGTAGGACTCGCGCAGGGCCGCGTCGATCTCCCGGGTGGAGGTGAAGTTCTCGATGACCTTCACCGGCACACCCACATCACCGAGAGTCTTGGCGATCTCGCCGGAGGTCATGATCAGGTCGGCCTCCTTGGCCCGGCCCTTGGCCGAGATGGTGTCGGTGGCCTCCACGTTGATGAACGGTCCCCAACCCCAAGTGCCGAGTACCTGCTCGAGGGTGTTCTTCAGAAATAGGCTGGTGCCCAACCCGTTTCCGCAGACGGTCAGGATCAGATTGGATGTGCGCGCCTTCGGGGCCGCCGACGGGGTGACCGCCGCGGTGCCGCCGAGTATCGCCAGCACCTCGGCAGGCCGGGTGGCGGCATCGAGGGCCGAGCGCTTGTCGGTGCTGCCGATCACCTTGGCCAAGTTGGCCATCGCGGTCGCATGCGCGCCGTCGTCGGTGGCTGCCAGGGCCACCACCAGGCTCACCGGATCATTGGTCGGGTGGCCGAACTCAACCGGTTGCGCCAGTCGGACCCAGGACATCCCGGTCCGATGCACAGCTTCCGACGGGCGGGCGTGGGCGAAGGCGAACCCCGGCGCCACCACGATGTAGGGGCCGTTGGTCTGCACGTTGTCGATCATCGCCCCGGTGTAGGCCGGTCCGGCGATACCGGACCGTTCCAGGAGCCCGCCGGCGGCCAGCACCGCTTCCTCCCAGGTGGCCGCGGGCACGTCCAGTTCAATGCAGTCCTCGGCGAGAAGCCCAGTCAGACCAGACATGTCGGGCACACTACTACTGCAGGCGGCGCGCCACCTCGCCATAGCGGTCAAGTTTTTCCGGGTCCGTCAGGGCGTTGTAGAACACGAGGCGAGAGGCGATCCCGCCGTATTTGGCGGTGAGTGCGGGTGCCAGATCTTCCCAGTTCGACTCAGTGGCAAAGACTTCGATGTGCTCGTCGGTGATCTGGGCCGCCATCCCGGCGAAGTCTCCGGCTTTCTGCTTCTCGCGGATCCGTGCCGTGGTGCCCTCAAAACCCGCCTCGTCCCAGATGAACGCGTAGTTGGGGGTGCTGCCGTAGAAGCTCAGACTGGCGCGCACCAGTTCGCGTTCGGCGTCGCGTTCGGCGTCGGTGTCGCCGACGATCGTCATGACGGGCACGATCACCGCCACATCGGTGGCCGCGCGACCGGCCCTCGCGGAACCTTCGGCGATGCTCGGCACGACATGACGGCGCAAATAGCCCGGCTCGCCGAGGGGATGGATGTGCACACCGTCGGCCACCTCGCCGGCCATCCGGAGCATCCACGGATTCACCGCCGCGACATCGACTTTCGGGTCTGGCGCGTCGATGGGGCCGGGACTCCACTGCGGAGTGATGAAGTCCAGATCGTAGAACTGGCCGTGATGGTCTAATCGGCCGGTGCGAAACGCCGAAAAGCAGGACTTGACCGCGGTGACATAGTCGCGCAGTCGCGGACCGGGATGCTCGAACGCTGAGCCGTACCGGCGCACCACGTGTGTGCGCACCTGGGTGCCCAGCCCGAGCCGGAACCGTCCGGCTGGATTCTGTTGGTAAACCGCCTCCTGCAACTCCCAGGCGGTCGCCGCGGTGACGAACGGACTGCGGGGAAAGGCCACCGCCACCCCGGTGGACAACTCCAGGCCGGGCGCGAACTGCGAGGCCACCGCGACGTTGAGGTACGCGGTGCGTCCGGTCTCGGTGAACAGCAGCCCGGAGAATCCGCTCGCCTGCACCCGGCGAGCGACATCACCGACCCGGCCGAGGGGCAGGGGCACGGTCATCGCGTCGACATGCACGGACACCAACCTACGCCTGCGCCCGGAACTGCCGAACCGGCGCGCAACCTTCCGACGTGGCGGGTTTTCCGACACGGACGGTGCAGTTCTGGCAAACTTTGGCGCCTAGCAGAGGGACCAGGAGGACAAGCGCGTGACGACGACGACCGAACAGTTGCCGCTGCTGAGCCGGCGGGACCGCATCATGATCACCATCACGGTGATCTCGGCGGTGGCCGCCGGGGCCTTGCACTTCGCCCACTCCAATCAGGTCCTGGCTTTCGTCGTGGCCGCGATTGCGCTGGCCACGCTGGCGTCGCTGGTCGGCCGGTCGGTGGAGGCACTCGGCGACCGGCTCGGTCCCAGCGCGACCGGGGTGCTGCAGTCCGCGCTGGGCAACCTTCCGGAGTTGTTCGTCATCCTCTTCGCGCTCAAAGCCGGCTTGTTCGGAGTGGTCAAGGCGACGCTAGTCGGTTCGATCCTGGCGAACGTGCTGCTGATTCTGGGCCTGGCGTTCGTGGTGGGTGGTCTCAAACACGGCCGACAGCGCTTCGCCGCCGACGACGGGCGGACCCTGGGGCTGATGTTGACCCTGGCGGTGTTCATCCTGGCCGTCCCGACGCTGACCGCCTCGATGCACACTCCGGCCGAGTCCCACGAGCGGGTGGTCTCCGTCGTCGTCTCCATCGTCATGCTGGGGTTGTTCGCGCTGTCGCTGCCGGCGGCGCTGTCCAAACGCAAGGCGGGGCATGCTTCGCATCCGGGTCACACCGAGGACGGCTCATCGCCCATCGCGGCCAGCCCGGACTCGGCCAGGGCAGCCAGCAAGGCTGCCGGACACGGACAGTGGCCGCTGTCCATGGCGATCGGGATGCTGGCGGCCACCGGTGTCGGGGCGGCGTTCGTCTCGGAGTGGTTCGTGTCCGCATTGCAGCCCGCGATGGACGCCATCGGCATCAACGAGGTGTTTGCCGGCCTGGTGATCGTGGCCATCGCCGGCAACGCCGTGGAGAACGTCGTCGGCATCCAACTGGCCGCCAAGAACCAGATGGACTACGGAATCCAGGTGATCCTGCAGTCGCCGGTGCAGGTCGCCCTGACCATCGCCCCCATCGTGTGCCTGTCGGCGGTGCTGCTTGGGCAGCCCACCTTCGACCTGGTGCTGTCGCCGTTGTTGTTGGCGGTGATGATGATGTCGGCGCTGGTGGCGGTATTGGTGACCTTCGACGGCGAGTCGACCTGGTTCGAAGGGGCGGCCCTGATCGCGCTCTACATCGCCATCGCGACCGCGT
The DNA here is from genome assembly GCA_964463215.1 of uncultured Mycobacterium sp. Taxonomy (GTDB): domain Bacteria; phylum Actinomycetota; class Actinomycetes; order Mycobacteriales; family Mycobacteriaceae; genus Mycobacterium. The sequence continues at coordinate 8,384 of CAYXBN010000032.1, read as the reverse complement.
TCTGGTGGGGCTGACGCAGCGGTGACTGCCGGAGTGACTGTCTGGAGCCGCGGGTAGCCTAGGGTCCGACCATCCTGGGGGACCGTGAGACGACACACTGCGTGGCTGGCGGCGCTGCTCATCGCGCTGGGCGGTGCGCTGCCGACAGCGCCTGCGGCGCAGGCGGAACCGCCGGCCGACACCCTGGCGGCCCTCGACACCCTGGAGGTCAAGGGCCGCGCACCCCAAACGGGATATGAGCGCGCCCTTTTCGGCGACGCCTGGACCGACGACGTCACCGTCGCCGACGGACACAACGGCTGCGACACCAGAAACGACATCCTGCGCCGCGACCTCGTCGACGTCGTGACCAAGCCCGGATCCAACGGCTGCGCCGTTCTCAGCGGAACTCTCAACGATCCCTACACCGCAACGAGTTTCAGTTTCCAGCGCGGGCCGGAAACCTCGGCGGAGGTCCAGGTCGACCACATCGTCTCACTGTCGGACGCCTGGCAGACCGGCGCGCAGCAGTGGGACGAGTCCACCCGGCGCAATTTCGCCAACGACCCGCGCAATCTGCAGGCCACCCTGGGCTGGGTCAACCAGCAGAAGGGAGACGGCAACGCCGCCACCTGGCTGCCGCCGAACAAGGCCTACCGGTGCACGTTCGTGAGTCGCATCGTCGACGTCAAGGCCGCCTACCGGCTATGGGTCACCCAAGCCGAGCGTGACGCCATCGTGCGGGTGCTGGAAAGCTGCTGACCTAGACCGGGGTCACCGCCAGCGGCGCGAGGTCGGTCTGCATGAGCACCACGTTGTAGTTGCCCCACAACGACATGTTCCAGTACAGGTTGCTGATGTCGGGGTCGCCGCCTGAGTCGGTGAGTTGGCCGGTACCCGACAGTGGGTGGATCATCGGGGCGTACAGCCCCGGATACTGCACCGAGGTGGCGATCGTGATCGGGTCCGACCACGGGCCCTCGGGGGAGTCCGCAGTGCGCAGGATGACGTTGTTGGCGCCGTTTCCGTACAGCACCACGTACTTGTCGAGGTACTCGTTGTACTGCACGCTCATCTCGCTGACGTTGCCGCCGGTCTTGGCGCCGGTGAACCCGGCCAGGGCGCCACCGAGAACGTTCGGATCGTTGGCGATGTCGATGGCCCATCCGAACAGCCCGGCGGACTTGTTCGAGTCGCCGATGACCGCTGTCGCTTGGGCCTGATTGGTCACCCAGGTGCTGCCGTTCCAATACTGGTACTGCTTGAGGTCGGTGACGGCGTTCTCGGGCACCCGCGACAGGTACGCCGAACCGGCGCGGCCGGCCGGGGTGCCGAAAGCGTAGACGTACCGCGGCTCACCGTCGACCACCTTGCTCTCCGCTTGGAGCACATAGGCCATCTGTTGGAAGTTCTGATCGCCCGCGCGGTACATGGTCGATGACCGGAAATAGCCCGCCGGACGCACGGTCTGGCGCTGCAGCACCCACCTGTCAGTCACCGGGTTGTACTGCGAGATCGCCGAGTAGTTCGTCGTCCACCGGCCGGGGGAGTCCCACGATTTCACCGACATGTAGTTGACGTAGTTGTTGTTGTTGGCATAGATCGCCGAGGTCGGGATGTTGGTCACCTCGGAGCCAATGAAGAACACCTGATCACGCGCCGCAGGAATGAACTGGAAGGCCGGGCCGGTGTTGATCAGGCCCAGGCCGTCGGTCAGATTGGTGTCATCGCTGAGCAGCAGCACATTGGAGCGCCAGTCGCCGGTCATGTTCGGTCCAGAGAAGGTGTCGCCGAAGGCCAGTTGGGTCAGTCCGTTTTCACCGTTGAACCACATGATGCCCAGGTCGGTGCCGTAGATGTTCGCCCACCGGGTGTTGTTGGTCTGCGGCCAGGTCAACCCGGGGAATGCGGTGTTGCGCTGCCCGGTCACCCACCCCAGCGGGGTTGACGGCAGGTTGGTCGGGGTGCTCACCACGGCGGCGGCGACGGTGGCACTGGGTAACGCACTCTGCGCCGCGGCGGTGCGCACACCAGTGCGCCCCATATCGCGGCGTGCCCAGCCCAGCAGGGCCCACAGGGCCGGGGAGTCCATCGGGGCGCCCGGGGTTGAACTGCCCGCCACCGGCCCTAACCCGAACGCGGACAACAGTCGCGAGACCAGACGGGGGGCGGTGAGGGTGGGGGCTTTGGCGGTTTTGGCGGCCTGCGGGGCCGCGACCACCGGTGACCCTGGGAAAGTCGACAGGGGGGTCTTCGACACGGGGACAACCGACAGGGGTACATCCGGTACGGGGTCACCGGCGACCGTCGAAACGATCTGCGGGACCGCGGAGATGAGACCCGATCTCGGTGTCGGCGCTGTCGCTGCTGCCGGCGCGGGAGTGGCGTCGGGCAGCGCGTCCGACTTAGCCACGGAGGCTAATGGCCCGGACTGGAAAACCTGTTGTGGCTCAGGGATGTTCAGTCCCAACGAGGGCGCGCGATCGGGTAGGTCTGCCGGGCCGTTGTTGCGTGAGGCGGCGGGACGTTCGGTGCCTGCCGCGCGGGCCGTCGACTCGACGGGTGCGGCTTCTGCAGGCAGGGCCGACTCCGGGAGTGCGTCCCGCGTCGGGGCAGCAGCGACCTTGCCGCGCTGAGTGCCGCGGATGGCGGTCCGGTGGCTGCGCCGCGTCGGTCCCGCCGAGGCCGACGAGGAGTCGGCCGACGCCGATTGCTCGGAGTTGCGTCCGGTCGATCCGACGTCGGGTTCCTCAGCCCAGGCCACGCCGGTGCCGGTGGCCATCGCGGCCCCGATCCCCAGGGCGACGGCCAGTACGCCGACCCGACCGATGTGCGTGGCGGCGTCCCGGGCGGACCGTGGGTCAGCACTCATCGGCAGACACTCCTGGGGGCTAACGGCTGGCGCCTGGTCGGACAAACATGAGCGTCTGGCAAACCTGGGGCGTCAGCGAATCGGACCGGTGTGCCCTCAACTGTACTCACTTTTTTCACAGGATCGCCACTGCCACGCGAACTGTCCGTGGCCCTGATGCGTCATCGGGTGAGTGTTGACCGGCGAAAACAACCCGCCCGGGCGCGACCGGCGACCCTGAGCAAAATCTGGTAACCGACCCTCTGGTGACGGCCAACCCCGGGGATCACCGGGCGGTGAGCAACGCGCCCATCTTCGCGATGACCGCCTGTAACGCCTTGAACGGCCGAATCATCACCGTGACTGTGGTGATCTGACCGGCGTCATTCCAGTGGATCATGTCGATGCCCTCCAGGGAGAGGCCGTCGACGTCGGCGGCGAAGTGCAGGACAGCGGAGTTGTGGCCGTACCACTTCTCCACATAGTGAAAGTTCGTCGTCGAGAACATCTGCTCGGCGGCCCGCAGGTAGGCCGCGGTCAGCGCGCGCCCTCGTTGTGGGCTGAAGACGGCCGGGGAGTAGAACACCGCGTCCTCGGCGAGCAGGTCGTCGAGTTGGTCGGTCCGACCGCTCTCGATCACCTGCAGCCAGCGTTCGATCACCGGCGGCGGCGCCGTCAGATCAGGGTTCACCACGACCACAACGACACGTCACCGGGCGGGTACTGGTTGCAGATGTCGGTGGTGTTGGCCGCCACACCCTTGTTGTTGAACCACAGCTTGGCGTGGTTGGGCCACTGGAAGGCCAACGGATCGGAGTAGATGTTGGTGGCCAACTCCTCCGACCAGGCCCGTCGCTCCTCCGGGGTCTTGGTGAAGAAGCCGCGGATGTAGTCCCGGGCCGCCTGTTGGACCTGCGGTGACTTGTTGTTGTAGTCGATCATGTAGCGCTCGTAGTAGACCGGTTCGACATCGCGGGCTGCGGCCATGATCTGCTCGGCGTCGCAGGTGGTCTTGATTATCCGATTGGGAATCGGATAATCATCGGTGGCGTCGGCGCCGGCCATTGCGGGCGCCAGGGCGTTGGCGCACACGGCCAACGCCGTCACCGCCGGAAGAATTCGCATACCTCTCATCATGAACCTCCCAACTGGGCGCCGGCCAAATGGCCGGCCGCGGAGTCCGTGGCCGGGGCGGACTTGTCCGGCTTCGGCCATGGTTGCGGCACCGGGCGGGTACGCACCACCTGCGGCCACCAGAACCACCGGCCCAGCAGTGCGGCGATCGACGGCGTCATGAACGACCGCACCACCAGGGTGTCGAACAGCAGGCCCAGGGCGATGGTGGTGCCGACCTGCCCGGCCACCAGCAGGTCGCTGACCACCATCGAGCCCATGGTGAAACCGAAGACCAGGCCCGCCGAGGTGACCACCGAACCCGATCCGCCCATCGTGCGGATGATCCCGGTGTTGACCCCGGCCCAGAGTTCCTCCTTGAGCCGCGACACCACCAGCAGGTTGTAGTCCGAGCCCACCGCCAGCAGGATGATCACCGACATCGCCAGCACCATCCAGTGCAGGGGGATCCCCAGAATGTGCTGCCAGATCAGGACCGAGAGGCCGAACGAGGCGCCCAGGGACAGCGCCACCGTGCCGACGATGACGGCCGCCGCGACCACACTCTTGGTCATGATCAGCATGATGATGAAGATCAGGCACAGCGAGGCCAGTCCGGCGATCAGCAGGTCGAAGTTGGCGCCCTGCTGCATGTCCTTGTAGGCCGACGCGGTGCCGCCGAGGTAGACCTTGGATCCCTCCAGTGGCGTGCCCTTGATCGACTCGAAGGCCGCGTTCTTGATCTTGTCGACCAAGGCCAGACCCTCCGGGGTGGCGGGGTCGTTCTCGTGGGAGATGATGAACCGCACCGATTTTCCGTCCGGTGAGATGAACATCTTCATGCCGCGTTTGAACTCTTCATTCTCGAAGACCTCCGGCGGCAGATAGAACGAGTCGTCGTTGCGGGCGGCGTCGAAGGCCTGGCCCATCGCGTTGGCGTTCTCCTGCATCTCCGCCATCTGATCCTGCAGTCCGCCCATGGTGGACTGCATGGTCAGCATCGTGGTCTTCATGGTCTTCATGTTCTCGATCATCGGCGGCATGATCGTCAGCATCTGCGGCATCAACTGATCGAGCCGATCCAAATCGAGCACCATCGCGCCGAGGTCGTCGCTGAGTTTGTCGACGCCGTCGAGAGTGTCGAACACCGACCGCAATGCCCAGCAGACCGGAATGTTGTAGCAGTGCGGTTCCCAGTAGAAGTAGTTGCGGATCGGGCGGAAGAAATCGTCGAAATTGGCGATGCTGTCCCGTAATTCGTAGGTGGTCGCGACCATCTCCTTGGTCTTGCCGACCATGTCATGGGTGACGCCGGTGAGTTCGGTCATCAACGCGTACATCCGCTCCATCGTGTCGATGGTGACCTGCATCTCGTCGCCCATTTTGAGCATGTCCTTCATGCGGTCCTGCATGTAGGACATGTTCAACTGCTGGGTCGCCCCGGACATGCTGATGATGAACGGGATCGACGTGTGCTCGATCGGGGTGCCCTGCGGGCGGGTGATGGCTTGCACCCGGCCGACGCCGGGGACCCGGAAGATGTTCTTGGCGACCTTGTCGATGACCAGCATGTCCGCCGAATTGCGCAAATCGCGGTCGGTTTCGATCATCAGCAGTTCCGGGTTCATCCGGGCTTGGGGGAAATGGCGATCGGCTGCGGCGTAGCCGACGTTGGCCGGCAGGTCGGCGGGCAGGTAGTCGCGGTCGTTGTAGGCGTTGACATAGGACGGCAGCGCCAACAACCCGACCAGCGCCAGCGCGATCGTCGCCACCAGGATCGGGCCTGGCCAACGCACCACCGCGGTACCCAACCGGCGCCATCCCCGCGTCCTCATCGCCACTTTCGGTTCGAACAGACCGATGTGGCTCCCGATGGTCAGCAGGGCCGGCGCCATGGTCAAGGCGGCAGCTACCGCCACGAGCATGCCGACCGCCAGCGGGATGCCCAGGCTTTGGAAGTACGGCAGACGGGTGAAGTGCAGGCAGAAGGTCGCACCCGCGATGGTCAGGCCGGAACCGAGGATGACGTGCGCGGTGGAGTGGTACATGGTGTAGAAGGCGGTCTCGCGGCTCTCGCCGGCCAGTCGTGCCTCGTGATACCGGCCGAGGATGAAGATCGCGTAGTCGGTCGCCACCGCGATCCCCAGGGTGGTCAGCAGGTTGACCGCGAAGGTGGACAGGCCGATGAGGTCGTTGTAGCCCAGGAGTGCGACGACGCCGCGCGCCGCCCCGACTTGGACGCCGACCATCACCAGAGCCAGGAAGACCGTGATCGGCGAGCGGTAGATCCACAACAGCATCGCCAGGATGACCACCAGGGTGACGGCGGTGATCTTGTGAACGCCCTTGTCGCCGGCATGCTGCTGGTCATAGGCCATCGCGCCGGGGCCGGTGACGTAGACCTTCACGCCCGGCGGTGGTGTGGACCGGTCGACGATGCTGCGGACCGCCTCCACCGACTCGTTGGCCAGCGACTCGCCTTGGTTGCCCGCGAGGTATAGCTGGACGTAGGCGGCCTTCCCGTCGGCGCTCTGGGCGCCGGCCGCCGTCAGCGGGTCGCCCCAGAAGTCCTGGACGTTCTGGACGTGGGCGGTATCCGCGCGCAGGGAGGCGACCAGCCCGTCGTAGTAGTCGTGCGCGTCGTCGCCGAGCGGCGTTTCGCCTTCGAGCACGATCATCGCCGAACTGTTGGAGTCGAACTCGTCGAACGCCTGGCCGATGCGCTTCATCGCCTGCAGGGACGGGGCGTCGTCGGGGGCCAGCGACACCGAATGCATCTGGCCGACCACTTCAAGCTGGGGGAGCTTGACGTTGAGCGCGGCGACCAACACGAACCAGAACAGCAGGATGGGGATGGAGAACAGCCGGACGAAACGCGGAATCGCGGGGTGGGCCCCGACATGGCGGTTGGCGGCGGTGTTCTCAGTCACCGGAATGATGACGCCGCGCGGGGAACCCTTCAGAGGTGTGCGCCTCCGCAGCTTCGCCATTGCTTCCCCGTGACAGTAAGGATTGTTCGCCAGGACTGGTTACGACGACCGTTACGACCAAGAGATTAGCTCATGTAACTGTTCGGTCTAGACTCCCTGGGTATGACCAGTCTCGGACGTCCCCTGGTTGCGATCGTCCTCGCCGCGGCCGCGATCGGTGTCGCGGCGCCCGCTCAGGCCGACCCCGATATCGACTTCGCCGATCAGTTGCACAGTTTTGGGATCTACGGTCAGCGTGACTACAACGCCTGGTTGGGAAAGATCACCTGTAAGCGCTTGGACCGCGGCGTTGATCCCGACGCTTACGCCTCAATGAGTTTCATCACCAAGAACCTCGCGCGGGAGACCACCCAGACTCAGGTCGCTCAGTTCCTGGGCGCCGCGGTGAGTACCTACTGCCCGAATCTGGGCGGGATTCTGCGCAACACCGCGCAGTAATCCGGCGTCAGCCGGCCGTCAGCCGGCCAGCTTCCCATTGTCGACGGCGTAGACCGCACCGTGGATGGCCGCGGCGTCGTCGCTGGCCAGGAAGGCGATCACGGCGGCCACATCGCGCGGTTCCATCAGCCCGCGCGGGGCCGCGATGCGCATGATCAGCTTGTAATCGGCCTGCTCGGGGGCGGCGAACTCGGTGACCTGGGGGGTCAGCATCCCGCCGGGGCAGACCACGTTGACCCGCAACCGTTCCCGGGTGAATTCGACTGCCAGCGCCCGGGTCAACCCGACCAGTCCGTGCTTGGCGGCGCAGTACCCGGCCGAGTAGACCTCGCCCTCCAGGCCCGCCACCGAGGCCACGTTGACGATGTTGCCGCCGTCGAGCAGGTGCGGCAGCGCCGCGCGACACAGATAGAACGGACCCGACAGGTTGGCCGCGAGGTCATAGGACCAGTCCGCGTCGGTCACCTCGGCGGTATGGCGCATCTGATGGAAGCCGGCGGCATTGACCAGAACGTCGAGTCGGCCGAACCGGGAGACACAGGCTTGCACCGCATCCCGGCAGGCCTGCGGGTCGGCGATATCGGCGGCGGCGAAGGCGCCCCCCGGGACCGACTCGAAGACCGCCGACATCCGTGCGTTGTCCCGGGCAATACCGAACACCGTGGCGCCCCGTTCGGCGAACAACTGCGCCACCGCGGCACCGAGACCCGACGAGGCTCCGGTGACCAGCGCCACCTTGCCGGTCAGTTGGGTCATCCGGACTCCGTTCTTCGGCGCGTCGTCGCCAGTCTCAGGCCCTCAGGCGTGGACATTGCGCAGGCCTCGGGCATTGCGCAGTCCTGAGCAGTTGTAGCAGCCGACGCACCCGGTGCAGTCACGGCAGCGACTGCAGGCCAGGCACCCGATGCAGCGGCGGCAGGCCAAACACGCCAGGCAGCCGACGCAATCGGTGACCAGTACACTCAGCGCCGTCACCACGCTTGCGCGGACCGCGATGCTGCCGGCGGTGGCGA
>CAYXBN010000031.1:18720-38286 GCA_964463215.1 uncultured Mycobacterium sp. | reverse complement strand
GGCAACGGCGGGGCGTTCTTCGTGCACACCAGCAATGGCGCACCGACGGCGGGCTGCGTCGCACTCGACGACGCCACGCTGGTCAACATCATCAAGTGGCTCAATCCGGGGGCAGTGATTGCCATCGCCGAGCAGTAGTCAGGCCAGCGCAGGCCCGGCGGTCAGTTTGCCCTCGAATTTTTGGGCCACCTCATAGGTGCGTTGGTAACCCGTCGCGCTGATCCTCCAGCCGTCGCTGGTCTTGCGGTACCGATCGCGGTAGAAGGCGGCCCCGAACAGCATGAAGTTGTGCTCGGGCACGATCACCCGGTCCTGCAGGTACCACCGGCCTTCTGCGTCGTCGGTGTCGACGAGGGTGATCTCCGGGTGGGCCACTCGGTGCTCGGTGATCACTCCCGACGGCATGGAGGTCCGCATGTAGTCGACCAAGTCGTCCCGGTTGGTGAAGTGCAGTTCTTTGCCCAGCGAGGAGCCGTAGTCGCCGACGACGTCCTCGGTCAGGGTGTCGGCGAAGTCATCCCAGTCCTTCGTATCCAACGCGCGAAGGTAGCGATATTTCACCCGTTTGATTGCCTCGATCGCCTCCAGATCAGCCATGCCGACATTGCAGCACACCGGCAACGCGCTGGACTAGGTTTGGACAGGTGAGCTCCCCCCGCAGCCGCTACGCCGAGTTGTCCCGGGCGGAGTTGGCTGTCCTGGTTCCCGAGTTGTTACTCGTCGGCCAACTCATCGACCGCTCCGGAATGGCCTGGTGCATATCGTCTTTCGGCCGTGAGGAAATGCTTCAGATCGCGATCGAGGAGTGGGCGGGCTGCAGCCCGATCTACACCAAGCGGATGCAGAAGGCGTTGAACTTCCAGGGTGAGGACGTGGTCACGATCTTCAAGGGGCTGCAGTTCGACATCGGCGCCCCGCCTCAGTTCATGGATTTCCGATTCACCGTCCATGACCGCTGGCACGGCGAATTCCGTCTCGACCACTGCGGCGCCCTGCTCGACGTGGAGCCGATGGGTCCGGACTACGTGACCGGCATGTGCCATGACATCGAGGACCCCACCTTCGACGCCACCGCCGTGGCGACCAACCCCCGCGCGCAGGTCCGTCCCATCCACCGCCCGCCTCGGCAGCCTGCCGACCGCCAGCCGCACTGCGCCTGGACGGTCATCATCGACCCGTCTTACCCACCGGCCCAACCGATTCCGGCTTTGGCGACCATCGCTGCCACCCGAGCAGCGAACTGGCCGCTGGCCGAGATCGACCCCGGAGAGGAGGGTGCCGCCGATTACTCCGGTCCACTGCTGTCCGACGTCGACTTCGGGGCGTTCTCGCACTCGGCGCTGGTGCGCCTCGCCGACGAGGTGTGCCTGCAGATGCACTTGCTGAACCTCTCCTTCGTGCTCGCAGTGACCAAACGCGCCGGCGACGACTCCGACCTGGCGACCGCCATCTGCACCCGGCAACTGACCGGGATCGCCGGGGTGGCCGCGGAACGCATCCGCCGCGCACTGAGCCTGACCGGTGCCGACAGCCTGGCGCGGGTGCTGCGGCTGCATCCGCTGCTCAACCCCGCCGGGTACGTCGACGCCGACGTCGATCAGGACCGGTTGACGGTGCGCCCGTCACCCGCTCATGACGACGGGGCCTGGATAGCCTTGTGCCGCCCGGGATCCGCTCAGCCCCTGCAGGCCATCGCCACCGCCGTCGACCCGCACCTGGCCGTCACCGTCTCGGGAACAGACACCGAGTGGACCGCCGAGTTTCACCTCACCGACGTCGCCGCCCAGGACCTGCCGGAGGTGCAGGTCACCAAGGTCAGCCGTGGGGCGGCGTTTGAGTTCCAGCCACGGCGGTCGATCCCACTGACGGTCCTGTAAGCGCATTTCGCGGACGGCGTATCGGCAATACATCGACAGCGGCAGCAAACTCGGCGCACACTGGTCTCATGGACAACAACGGGCCGTTCGGCATCGACCCCGAAGAATTCGACCGCGTCGTACGCGAGACCGGCGAAGGTTTGCGCAGCGCCTTCGAGCAGGTCGGTCGTTTCTTCAACGCCTCGCCGGAGAAAGCCGGGTTTGGCATGCTCTTCGACCAGTTCGCCAGACCGACGCCCAAGCCCCGCGCGCAACCGGAGACCGCCGGTGAGGCCGGCGATGGCGTGTGGGCGATCTACATCGCCGACGCCGACGGCAAGGCCCACGTTGAGCAGGTGTACCGCAACGAGCTTGAGGCACTGCGGGCGAACAAACTGAACACCGACCCCAATCGCAGCGTCCGGTTCCTTCCGTACGGCATCGACGTGAGTGTGCTCGACGCGTCCCGGGATGAGGACCCGAAGCCTGAGCAGTCGGAGTAATCGGAGAAGTCCGAACAGGAGGTCGCAGATGATCGCAGGTGTGAAGCGTTCGGCCGCGCTGGTTCCGGCGGCACTGGCGGTCTTCGCCGGTGCGGCGGTGGGCGCTCCGGCGGTGAGCATGGCCGCTGAGTGTGGTCCTGGAACCGTGTTCGACGCGCCCACGAACATGTGTCTCGCGGCGCCCGCCCAGTGGAACGCACCCCCACCGCCGCCGGCACCACCACCTCCACCCCCACCACCGCTGCCACCGATCTCGATCTGCCCGCCCATTCCCTTCGTGGCGGTGTGCTTCCCGGTTAACTGACTGGGAAGTTTTCCTGGTTGCCCGGTCGGCGTTTGGCCAGCTAGACAGCCTGTGCAACCCCGCAGGACCGGACGCGGCAGCCGGCGATGACGGAGTCGGTGGCCGCCTCGTTTTAGTGCGTTCCGCTGTTGGCATCTAAAGTTGTGAGCTATGCCGAAGATGGACCGACGTAGCGCCATGGTCATGGCAGGCCTGGGCCTTGCCGCGGCCGCCGTTCCCGCCAAGGCCGGGGCCAACCCAGAACCGCCGCTCCCTGGCCCGCCGCCGCCGCCAGGTGCTCCGCCGCCTCCGCCGATGCCGCCCATGCCGGGCGCTCCGCCGCCACCGGCGGCCCCGCTTGGTGCGCCTCCGCCGGCGGCTGCCGTCCCCGGGATCATGGGCGACGAGTTCGACGGCCCGGCCGGAGCGCCGCCCAATCCGGCGCTGTGGAGCATCGCGCAGCGCCGCGAGCTCATCAAGAAGCCGGTGTTCTGGGACCGCCCCGAGAACATGGGCCAGTACATCGATGACCGGGAGCACGTGTTCCTCGACGGCAACTCGCACCTGGTCATCCGTGCTACGCGCAACCCCAACGGCACCAACCAGTCCAACACCTACACCAGTGGGAAGGTCGTGGGTAACTTCGCCGCCCCGATCAACCACACCTTCGAGGCGCGGGTGAAGCTGGAATGCCTCACCCCTGGAGCCTGGCCCGCCTGGTGGGTGGTCAACGAGAGCAAGCCGCGCGGCGGCGAGGTCGACCTCATCGAGTGGTACGGCAACATGGAGTGGCCGTCGGGCACCACCGTTCACGCCCGCTTGGACGGGACTGCGTTCAAGACCATGCCGTTCCCGGTCGACGACCTCTGGCACACCTGGCGGCTGACGTGGACCACCGCCGGCATGAAGTTCTGGCGCGACTACGAGCCGGGCATGGAGCCTTACTTCGAGGTGCCGGCGTTCTCGATCAAGGACTGGGCTTTCAACGACCCCGGTTTCGTGATGAAGCCGGTCTTCAACATCGCCGTCGGCGGCACCGGCGGCAAGGACGCCTCGATGGGTGACTACCCGTGCCAGATGCTGGTGGACTGGGTCAGGATCACCCCCGTCTAGCCACCGGGCCACTCACGTAGACCTCCGAAGACCCCCGGTCGCCCGGAGGTCTACGTGTTTCAAGCGGGTATCAAATAACCCAACCGCAGGACTTAACTGCCGGCAAGCGCTTAATGTTCGCGCGTGGACATTCTCATCATGATCCTGCTCCTGGTGATCGCCCTGATGATCTGGCGGGGCGCCAATCGCCACGTGATCATCGCGCTGTGGTTCCTCGGCCTGGTCGCCGCGGTCGGCTTGTTCCGCTTCCACGTCACCTCCCACCTCGACCTGAGCTTCTGATGGCCGAGGTGGTGGAACGGGTCGAGACCGTCCCCGACGAGACCCAAAGCCGGTTCTGGGGCGCGGCGGGTTTCTGGGCGCTGCACCTGTGGATCTTCGCCTACTGCTTTGTCATGCTCAGCGCGTTCTTCATTCAGTTCGTCGAGGGCGAGTTCCCGTGCCCGCTGTGCATGCTGCAGCGCTACGGGATGATCCTGTCGACGCTGGGCGCGCTGCTTATCGTCATGCAGGCCCGGCGTGGCACCCTGACCGTCGCCAAGTACTCCCAGGGACTCGGGATGGGCCTGCTCGGTGCGCTGATCGGCGGCGCCGAGGTGTCGGTGCGCCAGATCCTGCTGCACATCAAGCCCGGCGATCCCGGCTACGGCGCCCCGGTTCTGGGTCTGCACCTCTACACCTGGGCGCTGATCACCTTCGTCATCGTGATCGCCTACTGCGGGGTCCAGTTGGTGCTCACGCCGCGGGGAATACCGCAAGCACCGCCACCGGGCAGTGGCCTGTACAAGCTGTCCACCGCGATCATCTGGCTGTTCATCGGTGTGGTGGCCGCGAACGTCGTCGCGATCATCTTCCTGGAGGGCTTCGCCTGGGTGCTGCCCGACGACCCGACCGGCTACACCCTGCTGGATCAGATCAGAGGACGCTGAATCCCGGAGTGCTGCTGAACCCTTGAGTCCTGTGGAGCCGATGACGGGAATCGAACCCGCGTATTCAGCTTGGGAAGCTGATGTTCTGCCATTGAACTACATCGGCGCGTGGCGCTGACAATAGCAACCTCCGCCAACGGTGTCGACGTCGGCTCGGGGGCTATACGCTCTTCGGGTGCTGCTCTCCGATCGTGACATTCGCGCCGAGATAGCCGCCGGACGGCTGGGCATCGACCCTTTCGACGACACTCTGGTGCAACCCTCAAGTGTGGATGTGCGTCTGGACAACCTTTTCCGGGTTTTCAACAACACCCGCTACACCCACATCGACCCCGCCCAGCAGCAGGACGAGCTGACCAGCCTGGTTCAGGCCGCCGACGGTGAGCCGTTCGTGCTGCACCCCGGAGAGTTCGTACTGGGATCGACGTTGGAGTCCTGCTCGTTGCCCGACGATTTGGCGGGGCGACTGGAAGGCAAGTCCTCGCTCGGCCGGTTGGGTCTGCTAACCCACTCCACCGCCGGGTTCATCGACCCCGGCTTCTCCGGCCACATCACGCTGGAGTTGTCCAACGTGGCGAATCTGCCGATCACCCTCTGGCCGGGGATGAAGATCGGCCAGCTGTGCCTGTTCCGGCTGTCCACCCCGGCCGAACACCCGTACGGCAGCGCGTCGGTGGGATCGAAGTATCAAGGGCAGCGCGGCCCGACGCCGTCGCGGTCCTACCTCAACTTTGTCCGGACCCCCAGCTAACTGCTCCTTGATGTAACGGGGCGGCCCCGGCGGTCGATGAACCGTGTAGTCGGTGCGTCATGCCTGGCAGTCGGCAGCAGCCGTGGTGGGGCCGCCTAGCAAATTTGTCGGAGGTTGACGTGGACATCGTTCTGGGTGTGTCGATGACACCTACGGCGGTGCGCATGGCGCTGGTAGAGGGTCATGACGCCAGCGGCGCCACGGTCGACCAGGATGCCTTTGAGATCGCCGGCGGGATCACCCCGGCAACCTCCGATGTGCCTGAGCAGGTTGTTGCCGCCATCCTGGGCACCCACGAGAGCGCCGCAGAGGGCGGCCATCACCTGGTCGTCACCGGCGTGGCCTGGACCGACCACGCGGCGGCGGCCCGCCTGCGTCAGGCACTCCGGGCGCAGCGCATCGAGGACGTCGTGCTGGTCTCTGAACTGCATGCCGCCAGCGCGCTGGCCCAGGCGATCGGGCAGGCCAGCGACTGTGAGCGCACCGCCCTGCTCTTCGTCGAACACGACACCGCGACGCTGGCGGTGGTGCGCAGCGACGACGGCTCGGTGGTCAGGGTGACCAGTCGCCGCCTCGATCCGGCGGGTGCCGTGCCCGAACTGCAGGACATGGTGGCCGGACTGGAGGCCGGTACCCAACCCCCGCAGGCGCTGTTCCTGGTCGGGTCCGGTGTCGACATCGTCGCCCTGAAACCTCAGATCGCCACCCGGACGTCGCTCCCGGTCCACGCCCCTGAAGACGGAGACCTGGCCCTGGCCCGCGGCGCGGCCCTGGCGGCGGCCACCATCCCACGCTACGAAGCCTCGACGGTCGGTCTGCTGCCCGCGGAGGATACCGCCGCCGGCCCCACCCAGATGGCGGCCGCGGGTTACATGGCACCGCTGGGCTACAGCGCGGTGCCCGACGACGACGCCGACGATGGCCCGAGTGCCCTCGCCACGGACGTTGAGGCGAGACCCACCGAAGGCCGATTCGTTCTGCTGGGCAGTGCGCTGTCGACTGTCTTCGTCCTCGGGGTCGTCGCGCTGGTGATCTCGCTGGCAGTAGCGATCAGGCCCACCGCCGATCAGCGGCCCGTCCCCGGCGACAACGCCGTGATCTCCAACAGCCAGGCGCCCGCCCCGCCGGAGGTGCAGCCGCCACCACCGCCGCCCGGAATGCTGCCGGAGACCATCGAGGCCCCGATTCCCGTTGTGCAGGAGGCCCCGCGCACTGTCTTCGTGACGCCCCGGGAGGCGCCTCCCGCCCCGGCCCCAGTGGCTCCGGCCCCCGCACCAGCGACTGCTGAACCCGCACCCGCACCCGCACCCGCCCCCGCACCCGCCCCTGCTCCGGCGCCCGCGCCTGCTCCAGCACCTGCGCCCGCTCCCGCCCCGGCCCCGGTGGTCGTTCCCCCGATCGTGCTTCCTATCCCGATCATCCCGCCGGCACTACCGCCGATCTTCCAGGTGCCCACCCGCAGCACCCCCGTCCCGCGCTCCCCGGCCACGACGGCCACCCCGACGCCGACCCCGTCGACACAGCCACCGACATCGTCGGCACAGACATCCTCAACACTGGGGACGACGGGAACTGCGACGACACAGCCGACGACACCGGCTACGGCACCGGGATCCACCACGAGTTTCCCGACCTACACCCCGTCGGTGACCACCATCGCCCCCGGCTACGGGTTCGGATCATCGGGTGGCTCCAGCGATACCGGCTCGGGGGAATCCGGCTCGGGGGAATCCGGCTCAGGGGAATCCGGTGGCGGCGCTGAGATCATCTGGCCGCCGCTGTGGCCGTTCGGCGACTGACCCGCGACGTCAGCCTCGCCGACCACCAGACCGGGTACGTTGAGCGATCAGCGACAGAATCGGGAGAGAAGCGACCATGAGCACCTCGGAGATCGCCACCGTCTTGGCCTGGCATGATGCGCTGAGCAGTGCGGATCTGGGCACCCTGGAGTCCCTGTCCAGCGACGATATCGAGATCGGCGACGCCGGCGGCGCCGCCCAGGGCCACGCGGCGCTGCGGGAATGGGCGCAGCGCACCGATGCCACCTTCGAGGTCGGGGACATCTATTACCGCGACGGTGTCGTGGTGGTCGGCGAACTCATCACGCCACGACAGGACCCCGGCAACGGCCGCACCGCCGCTTCGGCGTTCCGGGTGGTCGACGACCACGTGACCGCGGTGTTCCGCCATGACGATCTGGCGTCGGCGCTGGCAGCCACCGACATGACGGAACAAGACCTGCAGGCCTGAGACCATGCGCGGGATCATCCTCGCCGGGGGTTCGGGCTCCCGGCTTTATCCGATCACCCGGGGCGTCAGCAAGCAGTTGTTGCCGGTGTACGACAAGCCAATGATCTACTACCCGCTCTCCACTCTCATGCTGGCCGGTATCCGCGACATCTTGGTGGTTGTCACACCGCGGGACGCCTCCGATTTTCGGCGACTGCTCGGTGATGGCGGCCAATTCGGGATCAACATCAACTACGCCGAGCAGAAGCGACCGGAGGGTTTGGCCCAAGCCTTCATCCTAGGAGCCGACCACATCGGTTCTGGTCCGGTGGCATTGATTCTGGGCGACAACATCTTCTACGGCCCAGGGGTGGGAACCAACCTTCGACGTTTCCGCGACATCAACGGTGGTTCAATCTTCGCCTACTGGGTGGCGAACCCTTCTGCCTACGGTGTGGTCGAATTCGATTCCGCCGGAGCGGCGTTGGCCCTGGAAGAGAAGCCCGAAGAACCGAAGTCGAACTATGCGGTTCCTGGTCTGTACTTTTACGACAACGATGTCGTTGAGATTGCTCGTTCGCTGCGCCCCTCTGCGCGGGGCGAACTTGAGATCACCGACATCAACCGGTATTACCTCCAGCAGCAGAGACTTTCAGTAGAGGTACTGCCCCGCGGGACCGCCTGGCTGGATACCGGCACACCCGATTTCCTCTTGGAGGCCAGCAATTTCGTCCGTACCATCGAGGCCCGGCAGGGGTTGAAGATCGCCTGCCCGGAAGAGATCGCCTGGCGGCTGGGTTTCATCGACGACGCCGAATTGGAGGCCCACGGTCGGGCCGCCGCTACATCCGACTACGGCCAGTATCTCCTTCAGCTCCGGCACCGGCATTAGGTGTAGCGAGGATCGCCGCAACGGCTGTCGTGAGCGGGACGGCCAACGTCAAGGCGATTCCGCCCACCGCAGACCGGGCGATCTCGATCGCCACGCCCTCGCTGGTCAGCACGTCAGTCAGGGAACGGTCGGCGACGCTGAAGAGCAGCAACAGCGGCAGTGAACTACCGGCGTACGCGAGCACCAGTGTGTACACCGTGCTGGCGATGTGGTCGCTGCCCACCCGCATCGCCCGCAGGAAGACCTCCTTGCGTGTCTCGTGGCTCAGATGGGCCAGTTCGAAAACCGCCGAGGCTTGGGTGATGGTGACGTCGTTGAGCACGCCGAGTGACCCGATGATGAAGCCGGCCAGCAGAAGGCCTTTGATCGAGACGTTCCCGAGGTAGGCTGCCACTTCGTTGTTCTGGTCTTCGGATAGTCCGGTTAGGTGAGTGAATTCGATTGCTGCCCAGGACAACAGCGCGGCGAGCAACATCGCGGTCAAAGTGCCCAACAGGGCGGCACTGGTACGGAGACTGATGCCGTGGGCTAGATAGATCACCCCGAAAAGGATGGCTGCAGAGGCGACCAGCGCGACCGGGACCGCTGGTGAACCATCCCTGAGTGCGGGCAGCATGAAGACGACGAGAACAGCGAAGGCGATGAGGATGCCCGCCAGCGCCCGCAGCCCCCGCCAACGGGCCACAGCGACAATGACGACGGCGAAGACCACCGCCAGGATCGCCAACGGCCAGCCGCGCTCGTAGTCGAAGAAGCCGTAGCTGGTTGCGCCCTGCTGGTCGACCTGCCGGAAGATCCGGATCTGATCGCCCGGTGAGAGTTTCGGTTGACCGGGTCCGCCCGAGAACTCCAGTAAGGTTCGCGCTCCGGCGTTGGGGCCGGAGTCGATGGCCACGACCGATTGGACACAGGTGCTGCTGCCCGGGATTCCGGGTGCCGGGTCGGCGGTGAGAACCTGGCCGGCAGAGGGGCTTCCGCAGTCGCCGAGGGCCGTGGAGAGCACGCGTCCGCCCTCGGTTGTCACCGAACCGCCCGCCGCGTTCTGGAATGGCAGCGGAATCTCGGCTTTCTTCCCGGACGGCCACAGCACCACCGCGCCGGCGACCACGGCGATGATGATCAGACCGAGGAGGCCGACGACGATCTTGGCCGCCAGCGGACCCAGCGGAGCGGCACCGGAGTGGGAATGCGAGTGCGAGTGTGCCACCGGCTACTGCCGGTAGCTCGCCAGGAAATTGCCAAGCCGCTCAATGGCTTTGGCCAGATCGCGCGCCCACGGCAGCGTCACGATCCGCAGGTGGTCCGGTGCCGGCCAGTTGAAGCCCGTTCCCTGTGTGACGAGGATCTTCTCCTCGAGCAACAGGTCCAGCACCAGCTTCTCGTCATCGACAATGTCATGGACCTCCGGATCAAGCCGGGGGAAGACATAAAGCGCTCCCCGCGGCTTGACGCAGGAGACACCGGGAATCTCGTTGAGTTTCTCCCACGCGACGTCCCGCTGCTCGAGCAGTCGTCCGCCGGGCAGCACGAGGTCGTCGATGCTCTGGTGGCCTCCCAGCGCCACTTGAATAGCGTGCTGGGCAGGGACGTTGGGGCACAGCCGCATATTGGCCAGCAGGCTTATTCCTTCGATGAAGCTCGTGGCGTGCTCGGTCGGGCCGGTCACCACCAGCCAGCCTGAGCGGTAACCGGCGACCCGGTATGCCTTGGAAAGCCCGTTGAACGTCAGGCACAGCAGATCTGGCGCCACCGTCGCCAGGCTGATGTGGGTGGCGTCGTCGAAGAGAATCTTGTCGTAGATCTCATCGGCCAACAGCAGCAGTTGGTGCTTGCGGGCCAGGTCGGCCATCTGCTCCAGCACTTCCCGGCTGTAGACCGCTCCGGTGGGATTGTTCGGGTTGATCACCACCAGCGCTTTGGTGCGCGGGGTGATCTTGGACTCGAGGTCGGCGATGTCGGGCTGCCAGCCGTTGGTCTCGTCGCACAGGTAGTGCACCGGGGTTCCGCCGGCCAGCGAGGTCGACGCCGTCCACAGCGGGTAATCGGGTGCCGGGATGAGGACTTGGTCACCGTTGTCCAGCAGGGCCTGCAACGTCATGGTGATCAATTCGGAGACGCCGTTGCCGAGGAAGACCGCATCGACGTCGAACCGGGGGAACCCCTCGACGAGTTCGTAGCGAGTGACCACCGCGCGGCGGGCGGACAGGATGCCCTTGGAGTCCGAATACCCCTGCGCGTAGGGCAGCGCCTGGATCATGTCCCGCATGATCACATCGGGGGCCTCGAAACCGAATGGGGCGGGGTTGCCGATGTTCAGTTTGAGGATGCGGTGACCCTCTGCCTCAAGCCGGGCCGCATGGTCATGCACCGGTCCGCGGATCTCGTAGAGGACGTCCTGCAGTTTGGTGGACTGCGCGAACGTCCGCGGCCGCGGGTGGTGGCTGGTCGCGTGCCACGGCAGATGATGGGTTGTCACGCCGATGATTGTCCCCCATCGGCCGAGGTCGGCCCAAACCGTTTTTCCGTCACAGGTCACGCTCGGTTTCACAACACCCCGGAAACATCAGGTTTTCGCAGTGGCCAGCGGCCCAAATGTCGAAGACACTGCAAGGCGGCTCGCACAACGAATTGAGGAGGCTGGCACCGCCATGAAACTGTCAATCGCATCCGTGGTGATGGGAACGGCGGCCGTCATTGTGGGATTCGCCGCCCCCGTTCAGGCCGCTACGCCCTTGCTCAACGGCACCTACGACATCGACGGCGGCGACCAGGAGGCTTTCTGGCAAGCCACTTCGACCTGTGCCACCGAGGGGTGTACGGCGCAGGTCGCCAGCAACGTCGGCTGGAGTGGGGTGGCGACCATGCGAAATGGCCGGTGGAACCTCGATATCACCAAGCCCGACGGGGTCGTCTGCGCTGACGGCAACTACGCCCCCATCGTGATGCGCTACTCGTTGGATCCGGTAACGCTGGCCGGGACCCTCACCGCGGACTCCAACGGTGAATGCCCCGGCGGCCAGGTGACCCAGGTTCAGTTCACCGCCAAGAAGATCGGGTAGCCGCCGACGAGGTCGCGACCGGGCTAGCTGCGCTTGCCCGGCGGGCGGGCGCCCTTGGCGATGCCTAACCCCTTGACCGGTTCCTCCGGCGCCGAAGCGGCGGCCTCGGTGACCGTCGGCGCGGCCGGTTCGGCAGTAGCAGGCTCGGGAGCCGCCGCCGGTTCGGCGGGCGCTGCCGCAGCAGCCGGCGCAGCGGCAGCCTTCTTGGCACCCGGTCGTTTGGCGCCCGGGGCGATCCCCAGGCCCTTGACCGGAGCGGCGTCCGCGGCGGAGGCCGCCGCGGCGACCTCAGCCGCAGCGACGGGCGCCTCGGCCGCAGCGGTGACCGCCGCCCCGGCAGCCGGTGCGGCCGCGGCCTTCTTGGCACCCGGACGCTTGGCGCCGGCCGCAATCCCGAGTCCCTTCGCAGGCGCTGCTGGAGCAGCAGGTGTAGCCGGGGCGGCAGAGGCGGTCGGGGTCGCCGTGGCAGCAGCCGTCGCTGCCACCGGTTCCGGGGCGGGTGCCACCTTGGGTGCGGCCGATTTGACGGCAGGCGCGGCGGCGGCCGCCAGCTCGGCCGCGGTGCCCTTGGCGGGCAGCGTGACCGCGCTGCGGTCCAGCGAGGCCAACAGCAACTGGGCGACGTCAACCACCTCGACCTGTTCGGCCTTCCCGCGGTCGCCCACACCGTCGGAGAGCATCACCCGGCAGAACGGGCATCCGGTGGCGATGGTGGACGGATCCAGGTTGAGGGCCTCATCGACGCGTTCGTGGTTGACCCGCTTGCCGAGGTGCTCTTCCATCCACATCCGGGCGCCGCCGGCCCCGCAACAGAAGCCTCGGTCGGCGTGCCGAGGCATCTCGGTCAACGTCGCACCGGAGGCGCCGATCAGTTCCCGCGGCGCCTCGTAGACCTTGTTGTGCCGGCCGAGGTAGCAGGGGTCGTGGTAGGTGATCGTGCCTGCGCCGTTACCCGAACCGTTGCCGTTGGTCCCGTGTACAGGGACCAGTTTCTTGTCGCGGACCAGTCGGTTGAGCAACTGGGTGTGGTGCAGCACGGTGTAGCTGCCGCCAACCTGGGGGTATTCCCGGCCCAGGGTGTTGAAGCAGTGCGGGCAGGTGACGACGACCTTGCGGTCCACCCGTTCGACACCGGAGAACAGATCGTTGAGGGTCTCGACGTTCTGAGATGCCAACTGCTGAAACAGGAACTCGTTGCCGGACCGGCGGGCCGAGTCGCCGGTGCAGGTCTCGCCGTCGCCGAGCACCAGGAATCTCACCCCGGCCGCGGCGAGCAGTTCGGCGACTGCCTTGGTGGTCTTCTTGGCGCGATCGTCCAACGCGCCGGCGCAGCCGACCCAGAACAGGTACTCGAATCCGGCGAAGCTGTCGACGTCCTTGCCGTACACCGGAACGTCGAAGTCGACCTCGTCGATCCAGGTGAGGCGCTCCTTGGCGTTCTGCCCCCAGGGGTTGCCCTTGGTCTCCAGATTCTTGTAGAGCCCACCGAGTTCAGTCGGGAACTCCGACTCCATCATGACCTGATAGCGGCGCATGTCGACGATGTGGTCGATGTGCTCGATGTCCACCGGGCACTGTTCGACGCACGCACCGCACGTGGTGCACGACCACAGCACGTCCGGGTCGATCACGCCGAGTGCTGCGGCGTCGCCTACCAGTGGACGGGTGGCCTGCAGGGGCGAGTCGGCCGGGACTCGCTCGAAGCCGGACTCGGGAACGTGATGCGGGTTGTCCGCACCGATCTCCAGACCGTGCTCGGTCTCTGTCGCGCCGTTCTTGGTCCCGAAGATGTAAGGCGCCTTGGCGAACAGGTGGTCGCGGAGATCCATGATGAGGATCTTGGGGGACAACGGCTTTCCGGTGTTCCACGCCGGGCACTGCGATTGGCAGCGACCGCATTCGGTGCACGTGGTCAGGTCGAGGTAGCCCTTCCAGGTGAAGTCCTCGATCTTGCCGCGACCGAACACCGCGTCCTCGGCCGGATCCTCGAAGTTGATGTATTCACCCTTGGACTCCATCGGCAACAGCGGGCCCAGCGCGTTGGGCAGACGCTTGAAGGTGACGTTGAGTGGGGCCAGACCGATGTGCAGGTGCTTGGAGTTCAACACGATGAGCAAGAAGACCAGCATCACGCCGATATGCAGCAGCAGAGCGACGGTCTCGATGATCTCGTTGGTGTGCGTGCCCAGCGGTTTGAGCAGACTGCCGATGGCGTGGGAGAGGAACGCGGCCTTGTTGTAGGGCAAATTGCCGACGGCCACTGCCGCACCCCGGAACAGCGCGTAGGTCCAGATGACGTTGAAGATCATGAACAGGATCAGCCACGCCCCACCGGTGTGCGAGCCGTAGAACCGGGATGAGCGACCGTGCTCCTTGGGTTCTGACCGCAGGCGGATGACGGCGAACGCGATGATGCCCAGCAGCACGGCGACGGCGAAGAAGTCCTGCAGGAAGCCGAGGATTCCCCACTTACCGATCAGGGGGATGTGGAACTTGGGGTCGAACAGCACACCGTAGGCCTCGAGATAGACCGTGGCCAGGACGAAGAAGCCCCACATGGTGAAGAAGTGCGCGACGCCGGGGATCGACCATTTCAACAGCCGGGTCTGGCCGAACACCTCCCGGATTTGGTTGCCGATCCGCTCGCCGAGGTGGTTCTTGCGGCCACGCTCGTCGGCGGTCGGCTGGCCCGACCGGATGAGGTTGGTCAGGTACAGCACCCGCTTGAGGGCGAACGCACCGACGATGGCCGTCATGCCCAGGCCGATGATGAGCCGGATGAGAGTCTGCGTTTCCACGACGTCCTCTTCAGATTCTGTAGTTACCGGGCGGTAACTTCACCGTAGTTACCGGTGGGTAACTTCCTTGTTCCGCTGCCCCATCCTCGCATCTGGGACGGCCGCGGTGCGAGGGAGGTCGGATTACGCCTTCCTGTCCGATGGTTCGGGACCAGCACCGGCGGTCAGCATGGCGCGCAGCATCGACAACATCTCCAACCGCGACTGGGCCCCGAGTCGGCGCCTGATCCGTGCGACGTGGTGTTCCACGGTCTTGGCGGAGATGAAAAGTTGCGCACCGATGTCGCGGTAGGGCATCCCCAGTAGCACCAACTCCGCGACCTGGCGCTCCCGTTCGGACAAGGTCGCCGCGGGGTGGCGCCCCTGCACCGCGCGACCGGCGCCGTCCTCGGTGCTGCCCGGGTCCTCGTTGCCGACGCTGAGCTTGAGGTCGCGGGCGGCCTGCAGCATCAGCCCGGAAACTCGGGAGTCCTGGGCCTGCAGCGCGGCCTGACCGGCCAGGCGGGTCGCGTCGGAAGTTAGACCGTGCCCGGCCAGTCCGTGCGCCGAGGCGACCACCTCGTCGGGGTCCACCTGGTTGGCGAGCACCCGCAGCCAGGTCCGGCCCGCGGCGGCCAGGGCCGCGGCGAACGCGCTGTGGTCGGCCAGTGCGATCAGCGCCTGGCCATGCGGGGCCACCGCCGCCGGGTCGCCGGCCAGGAGACCGGCGTGCACCCCGGCCCAGTGCAGCAACGGCGTCCACGCCGGGGGGTTGCCCAAGGCGTTGAGCACGCCGAAGCCCTGCTCGATCGCCGCCGTCATACGCTGCTGCTGACGCAGTCGGGCGGCGGCGACCCACAACTCGCCCAGCGGCAACAGCGAGAACAGGTCTATCGAATGCTCGGCGAGGGTGTCCATCGCCGTCGACCAGTGCACCTGAAGGGACCCGGTGTCACCGGCCCGCCGGGCAATGGCGGTGCGCAGCGCCGCCGCCCATAACCCATCACGGCCGCCGAGTGGGCCCGGGGCGGCATCCGCGTCTGCGGCTGCCCCGGAAAGGTGCCCATCCTGCATCCGGACCCAGCCCTGCAGCAGCCGATGACGCGCCAGGAACATCGGATCCCGGCCGTCGCGCACCGCCCGACTGACGACGCTGCGGGCGCGCACCGAGTCGCCACTGTTCAGGGCAGTCAGTGTCACCAGCGCTGCTGCGCTGTCGGGCATCGCCACCGGGCAGGTCTGCGCACCGGTCAGCGCCTGACCCAGTCGCGCCGCCGCAGCGGGGTAGGCGCCGTCGATGCTCAACAGGATGCCCTCGGACAGACTGCGGGCCGCTCGCGCCGCGGTCACCGGCGGGCCGGCGTGACCGGCCGCCAGCGCGGCCCTGGCCGCGGTGAGATCACCGGTTCCGACACACACCAGCGCCGCCGCCGCGGCGACGGTGGTGTCGGAACAAGGTCCCAGCCATGCGAACAGTTCCGCGGCGTGCGCGTAGTTGCCGTCCTGGGTGGCGACACTGGCCGCGATTCGCACCCCGCGGGCGCGTTCCTCGGCATGTTCGGAGATGACCAACTCGTCGGCCAGTGCGGCCGCCGCCGATCCGTTGCCGCCGAGTGCCAGGGCGTCGGCCAGACCAGCCCGCATGTCGGGAGCGCCGGCGTCCACCGCGGCCCGCAAAAGGGGAACCTGCGAGGCGGGATCGCCCCGGAAAGCTGTGGCCAGGTCGGCCAAGCGCTGGGCCAGTTCCGGGTCGCGGAGGCCGTGTCCGGCCAGTTCGACGGCAAGCTCACTCGACAGCGTCGAGGCGGCGAGTTGGGCACGCAGCAGGGCAGTTTCGACGTCATGGTGGCGGGTGGGACCGAGGAGATGGGCGACCGCGCGGTGAACCGTGCGGCGGAACTCGGATGGCTGTGCCGGCTCGACCAGTCCGGTGCCGCGCGCCCGGTCGATGACGTCGATGCCGTCGAGGATCGACGACTCGATCACCAGGTCATCGGCGGCCAGATCGGTGCTGAGCGAGCAGATCAGCAGAGCGTCAAGCTCGACCGGGTCGAGGCGGCGCAGCCGTTCGATCAGGGCGAACTCCACGGTCTGGGTCATCATCGCCGCACTCAGTGGGCGATCTGCGGCGGCAATTGCGGCGACCAGCAACGGAATCCCGGCTGTGCTGCTTCGTGCGGCGGCCAGCAGTTCCTCGGGCAGCGGATGGCCGGCCGGGTTGGTGAGCAGCCGGTCGATCTGGCCAGTGGTGAACGGCTGCAGCACTATTCGCCGATGCTCACGTTCCAGGGCCGCTTCCAGGCGCCGCAACGCCGATCGGTGGTCGCGGGCCTGGGTGGCCACCACGACGGTGCGGTCGGGTTCGTCGCACAACCCGGTCAGGGCTTCCAGATCGTCGTCACCGAGCAAGTGGGCATCGTCGATCACGACCGCGGCGTCCTTCCCGGGCCGTGTCGGTCTGCTCAGCACCGTCTGGCCGGCCTGACGTAGGGACCGCCGAATTGCCTCCAGCGCAGAGCTTTTCCCGCTGCCGATGCCACCCACCAGCAAGATCCTGACCGGCTCGGCAGTGAGGGAGGCGACGAGTTCGGGCGGCGGGAACTCCGTTGCCTGCGGTGGCATCACCTCAGCCATGACCGGCTTACTCCTGCGTCGCCGCCGGTTCCTCCGCCGGTGCGGGACGGGTCGGTACGACCTCCTCGACCGGAGTGGGGCGGGTCGGCACGATTTCCTCCTGCGTGGTGGGCCTCGGCGGAACCGTTTCGGTCGTCGGCTCGACGGTTGTCGTCGGCGGCGCCGTCGTGGTGGGCGGATTGGTGGTGGTCGGCGGCGGTGTCGTTGTGGTGGTGGTCGTCGGGGTCGTGGTTGTGGTGGTGGTGGTCGTCGTCGTGGTGGTCGTCGGGGTCGTGCTGGTGGTTGTGGTGGTGGCAGGTGCGCTCGAGGTAGGTGCGACAGTGGTGGTAGGTGTCACGGTCGTCACGGTCGTCGACCCGTTGCTTCCGGTCACTGTTGTGGTGACCGGGACAGGCGGCGGCACCGGGGACGGACTCTCCCCGGGCTTGGTCACCCGGGTCGTCGTGGTGGTGGGAGTGCTGTCGGTGCCGGTGAGGGTCAGCGCGAGTCCGCCGACGGCGAGGGCCGCCAGTGCGGCGGCGATGCCGAACAAAAGCGGTGGGCGCCGATACCAGGGCAGCGGGACGGCCGCCAGCGCGGCGTCGTCCTCGAATTCATTTGTGCCACGGTCGAACTCGACCATCGGAGCGGGACCACTGGGCGGCGGGCCGGCGTGGTAGTCCTCGCCGACGTAGGGGACTGGTTCCTCGGTGGCATCCTCGCTCTGCGACCAGGCCAACGCCCGATAGGTCGCCGACGGTGAGCCGTCGGAGGCCGACTCGGTGGCGGCCTGTCCGGCCGCGCCGACAGCCCAGGCAGTGGGGGCGAGGCTGGTGGGTACGTCGGCGGCCACCGGCGCGATGGCGGTCGCCGTTTCCGCAGCATTGCCGCGCCCTGCCAGCGCTGCGGCACCCTGCGCGGCGGCCAGTGCCGGGTTGGGACTGGTGATCACCGGCACCCGCAACGCCTGCGAAAGTCGTTGGCTGATGGCCGGAATCGCCGCACCCCCGCCGACGGTGGCAACCGCGGCGAGGCTGGCGGCGGGAATCCTGTTGCTTTCCAGTGCATCCCCGAGGGCATCGAGAAATCCGGCGAATGGCTCAGCGGTCAGGTCATCCAGTTCCGAACGGGTCAGCCGAACATCGGACCGGTGGCCGGGAAGCTCAGCGGGCACCACCGTCGCCGTCTCGGCGGAGAGCCGTTCCTTGGCGAGTCGGCATTCCTGGCGCAACCGGGTCAGCGCGCCGACGGCGGCGGTGCCACCCGGGTCGTTGTGGCCGGCCGCGCGGACTGCGGTGAGGACGTGATTGAGCACGGCCTGGTCGATCTGGTCACCGGAGAAATCCCCGAAACGGATGGTCTCCCCGATCGGGGCCATTCCGGCGCCGGCGTCGGCCAGGGTGATCGAACTTCCGCTGCCACCGAAGTCGCACAGTGCCACCACGCCGCTGCCGGGCAGCCCCGGCGATGCCTGCAACGCCGCCAGTGCCGCCGTCGAATCGGGGACGATCGTCGGGGGGACGCCGCCGGGGGAGAGCACCGCACTGTCCCGCAGGGCACCCCGCAACGCCCCAATCACACCGGGGCCCCAGTGCGCGGGGACGGCCAGCACCGCGGTGACCGGCCGTCCGTCATCGCCGGCCCGGGTCATCGCTTCCAGAGCCGCCACCAGCAGCGCCTCACCCCGGTACGCCGACCCGTCCGCGGCCACCAGGGGGACTGGGTCGCCCACCCGCTCGACGAATCCGCGCAGCACGGTCCCCGCCTCGGTGAGGTTGGGGCTGGTGAGTTCGGGATTCTGGGACGGCACGCCGACCTCGGCGGGCCGGTTGGCCCAGAGTGTGAGGACCGACCTCCGGGTGACCGGCGGCTGACCGGATCGGGCGGCAACCAGGTTGGTGGTGCCGACCGCTAATCCCAAAGCGGACGCGGCGAGGGCGGGCGGGTCAACAGGGCGCACGGTCATCTCCCCAATCTGCGGCGGGCACCCCACGATAACGTCCATTGACCGTCCCGCCCAGCAATCCCCTAACCGCGGAATGTCCCCCTAGGGGCCGATCCCCGGGGTGGTTGCCGCGCAGCTTCGGGTTCGGCACCGATCCGGTGGGTGTCGGGGTGTGACTACCCTGGCCGACATGGCCAACTCCTTGCTGGATTTCGTGATGGCGTTGGTTCGCGACCCCGAGGCCGCCGCCCGCTACGCAGCCGATCCGTCTGGTGTCCTGGCCGCCGCGCAACTGCCCGGAGTCACCGTCGCGGATGTGAACAACCTGATCCCGGTGGTCACCGACTCGCTTGCGGCGGCCACCCCGCGGTTCGGCACAGTGGGTGGAGCGGAAACCGGCGCCAACGTGTGGATGACCGGCGCGGCGGCAGCGGCGTTCGACGCCTTCGATATTGACATGCCCGGCAGACCCCTGGACAACCCCCGGGTGCCTGACCAATCCATGCCAGTCATCGTCCATGCTGCCCGGCCATCCGACGGCCCTGACCCCGCCGCCCACTCGAATCCCGAGGTCGCCGTTGAATCTCCGGTCCCCGACCCGGTGGTCGAAGAGGTG
>CAYXBN010000031.1:17296-18620 GCA_964463215.1 uncultured Mycobacterium sp. | reverse complement strand
GGTGGTCGAAGAGGTGCAGTGGACCCCACCAATCGTCAGTACCGCGCTCGACCGTGACGAGCACCCCGGCGCCCCCGCCGACAGCGACCC
This sequence comes from uncultured Mycobacterium sp., assembly GCA_964463215.1. GTDB lineage: Bacteria > Actinomycetota > Actinomycetes > Mycobacteriales > Mycobacteriaceae > Mycobacterium. The sequence goes on along the minus strand of CAYXBN010000031.1, from coordinate 18,530 downwards.
GCAGTCGGCAACGGGTGACCCGTTCGGCCTCTGAATCACCGCCGCTGCGCGAACCCCACGTCTGTTGACGTGGGGTTATCAATGTTTCGCCGGGAGTCCCGAGGGTTGTCCCCAGCCCCCTAATCAAGAGTCCCGCAATTCCCCAATAAGCCCCTAACGGAAGTGGGTGTAAACCCCGATTCGGCGCGGGACTGCCGCCCATAGCGTGGTCTGCAGTTTGCCGGACCGACCGGCAAGCAAACCCACGAAAGGGAATACGACATGCTCGCTCTGATCGACTGGATCCTCAACCTGTTCCGCAGCGAGGACGCCGCCCGGGCGTTCGTCGCCGCACCGGAACAAGCCATGCGGGATGCCGGCCTGGCCGGTGTGACCGCCGCCCAGCTGTCCTCGGTGGCCGCCACCGCGGTCCCCGGGATGATTCTCGGCGACGGTGATCCCATCGTCGGCCTGCAACGCGCGGTCGCCAACCAGTATGGGTTCGGGCCGGCCACGGTGTCCTCCCCGCAACCGTCGTTCGACCCGATCTGGGCTCCCTCCCCGGCGTTCGATTATGCCCCGGCGCCCACGTTCGCCCCGGCGCCGACGTTCGCCCCGCAGACCAGCACCGAATTGGCCAGCCGCAACGACACCGAGTTGGCCAGCCGCAACAACACCGACCTGGCCAGCCACAACGACACCGCGCTGCTCAGCCCACGCCAGGACGCCGGTGCCAATGCCCAGCAGGGGGGGTTCAACCTCGGCTTCGGTGACATCACCCTGGGGAACAAGACCAGCCAAAGCGCCACCGACGGTGGGGTCGTCGTCGGCGAGGACGCCGACGGGGACATCCTCAGCGGCGACGGTGCGGTGCTCGGCGACGCCAACGCGGTGACCAATGGCGACATCCGCGCCGAGCAGGGCTCCAACGTCTCCACCGGTCAGGACAACGTGATCCGCGACAGCGGCACCACCATGACCGCCGGAGCCGACGCGATTGCCACCGCCGATTCCGGTGCGGTGATCAAGGGCGCCGACAACGGTGTGCACAACGGCACCCTGATCGGCGGCGGGCAGACCACGACCACCGTCAGCGGAACCGGGAACAGCGCCGCCGCCGACGGCCGGGAGACCACTACCACCGTCACCACGACCGAGATCACGTCCACCACCACGACGGACAACTCGGACAACTCGGTCTACGAGGCGACGATCGTCGACGGATCAAGCGACGACTACTCAAGGGACTACTCAA
>CAYXBN010000031.1:0-17196 GCA_964463215.1 uncultured Mycobacterium sp. | reverse complement strand
TACGAGGCGACGATCGTCGACGGATCAAGCGACGACTACTCAAGGGACTACTCAAGGGACTACTCAAAGGACTACTCCGACTACGCGGTGTTCGATGCCAGCCGTGACACGACGCTGCTCAACAGCGAGCTCGACAACAGCCGCGAACTGTCGCTGGCGTCGGGCAACGGACTGCTCGGCTTCTAACCGGCCGGCAGACGGCGCGGCGGGCACCCGGAAACCCCCTCCCCCGGGTCCCCGCCGTGTTCGTGTGTCCGGCGCATACCGTGGAACAGCAGAGGAGGACAGGTGAGCAAGCCCCAGGACCGGCGGCCGGTCGGCGTGATCGTCGAGTTGATCGACCACACCCGCGGCATCGCCGACCTCAACGATCGGGCCGATCTGTCCGCCCGGCTTGCCGCCGCACGCGAGCGGATCACCGACCCGCTGATCCGGGTGGTGATCGCCGGCCAGCTCAAGCAAGGCAAAAGCCAGTTCCTCAACTCCCTGCTGAACATGCCGGTCGCCCGGGTGGGTGACGACGAGAGCACCGTCCTGGTGACGGTGGTCGGGTACGCCGAAGAGCCCTCGGCGCGGATCATCGTTTACTCTGGGCCCGCCGGGGCCGGGGAGCAGGCAGTGGACATTCCGATCGCCGAACTCGCGACCGACTTGCGCCGCGCCCCCCAGGCACGGGGGCGGCGGGTCCGGCGGGTGGAGGTCGGCGCACCCAACCCACTGCTCAAGGGCGGGCTCACGTTCATCGACACCCCCGGAGTCGGCGGGCACGGTCAGCAACATCTGTCCGCCATTCTCGGGTTGTTGCCCGACGCCGACGCACTGTTGTTCGTCAGCGACGCCAGCCAGGAGTTCACCGCACCAGAACTGCGGTTCCTGCGCCAGGCTCTCGACATCTGCCCCGTCGCGGCGGCCCTTGCCACCAAGACCGACCTCTATCCGTTCTGGCGGCAGGTGGTCGACGCCGATACCGCACACCTGCGCCGGGCCGGTTTGGACCTGCCGGTGATCCCGGTGTCGGCACTGCTGCGCAGCCATGCGGTGCAGGCCGGCGACAAGGATCTCAACGCTGAGTCGAACTTCCCGGCGGTGGTCGCGTTCCTGTCCGAGAAGGTGCTCAGCCGGGAGAACGATCGGGTGCGTGACCAGGTCCTCGCCGAAATCAGCGCCGCAGCAGAACATCTCAACTTCTCGATCGGGGCTGAACTGTCTGCACTGAAGGATCCCGATCAGGTTCGCCGGCTGACCGCCGACCTCGAACGGCGAAAGCAGGACGCCCAGGAGGCCCTGCAGCAGACGGCCCTCTGGCAGCAGGTCCTCAACGACGGCATCGCCGATCTGACCGCTGATGTCGACCACGACCTGCGGGCCCGGTTCCGGGCGATCACCCAGCATGCCGAAGAGTCCATCGACGCCTGCGATCCCACGTTGCGCTGGGCGGAGATCGGCGCCCGAGTCGAAGACGACGTCGCCAACTGCGTCGCCGAGAACTTCGTGTGGGCTTATCGCCGGGCCGATGCACTGGCCGCGCAGGTGGGCCGCACCTTCATCGACGCCGGCCTGGACGCCGTGCAGATCCCCGAACTCAGCGCCCGGGAGATGTCCGCCGGAATGGGCCGGATGAAGGCGCTGGCCCGACTGGAGTCCAAGCCGATCGGCAAGGGGCACAAGGTCATCACCAGCATGCGCGGCTCCTACGGCGGTGTGCTGATGTTCGGGATGCTCACCTCGGTGGCCGGTCTGGGGATGTTCAACCCGATCTCCCTGGGCGCCGGTCTGCTGCTCGGCCGCAAGTCCTACCGGGAGGAAATGGACAACCGGCTGCTGCGGGTGCGCAACGAGGCCAAGACCAACCTGCGCCGATTCGTTGACGACGTGTTGTTCGTGGTGACCAAGGAGTCCCGGGATCGGCTCAAGGGAATTCAGCGCCAACTGCGGGACCACTACCGCGGAATCGCCGACCAGACAACGCGATCGCTCAACGAGTCGTTGCAGGCCACCCTGGCCGCGGCGCGACTGCAGGAGCATGAGCGCAACCAGCGGGCCACCGAACTGGAGCGGCAGGCCGAGGTCCTGAGACAGGTGATCGAGCACGCCGGGAAGCTGACCGGTCGATGAAGGACCGGGTGCGCGCGATCTTCGACGCCACAGTCCGGCTCTACCGGTCAGATCCGGGCTATCGGCGCCGCCCTGAGGTGCTGGCCGAACTGGACCGTATCGGCGTCCGCCTCAACGAACCGATCCGCATTGCCCTGGCAGGAACCCTGAAGTCCGGCAAGTCCACCCTGGTGAACGCATTGGTGGGGGAGTGCATCGCCCCCACCGACGCCACCGAGGCCACCCGGATCGTCACCTGGTTTCGGCACGGCCCGACGCCCAGGGCCGTCGCCAACCATGTCCCCAACCAGGGCGGGGGTCGACGCACGAGCGTCCCCATCGTGCGTTCCGCCGACGGATGCGGCGGCTTGAGCTTCGATTTCGCAACGCTGAACCCCGACGAGGTCGTCGACATCGACGTCGAGTGGCCGGCCGAGGAATTGGCTGCAGCCACGATCATCGACACCCCCGGCACCTCGTCTCTGACCCCGGGCGTATCCGAGCGCACACTGCGCCTCCTCGTCCCCCCGGACGGGGTTCCCCGGGTGGATGCGGTGGTGTACCTGCTGCGCACGCTGAACGCCCCGGATATCGCGCTACTCAAGCAGATTGGCGATCTCGTCGGTGGCGCCGCCGGTGCGCTGGGGGTCATCGGGGTGGCGTCGCGGGCCGACGAGATCGGCGCCGGCCGAATCGACGCGATGCTGTCGGCCAAGGACGTCGCGCACCGTTTCACCACCGAACTGGACCGCACCGGGATCTGCCAGGCGGTGGTCCCGGTGGCGGGTCTGCTGGCCCTGACCGCGCGGACGTTGCGGCAAAGCGAGTTCACCGCACTGCAAAAACTCGCCGACGTCGACCCCGCCCAACTGAACACCGCGATGCTCAGTGCGGACCGGTTCGTGCGCGACGACCCGAACCTGCCCGTGGACGGCTCGACCCGGGCCGGATTGCTGGACCGGTTCGGCATGTTCGGCATCCGGATTTCGGTGGCACTGTTGCGCGCCGGGGTGTCCGACGCCGACAGCCTCGCCGAGGATCTGCTCGAACGAAGCGGCCTGGTCGCGTTGCGGGAGGTGATCGACCAGCATTTCGCGCAGCGTTCCGATCAACTCAAGTCGCACACCGCCCTGGTCTCGCTGCGCCGGTTCGTCCTGCGCCACCCGACTCCCGCCACGCCGAGCATCATCGCCGATGTCGAACCGCTGTTGGCCGACACCCACTCCTTCGAGGAGCTCCGCCTGCTGAGCCAGTTACGTTCCTGCCCAACCACATTGACTGAGGACGAAATGGCCTCGCTGCGACGGATCATCGGGGGATCGGGGACGTCGGCGGATAGTCGGCTCGGCTTGACCGCCGAACGGCGCGACGACGGACCGCGGGCTGCGTTCGCAGCCGCCCAGCGGTGGCGACGGCGGGCCGAGCACCCCCTCAACGACTCGTTCACCACTCGGGCCTGCCGGGCCGCGGCGCGCAGCGCCGAAGCACTGGTCGCCCAGTACGCCGGGGGGTAGGCCACACCGGTGTCCGGATCGCCCGGGGAACCGCCACGCGCCACGAGGGTTCCTAGTGGCGGGCGTTGAAGTGCGGCATCACCTCGGCGGCGAACAGTCCCAGGTGGTCGCTGACCTCACCGGGCTCGGCGATATCGAGCAGTTGGAGGTAAGCCCGCTGCACACCGGCCTCGGCGAACACCGCCAACCGGTCGACGATCTGCGCGGGACTGCCCGCCAGCGGCGAGTTCTCCCGCAGTTCGGCGACCTCACGGCCGATCCGCGACGCGCGGCGGCCGACCTCGGATTCGTCGCGTCCGGCGCAGACCGCGAACGCGGCTGAGTAGACCAGCTCATCGTGGTTGCGGCCGGAGCCCTCGACGGCGTCGCGCACTCGGGCCAACTGCAGTCGGGTGAACTCCAGGGTGGGGAAGGCCAGATTGAACTCGTCGGCGAACCGTGCCGCCAGCATCGGGGTCCGCTTCGGTCCGCCGCCACCGACGATGATCGGCGGGCGCGGCCGCTGGGCCGGCTTGGGCAGCGCCGGGGAACTGGTGATCGTGTAGCGCTTGCCGGTGAAGTCGAAGGACTGGCCCACCGGGGTGGACCACATCCCGGTAATGATCGCGAGTTGTTCCTCTAGCCTGTCGAACCGCTCGGCCAGCGGCGGGAACGGGATGCCGTAGGCCAGGTGCTCGGTTTCGAACCAGCCGGCGCCGATCCCGAACTCCACCCGGCCGCCGCTCATCGCGTCGACCTGTGCCACCGAGATTGCCAGCGGGCCGGGGTGGCGAAACGTCGCCGAGGTGACCAGGGTGCCCAGACGGATCGTTGACGTCTCCCGGGCGATGCCGGCCAGCGTCACCCACGAGTCGGTGGGCCCGGGCAGCCCGTCACCGCTCATCGCCACGTAGTGATCGGAACGGAAAAACGCTGAAAATCCTAGTGATTCGGCCGCCTGCGCCACGGCAAGCTGTTGTTCGTAATTGGCACCCTGCTGAGGTTCGACGAAGACGCGGAAGTCCACGCCGCCCAGCCTAGGGCAGGCAGGGCCGACTCAGAAGAACTCGACGCGCTCGGTGCTGATGAACATGCCGTGTCCGGTGCTGTCGTTGGTGAAGGTGGTACCGGTGTTGTCGGCGACGATTGTCCAGCCCACCGCTTCGTAGGTGCCGTAGCCGATCGTCGTCGTCGGCATCGCCCCAAGGTTGCCCAGCACCCATCTGTTACTGCCACTGGCGGACACCTCAGCGCCGTTGGCCTGCTCCCCGTCGATGGTCGGCGAGTTGGTGAACTCGGACTCGCAGCCCACCGTGTCGGCGGAGATCTGACAGCGGGTGCGGCCGGACTTGGTTTCGATGTAGACGTAGCCGTTGGCGTTGGGAGACAGCGTCTCCCCGCCTGAAGGCCGCTGCGTCGTGGTGGGTGTCGGCACACTCGAGGCACTGGTGGGTGGGGTGCTAGGTGATGTGGTGCCGGGCCGGGTGGTGGGGAACTCCGGTTCGGCGTCACTGCCGCAGCCCGGACAGATCGCCACCCCGTCGACGGTGCTCGTGCACCCGGTCAGCGCAGCGCCCAGAAGGCAGGCAGCGACCAGCCCGACCTTGATCTTGGAGCCCAACCCCGGGCCGCTTCCGCCGCCGTGGGAAGTACGCACCTGACCAGACTACGCATCCGGTGACTGAAGTGACGGGAGTGACTCGCGGGGTGTCACTTCACGGTGACGTTCACCGAGAAGACCCACGAGTCCTTCTCGCCACCCGGCCAGGGTCGTCCGTAGGTGGTGGAGACCGTGGTGCTCCCCGGTGACATCGCCTGCAGCATCCAGACCTCGTTGCCGGCCGCGCCGGGCTGCGACTGCTTCGGTGCGATGGCCTCATGGCCGGTCTGGGTCAACACCTTCGGGTCGGAGATCAGCAGTTTCTCCTCCCAGCCGAACCCGGTGGACGGATTCGAGCCGAGGCTGATCTGCAGGAAGTCCCCGACCGCCAAAGCTGCGCTGCGACTGATCTGCTGCTGGCTCAGCAGTTCCTCGTAGGGGATCTGGATGGTCGTGGTCTGCGGCCCCGACGACGACTGCTCGGCGGTGCTCGAGCACGCCAGCAAAGGTGCCGCCATCACCGTCATGACCGACAGCGCCGTTAACACCTTCATGATCGACTCCTTCTGAGGAATTCGCGGGTTCGGAACAGGTAGAACGGTATCCGCCGAGCCGGAACTGCGCGCGGCCAGTCGTCGGACCGGTAGTAGGCGTCAGAGCCTCCGTCGACGAAAACAACGCTGCCGCAGAGAAAATCGGCGGCATCCGAGAGCATGAACACCACCCAGTCGGCGAGTTGCCCGGCGTCGCCGAACCCGCCGATCGGAACCGGGAACCGGCGGATGTTCTTGGCCTCGGCAGGGGTGGCCAGTTGACGTTCCAGCATCGGCGTCATGATGGCCCCCGGCGCCAGCGCGTTGAGCCGGATACCCGCGCCGGCCCACTGCGGTGTGACGGCCTGCCGCCGAACCCACCGGCTGACCGCGATCTTGGAGGCCGCGTAGGCCATCGGCGGGGCCGCAGGTCCGAGGATCCGGTAGGTGCGTAGCGCCTTCTCGGCGTCTCCGGCGAGCAGAGCCCGCACCGCCCGACCCGGCACAGCGGGCACCGTTGTCGTCGAATTGCTCGAGAAGACAACCACTTTCGCCCGGTCCGCCGCGGCCAGAGCTGGCCGCCAGGCGCCCAGCAGGTCAACCACGCCGAAGTAATTAACCTGGGTGATCAGCCGCTCTGCTCCCTTCGTGGGGCCTTTGCCGGCGGCCAGCACCGCTCCGTCCAGCATCCCGCCGCACCGGCTCAGCACAGCGTCGGCGGCCGCGCGGCGACCGGTCGCCGTGGACAGGTCGGCCACGACCTCGGCGTTGGTGAGATCAACGTCGATGACGGTGTGGCCGCTGCCCTTCAGTCGTTCGACGACCGCGGCGCCCATCCCGGACGCCGAACCGGTCACCGCGAAGGTCCCCATGGACCAAGTATCGCCCTCGCCTCACCCCGCGAGCAGACGCGAACGACCCCGATGATGCGGCGTGTCGGAGACTTTTGCGTCTGCTCGCCACCTAGACCAGTGTGCCGGTGCCGGACTTGTTCGCGCCGTCCCAGAACTCGTTCAAGGGGGCCGCAAACTTGTCGTTGTTGGTCAGCGTCGGCAGGCCCAGGGAATCCTCGATGAACCGCAGCAGGCTGTAGTGGTTGTAGTGGTTGGTGGCGGTGAAGGCGCCTCCGCGCATGCCGGCCGCTACCGCGCCCTCGGACGGGATGATCACGAACACGACCCGGTTGCCTTCATTGCCGAAGCCCAGCGAGGTGTTGTTGTTGTCCTCATCGAAGGTGACGACCAGCGCCGACTTACGGGTGGGGTCCTTCCACACCGCTGAGTTCAGGACCACCGGGACGGTCTCGGACAGGAACTGGTCCAGCGCCGGGATGTTGTAGGGGTTGCCGGGTTCGAGTTGGCTCAGCGCGAATCTCAGCACGCCCCAGGGGAAGTCGATCGGACCCTCCCCGTTGAAGTCCTCGTTGGCGGCGAACCAGGCGAAGTTGGGTGCGGTCGCCGGCGATTTCAGGTCCTCGGCCATCTGCTCCAGGGGGACGACGTTGGCCAGGGCTGCGGGGTCGTTGGCGATCGACTTGAACGCCGGGAAGGGCAGTTGGTCCGGCGAGTAGTCGCCGCTGGCGACCAGAGGGCTGGCTCCAGGCTGGAGGCTTTGGGCGTAGCCCTTCCACGTCTTGCCCGCGTCGGTGATGTTGGAGACCAGGGTGGTGTCGGCGTCGATGCAAGGAGTGGCGCAGTTGTAGGTCAGGCCGAAGTCGGTGCCCCCGATGACCGGGTAGTAATTCGGCAGGCTCGGATGGGTCAGGCCGTAGTAGTTGTTGGCCAGTCCGTAGGCGTTGATGAGGCTGTTCAGGAAGGGAGCTTTCGTGCTCCCGACGATGTCATTGAAGCCCTTGTTCTCCATGTACACCATGAAGACGTGGTCGAGTTCGCCGACCGTCGACACCGGCGGGGTCGGCGCGGGCGGCGCGGGCAGGTTGGCGCCAATGGTGAAGGAGATGTTGTCGGCGAAGGCCGAGTTGTAGTCGAAATCGGCTCCGCCAGCCAGCCAGGGCACCCCGAAGGTGACCCAGTTGCGGTCTTCCAAGGTGACCACGACCTGCGCGTAGCGGGTCCCGGTGGGCAATGTCCCCGTCGTCGAGCGATGCTTGAATCCGGTCTGGAACCAGCGTTCCAGGGCGCTGACCCGGCCGATCTTGGCGGTGCCGAGGTAGGTCTTGTTCGCATCAAGGAAGTCCACCTTGACCGACGAGCCGGACGGATCGGACAGATAGCCGCCGAGCCAACCGCTGAGGTCGTAGGACACGGCGCCGGTGTCGATGTCGGCGGACGCCCCGCGCAGGTCGACGGTCTGGGTGAGAGTCCCGGTTGCGACGTCGCCACCGCCGAAGAACTGATTCCCGCCGTCGGCGGGTCCACTCTTGGCCTTGGGGAATCCCAGGAAGGACGGCAGGTTCGGCATCGGGAAACTCGTCCCGATCGGCCAGGCGTTGCGGGGTGAGCCGTACTTGATCACCGTTGGGGTGCCGGTCATCGTCCATCCCGGGATCGTCACGGCGCTGTAGCCGGACAGCGAGGGGTCGCCGAGTTCCGCCCCGGGGTTGACCAGCAGGTTGGGGCTTTGGACCTGACTGGCTGTGGTGACCGCCGATGCTTCCAGCACCGTCTGCAGTCCGGAGTCGGCCGGGGGCGCCGGCAGCGGTGGGTCTGACGGCGGGATCCTTCCCGACCCGGTCAGGTAGGCGACGACCCGCGCCCCCGCCTCGGTGATCCCGACCGCCACATCGCCGCTGAACTGCACGATCCACTTCGTCACCTCGGCCAGGCCGCTGATGAGGAAGATGTCCTGATCGACCACCGACTGCAGCGTGTCGGTGATGTCGGTGATGAACCCGTCGATGAGATACGGGATGCTGGCGAAGATCGTCCTCGTGCCCAGCGCGATGTCGGTTCCGATGTTGGGGTAGCCGTAGCTCGAAATCGCATCGCCGAGGGCCTGTTTGAGGTCGACGGGCGCGACGATGCCGTCGGCCTTGCTCTGCAGTGGCGCGCCGTCGAAGTCAGAACGCTGGGGGATGCCGAACAGATCCACGATGGTCGGCGTGATGTCGGTGTTGCTGTAACCGAGGTTCTGCTTGCCGTCGTTAGCGTCATCGCCCTCGAGGTCGAACATCACGAACGAGGAGGTCTCGTTGGGCGACTGGAAACCGTGACCGAAGCCCTGCGACTGCTGGTGGCCGTGATCGGTGGTGATGATCACCGTCCATTGTTCGCCGGCGTTGGCGGTTTCCCAGTCCGCCACGGCAGCAAGGATTTTCGCGATGTTCTCACTGGTGTTGATCAGCGCATCACGGTACTGCGTGGAACCCCCGCCGTGCAGGTGACCTTCCTCATCGACGCCCACTTGATAGGAGAAGACGAAGGTGGACTCGGTGGAACTCGTGGCCTGGATGAGTGCGACGGTCTTGTCCGCGACGACGTCGTCGGTGTCTTCCCAGGAGTTGACGAACGGGACGAACTCGTTGACATCGGCGGGGTAGCCGCCAGCGGCGGCGATGTCGTTGATGTACTGCCAGTCAGCGACCACGGCGGTCTTGACCTCGGGCTTGTAGTACTCGATGAGGTTGATCGCCGTTGGCCACTTCGTGTAGGGCTCGGGCTTGAACAGGTTGTTGATTACTCCGGTCTTGTTGTCCCACGCCCCGGTCAGAATCGTCGACCAGGACGGGCCGGAGATGGTGGTGTGGCCGATCAGGCTGGTCGCTCCGGTGATCCCGTCGTCCATCGCGATGCGGAATCCGCTGGCCGGGTCGTCGTAGGCGTATTCGAGGATCTTGCTCAGGTTGGTGCCGTCGGTGCCGATCAGCAGGACGTGGTTGACCGGCGGATCGGCGAGGATCTCGGCCTGAGCCACCGCGCTGGCGGCGCGAAGTCGGGTGTTCGCGCCCGACGTGGAGCTGACGGTGACCGCACTGGCCGGGGCCACCGGCACTGCCGGGAGTTCGGGCAGCAACGGCACCCGCAGCGGGGTGGGGGCGGGCGCCGCCGGAGCCGGGGTCAGCCCCGGGGCTGCGGCGGCTGGTGCCACCGCAACCGCCACGACCAGCGGCACCGACTCGGTCGGGGCGGCTGGCTCCGGGACGGCCGCGGCCGGGAGGGCGGCGGCGGGTGCGACGGTAGGTCGGGTCGGCTCGGCCGGTGCGCTGCGGAGGGACTCCACGGCCACGGGTGCGGTGGGCTCGGCTGGGACATCATTTTCCGGCACGGGGGCTTGCACGGCGCCACGGCCGGCGGGTCCGGAGTCGTCGCGGGCCGCACCGAAGTCCTCGGCCATCGCCGGCGGGATCACCTCATCCCGGACGCGGGAGTTCCTCCGCGGGGCCGGTGCGTCGGAGTCGGAGTCCATCTCGACTGACGCGTCGCTCTCACGATCCGCCTCCACCCCGACTGCCGCTGCGCCGGCATCCGCGGTCACCGGTGCGCCATCGCTTTCGCTCGTTGCCGCCGGTCCGCCACGGGTCCGGCCGCGCGATTGCGCCTCCGACCGGTTCGACGAGTCCGAGGTGGTGGCACCCGTGGTGTCCGAAGCGCTGGTGGTGTCCGACGGGTCGGCATAGGCCACCGCCGAGCCGACGGCCGATCCGGCACCGGCCACCATTCCGGCGACTGCTGCGCCGAGAAAAACCTGCTTGATCGTGGTCATGACTAGCCGCCCCTCACCGCGTCGGACAAAACCTTTGAATTTCCTGTGACGCTAATAGGCCTCCGCCCCACTCGGGCGGTTTTCCGAGAGATCGGTGTGGCGAAGGTCCCCACCGCGTGAGGACTTAAGGTCTGCGATTGCGCGGGAGGGTCAATTGATGCTTGTCCGACCCATCGTGCTGGTGGTCGAATTGACCTTGCGACAGCGCGGGACTTGGCCATCCGACAGTGGGAGCCGTCATGGATACGGAATCTTTCGCGGCACGGCTGAGCCCGCTGGCCGTCGTTCTGGGAGTCGGAGCGGCACTGCTGCCGGGCGCTGCCGGTATCGCGAACGCGGATCGGGGTGCCGACCGACCGCCCGCGGACTCCGCCGCGGACTCCGCCGCGGACTCCACTGCACCCGCCGTGCCGGGTCCTACCGCCCGCCGGGCGCAGCGACTCCAGGATCCTGCAGCCGGACCTGCGCTGCGGGGCCGCGTGATGACTGGCCTGCGAGGGACTAGGTCCGCTTCGCCGGTGCTGCCGGATCCGCCGGTGTTAACGGGTCCGGTTGAGCTCATCGGCGCGAGCCCGGACCCCGCGACGATCGTCGAAATGCCTGCTGTGCAACAACTTCCGAGCCCGGCGGTGGTGGTTCCGCAGTCGGGCCGGCAGGCTGAGCCGTCCGCCGGCGTTGCGGTCTCGGTGCCTGACCGAGAGTCCGGCGTCCTCGAGGCGGGCGACGCGCGCCCCGCCGCCGCGGTCTTGACCCCCGCCCCCGAGCCGGCCGCCGCGCCGCTCGGCCGGGCCGCCACCGATCCGTTCGGCGGGTTGTTCTCCTCGTTCGCCGCGCTGTTCAACAATCAGACGCCGCGGTTGGCGCCGACCCAGACTGGGCAATCCCCCGCAGGGGTGGTCACCGGCCGGCTCAACGCGGTAGACCCGGACAGCCCTCGGTTGGCCTTCACGGTCGCCGAGGCCCCCACCCGTGGCGTTGCCGTTGTCGGGGCGGACGGGTCGTGGTCCTACACCCCCGACCCGCCGATGGCCGCCGCCGGCGGAATCGACTCGTTCCGGGTGACCGTCAGCGACGCCCCCAGCGGATTCGCCATCCACGGCCTGGCCGGGTTGCTGCACCTGATCAGCTTCGGACTGATCGGCAGCCGCGGCGATTCGAGCACCGCCACGGTGACCGTCACCGTGTCAGCGGTGACGACCGGCAACACCCTGCCGACCGGTAACGCGACGGTGAGCGCGGTCGACCCGATCACCGGTGTGGTGAACGGACGGGTGAACGGGTCGGACGCCGACGGCGACCCGTTGACCTACAGCGGGCCGGGGTCGACGGTCAAAGGCGCGGTCAGCGTGTCCGCCGCCGGGGAGTTCACCTACACCCCGACTGCAACGGCCCGGCACGCCGCGGCGCGGGTCGGCGCCCCTACCACCGACCAGGCCGATGCATTCACCGTGACGATCTCCGACGGCCGCGGCGGGACCGCGGTGGTGCCGGTGACGGTTCCAGTCAGTCCGACCAACGTCGCACCGCTGGCGGCGAGTCCGGTGGTTGGGTTGCCCGACCCGGTGACCGGCGTGGTGATCGGCCGGGTCAGCGCGACCGACGCCGACGCCGACACCCTGGCCTACGCCACCGTCCCCGGCACCGGGAAGGGCAGCATCGCGCTCAACACCGCGACGGGCTCTTTCAGCTACACCCCGACCGCGACGGCGCGCCGCAACGCCGCCGCCCCCGGCGCCACCGACGCCGACCGCGCCGACCTCTTTACCGTCACCGTCGCCGACGGATACGGCGGATCGGCGGCGGTTCCGGTCCGCGTCGCGATCAGTCCGTCGACCGAACCCGCCGCACCGCTGGCGGCCTTCGCCGGCGCGGAGGGCTTCGGCGCGTCGGCCACCGGCGGACGGGGCGGCAGCGTCGTCTACGTGACCAACCTCAACGCCGATGGACCCGGATCGCTGCAATGGGCCATCGACCAGCCCGGTGCGAAGTACATCCTGTTCAAAGTCAGCGGCGTCATCGACAGCCAGATCCACCTCACCAACGGCGATGTCACCATCGCCGGCCAGACCTCACCCGGCGGGATCACCATCCGCGGCTTCGTCACCGACGAGACCCCCTACCAGGACCAGGCCGTTCGGGCACCCGGCGACTTCGCGGAAAACTGGATCCTGCAGCACATCCGGATCCGCCCGGGGGCCGGCGGACCCAGCGATGACGGTCTGCGCATCCGATACACCCGCAACGGCATCGTCGATCACGTCTCCATCGGAAACGCCACCGACGAAGCAGTCGAGATCTCCTACTCCAACAACATCACCATCCAGAACACGATCATCGCCGAGACCGTGGGCGGGCACTCGTTCTACGGCGGCGTGCTGATGAACTACTCGAACCCCGCGCACGGTTTCGCTCTGGACAACATCGCACTGCACCACAACGTCTTCAACCGGATCGAGGGCCGCCTGCCCGAGGGCAGCCGGGAGTCTGCCGCGGCGGCGAACTCGTACATGAACCTCGAACTGTCGAACAACCTTTACTGGGATCCGAACTTCTTCGTCGCCCTCGCCCCCGATACCGGAGTGGGCGGATCCGCGCCGATCTACTGGAATCTCAACGCCGTCAACAACTATTTCCAGGTTCGCAGCGGGTTCCCGTACGGCATGTTCGACGACCAGATCCTGCGGACATCGTCGAATCGGATCTTCCTGAACGGCAACGCCATGAACCTCTACCCGGGACGCTCGGACTACCAGTTGTTCTACTGCTGCAACGATTATCCGGCACTGAACGACGGCGAGGTCGGTTCCCTGGTGGCCGCCCAGCGGGCCCAGAAGCTGTCCAGCCGGCATCCCTTCCCGGCCATCACCTACACCCCCACTGCACAACTGCGGGCGGTTCTGCTGGGAACCGCCGGTGCCTGGCCGCGGGACCCGATGGACACCCGCCTGATGCGCAGCGTCGCCGACGGGAGTTTCGCCACCACGCCGCGCAACACCAACCCGGCCGGTGATGCGTTGCTGCCGGCCTACCCCGGCAGCCCGCCGGCCCCGCCGGCCGACACCGACAACGACGGCATGCCCGACAACTGGGAGACGGCCAACGGTCTGAACCCCGCCGTCGCCAACACCAATTCCCGCACCCTCTCCGCGGTCGGCTACACCGACCTCGAGGTGTACCTGCATGAGCTGTCGGCGAGCCGGACCGGCGGGTCGGTCCTCTGAGTCGGCGGACACCCGGGGATAGCCTGGGGATATGAGCACCGTCGAGGTTTTCGCCGATGTCCTGTGCCCGTTCACCCACGCCGGGCTGCACACCCTGCTGGACCGGCGCGCAGAGCGGCACCTGGCCGAACCACACCTGCGGATCCGGGCCTGGCCGCTGGAGTTGATCAACGGCAAACCGTTGGACGCCCACCACGTCGCCGCGGAGATCGTGGCGCTACGCGAGTCCGTACGGCCGGACCTGTTCAGCGGATTCAGTGTTGAGACCTTCCCGAAGACCTCGATGGCCGGCTTCGCCCTCACCGCGGCGGCCGACCGCACCGGAGACACCGCGCTGAGCGAGAACGTCGGGATGGCCCTGCGCGACGCGGTGTTCGAACAGGGCCTCGACATCGGTCGCCCGGAGGTGGTGGAGACCGTGGCGGCCCGGTTCGGGTTGACGCCGCTGGACGCCGAGGACACCGCGGCTGCGGTGCGTGCCGACTGGGACGAGGGCAAACAGCGCGGCGTCGTGGGATCACCCCACTTCTTCACCGCCGCCGGCGGCAGTTGGTTCTGCCCCGCCCTGGCCATCAGCCGCGACGACGTCGGCAACTTCATCGTCGCCTGGAAAGAGGGCAGCGCGGCGTTCGTCGACAGCGTCTTCCAGTGACCGCCGCCCCCAGCAACGCCGACCTCGCGCGCTGGCGCCGACACCTGGCCAACGAACGCGCCGAAGCCGCGGTGTACCGCGACCTGGCCCGAAAGTACGACGGCGAGGAACGCGAGATCCTGGCCGCGATCGCCGCCGCCGAGGAACGCCACGAACAGCATTGGCTGAGCCTGCTCGGCAACCAGGTCGGCCAGCCGGTGCGGGCCGACCTGGGCACCCGCACCCTGGCGTTCATGGCCCGGCACTTCGGGTCGGTGTTCGTGCTGGCGCTGGTGCAGCGCTTCGAGGCCCGGGCCAGCTATGACAGCGACGCCGACGCCACCGCCACGATGGCCGCCGACGAGCAGATCCACGAGGAAGTCATCCGGGCCCTGGCCGCCCGTGGTCGCGACCGACTCTCCGGCAGTTTCCGGGCCGCGGTGTTCGGCGCCAACGACGGCCTGGTCAGCAATCTGGCCCTGATCCTGGGCGTCAGCGCCAGCGGGGTGTCCAACCACACCGTGCTGGTCACCGGCCTGGCCGGGTTGCTGGCCGGTGCGCTGTCCATGGGCGCCGGGGAATACGTATCCGTCAGCTCGCAGCGGGAACTGCTGGAAGCCTCCACGCCGAGCCCCAATGTCGGTCCGGCGTTGAACCAACTCGACGTCAACGCCAACGAGCTGGAACTGGTGTATCGGGCCCGCGGGATGGATGCCGAGCAGGCCCGGTCACATGCCGCTGAGGTGCTGAGGAACACCGATTCGGGCACGCACGGAACCACCGGGCACAGCGCGGTTCGCCATGAGGCGATCGGCACCGGGCTGGGGGCGGCGGTGTCCAGCTTCCTGTTCTTCGCCTCCGGAGCGCTGATTCCGGTACTGCCGTACCTGTTTGGTGTCGAAGGAATCGCCGCGATGGTGACCGCAGCAGTACTGGTTGGCATCGCACTGCTCGCCACCGGCGTAATCGTCGGACTGCTCTCGGGTGCATCGCCGATGCGAAGAGCGCTGCGCCAGTTGATGATCGGCTACGGGGCGGCCGCGATCACCTATCTGCTGGGCCTACTCGTCGGCGGCGGACTGGGCTGAGATCCACGGGCTGAAATCACTGGGGATGGCTGGCCAGGTACTCGGCGACCGGAATCCGTTGCGACTGGTAGTAACCGAGTGGCAGCAGAACGTCACCGGCAGTGCTGTAGTAGTACACCTCCCAGCGGTAGTAGCCCCCGAACGACCCGGGGTCCTCGGCGATGATCGCGGCGTAATCCTTGACGGCCCTGACGTATTCGTTGGCGTTGTTGTAGGCGAAGATCGCACGGTCGGGGTTGCTGGCGAATCCGCTGGCGGCCAGGTACCGACCCGCCGCCATGATGGCGTCGCGGGGCGCATTGACGTCGCCTTTGCCGTAGGCCGCCCACGTCTGGGGCATGAACTGCATCGGCCCCTGGGCGCCGGCTGTGCTCACCCCGGCGATGCTGCCGAACCGCGTCTCGATCAGGTTGATCGCGGCCAGATAGTTCCAGCCGACCCCGGTGGCGGCCTCCGCCTCGCGGTAGAGGCCCAGTAGCTCCTCGGCTGGGGCGGGCGAAATGATGCGCCACGCCGGCAGGGTGTCGCGGGGTGCGGTCATCGCCGAGAGTTGGCGGCGGGCGTCGATGTTGCGGTCATAGGTGGTGATGAGCGACGCCGGAATCTTCGGCCGGATGATGGCGTCCCAGGCAGGATTGCGGCCGATCGCCCGGTAGGCGACCTGCTGGCGGCGCGCTGCGGCGACCAGTGCGGGCTCCGGGGTCGCGGGGTCGCGGATGGCCTGCTCGTCGGCCACCAGGTCCTCGGCGATCTGGGCGGGATCGGCGGCCAGCCGGGGCTGGGCGCCGGCCGGGGCGGCCGGGGCGGCCGTGTCCATCTTGGTGACCGGCGCCGCCGCCGGTTCAGGGGCCGGTTCAGGGGTCGCCGAGGTCACCGGTTCCCCAGCAGGTTCAGCAGCAGAGGGCGCAGGCTGACCGCAGCCGATGGCACTCCATCCCATCGCGGTGAGCAGGATCGACGCGGCGGCCATCCGGGAACGGTTCATGCCTGAAAACCTAGCGCCCGTCGCCCGGCCAGCCTGTTTTTCGATCCGTTGTGTCGCCTAATGTGGCGGGTGCCATGACTTCGCACCTCGCCGTCCTCGCCTCGCTGGCGCTGGCGATCTTCCTCAGCCCCGAGACGGCGGTCCTGGGCCTGATCATCGCCGGGGACAAGAAGGTGCCCCGGCTGGCCGCGCTGGCCTACGCGGTGGGTGGCGTCGTCGGGATCACCTTTGCCACCGGTATCGGGCTGTGGATCGCGCACGCCTCGGGCACCAACACCCACACCGCCGCCCATCACGGCTGGCCCAGCTTCATCGTGCGGGTGGTGATCGCCGCCGCGCTGATCACCATCGGTGTCCGCCGCGCCCTCAACGCAATGGGGGGCAAGCCCATCGAGTCCGATGCCAAGTCCAGCGGATTCAGAGCCGCCCTGACGCGACGCTTTCCCAGCCTGGATCTCACCGCGGACCTACCGGTTCCGCGCCGGGTCGGCCGGGCCGGCCTGGCCGGTTTTGTGATGTGCGGTCTGCACCCCAAGGTGTTCCCCATCGCCATCGCGGCGGGCCACCAGATCTTCCAGATCACCGACCGGCCACTGCGGACCCTGGGCATCGTGCTGTTCGCGGTGATCTCGGTCATCCCCGCGCTGGTTCCCCTGGTGGTCGACATCGTCAAACCGGGCGCGACCGTCGGCATCAAAGAGGCCTACGAACGCATCATGAAGGTGCACGGCCGGTGGATCACCGCCGTGCTGTTGCTGGCCGCGGGAAGTTTCGTCGGCTACGAGGCCTGGCACGCGTATCCCGGGCGGTAGGTCGCCGGGAACACCGGGAACACCGGGAACACCGGGAACACCGGGAACACCGGGAACAAAACCCGACCCCCCGCGGT
>CAYXBN010000030.1:0-39143 GCA_964463215.1 uncultured Mycobacterium sp. | reverse complement strand
TGATCCTGATCGCCGGGCAGAACCCGGGTACCAACCATCCCCGGATGCTGTCGGTGCTGGAGAAGGCGAAAGCCAACGGCGCCAGGATCATCGCAATCAATCCGCTGCCCGAAGCCGGGCTGATCCGGTTCAAGGATCCGCAGACGGTTCGGGGCGTCGTCGGCCGCGGGGTGCCAATCGCCGATGAGTTCGTCCAGATCCGCCTGGGCGGGGACATGGCGCTGTTCCGCGGCCTGGCCAAGCTGCTGCTGGAGGGCGGTCACGAAGACCGTCAGTTCATCGACGCGCACTGCCATGGATTCGACGATTACGCCGCCCTGGCCCGTGCTGTCGACCTCGACACCGTGCTGGATGCCACCGGGATCACCGCCGCCCAGTTGCACCGCGTCGCCGAGCAGCTCGCCGCCTCCCGGCGCACCATCGTCTGCTGGGCGATGGGCCTGACCCAACACACCCATGCCGTGGCGACCATCGCCGAGGTCACCAATGTGCTTCTGCTACGCGGGATGATCGGCAAGCCGGGGGCCGGTCTGTGCCCGGTGCGCGGCCACTCCAACGTGCAGGGTGACCGCACCATGGGCATCTGGGAGAAGGCACCGGAAACGTTTCTGGCTGCCCTGGAGGCCCGATACGGCATCACGGTGCCCCGTCGGCACGGCCATGACACGGTCAATGCGATTCGGGCCATGCGCTCTGGCGCGGCGGTGGTCTTCATCGGAATGGGCGGCAACTTCGCCTCGGCCACCCCGGACACCGCGGTCACCGAGGCAGCCCTGCGCAGCTGCGCGCTGACCGTGCAGGTCTCCACCAAACTCAACCGCAGCCATCTGGTGGGTGGCCGTACCGCGCTGATTCTTCCCACCCTCGGCCGCACCGACCGGGACCTCGCAGGTGGCCGCAAACAGGTGGTCTCCGTGGAGGATTCGATGTCGATGGTGCACCTGTCGCGCGGCAGTCTGCCGCCGCCGGGTGAGCAGGTGCGCAGCGAAGTGGCGATCATCTGCCAGTTGGCCCGCCACCTGCTCGGCCCCGAGCACCCGGTGCCCTGGGAGATGTTCGCCGCCGACTACGACACCATCCGCGACGAGATCGCGGCGGTGGTGCCCGGCTTTGCCGACTTCAACCGCCGGGTGCGTCAGCCCGACGGATTCCAGTTGCCGCACCCACCCCGTGACGCCCGCGAATTCCCTACTGCCACAGGCAAAGCCAATTTCGCCAGCTACCCGTTGGAGTGGGTACCGGTACCGCCGGGCCGATTGGTGCTGCAAACCCTGCGCAGCCACGACCAGTACAACACCACGATCTACGGTCTCGATGACCGATACCGCGGGGTTAAGGGCGGCCGCCGGGTCGTCTTCGTCAACCCGTCCGACATCGCCGCCCTCGGACTGGCCGACGGCGACCACGTCGACCTGGTATCCGAGTTCGGCGGGCCAGACGGGATCGAGGAACGCCGGGCGGCGGATTTCCGGGTGGTCGCCTACCCCACTCCGGCGGGTAACGCGGCCGCCTATTACCCCGAGACCAATCCCCTGGTGCCCCTGGATCATGTTGCGGCGAAATCCAACACCCCGGCCTCCAAGGCCATCGTCGTGAGACTGGAACCCGCGCAATGGGCCGGGTGACCTCGCGCCGACGGATCACCCACCGAAGCGGCGCAGCGACCAGCCAACGGCCCGAGACCGTCGTGGTCGAGGAACCTCTGGAGATCCGCGTCAACGGATCGCCGGTCACGGTGACGATGCGCACCCCCGGCGCGGATTTCGAACTCGCGCAGGGGTTTCTGCTCACCGAGGGCGTCATCGCCGCACGCGAGGATGTGCTGACCGTCCGCTACTGCCGCGGAGCAGGCGAGGACGGAGTCAACAGCTACAACGTCCTGGACGTCACCCTGCGACCCGACATCCCGGCACCGCAAGTGGATATCACCCGTAACTTCTACACCACCTCGTCGTGCGGGGTGTGCGGCAAGGCGTCGCTGGAGGCTGTCGAACTGGCCAGCCAACACTCCCCCGGTGACGATCCGTCGACCGTTCCGGCCGCGATCGTGGCCGCGATGCCGGCCCAATTGCGCACGGCCCAGAAGGTTTTCGCCAGCACCGGCGGACTACACGGCGCGGCGTTGTTCAGTTCGGACGGCACCATGCTGGCCGTGCGCGAGGACGTCGGCCGGCACAACGCGGTGGACAAAGTGATCGGCTGGGCGCTGGAATCCGGCCGCATCCCGTTGGCCGCCTCGGCGCTGCTGGTCAGCGGACGGGCGTCCTTCGAACTCACCCAGAAGGCGGTGATGGCGGGCATCCCGATCTTCGCGGCGGTCTCGGCCCCGACATCGCTGGCGGTGGACCTGGCCGCCCAGTCGGGTCTGACCCTGGTGGCGTTCCTGCGCGGCGACTCGATGAATGTCTACAGCCGACCCGACCGCATCACCTGACCAGAGGGTCACCTACTCCCGCGAGCAGACGCAGAGTGTCCCGAAATGACGGCGTGTCGGGAACTTTTGTGTCTGCTCGCGGGGAGATGCGGGTGAGCTAAGCGCTCTTGTCGCGGCGTTCGGTGCGGGGTGCCTTGCGCGGAACGATGGTCGGCAGCACGTTGTCCTGCACCGTCTCCTTGGTGACGACCACCTTGGCGACGTCGTCGCGGCTGGGGATGTCGTACATCACCGGCAGCAGGACTTCCTCCATGATGGCGCGCAGACCGCGCGCACCGGTGCCGCGGTGGATGGCCTGGTCGGCGATCGCGTCCAGGGCATCCTCGGCGAACTCCAGTTCCACACCGTCCATTTCGAACAGCCGGGTGTACTGCTTGACCAAGGCGTTCTTCGGGGTGGAGAGAATCTGAACCAGGGAATCCTTGTCCAGGTTGGTGACCGAGGCCACCACCGGAAGCCGGCCGATGAATTCCGGGATCAGCCCGAACTTGATCAGGTCTTCCGGCATGACCTCGGCGAAGTGGTCCTGGGTGTCGATCTCGGCCTTGGACTTGACTTCGGCGCCAAAGCCCAAGCCGCGCTTGCCGATCCGGTCGGCGACGATCTTCTCCAGACCGGCGAACGCACCGGCGACGATGAACAGCACGTTGGTGGTGTCGATCTGGATGAACTCCTGATGCGGGTGCTTGCGGCCACCCTGCGGGGGCACCGAGGCCTGGGTGCCCTCCAGGATCTTCAGCAACGCCTGCTGCACACCCTCGCCGGAGACGTCCCGGGTGATCGACGGGTTCTCGCTCTTGCGGGCGATCTTGTCGACCTCGTCGATGTAGATGATGCCGGTCTCGGCGCGCTTGACGTCATAATCGGCAGCCTGGATCAGCTTGAGCAAGATGTTCTCGACGTCCTCGCCGACGTAGCCGGCCTCGGTAAGCGCGGTGGCGTCGGCGATGGCGAACGGAACATTGAGCATCTTGGCCAGCGTCTGGGCCAGGTAGGTCTTCCCGCAGCCGGTCGGGCCGAGCATCAGGATGTTGGACTTGGCCAGTTCCACCGGCTCCGAGCGGGGGTCGCGCTTCTCCCCCGCCTGGATGCGCTTGTAGTGGTTGTAGACCGCGACGGCCAGCGTGCGCTTGGCAGTGTCCTGACCGATGACATAGCTCTCCAAGAACTCCCGGATCTCCGCCGGCTTGGGCAGTTCGTCGAGCTTGACGTCGTCGTTGTCGGCCAGTTCTTCTTCGATGATCTCGTTGCACAGGTCGATGCACTCGTCGCAGATGTACACGCCGGGGCCGGCGATCAGCTTTTTGACCTGCTTCTGGCTCTTCCCGCAGAAGGAGCATTTGAGCAGGTCACCGCCGTCTCCGATGCGCGCCATCTTGGGGCCCTACTTCCTTAGCACGGTTCGATCGAATGAGCCTGGTACCGAGTCTGCTCCGACGCTACCCGCTAGGTCCGCCGGAGTGCGACCGATATGCGGGGTTTCCCGGGCGTGTCGCCCATCACGCGTTTTGCGCGGACAGCTTCCGATAGCTCAGAACTGTGTCGATGATCCCGTACTCCTTGGCCGCCTCGGCGGTGAGGATCTTGTCGCGGTCGGTGTCCTTGCGGATGACGGCGGGGTCCTTGCCGGTGTGCCGGGCCAAGGTCTCCTCCATCAGGGTGCGCATCCGTTCGATCTCGGCGGCCTGGATCTCCAGATCGGAGAACTGGCCCTGGATGACACCGCCGAGGGAGGGCTGGTGGATCAGCACCCGGGCGTTGGGCAGGGCAAGGCGCTTGCCGGGAGTCCCGGCGGCCAGCAGCACCGCGGCTGCCGAGGCGGCCTGACCCAGGCAGACCGTCTGGATGTCGGCGCGCACGTACTGCATGGTGTCGTAGATCGCCATCAGCGAGGTGAACGAACCGCCCGGGGAGTTGATGTACATGGTGATGTCGCGGTCGGGGTCCAGGGATTCCAGCACGAGCAACTGGGCCATGATGTCGTTGGCTGAGGCGTCGTCGACCTGTACGCCGAGGAAGATGATCCGTTCCTCGAACAGCTTGTTGTAGGGGTTGGATTCCTTGACGCCCCAACTGGAATGTTCGATGAACGACGGCAGGATGTAGCGCGCCTGCGGGGACAGGTTCGACCTCGAGTAATCAGACACTGGACCCTCCAGAGATGTGCGCGCGGGTGATGACGTGGTCGACGAAGCCGTACTCGAGCGCTTCCTGGGCGGTGAACCACCGGTCGCGGTCGGAGTCGGCTTCAATGCGCTCGATGGGCTGGCCGGTGAACTCGGCGTTGAGCCGGAACATCTCCTTCTTGATCAGCGCGAACTGCTCGGCCTGGATCGCGATGTCGGCGGCCCCGCCGGTGATACCGCCCAGCGGTTGATGCATCAGGATGCGGGCGTGCGGCAGCGCGTAGCGCTTGCCCTTGGCGCCGGCGGCCAGCAGGAACTCACCCATCGAGGCGGCCATGCCCATCGCGTAGGTCGCAACGTCGCAGGGGGCCAGCACCATGGTGTCGTAGATCGCCATGCCGGCGCTGATGGACCCGCCCGGCGAGTTGATGTACAGCGAGATGTCCTTAGTCGGGTCTTCGGCGGCCAGCAGCAGGATCTGCGCGCACAGCCGATTGGCGATGTCGTCGTCGACCTGGGAGCCGAGGAAGATTATGCGCTCGGCCAGCAACCGCTCGTAGACCGAGTCCTGAAGGTTCAGCCCAACGCCGGAACGCATGTGGGTCACGCTTACCTGCTTTCTCCAAATGGTGCGAAGGTGGTCACCTGCCGGTGACGGTGAAGACGTTCTCATTCGACCCTAACCAACCGGGTGCCGATAACCATGCCGACGGCCACCGACTTTCGCTGTCGGCGTTACGGGGCTTCCGATTCGGGGGCTTCCGCGTCAGCATCCTCGTCCGGCGAGCCGAAGAACTCGGTGGTGTCGATGACCTCGCCGGCGGTGTCGGTGACGGTGGCCTTCTCCACCACCGCCGCCACGGCCAGACCGCGCCGGACGTCGGCATAGACGATCGGCAACTGGTTCTGCTGCTGCAGCAGGTTCACGAGTTGCTGGGGCTCTATGCCGTATTGGCGTGACATCAGCACCAGTCGCTCGGACAGGTCGCTCTCGCCGACCTGGATGTCGAGTTCATCGGCGACGGCGTCCATCAGGAGCTGGGTCTTGACGGCCTTCTCCGCGGCTTCCCGGTTCTCGGCGTCGAACTTCTCCCGGGAGCTGCCCTGGGCCTCCAGCGACTCGGCCAGCTTGTCCTCGTCGTGGTCGAAGGGATGGATGGCGTTGTGCAGCGCTGAGTCGACCTGGGCGGAGACGATGGCCTCCGGCAGTGGCACCTCCACCATCTCCAGCAGGGTCTCCAGCGCACTGTCGCGGATCTTCTCGGCCTGATGGATGCGCTTGATACGGCGAACCTGCTCGGTGAGGTTCGTCCGCAACTCCTCGAGGGTGTCGAACTCGCTTGCCAGCTGAGCGAATTCGTCGTCGGCCTCGGGCAGTTCGCGCTCCTTGATGGACTTCACCGTGACGGTCACCTCGGCGTCCTCGCCGGCGTGCTCCCCGGCCACCAGCTTGGTGGTGAACGTCTTGGACTCGCCCTCGGACAAACCGATGATCGCCTCGTCGAGACCTTCGATCAGCTGTCCCGAGCCGATCTCGTGGGACAAGCCGTCGGCTCGACCGTCCGGAATCTCCGCACCGTTGACCGTTGCGGAGAGGTCGATGGAGACGAAGTCACCGTTCTGGGCGGGCCGCTGAACACCGGTCAGCGTGCCGAACCGGGCCCGCAGCGCCTGCAGTTGGGCGTCGACCTCCTCATCGGTGATCTCCACCGGGTCGACGGTGATCTTGAGGGCGGTCAGATCCGGAAGTTCGATGTCGGGGCGGACGTCGACCTCGGCGGTGAACACGAGTTCCTCGCCGTCCTGCATCCTGGTCACTTCGATGTCGGGCTGACCCAGCGGCCGTAGATCGCCGGCACTGACGGCTTCGCTGTAGCGGGCCGGCAGGGCGTCATTGACGACCTGCTCCAGCACCGCCCCGCGGCCCACCCTGGCCTCCAGCAGTTTCGCCGGGGCCTTGCCGGGACGGAACCCCGGCAGCCGGACCTGCCGGGCCAGTTGCTTGTAGGCGCGGTCGAAGTCCGGTTGAAGTTCCGTGAAGGGCACCTCCACGTTAATCCGAACCCGGGTCGGGCTCAGCTTCTCCACGGTGCTCTTCACGGTGCTACTCCCTCTATGTCGTGCGCTGTCGGCGGTCGGTGTGGTCGGTGCGGTCGGTGCGGCGGCGTGTCGGGGTGACAGGATTTGAACCTGCGGCCTTCCGCTCCCAAAGCGGATGCGCTACCAAGCTGCGCTACACCCCGCTGCTGTTGATTGTCGCGCCCGAGATACTACGGCCCAGCAGGGAGCCGACTGGATTCGGAGTGGTATCCGCCGGTACATTTGGCTCGCGCACCATGCGGGCGTAGCTCAATGGTAGAGCCCTAGTCTTCCAAACTAGCTACGCGGGTTCGATTCCCGTCGCCCGCTCAACCGGTCGGCCGTGACCGGCCACGGACGTACCCCGGGGGGGCGATTGAAGCCGGTAACGACGCGGTCGCGGATCAGCGGCGATTCGACCGGCGGCTTCTTTCGGTACCGTGGCGAACGTACATTCGAGGTCGGATTTGCGCCCGCCGGGGCCAGATGCTTTTGGCCAGGAGGCGCCACCAGATGACTTCCGTGACGACTCCCGTGCTGACACCGGGCGGGCAGGTTCCCATCAACGGCCAGTGCGACGCGCGCTTCGAGGCGGTGCGGGCGGCCTTCGAACGCAACTTCACCCACGACAACGAGGTGGGGGCCGCCGTCGCGGTCTGGGTCGACGGCGACCTCGTGGTCAACCTGTGGGGCGGTCACGCCGACGCCCAACGCCGCCGGCCGTGGCGGGAGGACACCCTGGCCAGCGTCTTCTCCGGGACCAAGGGGTTGACCAGCACCTGTGTGCATCTGCTCGCCGACCGCGGCGAGATCGACCTGCACGCCCCGGTGGCGAGGTACTGGCCGGAGTTCGGCCAAGCCGGCAAGCAGGACATCACCGTGGCGATGGTCCTCGGGCACCGCTCCGGGGTGATCGCACCGCGCACCCGGATGCACTGGAGTGAGGTCACCGACTGGGACCGGGTGTGCCGGGCGCTGGCCGCCTCCGATCCGTGGTGGCGGCCGGGCACCGCGCAGGGCTACCACATGGTGGCGTTCGGGTTCGTCCTCGGCGAGGTGGTCCGTCGGGTGACCGGTCGCACGATCGGGCAGTATCTGCGTACCGAGATCGCCGAACCGATGGGCATCGACGTCCATATCGGCCTGCCGGCCTCGGAGCATCGGCGCTGCGCGGACATGATCAACAAACCCCATATCCGTGACGTGCTGGCCAACGGCGGCGCTCCCGGCCACCCCACGTCGCTCGACGAGCATCCGATGGCCGGACTGTCGATCGCGATGGGCTTCGTCCCCGACGACGAACTCGGCTCCAACGAACTGACCACCTGGCGCTCGGCGGAGTTCCCCGGCACCAACGGCCACGTCTCGGCACTGGGCCTGGCGACCTTCTACAACGGTTTGGCGCAGGAGAAACTGCTCAGCCGCCAGCACCTGGAACTGGTGCGGGTGTCCCAGGGCGGGTTGGACCCCGACGTGGTGTTGGGCCCCCGGGTGGCCGACCACGGTTGGGGGCTGGGCTACATGCTCAACCAGCGCGGGGTGGCAGGCCCGAACCTGAACAGCTTCGGCCACGGCGGCTCAGGCGGCTCCTACGGATTCGTCGACCTCGAACACCGCATCGGCTACGCCTACGTCATGAACTACTTCGACGCCACCAAATGCAACGCCGACCCGCGCACCCGGGCGATGTCCGACGAGGTCTACCGGGTTCTGGGTGCGCTGTAGTTTCGTCGTTCTGCTGAGCGGTCTCGCCGTCTAGCGGAGGCAAATCCGCGTCCGCCTGCGCGAGGCCGCAGGCTCGGTACTGTAGAGGCCATGGACGGTGTTCTCCTCATCCTTCTGCTCGCAGTCGTCGGTGTGATGGCCATGACGATGCTGAGTTCCTCGCGCCGGTCGGGTAGCCGCGAGGCGGCCAGCCTGTCCGACGCCAAGGCTGACGCCCGGCGGGTGATCGAGCGCCTCGGCGGCCAAGTGCTCAGCCTGACCGGCACCGATCAGGCTTCCCAGCAGGCGTTGGCGGATGCCTCCGAGCGGTTCACCGCGGCCTCCTCACAAATCGAGCAGGCCAACACCGCCAAGCAGGCCATGCTGGCCAAGGAGAGCGCGTTGGAGGGGCTGTACTACGTGCGGGCCGCACGGACCGCGATGGGGATGGATCCCGGACCGGAACTGGAGGCCATCGCCGGGCAGAAGTCCGCCGGCGCGGTCACCGAGGACCGTCGGGTGCAGTTCGAGGGCCGCGAGATCGAGGCCTCCCCCGTCCCGACCAACCGCACCCCGAACTACTACCCGGGCGGCAGGGTGGCCGGCCGGCCGGTGCCGGCGGGCTGGTACTCCGAACCGTGGTGGAAACCCGCGTTGGTGGCCGGTGCGTGGGGCCTGGGTTCGGTGATGCTGTTCGACGCGATGTTCTCCGGGATGCACGGCGTGGGCTACGGCGCCTCGGGCTTCGAGAGCGGCTACGGATCCGGATTTGATCAAGGGTTCGACGCCGGCTACGACCAGGGCCTGGAGGCCGCCGGTGCCGGCGACGGCGGCTTCGGTGACGGCGGCAGCGGGTGGGGCGACGGTGGTGGCGGCTGGGACGGCGGCGGCGGCGACTTCGGGGGCGGCGACTTCGGGGGTGGCGACTTCGGCGACATCGGCGGTTTCGACTTCTGACTCGCCTGCCGCACTGAGCAGTTGCCGGATGCACCGGCCAGTCAGACCTGGCAGGTCGGGCACCAGAACAGGTTGCGGCCCTCCATCTGGGCGGTTCGGATCGGCGTCCCGCACAACCGGCAGGCTTCGCCGGTGCGCCGGTAGACATAGGTGCGGGGACGCCGGGGGCCGTAGGCCGGCGCACCGTGGTCGTCTTCGGGTCGCACCACGATGATGCGTCCGCGGCGGACCCCGATTTTCATCAACTCGACCAGATCGGTCCAGGCGGCGTCGAACTCCGACCGGTCAACGTCGCGCCCGGCCCGATATGGGTCGATGCCGTGCCGGAACAGCACCTCACTGCGGTAGACGTTGCCCACGCCGGCCAGCACCGACTGGTCCATCAGCAGCGCGCCGATCGCCCTGCGGGACTTGGCGATTCGCGCCCAAGCCTGCGCCGGGTCGGCGTCGCTGCGGAGCGGGTCCGGGCCGAGCCGCGCCTGGATCGCCGCCATCTGCGCCTCGTCGATCACCTCACAAGCGGTGGGACCGCGCAGATCGGTGCCGTACTCGGATCCGACGATGCGCATCCGGACTTGCCCGCGGGGTTCGGGCATCGGGGTGCGGAGTTCCCGGAAGGTGCCGTACAGCCCGAGGTGTACGTGCACGATCGGTCCGCAATCACCCCGGATGCCGTCATAGTGGTGGAACAGGTGCTTCCCCCACGCCGAGGCCCGGCGGAACACCCGGCCGTCCAGCAGCTCCGCATCGGCGAACCGGCCCTGCGGGCTGGCCACCCGCACCGGTGACCCGGCGTAGCGCCGTTGATGCAGCCGGGCCAGCCGGTGCAGGGTGTGCCCCTCCGGCATGACGCAGGCTCAGCTTCGCCTAGTGGGGGGCGCCGGGCACCGGCGGTGCGGTGTGGGTGCGCTCGTAGTCGGCCAGAATGTCGATCCGCCTCTGGTGGCGGGGCGCATCCGACCAGGCGGTGCCCAGGAACGCGTCGACGATGGCCAGCGCCTCGGCCTCGGAGTGCATCCGGCCGCCGATGCCGATCAGTTGGGCGTTGTTGTGTTCGCGGGCCAGCGAGGCGGTTTCGGTGCTCCAGGCCAGCGCGCAGCGGGCGCCGGGAACCTTGTTGGCCGCGATCTGTTCGCCGTTGCCCGAACCGCCCAGCACGATGCCCAGACTGCCCGGGTCGGCGACGGTGCGTTCGGCGGCGGCGATGCAGAACGCCGGGTAGTCGTCCTCGGCGTCGTAACTGAATGCGCCGCAGTCGATCGGCTCATGCCCGGCCTTCTCCAGATGGGCGATGATCGCCTGCTTGAGTTCGTATCCGGCGTGGTCGGCTCCGAGGTAGACGCGCATGGCGGTCAGACTACTTGGGGCAGGAGGTGCCATCGCGGGCGTTTCCCGCTTTGCGCGCAGCGACCGGATGTCTGCCCGATAATGAGGGCTGTTAGTCGGGGGTAAGCCGCTCGTCAGAAGGGTCTCATCGATGCTCCGTGTGGATTCGCACCGTCCGCTGGCGATCCGGATCGGGGCAGCCGCGTTCGCCCTCGCGCTGACGGTCCTGGGTCCCAACTCCGCGGGCGTGGCTTTGGCGGACGACGGCGGGGCCGGTGAGCAGTCATCGGTGTCGACGGACTCTGCGGGCCGGTCGGGCGATGGTGCCCGCTCCGAGATATCGGCGCCGGGTCAATCGGCACCGGGGCAATCGGCACCGGCACGGGTCAGGGTCCCGACGACCGACCGCATCCTGACCCGAGCAGACGGCCGAACACCGCAGGGTCCGCCGGCGGTCACCGAGGTTCTCCCCCAGGGCATTTCCCCCGAAGAGATTTCCTCCCAAGAAACTGCTCTGGACCCTGCGCCGGGCATTCGAAGCACGGCGCCACGGGGTGCGCGGACGGCGGACCGTGCGCGGGGCCGGTCAACACCGACGTCCCCGGACGCAGCGATGCCGATCCCCGACACCGAGCCCGGCCCAACCGCCAGAGGCGCGGCGGTCGACGCCGTCCCACGCGCTGCAGCGGTCACAGCACCAACGGCCGAATCATCCTCACCCGCGCCGGCCGTCGCCGCACCGGCGGCCGTCGAGCCGGCACCGGCCGCGGCGATACCGCAGACCGTCACCCCCGCGGTGGTGTCGGCGCCTGAGCCGAGCACCCGGATCGCGGCCAGCCCGGCGGCGGCGTGCGCGAACTGCACTGCGGCAGCTGTGGTTTCGTCGCAGTCGATCAGTGACGCTTTCCAGCGAATCCTGACCTCCACCGCGAACTGGCTGTCGGGATTACCGGCCAACCCGATCAACGAATTCCTGCAGGGCGCGCTCTGGCTGGTCCGTCGCACCATCTTCCCGGCCAGCGTCGGAGTCGTCACCGCGCCGATCACCGTTCCGCTCTATTTCACCGACGCCGACGGTGACGAGAAACTCGGGATCTACGTGGCGCTGGGCAACAGCGAAACCCCGCAGCTTTTCGAATTCGACACCGGCGGATCGGGTTTCTACGCGGCCTACGCCTCGGCGAGTCCCGGGTTCTCACCGTGGTGGGGCCGCAATGCCCCGGTCGGGACAACACCGGTCCAGGTGCGTTTCGACAGCGGCCTGAACTACACCGGGAATGCCGCGCCCACCACGGTGTCGCTGTTCTCCTCCCCGGGAGGCGGCGTCCCCCTGGTCTCCACCGGCAAGGTGACCGTCGGTCAGATGGACAGCATCAAGAACGACAAGAACGGTGAGATCTACTGGACACCGCAGGGCAGCACCACCCCGCCGATTTCGGGCGCGTTTTACGGGGATTTCGGCGCATCGCTGAAGTACGCCTCCAACGGCATCTCCGGTCTGCTGGCCCAACTGACCTTCGCCCGCGGCATCACCCCCGGCTACCGGGTCCACGTCGATCGCAAGACCAACCAGGCCTGGGTCCAGATCGGTCTGACCCCGGCCGACGTCGGCAGCACCACCGGGCTGTATTTCCCGATGGTGCCCGACCCGTCGGCGCCGACGGGCGCCAGCATTCCCTACAGCGGCGCGCGCTTCTACAGCGAGCAGCTGTTCACCGCCGACGTCACGATCGCCAAATTCAATCCGGCGACCAAAGAGTTCGAGAGGATCATCCTCGATAAGAATCTTGGGATCACCCCCGACACCGGGGCGCAGACCGCGTTGCACAACACCGACGCCAGCACCGGAACGCTTCCGACCCAGTACGCGGCGATCACCGAGGGGGCCAAACCCAAACTGGAGAAGGGCCTTCAGTTCTCGTTGTCCGGAACGACCGTGGACGGATCGAAGCGGGAGTACTTCCAATTCACCACCACCGACACCACCAATGACGGCCGGGTCAGCGTCCAGAACGGCAGTGCCAGTTCCAGTCCGCTGCACTACCTCAACACCGGCCTCGCGCTGTTTTACACCAACGATGTCGTCTATTCGATGGGAACGTCCACCACGCCCGGCACGGTGGGTCTGATTCCCAACGGTGGGGTGATCGGCGGTTCCTCCGGCCCAGCCGTGGGCGGCCGAACCGTGGGCGGCGCAGCGGTGGGCGGCGCAGTGGTAGGCAGCGGGTCCAAAGCCACCGCCGCCGCGTCGTCGTCGCCCTCCGGTGGCTGGCAGCCGGGCAGCATCTTCCGGTTCTTCTTCTCCGACGGCACCGCCGAGCATCCCGACGCCGGCTTGTTGATCGGTAACGGGTTCACCTACACGGCCACGTCCTGCCCTGCCACCACCCCCTGCGCCGGCGGGCGAGGCGGCCTGCTGATCGGCAACGGCGGGAACGGCTTCAACGGTGGCAACGGCGGCAACGCCAGCCTGTTCTGGGGAACCGCGGGCAACGGCGGCAACGGTTCGCCCACCGCCGGTGTCCCCGGAAACGCGGGCGGCAACGGCGGCAATGCCGGGCTGTTTGGCACCGGCGGAACCGGCGGGATCGGTGGTGCCGGGGCGGCGGGCGGCAACGGCGGGCAGGGCGGACTGCTCAGCGGCGACGGGGGTGTCGGCGGTGCCGGCGGCGCCGGGACCGCCACGGTGGCCGCGGGCGCGGGCGGCACCGGTGGTCGCGGCGGTCATGCCTCGCCGCTCGCGCTGTGGGGCAACGGTGGTCGGGGCGGCCAAGGCGGAACCGGCGCTACCGGAACAGCAGGAGTCGACGGCTCCCGGCCCGGTCAGGCCGGCCGCACCGGCGGGACCGGGGCACCCGGCGGGACCGGCGGCGCCGGGGGCGAGAGCAGTTGGCTGCTCGGCTCCGGCGGGCAGGGCGGCACCGGGGGCAATGGTGGCACCGGCGGGAGCGGTGGCGCTGGCGCCGACGGTGCTGACTCCCCTACGGCCGGCGGCACCGGGGCGATCGGTGGCGCCGGCGGAACCGGGGGAACCGGAGGGGTCGGTGGTACCGGCGGTCAGGCGGGCACCGGTCATGTCGTGTTCTTCCGCACCACCGGCCTGGCCGGTGCGGGGGGCGTGGGCGGCACCGGCGGGAACGCCGGCGCCGGTGGTCGGGGCGGTCGCGGTGGCGACGGCAGCGAGCAGACCCGGGACGGCGGGACCGGCGGCGCCGGCGGAGACGGTGCGACCGGTGGATCCGGGGGAACCGGCGGGGTGGCCGGATCCGGACTCGACGGCATTCCCGGCAACGGCGGACCGGGCGGCGGAGGCGGCCTCGCCGGGGCCGGCGGAACCGGCGGCGCTGGAGTAGCCGGGACCACCAAGGACAACGCCACCGGCGGCACCGGCGGTGACGGCGGCGATCCCGGGACGGCCGGGTCCGGCGGAACCGGCGGTCAGCAGGGCGCCGGCGGCCCAGCCCGCGACGGGATCGACGGTCCCCGGGGAGCGTCGATGACCTCCGGCGGCGACGGCGGGAAAGGCGGGGAGGGCTTCACCGGCGGCGACGGCGGTAGCGGCGGCGACGGCGGCAAAGTCGGCAACGGCGGCCAGGGCGGCCAAGGTGGCGACGGTGACAGCGAGGTCCGCGCGGGTAGTGGCGGTAGCGGCGGCGACGGCGGGACACTGATCGGCGACGGCGGCGATGGCGGCAAGGGCGGCGCGGGCGGCGGTAAAGGACCCGGCGGCGCAGGAGGCCAGGGCGGAAACGCCCAAGCCGAACTCAGCGACGGTGGCGATGGCGGCAACGGCGGCGACGGCGAGTTCCCCGGTGCCGACGGCGGCGACGGCGGGGACGGCGGCAACGGTGGGCGGCTGGGAGACGGAGGCGCCGGCGGCAACGGCGGCAAGCCCGGACCGGGCGGCACCCGCGGCAAAGACGGTCGGCCGGGGACTCCCTGAGGCCGGCTGTCGCAGTGGTCGCCGCAGTGGTCAGTCGTAGCTGGGCCGCTCGGTGCGGGTGCGCTTGAGTTCCCAGAAGTGCGGATAGGACGCCAGTGCCACCGAGGCGTCCCACAACCGGCCGGCCTGCTCACCACGCGGGATCTTCGACAGCACCGGGCCGAAGAACGCCACCCCGTTGATGTGAATGGTCGGAGTGCCGACGTCCGGGCCGACGGCGTCCATCCCCTCGTGGTGGCTCGTGCGCAGCGCCTCATCGTAGGAGGCGTCGATCGCGGCGGCGGTCAACTCGGCCGGCAGGCCGGCCTCAGCGACGGATTCGGCGATCACCTGTTCGAGATTCTTGTTGTCCTGGTTGTGGATTCGGGTGCCCATCGCGGTGTAGAGCGGTGCGAGGACGTCGGCGCCGTGGGCCTGTTCGGCGGCGATCGCCACCCGCACCGGACCCCAGGCCTGCTTCATCAACTCGTGGTACTGCTCGGGCAGGTCCTTGCCCTCGTTGAGCACCGCCAGGCTCATGACGTGGAACCGTACGTCGATGTCGCGGACCTTCTCGACCTCCAGGATCCAACGGGAGGTGATCCAGGCCCACGGGCACAGCGGGTCGAACCAGAAATCGGCGCGGGAGGTGGAACCGGAGATCGTCATGGCATGAGGATAGGTTGGGACTCGTGCTTCCCAATCTGACCCGCAATGAGGCCATCGAACGCGCGGCACTGGTGACGGTGGACCGCTACCGCATCGAGTTGGACCTGACCCGAGGCGACAAGACCTTCCACTCGACCACGACCGTCGAGTTCGAGGCGCTGCCCGGCGCGGACACCGTCATCGACCTGGCCGCCGCGACGGTGCACCGCGCAGTGCTCAACGGCCACGACATCGACGTGTCCGGCTATGACGAGTCGACCGGTATCCCGCTGATCGGCCTGGCCCACGACAACGTCCTGGTGGTGGAGGCGGACTGCTACTACTCCAACACCGGTGAGGGCCTGCACCGTTTCGTCGACCCGGTCGACGGTCACGTCTACCTCTACTCGCAGTTCGAGACCGCCGACGCCAAGCGGATGTTCGCCTGCTTCGACCAGCCTGACCTCAAGGCCGTCTTCGATGTGACCGTCACCGCCCCGGCGGACTGGCAGGTGATCTCCAACGGCGCGACGGTCACCGCCGAACGAGCCGGCGAGGCCGTCGTGCACACCTTCGCCACCACGCCGAAGATGAGCACCTACCTGGTGGCCTTGGTGGCCGGGCCGTATGCGGTGTGGCGCGATGTCTACCGCGACTCCCACGGCGAGATCCCGCTGGGCATCTTCTGCCGGCAATCGCTGGCGGAGTACATGGACGCCGAGCGGTTGTTCATCGAAACCAAGCAGGGCTTCGACTTCTACCACCGCAACTTCGGCGTGCCCTACGCGTTCGGCAAGTACGACCAGTTGTTCGTGCCGGAGTTCAACGCCGGCGCGATGGAGAACGCCGGCGCGGTGACCTTCCTCGAGGATTACGTCTTCCGCAGCAAGGTCACCCGGGCCTCCTACGAGCGGCGCGCCGAAACGGTCCTGCATGAGATGGCGCACATGTGGTTCGGCGACCTGGTCACCATGCGCTGGTGGGATGACCTGTGGCTCAACGAGTCCTTCGCCACCTTCGCCTCGGTGCTCTGCCAGGCCGACGCCACCGAATACACCCAGGCCTGGACCACCTTCGCCAACGTGGAGAAGTCCTGGGCCTACCGGCAGGACCAGTTGCCCTCGACCCACCCGGTGGCTGCCGACATCCCCGATCTGCACGCCGTCGAGGTCAACTTCGACGGCATCACCTACGCCAAGGGCGCCAGCGTGCTCAAGCAGTTGGTCGCCTACGTCGGCCTGGAGCATTTCCTGGCCGGCCTGCGTGACTACTTCGCCGCGCACGCCTTCGGCAACGCCACCTTCGACGACCTGCTCGGCGCGTTGGAGAAAGCGTCCGGCCGCGACCTGTCCGACTGGGGCCGGCAGTGGCTGAAGACCACCGGGCTCAATTCGTTGCGGCCGGAGTTCGACGTCGACGACTCCGGTCGGTTCACCCGGTTCGTCATCCACCAGGGCGGGGCGGCGCCGGGCGCCGGGGAGACCCGGGTGCACCGACTGGCCGTCGGCATCTACGACGACGACGGCGCCGGACGGCTGGTGCGGGTGCACCGCGAGGAACTCGACGTGTCCGGCCCGATCACCGAAGTTCCCGCGCTGCAAGGACTTCCGCGGGGGCAGCTCATCCTGGTCAACGACGACGACCTCACCTACTGCTCGATGCGCCTGGACGAGGATTCGCTGCGCGTCGCTGTCGACCGGGTCGGCGATATCGCCGAACCGCTGCCGCGAACTCTGGTGTGGTCGGCGGCCTGGGAGATGACCCGCGACGCGGAGTTGCGGGCCCGGGATTTCGTCGCACTGGTGTCCGGCGGTGTGCAGGGCGAAACCGAGGTGGGGGTCGCGCAGCGATTGCTGCTGCAGGCCCAGACCGCATTGAACTCCTACGCCGAACCGGAATGGGCGGCCACCGAGGGCTGGCCGCAGTTCGCCGACCGGTTGCTGGAGTTGGCCCGCGGCGCCGCACCGGGGTCGGATCACCAATTGGCCTACGTCAACGCGCTGTGCACCGCGGTGCTGGGCTCTGCGCACCTCACGGTGCTGGCCGATCTGCTCGACGGCGACCCCGCCCGGCACGGGTTGGCGGGCCTGGTCGTCGACACCGATCTGCGGTGGCGGATCGTCACCGCCCTGGCCGCCGGCGGCCGGATCGACGCCGAAACCGATTCCGGTGGCCCGGCGACGCCCTTCATCGACGCCGAACTCACCCGCGACCCCACCGCGGCCGGCAAGCGCCACGCGGCGGCGGCCTCGGCGGCCCGCCCGCAGGCTGCGGTCAAGCACGCCGCCTGGCGGGAGGTGCTCGAGGACGACACCCTGCCCAACATCACCGCCCGGGCGATCATCGGCGGCTTCGTCCATCCCGGGCAGGGCCACCGTGCCCACGCCGAGGTGCTGGCGCCCTACACCACGAAGTATTTCGAGGCGATCAGCGCCGTCTGGGAGCGCCGATCCAGCGAAGTCGCCCAGACCGTGGTGGTGGGCCTGTACCCGTCCTGGGACGTCAGCCCCGACGGCCTGGCGGCGGCGGACTGGTTCCTCGGCGGCCTGCATGTCCCGCCGCCACTGCGGCGGTTGGTGCTCGAGGGCCGGG
Source organism: uncultured Mycobacterium sp. (assembly GCA_964463215.1). Taxonomy (GTDB): domain Bacteria; phylum Actinomycetota; class Actinomycetes; order Mycobacteriales; family Mycobacteriaceae; genus Mycobacterium. The sequence continues at coordinate 21,355 of CAYXBN010000030.1, read as the reverse complement.
CCGGGGTGGAACGGGCGCTGCGGGCCCGCGCCTTCGACGCCGTCGACGCCGGCGAGGGCCGGTCAGGACCCGATTAGGCCGCTGGGGCCGTCAGGACCCGATTAGGCCGCTGGGGCCGTCAGGACCCGATTAGGCCGTTGGGCCGCGAGATCGCCGCGGACATCACCCGCACCGCGCTGATCAACCCGTCGATCAGGTTGCCCTCCCGGAACGCCGACGCCGCCGCCGACACCCCGAGAGGCGCGGCGGACTCGATGCCGCGGCCCCGCAGATCGGCGCCATAGGCCACCTCGATGGCGCGCTGATCGGGTGAGACCGCGAGCAGCACCGCGTTACCCGGGGTCGGGACCTCACCCAGGATCTGGCGGGCGCGGGCGGAGGTCTCGGCGCCGAGATCACCGATGTAGACGGCGAACCGGGCCTTGGATTGCCGACTGGCCTGGGTCAGCGCGTCATCGAGGGTGACCAGATCCACCGAGCGGAACGGAAACTGCCCGGGGAGTCGGTCCGGTTCGGTCGCGATCGACACCCGGCCGCTGGAGGTGACCGCCCAGCCGAGCGGCAGGGCGGCGGTGTCCAGGTCGGCTCTGACGACCGCAGGGCTACCAGCGGCCACTTGCGCCTCCCCCCACGACATGATCGGCGTCGCCGTGATCGGCCCCGTGCTGGTTGGCCGAAATCGGCTCCTGGGTGGCCGTCCACAGGATGGGCTCGCGGTCCCACGGCTGAGGCAGCCGGTAGACCGGACGTGGGTTGGCCGAGCGCCGGTAAATCAGGGCGATGAACACGGCCACGAGGATGACCGGCAGCCCATGCAGCAGTGCGTCACTCACGGCCAAGACCGTATCGCAAAGTACTCGGCCAGGCTGAACCCGGCGGCCTTAGGCCGCACCTTCCCCCAGATAGCGCGCCCACGCCGGGTCGAGTTCCTTGACGGTGCACAGCAGCCTCCAGTGCTGACCTTTGGGTGTGGTCGGCACCAGTCGCAGCGTCCAGCCCAGTTCGGTGAGCAGCTTGTCGGCCTTGCGGTGGTTGCACCCCGAGCAGGCGGCTACGCAGTTCTCCCAGCTGTGCTCACCCCCGCGGCTGCGCGGGACCACATGGTCGACAGTGTCGGCCTTGGCGCCGCAGTAGGCGCACCGGAACCGGTCTCGGTGCATCAGCGCGGCCCGGGTCAGCGGGATCCGCGCGCGGTAGGGCACCCGCACGAAACTGCGCAGCCGGATCACCGACGGCACGGTGATCACCCGGGTGGCGGAGTGGATGACCGGGCCGTTGGGGTCGTCGTGCACGACATCGGCCTTGCCGCAGAGCAGCATCACGACGGCGCGCCGGATGGACAGCGCCGTCAGCGGTTCGTAAGTGGAGTTCAGCAGCAGCACCCGCCGGCGGCCCCACACCGATGCCTCCGCAGATGCAGGGGCCGGGGACTCGACGCTGTGCAGAGCAGGGCGCACGCCACCCCGAGGCATGTTCCGTCTGCGCTGCACCATGCGTCCTCCGCTGACCAGTGCACCACGGATCGGCGCCGATCGCACGTGTATTCCGCTCGTGTTCACGTGCATTCCCCTCGTGTTCAATAGGGGCGTGGCTGATGCAACCCCGGGGACCTTCTACGACGCGGTCGGCGGCGCGGAGACGTTCCGCACCATCGTGGCGCGCTTCTATGAGCAGGTCCGCGACGACGAGGTACTGCGCCCGCTGTACCCCGAGGAGGACCTGACCGGGGCCGAGGACCGACTGCGGATGTTCCTCGAGCAGTACTGGGGCGGCCCGCGGACCTACTCTGAACTGCGCGGACACCCGCGCCTGCGGATGCGCCACGCGCCGTTTCGGATCGGGTACCTGGAACGCGACGCCTGGCTGCGGTGTATGCACACCGCGGTCGCCTCGATCGACGCCGAAACCCTCGACGAGGCGCATCGCCGCGAACTGCTGGCCTACCTGGAGATGGCGGCCGACTCGATGGTGAACGCCCCGTTCTGAGCCGGGGCTATCCGAGCTTGCCGTCGAGCTGCATCTGGCGCAGCGTCTTGCGGTCGGGCTTGCCGACGTTTGTCACCGGCAGCGACTCCAGGAACGCGACCTCCGTGGGCACTTTGTAGCCCGAGAGGCTCTCCTTGCAGAACGCCCGCACCTCGTCGACGGTGAGTTCCTCGCCAGGCTTGAGCACGAGCGTCAGTTTCAGGCTCTCGCCGCGCTTCTCGTCCGGGATACCGAACGAGCACGCCTGCAGGACCTTCGGATGGGTGTGCATTAGTTCGTCGATCTCGCGCGGGTACACGTTGAACCCACTGGAGAGGATCATGTCCTTCTTGCGGTCGACGATGAAGATGTGGCCGTCTTCGTCCATGGTGGCGATGTCGCCGGTGGACAGCCACCCGTCGATGAACGTCTTCTCGGTCTCGGTCGGGTTGTTCCAGTACTCGCGCATGACCGTCGGGCCCTTGCAGAGCAACTCTCCGGGCTCGCCCAGGGGCACTTCCTTGGTCGGGTCGTCCAGGTCAACGAGACGAACCTCGTTGTCCGGGAACGGGATACCGACACCACCGGGCTTGCGGACCGTGTGCAGGGGATTGGCCGTGACGATGTTCGAGGTCTCCGACATGCCGTAACCCTCGGTGATCACCGCGCCGGAGAGTTCCTCGAAGGTCTTCATCGCCTCCACTGGAAGGGGAGCGGATCCGGAGACGACGGCCCGCACCGACCCGATCTTCGAGCTTTGGATGTCGGGATGCTGGTTGAGTCCGATGATCATGGTCGGCACCGCCGGGAAAAGATTCGGCTCGTGGGCGTTGATCGCCGCCAGCACATTGTCGGTGCTGGGCTGCGGTACCAGGATGATCGTCCCGCCGAAAACGTGGTTGACGTTGACGTTCATGTTGAAGCCGTAGATGTGGTAGATCGGGACCGCCGCCAGACAGCGCAGGTGATCGGTCTTCTCGAACACCGGCGCCATCCAGTAGCTCTCCTGGTAGGCGATGGAGACCAGGTTCCGGTTGGTCAGCACGCATCCTTTGGACAACCCCGTGGTGCCGCCGGTGTACTGCAGCATGAGGATGTCGTCGGGCCGGACGTCCACCGACGGCTCGTCGCCGGCCCCCGCGCCGACGACATCGTTGAAGTCCAGCACCCCGGGCGCGGATTCCACCTCGACGGCGCCGGAGGGCACCTGGAAGGTGATGACGTTACGCAGTGCGGTGTCCCCGCTCTTCTGACTGGCCTTCAGGACCTCGATCGGCCCCTTGGCGAAGGCGGCCATCACGATCACTGTCTCCGCGCCGCTGTCCTTGACATAGTGATGCACCTCCGGCGTGGGCGCCAGCGGGTTGACCTGCACGACGATCGCGCCGATCTTGGCGCAGGCCTGGTAGGCGATGACGTATTGCGGAACGTTCGGCGACATCAGCGCGACCCGGTCGCCCTTTTTGACGCCAAGGTCGGTCAGGGCGTTGGCCGCCTTGCGGGCCATCATGTTCACCAGGCCGTAGGGAAGCTTGGTGTCGTTGACGATCAGATAGTCCCGATCCGGGTAGGCCTCCGCACAGGAGTTGAACATCTGCTTGATCGACAGCGGCGGATAGATGACCGAGTAGGGCACCCCTTTGTCATAGAGCTTGAACCACGGCCTGCTCGTGTCGACCACGCTTCCTCCTGATCCCGGCGCACCCGTCGTACGCGACTGGCGTCAGTGTGGCAGCACAAACCGACGCACGGGCGGGAAATCCGATTGTCAGCCCAGCAGTAAGACCGGGTCGCCGCGCCTGCGGAAGACGGAGCCGAACCGGGCGTCGATGCGCAGCCAGGTCGGCAGCACCCGGACCCGAACCACCTCCTCCGGCGCCTCGGTCAGGAAACCCATCGCCGCCAAGGCCATCACGCATCGCATCGGCACCTCCGCCGACCCCGTCTCCCCGCTGACGTGGAGCACCTCCTGGTCCAGCAGCGAAGCCGGCGGTCCGGGGGCGCCGGATTCCACCGACAGCTCCGCGCCGCGTCGCGCCAACTCCCCCAGTGCCGACGCCGGTACTTCATCGAGGTGGACGAAACCGGTCTCGGGAGGAAGGGCACCGCGCCACACCGAATCCATGGGATAGCCGGTGTCGACGTCTCCGGAGGAGTCGGCGTCACCGAGTCCGCGGGCCAATTGGTCTGCAGCACAGGTCATATCGGTCGGGTGCACCGACCCGGCCACCACCCGGACGGCAAGTACGTCAAAGCCAGTGAGAAGCCAGGCGGCCAGCAGTCCGTCGGCCCGCATCCGTAACCGGATGACGGCGGAGGAGTCGAGTCGGCGGGCGCGTTCGGCGAAAACCCTCAGGTCGTGCCGCTGGCCGGGATCGGGAATCTGCAGTGTCATCGAGTCCAGCGTTGCAGATACTCCCGATGGCCTCCCGAGAGCCGCACCAGCCGTTGCTCCTCGATGTGCACGGCCGCCAACTGCGTCTCGGCGATCACCGCCGGTTTGGAGTCGGCAGGAGCTTCGACCGAACGCACCTCGTAGCCGATGGTGAAGTCCACCGCTCGCAGCCGCTTGGTCCACATCGTCACCTGAAGCGGTGAATCAGCAAGGCGCAGTTGGCCTTTGTAGAGCACCTGCACCTCATGAATCAGCAGTCCGATGGTTTTGACGTCCTCGGCGAAGGGTTCGCGCAGGAAGTCGACACGAGCCTCCTCCAGGATCGTCACCATGGTGGCGTGGTTGATGTGCTGATACATGTCGATGTCCGACCAGCGCACCCGGACCCCCGTGGTGAAACCCACCGGCTCAGCCACTAGTGCCCGATCCGCTCGTCCTGGTCATGCTGCGGATCTGACGGGCCGCCACCGACAGGGTGGCCAGATCACGGGCGTCGGTCTGGTAGATCTCCGACAGGGTGCGCCGGGCGCGGCCGACCCGGGATCCGTTGCTCTGCTCCCATTCGGCGATCTTCTGCTCACCGGTCTCCTCCGGCTCGCCGATGGCCAGGACGTCGAAGCACAATGCCCGCAGCGAACCGTAGATGTCGTCGCGAATGGCCAAGCGCGCCAGGGCATGCCAGCGGTCGTCGCGCGGCAGTCCGGAGACCGCAGTGAGCAAACCGTCGGTGCCCAGATAGTTCATCAGCGCGAAGTAGGCATCGGCCACCTCGGCCGGGTCGCGGTCGACGATGTCGGCGATGTCGATGACATCGAGCAGGCTGTACTGGTAGAGCCCGGACGCCACGGTGTAGGCGAGGTCCGCACCGACCCCGCCAGCGGTGAACTCCCCCGACTCCTTGGCCACGATGTCCCGGTCGTCACCGCGCAGCCACCCCGGCATCCCGGGCGCCAGATCGGCGACTTTGGCAGCGAAGCGGTTGATTTCGGCGCCGACCGCCAGGGGTTGCGGGCGGTAGTTCAACAACCAGCGCGCGGAGCGGTCGAGCAGGCGCCGCAGGTCCAGGGTCATCCGGTCGGTGACCGCCACCGGCACCCTGTCGCCGCCGGCGGCGCGGATGCGCCGCCAGGTGCGTTCGATGCCGAAGATGGCGTCACTGGCCACGAATGCCCGCACCGCGTCGACGTAGTCGACCCCGGCGTCCTCGCTGACCCGGTAGGCGAAGGTGATCCCGCCGGTGTCGACGACATTGTTGACCAGCATCGTGGTGACGATCTCCCGGCGGAGTTGGTGGCCGCGGATCTCGGGGCTGAAACCATCCCGCAGCGGTGCCGGGAAGTATCCGGGCAGTCGGCCGGCGAAGGCCTCCTGGTCGGGCAGATCGCTGGCCAGCACCTGCTCTTTGAGATCGAGTTTGACGTGCGCCATCAAGGTAGCCAGCTCCGGTGAGGTCAGCCCGGCGCCGATGTCCTGGCGGCGCTGGATCTCCTTGCCGCTCGGGAGCGCCTCAAGTTCGCGGTTGAGGCCCCGGCGCTCCTCCAACTCGCTGATCTGGCGGGCGTGCACATTGAGCAGCGACGGCGCATTGGCGCGGCTGGTGCCCATCAGGTCGTTCTGGTCGCTGTTGTCGGTCAGCACCAGTCGGCCGACCTCATCGGTCATCGACGCCAGCAGTTCGGTGCGTTGGCCGGGCTCGACCCGGCCGGCGCTGACCAGCGAGTCGACCAGGATCTTGATGTTGACCTCATGGTCGGAGCAGTCCACCCCGGCGGAGTTGTCCAGCGCGTCGGTGTTGATCCGACCGCCGCACAGGTCGAACTCCACCCGGCCCAGCGAGGTCACGCCGAGGTTGCCGCCCTCTCCGATCACCTTGGCGCGCAACTGGTTTGCATTCACCCGGACGGTGTCGTTGGCACGGTCGCCGACGTCGGCGTCGGATTCGGACTCGGCTTTGATGTAGGTGCCGATGCCGCCGTTGAAGAGCAGGTCTACCGGCGCCCGCAGGATTGCGCGGATGAGATCCGGCGGGGTCATCTCGGTGACGGTGTCCTCGATGCCCAGCACGCGGTGCATCTGCGGGCTGATCGGGATGGACTTCTGCCCCCGGCTGAACACACCACCGCCCTGGCTGATCAGCCCGGATTCGTAGTCCTCCCAGGAGGATCGCGGCAGGTCGAACAGTCGTCGGCGCTCCTGGAACGACCGGGCCGCGTCGGGATCGGGGTCGATGAAGATGTGCCGGTGGTCGAAGGCGGCCAGCAGGCGGATGTGCGGCGACAACAACATGCCGTTGCCGAACACGTCACCGCTCATGTCGCCGATGCCGACGACGGTGAAATCCTCGCTCTGGGTGTCGACCCCCATCTCCCTGAAGTGCCGCTTGACCGACTCCCAGGCGCCTTTGGCGGTGATACCCATGGCCTTGTGGTCGTAGCCCACCGACCCACCGGAGGCGAACGCGTCACCGAGCCAGAAGCCGTAGGAGGCGGCGACGTCGTTGGCGATGTCGGAGAAAGTGGCGGTGCCCTTGTCGGCCGCGACCACCAGATAGGCGTCGTCACCGTCGCGGCGCAGCACCCGATCCGGCGCCACGACGCGACCGGTGGCCCGGTCGATGTTGTCGGTGACGTCGAGCAGACCGGAGACGAACAGTCGGTAGCAGGCCACCCCCTCGTCACGGAACGCCTCCCGGTCGGCCGGTGGCCGCTTCACGACGAAGCCGCCCTTCGCGCCGACCGGCACGATCACCGCGTTCTTGACTGCCTGGGCCTTCACCAGGCCCAGGATTTCGGTGCGGAAGTCCTCCCGGCGGTCCGACCAGCGCAGCCCGCCGCGGGCAACCGGACCGAACCGCAGATGCACACCCTCCACCCGCGGCGAGTAGACGAAGATCTCGAACTTGGGTCTGGGCAGCGGAAGTTCGCTGACGAGTTCGGGATTGAGCTTGACCGCGAGCACATCATTGGCGCGGGCCGAGTCCGGCGCGGTGAGGTAGAAGTTGGTCCGTAAGGTCGCCTGGATCAGCGAGGCGAAGGCGCGCAGCACCCGGTCGGTGTCCAGACTGGTCAGTGCATCGATGTCGGCGGCGACGGCACGGGCGGCCGATTTGGCGTCGCCACCGTTGCCGTCGGGGTCGAACATCGCCTCGAACAGCGCGACCAAGGATCGGGCCGTCGAGGGGTGTTCGCCGAGCACCGATTCGATATGGGCCTGGCTGTAGGCGAACCCGGCCTGGCGCAGGTATTTGGCGTAGGCCCGCAGCAGCATGGCCTGCTGCCAGGTCAGGCCCGCCCGCAGCACGAGTTCGTTGAAACGGTCGATCTCGGTGCGGCCGTACCAGATGGCGGCAAGCGCGTCGGTGAATCGCGCCGCGGTGTGGTCCCAATCCCCGTTCGTGGCCAGGTCCTCGACCGACGCCTCGGGCCGAATGGTGAACTGATAGATCCGGACGGCGAGACCGTCCGGGCGGGTCACTGTGAACGGCCGTTCTTCGAGAACCTCGACGCCCATGCACTGCAGCATCGGGAGGAGTTGGCTCAGCGACGCCGAACCGCCGGCCAGGTACCAGGTCAGGTAGGCCTCGCCGGCGGCGGTCTTCTCGTCGCCGGGTTCCATCTGGAGCTGGACCGAATCCGGCTGCAGCGCTTCGATGATCGCGATGTCGGCGATGGCTTCCTCGGGGTGGACGACCTGTTTGAAGGCCTCCGGCAGCGCCTCGGCGTAGTGCTCGGCGACCGCTGGGTCGAGAGCCCCGCCGTACGCCTGCCCCAACAGCCGATCGGCCCAGGTGCGGGTGGCTTCGGTCAGCAGTTCCTCGATGCGGGCCCGGTTGTCCTCTGAGGTGTCGATCCCTGAGGTTGTGCTGTCTTCGGGCAGAAGAACTGTGAAATGCACCAGCGCCCAGGGCGATTCGCTGACCCTGGCCGCATAGTCGATGCTGGCGCCGTCGAACTCGCGCAGAAGGATGTCCTGCATGGCCAGCCGGACGGCGGTGGTGTAGCGATCCCGAGGCAGATAAACCAAGCAGGACACGAAGTGCCCGAGTCGGTCGGTGCGCAGGAACAGCAACGCCCGCCGCCGCGAGCCCAGATCGATGACCGCACCGGCGATGCTGAGCATCTGTTCGGCGGTCATGGTGAACAGTTCCGAGCGCGGGATGGTCTGGATGATGTCCAGCACCAGCTGCCCGGGATGGCGGGGGTCGTCCTTGGACAGCGCCAGGGCGTCATGCACTCGCCGGGAGATCAGCGGGATGTCGAGCACGTTGGCGTTCATCGCCGCGACCGTGAACAGGCCGACGAACCGATGCTCGATACCGGGGTTTTCGCGGACCACCACGATGTAGGGGTAGGACCCGTAGCGCAGGAAACTGGGCATGGTGGCTTGGGCGAGCACCAGCGTTTCGCCGGGTGCGCTGAGTTCGGGCAGCACCTCGGTGCGCAGTCGGGCCACCCCCAGCCGAGTCGTCTCGTCGGCGGAGGCGACACCGTCGCGCACCGAGCACGTCTGCGCGCCCAGCAGGATGAAGTGAACGTCGAGCCAGCGCAGCAGGTACGACACGTCCATCCGGTCGGCGCCGGGGAACCGGGTCCCGTCGTCGGCGGCGACGTCCTGGGCCAGGTGCAGCAGAGCGGCCGACAGCGCTGCGGAGTCCTGCGCCACCAGGCGTGCGTCGGCGACGGCCATCGGCAGTAACCGCACCGTTTCGGCCAGCGCGCGCTGGTTGACCGGCTCGGCCAACTGGATGTGGATCCAGGACTCCTCGACGGTGTCGGAGTCGGGGCCGGTCTCGCCGTCGATCACGCTGGCGTTCCCGCTGTCGATCTCCCGTCCGGCGGGCAGCACCTGCGCCAGCGACCCGTCCGGGTGTCGGCGCACCCGCATTGTGGGATGCATCAGCGCGACGTAGCCCACCCCCTGGCGGTGCAGCAGCACGGTCACCGAATCCATCAGCATGGACGCCTGATCGGTGACGATCTGCAAGGCCGGGCCGACGCCGTGGTCCTCAGTTCCGTAGACCTCGACGAGGGTCTGGCCGGCTTGGCGGTGAGCGGCCAAGCGTTCCTGGGCGCTGATCAGCGCCGGCGTCACCGGCACGGGGTCACGAACTGCTCCCCCGTCCGGGCCGCGATAGGTCGCGGCATATGCAGATGAGAGGTCGCCTCGATCAGTGTCGGAGGTGTCCGGGCCGACGGTCACAGGCCAAACACTAGTCCCGGGTGAGCCGCCGGTGGGTCACTCTGTGCGGACGCGCCGCCTCGGCACCGAGGCGCTCGATCTTGTTCTCCTCGTAGGCCCCGAAGTTGCCCTCGAACCAAAACCATTTGGCCTCGTTGGAAACATCACCCTCCCAGGCCAGGATGTGGGTGCAGGTGCGGTCGAGGAACCAGCGGTCGTGGGAGATCACCACCGCACACCCGGGAAACTTCTCCAGCGCGTTCTCCAGCGAGCCCAACGTCTCGACGTCGAGGTCGTTGGTCGGCTCGTCGAGCAGCAGCAGATTGCCGCCCTGTTTGAGGGTGAGCGCAAGGTTGAGCCGGTTGCGTTCACCGCCGGACAGCACGCCGGCCGGCTTCTGCTGGTCGGGGCCTTTGAACCCGAACGCCGACACGTAAGCCCGGGAGGGGATTTCGTTCTGCCCGACCTCGATGTAGTCCAGGCCGTCGGAGACCACTTCCCACACCGTCTTCTTGGGGTCGATACCCGCGCGGGTCTGGTCGACGTAGCTGAGCTTGACGGTCTCCCCCACCCGCACGGTGCCGCTGTCCGGTTTCTCCAGACCGACGATGGTCTTGAACAGGGTGGTCTTGCCGACGCCGTTGGGGCCGATGACGCCGACGATCCCGTTGCGCGGCAGGGTGAAGGACAGGTCTTTGATCAGGATGCGGCCGTCGTAGCCCTTGTCCAGATGCTCGACCTCGACGACGATGCTGCCCAGTCGTGGCCCGACCGGGATCTGAATTTCCTCGAAGTCGAGCTTGCGGGTCTTCTCGGCTTCGGCCGCCATCTCCTCGTAGCGCTGCAGGCGGGCCTTGTTCTTGGCTTGCCGGGCCTTGGCTCCGGAGCGCACCCACGCCAGTTCTTCCTTGAGCCGCTTCTGCAGTTTCTGGTCCTTCTTGCCGGCGACCTCGAGGCGTTCGGCCTTCTTCTCCAGGTACGTCGAATAGTTGCCCTCGTAGGGGTAGGCCCGGCCGCGGTCGAGTTCCAGGATCCACTCGGCGACGTTGTCCAGGAAGTACCGGTCGTGGGTGACGGCCAGGATCGCACCCTTGTACTCGGCGAGGTGTTGTTCGAGCCACTGCACGCTCTCGGCATCGAGGTGGTTGGTGGGCTCGTCGAGCAGCAGCAGGTCCGGCTTGCTCAGCAGCAGTTTGCACAGCGCCACCCGGCGGCGCTCGCCGCCGGAGAGGTGGGTGACCGGCTCATCGGGCGGCGGGCAGCGCAGCGCGTCCATGGCCTGTTCGAGTTGGGAGTCCAGATCCCAGGCGTCGGCGTGGTCGAGTTCCTCCTGCAGCCGACCCATCTCCTCCATCAACTCATCGGAGTAATCTTCTGCCATCAGTTCGGCGACCTCGTTGAACCGGTCAAGTTTGACCTTGATCTCGCCGAGGCCTTCCTCGACGTTGCCGCGGACGGTCTTTTCCTCGTTGAGCGGCGGTTCCTGCAGCAGGATGCCGACGCTGGCGCCGGGCGCGAGGAAGGCGTCGCCGTTATTGGGCTGGTCGAGTCCGGCCATGATCCGAAGCACGCTGGACTTACCGGCGCCGTTGGGTCCGACGACGCCGATCTTCGCCCCCGGCAGGAAGGCCAGCGTGACATCGTCGAGGATGACCTTGTCACCGTGGGCTTTGCGGACCTTGCGCATGGTGTAGATGAATTCCGCCACGGGCCCATCCTAGGTGGCGGCCGCGCCGGGGAGACCGGCGCGACCGCCGGGGCGGTCAAGCCGACAACGCCAACCCCTCGGCGTCGGCGTCCCCGCCGTCGGGATCAGCCTCGTCCTCGCCGTCACCGTCGTCGCGGGCCGCGCCGTCACCCTCGGCGTCCTCGAGATCCGGCGTGGCCTCTCGGGCCGGGCCGTCCTGCCGCTGAGCGCCCTGGTCGATGCGGGCGATCACCTTGCCCAGGTCGGGTCCGACGGCGGTGGCGCGCATCTCCAGCGAGGAGCGCTTGACCCCGTCACGGTCCTCGTACTCATTGGTGTGCACGGTGCCGACCGCGATGATCGGGGCACCCTTGTACAGGCCGGCGCCGACCCCGGTGACCAGCTTTCCCCAGCAGTTGACGGTGATGTAGAGCGTCTGGCCCGGCTCCCAGGTGCCCTCGGCGGTGCGGCGCCGGGAATTGCTGGCCACCCGGAAGCTGATCACTTCCTGCCCGGCCACAACCCGGCGGCGGGAGTCGGTGAGGATCCGGCCGACCACGGTGATGGGTGTTTCGAACATGTCAGGGTCCTTTCTGTCGGATTCGGTGCGGGTTACGCACCTCTAGTGGGCACGTCGGCACCGACATCCGGGCGGTCCGAAAGCCCCTGAGGCCGGGCGGCTGTGGAGCGATTCGGATCTGTGGATAGCTGATCGGTAGACCGCTGGTCAGCGACTGGCGCCGTCGCGCCGCGCCATCTCGGCCGGCATCGCGTTGTAGGCGGACAGATCGGCGTCATGGTCGCGTTCGGCGGCCCGGTCCAGGCGGGTGGCGGTCCGCCGGTCGGTGCGCTGCCACTGGATCAGTAGCGCCATCAACACCACCACCAGGGGGGCCTCGCCGGCGGCCCAGGCGATCGAACCGCCGAGCCGCTGGTCACCGAGAAGATCGGTGTGCCAGGGCAATTGGAGCGAGCGGTAGAACTTCTCCCCGAGCAAATCGGCCAGTCCCATCAGCATCACCCCGAAAAACGCGTGCAGCAGTATCGCGGCGAAGACCATCCCGATCCTGCCCAGTGCGGGAATCGGCCGCGGAGTGGGATCCACCCCGATTACCGCCCAGTAGAACAGGTATCCGCTGAGCAGAAAGTGCAGGTTCATCAGCACGTGGGCGGCGTGGTTGCTGACCGCGGCATCGAAGATGCCGCCGAAGTACAACAGGTAGAAACCGGAGACGAACACCACGGTGGCCACCACCGGGTGGGTGAAGAACCGTGACCATCGGCTGTGCAGACCCGCCAGCAGCCACTCCCGCGGGCCCGGCGGGTTTCCCCTCCCCGCGGTCGGCAACGCCCGCAGTGCCAGCGTGGTGGGCGCCCCGAGTGCCAGCAGGATGGGGATGAGCATGGACAGCAGCATGTGCGCACCCATGTGGGCGCTGAACATGGCCGGCATGTAGCGGCCCAGCCCCGATGAGGTGGCCACGAGCAGAAGCAGGCAGCCGAGCAACCAGGACGCCGTCCGACCACGCGGCCACGCGTCACCGCGGCGGCGCAGGCGCACCACCCCGGCCACGTACACCGCGGCCAGGATGACCGCCGCGGTCCCGAACAGCAGATCGAAACGCCAATCGAACAACAGACGCACCAGGGTGGGTGGACCGGCGAGGTCGTATCCCAGCGCCACCTCGGCCGGGGACGGGTCGAGCACCGCCGGGGGCGGTGGCGGGGTCCGGCCGAGTCCGACGGCGAGGCCGAACGTCACGCCGAACACCAGGGCCTCGGCGGCGGCCAGGCGGATCAGCGGTGCTCGCGCGTCGGGGTCGGACTGCAGCGCGGCCACCGCACGGCGGCGCTGCAGCCACCCGATCACTCCCAACGCGATCAGCGCGACGACCTTGCCGACCACGAGAAGTCCATAAGGGGTGGCGAACACCTCGGGCAGCGATACCCGCACCGAGGCGTTGACGATGCCGGACAGTGCCATCGCCGCGAAGCACCACAGGGCCACCGCGGAGAACCGGCGGGCCGCCAGGTCGGTGTGCCCGCCCCCGCGCAGCGCGTTGGCCAGCACGGCCAGCAGACCGCCGGCCCATAACGCACCGGCGATGAAATGGATTAACAGGCTGTTGGTGGCCAGGTCGTGCGAGCCGCCGGAGGCAGAGTGGCCGGTCAGGGCCAATGGGACGAGGCTTCCCAGCGCCATCCCGAACAGCGCCGGGGTCCACGACCAGCGCAGCACCGCCCGGGCGGCGACGGCGACCAGCAACGCCAGCAGGGCCGTCCACCGCCACGCCGAGGCGGTGTCGACCAGATCGGCCACTCGCCAGATCTCCGCGGGGTTCAGGTGGTCGCGCAGAGGCCGCCCGGACACATCGGAGAGGGTCAGCGGGACCAGGACGGCGGCGCAGACCGCCCAGATCCCGGACGCCACCCCGGCCATCCGCAGCGCGCGGTAGCCCTCCGCGTCGAGCACGCCGGTCTGCTGCGGCGGGACGAAAAACGTTGCGAAGAGCAACCCGCCGACCGCGACCGCCGCGGCGACCTCGCCGACGGCCCGCACGAAAGGAAGCCCGAGCGTCGTGACCGGGCCGGGGTCGGGAAGCCCGGTGGCCAGCAGCGCATCAGTCAGCGCAAGGGCGGCCAGTAATGCCGCGGTGACACCGGCGACGACGGCCACGGCCAACAGAACCGGCCAGGGACCGCGACGCGCAACGGTCGACGTCAAGAGGTCACCCAGGCTCCCTGGCCGACTGGTAGCTGAATTCAACTGATCCCCTCGAAACTCCCGTCACCGTCAGCACGAAGGGTTCGGGGTTTCCGTCGATCGTTACCCGGCAACGGACGGTTTCGCCGGTCTTGCCAACAAGCCCACCTTCGCACTTGGCTTTCTCAGTTCTCGCGCCGGTCGCTGCGGCAATCTTGTTCTGTAGCAACTCTTCGACCCGTGGCGCGTCGAGAGTCGGTACAACGTCTAGATCTACCTCCAGGCCATCGACGCTCTTAACTTCCGCCGCAAACGTGGTCGGCTGGTCGTCGATCACCACGTCGCAGCCCGTCCAAGCTCCTACCCGGCCGTCCAAATCGGACCGACACACCGCGGAACCGAATGGCACTCGTGAACTCACCCGCCGGGAGACTTCAGCCGCGGGAAGCGACACGGAGCTGACCTCATAGCTCACCTTCGCACCATCTACCGCGATCGTCGTCAACATGACATCCACGGCTCGATCAGCACTGATGTTGACGGCACACCGAGCGGTGCTACCTACCACGCCGGGGAGACCTCTTGAACACTCGATCGACGACGGAGGCGTCCCCGAGGCGGCCAGTCTGGAGGTCAGGTCGACTTGCAGATCACCAGCAGTCAGACCGCGAGACTCGCGTTCCGAGGAGCAACCAAGAGCGACGAAGCTCAGCAGCCCGGCGGCAAGTGCTGTGGTGCGGGGTCTCATGCCCCGATTCTTGCACCGCGCCCTACGGCGTGGCTTTGTAGGCGATGTCGACGGTGTCACCTTCGGCTTCCACGACGGTGACGTCGTAACCCTGCTGCTGATCGCCGGTGACGGCCACACACTCAACGACACTGCCGACCTTGGAGGCGACGTCATCGACGCAGTCGACAGTCTCAACCGGGGTGCCGTCAGCGGCCAGTTTCTGCATCAGGACTTCCTGCACCTGATCTTTGGGCAACAGCATGTACACCGACAACTCGATGCCGAGGCTGGCCGGATCGACCTGGGCGACCTCAACGATCCGTTGGGCCGACTGGCCGTCCAGGGTGATCTCGCAGTTGGTGGTGTTGCCGACTGTGCCGTCCAACCCGGCGTCACATTTGGCCGACTGGGCCGAGGACAGGCCGACGACGGCCTTTTCGACTTGCTCCTTGGTCATCGCCGGGGTCAGTTCGTAGCTGATCTCCGAGCCCTCCGCGCCGGTGGCGGTGACGATGGCCTCCAGGCTGTTGGTGTCGCTGAAGACCACGTCGCAGCGCGCGGTTTTGCCCACCTCGGCAACCAGGTCGCCCTTGCAGGTGACCGACTGCGGCGGACTGCCCGCAGCCGTGAGGCGCTCGGTGAGGTTGGTCTGCAGTTCGGCGGCGGTCGCCGACTTCACGGTCTCCACCTTCGCCGAGCAACCCGACAGGCCGGCGGCGAGCAGGCCCGCTGCAGCGGCAACTCCGAACCAGGGCGCAACAGTCGTCTTCACAGTTCCTCCGTCATTCCGACGGGACAATATCAGCGCCTGCCCGAGTTCAGCGAACCGCGCGATCCGCACCGTTGAGTAACGCCTCCCGGGCGTAAAACTGCTCCCGGGACAGCTGGTGGACACGTTCCATGTCCTCGACGATGCCGCGCAGTTCATGCAGGAATGCACGTCTGCGATCACGCAGGTCGTGGGAGGGCTCGAGTAGCTTCTGGTCGGCCGCGACTTGTCGCGCGGTGGTGAACAACAGCGCCGAGACGGACTCGTTGCTGCTCACCAAACCCTGTGCTGCGTATTGACTTCCGACTCCGAGCGCTTGCTTGCTGAGCGCCTTGTCGCTGATGTCGACCGGGGCGTCGCAGAGTACATCGGCGACGATCTCATAGGCCTCGAAGAACGGCCGCAGCATCGCGTTGGCCATCAGCGGGCGCTTGGCCCGCAGGAGCTCCTCCACAGCGTGCGGACCGGCGGCCAGTTGCTCCTCCCACTGGTGGTTCCACTCCAGTTCCTCAGCCACGTTCTTGCGGAACGTCGCCGAGTCGGCGAAATAGAAGTCGAATTTCAGCAGCGCCCGCAACCGCATCGCCTGAGCCCAAAACGCGTCCACCCGTTCGCCTTCCGGCGCGCGGCCTGCGTGCACGAGCGCCAATTCGACGATGGCGGTCTCCAGGAAGGCGTGGATGAGCGAATTGCGGTAGAACGCCGCCTGGTGCTCGTGTTCTGGGGCGATTTTCCAGACCGGTTCGTGCCCGCCGTCGATGCGGGTGACGGGATTGCCGTTGGACAGCGCATCCAGGGCGGCCTGCACGCCCTCGGTGGAGTGCAACCGCAAGGCGCTGTTGGTCATCGGTGTCTTCTTGCGCTCCAGGTAGTCCAGCGAGTCCTGCAGCGTGTGATGCAGTTGCCGCAGGGTCAGTGCCCGCCCCTTGGTGGACAGCAACACCGCTGAGACGAGGCTGCTCGCGTTGATCGGGGTGGCCCGCTGAATCCGCCAGCACACCTCGATCGCCATCTTCTGCATGGCAAGGCGTTTGGCGGCCGGGTCAGTGGCGGTCTCGCCGTCCGGTGCGCCGAGGTACTGGCGCATGGACACCGCTTCGGGGAAGCGGACGTAGATCTTGCCGTAGTTGCGTTCGCCCTGGGCCTTGATGAAGTTGTACAGCCACTGCGCGCTCTCCGGGACCTTCTCCCCGCCCTGGGCGTAGGCCGCGTATTCGGTGGCCTCGTGCAGTTGGTCGAAGCTGATCGACGTCGGCTGCAGCAGGATGTCCTCGCTGCGGCCGTCGAGGTAGGCGTCAGCGACGTAGCTGAGCAGACCGAGCTTGGGGGGCAACATCTTTCCGGTCCGGGACCGGGTGCCCTCGATCGACCAACTCAGGTTGAAACGCTTCTCCACGATGTAGCCGACGAACTGGCGCAGGACGTATTTGTAGAGCGGGTCGTCAAGTTTGCGACGCAGGAAGATGACACCGGACCGGCGCATGATGGGGCCCATGAAACCGAAGGACAGGTTGATGCCGGCGAAGGTGTGCGCCGGAGGCAGTTTGTTCTCCTGCATCGCGACCGGCACGATCACGCCGTCCAGATAGGAGCGGTGTGACCACAGCAGCACGGCCGGATGGTCCTCCAGAGCCCGCCGCATCGCCTCGATCTGGGCGGAGTCGTAGTCGATTCGCGGGTCGAAGCCCCTGCTGAAGATCGCCCGGCCAAGGTTGGGGATCAGGTCGACCGAGAACCTGCTCCAGCCGGTGGCCAGTTCGTTGAGCATCTCTTCGGCCTTCGCGGGGCTGGCCCCCGGAATTCCCGCCATCCCCTCGACGAACCGGGTGGAGGCCATCAGTTCGTCGGTGATCAGCCGCGGCGACTTGTATTCCGGCCCCAACAAACGCAATTCGATCCGCTCGATCGCCAGATTCGCCCGGCGCAGCACGAAGCGGGCGAAGTCCTGCTGGCTTTCGCCGACGGTCTTCTCATCCCATTGGCTGCGCAGTTCAGAGACCTTCGCGGGCTCCCCGGCGACGATCCGGGCCCGGGAGGGGTCTTTCTTGAGGATCGCGCCCTGCAGAATCTCCGGCGGACGGTACGTCTCACGGCCGGAGATCAGGCCCGCGATCTTCACCCGGGTCGGCAGACCGCCGGGGACCCAGAAGACCCGCACCGGGACAACGGTGCGATCCTCGGTGGCGTTGAGTTTCTCGACGAGTTCGTTGACCAGTTGAGGCGACGGGTCGCTGTGCGGAATGCGCAGCACCTCGACGCTGGTGTCCGGATGGGCGCGGCGCTGCGCCTGCAGCCAGTCGTTTAGCAGACCGGCTTCGGCTTTGGACGACACCGACGCGAGCACCAACGCGTCATCGGTGGTGCTGAAATCGGTCAGGTTATCACCGGCGCTCATCGGCGTCCCCTCACTTTGGTCTCCGGATTCGCTTTGTTCCCGGGATTTTTGGCGGCGGTTGTCTTTTTCGCCGCGGCGGTCTGGGCGGTCGCCTTCTTCGCGGGGGTCTTCTTGGCCGCGGCTTTTGCCGGAGCAGCCTTCTTGGCGGGGGCCTTCTTGGCTGGGGCCTTCTTGGCGGGGGCCTTCTTCGCGGGTGCTGTCTCGGGCGCAGCGGCGCGGTTGTACAGATCAGCCTTCGGCACCGCGCCGACCGGCCAGTTCTGCAGGGTGTCGATGTAAAGCTGGCGGACTTCGGCGATCTTCCCGGAGAGGTTGTCCAGCGTCCAATCCCCCAGGGAAAGCGGCGGATAGACGACGATGTCCACCGTGCCCGGGTGCAGGGTGGAGGAATTCCGCGCGGAGATCACCTCGGCATTGCGGATCACGATCGGCACGATCGGCACCCCCGCCGACATCGCCAGCCGGAATGGGCCCTTCTTGAAAGGACCCACCGACTTGGTGTCCATTCGAGTGCCCTCCGGGGCGATCACCACCGAAAGCCCCTTCTTGGCAAGGTTCTCCGCTTCCTTCAGCGAGGCAACGGCGGCCTGTTTGTCCTCCCGGTCGATGAAGACGGTGTCGACCAGCTTTCCCAGAGTGCCGACCACCGGGTCCTTCTGGAGTTCCTTCTTCCCCACCCCGGTCCAGTTCTCCTTGACCATCGCGCCGACGATGATCGGATCGATGTTGTTGCGGTGGTTGAAGATGAACACCGCGGGGCGCTGCTTGGTGAGGTTTTCCTTGCCGAGCACATTGAGGTTCACTCCGTTGATGGCCAGGAGCAACTGCGGGAAGGCCGACGTGAAGAAGTTCACCCCACGTCGGCGGTTGCGGGTGAGCAGACCCCAGCTGACCGCACCGTAGGCGGCGGGGACGACGGTGCTCGCCGCGACCAGGTTGCGCACCTGCCCGAGCAGGCCGCCGCGCCCGCGGCTGTTGAAACGAAGGATCGGCCAGCCGCGCTGTCGCGCCGTCTCGGCCATCTTGTCCCCGGGATTGGTGGGTCGCGGGTTACCCACGATCTCCATCAGTGCGATGTCCTCGTCTCCGTCGGCGTAGAAGTAACTCTTCGCCAAGTCGATGCCGCGCTGGGCCGCGAACTTCTGCACCGCACTGGCCTTGCCCGGACCCCAGATGATCGGCTTGGCCACCTTGCCGGTCAGTACTCCGTCTTCGTCGACCTCGAACATGTTGCTGAGCGTGTCGGGGATTCCGAGGAACTGCGCCACCGGGTCGACCTGGATGGTCAGCGCCGAGGAGCTCAGCACGACGGTGTGGCCCTTCTCCCGGTGCGCCTGGACCAGATCGCGCATCTCCGGGTAGATGCGATTCTCGATTTTCTCGGCGAACAACCGCTCCCCGGTTTGTTCGAGGTCGCGCAGCGGCAGTCCGCGCAAGACGTCGGAGGCTTTGTTGATCAGATCTTCGAACTCGATCCGGCCGAACTGGTGGTTGAGTCCGGCGGCGACCATGCTGATGAGCTCACCGACACCCATGTCCCGGCTGCGAAACCGCTCACGGGTGAGGATCACCCCGGTGAACCCGGCGACGAGGGTGCCGTCGAGGTCGAAGAACGCTCCCACTCCGGGGCCGTCCGGGCTGGCCATCACCTCCGCCACCGATCCGGGAAGCCGCAAATCCGCGGGGTTACCCGAGGTCTGGCCGTCGTCGGTTGTATCGCTCATGAGTAGGCCACCGATCCGTTCCTCATACCTCGGTTGTTCATCTGCATCGCGCGGGCGACGACGTGGCGGGGGCGCCGTGCACCAACGCCGAACGCTCGCTGACCCATCACGCTAGTCCGCACCCGCTGCTGGCGGGGTCGATTGCCGCTGACCATGACCAGGGAGTACGGCTCAGCCGGCGGAGCGGGTGACCACTCTGCGGGCAGAGCGGCGAGCCGCCTGATGTCGGCCGTACACGATGCCCAGGAAGGACGCGACGGCCTCCGCAGCCAGTTGGCAGCGCAGGGTCGCGATGGTGTCGAACGCGTGGTGAGCGCCGGGGATTTCGGCGTAGACCACTGTGCGCGCACCGGCAGCGCGCAGCGCCGCGTTGAATCGGTGTGCCTGGGAACGCGGAACCACCGCGTCGTTCTCGCCGTGCAGGATGAAAAACGGTGGCGCCTCGGAGTGCGCGCGCAGGGTCGGCGAGGCTGACTCGAAGATCTGGCGGTCCTGCTCGAGTCGCCGCTGCATCACCAAGCGCTCCAGCAGTGGGACCATCAGTTTGTGCATCGACCCGTGGTCGGTGAGGTCGTAGACGCCGTAGAACGGCGCGGCGGCCTGCAGACTGGTGTCGGCGTCCTCAAAACCGGGCTGAAGGTCAGCATCACCCGGTGTCAGCGCCGCCAATGAGCTCAGGTGCCCGCCGGCCGAGCCGCCGGTGATCGCAATGAATTCGGGGTCTCCGCCGAATCCGGCGATGTTCTCCCGCACCCACGCGATGGCGCGCTTGACGTCGATGATGTGCGAGGGCCAGGCATTGCGCGGACTGCGGCTGTAGTTGATCGAGACGCAGATCCACCCCAGTTCCACCATCCGCGTCATCAGCGGATAGGCCTGTCCGCGTTTGTCGTTGACCGACCACCCGCCGCCGGGCACCTGGATCAGCACCGGGGCCGGCTTGCCGGCGGGTAGGTCGGGGCGCCGCCACACGTCCAGCAGATGGCTGCTGCCGCCGGGACCGTAGGAGATGTCGGTGGTCGTCTGGCAGTACCGCCGCCGATGCCGCATTGCCTGCGCCAGCCCGGCCAGGCTCGGCGGGCGGGCGGTGTAGGTCTCCAACGGATGGTGCACGGCCGAGATATAGTCCTCGCCGAAGGTTTCGCGCAGGGCCGCCTGAAGGGCGGTGTCGGCGCTGCCCGCGGCCATTCCGCGGGCCACCTTCTGCAGCGGCGGCAGGGCCGACAGCGCATGCCCGGTCACGACGTGGGGTGCGAACTCGGTGGCCAGCCACCCCAGCGTCCAACCCGCGGCGGCCGGTGATCCGCGCAGCACCAATGAACCCGTGTGCAGCGCCGTTGCGCAGCGCGCGGAAACCTCGTCGATCGCATTCCTCACGGCTGTGGACTCCCTCGGCGCTTCAGCCCCCGCTGGCCGTGTGCCACCGTAACGAATGGCTTCGGCGCGGAGGCTATTTCACCGGCAAACAATCGGTCCGAAAGCGGATTTGCGCTGACCAACGCCGATAAATTCAGGTCCCGCGACACGGCGCGGATAGACTCAGTAGTCGCGTTGCCTCCGTAGCTCAGTTGGATAGAGCAAGGGCCTTCTAATCCCTAGGTCGCAGGTTCGATTCCTGCCGGGGGCGCAAAAGAAATACCAGTTCAGAGCTGGTTTCTCACTTAGGCCGTGACGCCTTCACCGTGCGTCAGTCCGCAGCCGGTCCGCAGGATCGTTTGTGCGATGTGTGTGCGATTCCGGTTGATGCTTGACATTCGAGGTCCGGTTGCCGCTTTAAGGGTCTGGGACGCGGTTCCCGTAGGTCTGCG
>CAYXBN010000029.1:13145-39272 GCA_964463215.1 uncultured Mycobacterium sp. | reverse complement strand
GAGTTCCCGATCTTCGCGTTCACCCACTGCCGGGACGTCGTCGTCGCGGTCAGCAAGGCCGGTGGCTTCGGTGTCCTGGGCGCGGTCGGGTTCACCCCCGAACAACTCGAGATCGAACTCAACTGGATTGACGAGCGCATCGGTGACCATCCCTACGGTGTCGACATCGTGATCCCGAACAAATATGAGGGCATGGACACCGAGATGTCCGGCGAGGATCTCGCCGAGGCGTTGCGCAAGCTGGTCCCCCAGCAGCACCTCGACTTCGCCAAGAAGGTGCTCGCCGACCATGGCGTGCCGACGGCCGACGCCGACGCGAACGCATTGCAGCTTCTCGGGTGGACCGAAGCCACGGCGACCCCGCAGGTCGAGGTCGCGTTGCGCCACCCGAAGGTCAGCCTGATCGCCAACGCCCTGGGCACACCGCCGGCCGACATGATCGCCCACATCCATGCCGCCGGTCGCAAGGTCGCCGCGCTGTGCGGGTCACCCGCTCAGGCCCGCAAACATGCCGATGCTGACGTCGACATCATCATCGCCCAGGGTGGTGAGGGCGGCGGCCACTGCGGCGAGGTCGGCTCGATCGTGCTGTGGCCGCAGGTGGTCGCCGAGGTCGCTCCCCGGCCGGTGCTGGCGGCGGGCGGTGTCGGCAGCGGCTACCAGATTGCCGCCGCGCTTGCCATGGGCTGCCAGGGGACGTGGTCGGGTTCGCAGTGGCTGATGGTCGAGGAGGCGGAGAACACCCCGGTGCAGCAGGCCGCCTACGCGAAGGCGACCAGCCGCGACACCGTCCGCAGTCGGTCGTTCACAGGTAAACCATGCCGGATGCTGCGCAACGAGTGGACCCAGGCCTGGGAAACCCCGGGCAATCCGGAGCCACTGGGAATGCCGTTGCAGTATATGGTTTCCGGGATGGCGGTCGCTGCCACGAGCAAGTACCCCGATCAGACCGTTGACGTGGCGTTCAACCCGGTCGGTCAAGTGGTCGGTCAGCTGAGCAAGGTCGAGAAGAGCGCCGCGGTGATCGAACGCTGGGTTCAGGAGTACCTGGAGGCCACCAACCGGCTCAACGAACTCAATGAGGCGGCTGCCTCCGCCGGGGTCTCAGGGTGATTTCGCGCCTCCGTGCGCTCGGTCTCGGTGGGTTTCAACCGGCTGGGACGAACGAACTGCCGTTGCCCCAGTCGCCGACCTTCAGAATCCCGGGCTGCCAGCCCTGAGCGCCCAGGCACCGCATCGGCAACCCATCCGGCGACTGGGCCGCGGCGCGCGGGCCGGGGCACGCCGAGCCGACGGCCTGGACCCCGTAGAGCCGGTCGGAAATCACCCAGAAGCCGGTGCCCGGCGGCGGCCGATCCATGCCGACGTAGGACAGGTTGGGGATGAACCGGCATGCCAGCGCCTCACCGCCGACCCCACGCCCGAACACGAATCTGTCCCAGCGGTAGCACGGGGCGCTCAGCGCCGCGTCGTACACCATGTTCGGGACGTCGCCGGGATAGGAGGTCTGGGTTCCGTCAGCGACAGCACTCGGCGCCGCTCCCAGTGCGCCGCCCACGACGGCGCTTGCGATGACAAGTTCGCGGAACATTCCCAAAGCCTAACCGCTGAACGTTGCGCCGCCGCGGCAAACCGCGCACTTGATAGGCTGCGGCCACCTGCGCTCTAGGGACATCTCGGGGAGTTTCAATGGTGGACGGTGTGGTGCGCTCCGGCGGCGACATCCCGTCGCATGCCAACCCCGATGAGACCGTCGGCTATGGATCACTCCCGGCCCCCTGGGGTTTCGCAGCCCGATTCGTTCCGCACGACCTGGTCGGCTACTGGATGGATGTGATCGCACTGACTGCCGGCCGGACCGGTGTGCTGCTCGGTTGCTGCGGAGCGGCCAACCGCACCGCCCACGATCAGAGCATGCGCCACCACGCGCGGGCCGAACTTCTCCGTAGTGCTGATCCCGCACGGTCCCTCCGCAGCCTGGGCGACGTGGCGTTGTCGGCTCTGTGCGCCGTGATCGACGGCCACACAATGCGTTTGAGCACTCGAGGGCGCTCGTACGCGACCATCAGCGCGCCGGGGACAGCGCCAGCGACTCTGACCGTCGGCGCTGGCGAAGTGGCCGTCAGCCCCCTGGCCGCGGGGGCCACGGTGGTGATGTCCACCGAGCCGATCGGGTCACCGGCCAGCCTGCTCGGCGATTGCGCTGGAGTGCACCCCGACCACGTTGCCGACCGGGTGATAGGGCGTCTCGCCGGGGCGGAAGGTGTCGCGGCGGTGCTCTACCGGCACCCACCCGAACCGCTGAGGGTCAGCATGCCGGCGGACCCGGCGAGTCTTGCGATAAGCCGCGGGTTGCTGCGGGACTGGCTGACCGCAGCGGGGCTGGATAGCGAAACCGCCGCCGACGTTCTGCTGGCCGCCGGTGAAGCAACCGCGAATGCCACCGAGCACGCCGTCCTCGGGGCGACCGGTCCGGTGCAGATCATCCTCGAGGCCGAGCTCAGCGACTCCCGACTTCAACTTCGGGTCACAGATGACGGCAATTGGAAACCGGCAACCGCCTTTCCCGGCCACCGCGGTCACGGTATGAATCTGATGGAAGCGCTGATGGATTCCGTCGAATTGACGACCGGTTCGCCAGGAACCTCCGTCACCATGGTCAAGGAGCTGCCGCGATGACTCAGGCCCGGTTCGCCGTTTACGGTCCGACCAGCGGGCAGTCGCCACTGGTCACGGTCGCCGGTGACATCGACTTGGCCAACGTCGATGAGTTCAAAGAGGCCATGTCGAAGGCCTGCGTCGGCTCCTCGGCACTCACCGTCGACCTGACCGGGGTCAGTTACTGCGACAGCGCCGCGGTGCGCGAGCTGTTCGCCCTGGCGGCGACCACCGAGCTGACCATGATCGTCAAGCCGGTCGGGCACATCACCACCCTGCTGGCGATCTCCGGGCTGGATCGGGTCGCTACCGTGGTCCGAAGCGAGTAGCCGATGCCCGCTCCACTGTTTCGGCCTCGACAGAGCAATGCGCAGCGGGAACTTTTCAACCGGATTCTGCAGCGCGTGCATCACGACCTGCCCGACGCGGTGGCGTTGGCCGTCACCCTGCATTCCAAGCACGAGGGGATGACGGTTCTGGCCACCCGCGGGATCGGGCCCGGCTATCTCGAGGCCCAGGCCAGTGGTCTGGGTGGGCCGCTGGTGGCGGCGGTGGATCATCAGGTTCCGGTGGTGAGCCTGGATCTGTGGTCTGATGACCGCTGGCCGGATCTGACCCTGGACGCGGTGCGACCGGGACCGACAGATGAAGATTTGGGCCGGGTCCGTGGCGCGGTGGCCGTCCCCGGGGTCTGGCAGGCCGACGAGACGGTTGTGCTGTCCTGCCTGCTCAGCGTCCCCGCCGATGCCGCCACCGTGACGACCTTGATCGGCTATGAACAACTCATTACCGCGGCGCTGGTGACCTCCGCGGCTGAGGGTGCCGACGGGATAGCGGACATGCTGGCAGTTCTGCAGTCGCGGGGCGCGATCGAACAGGCCAAGGGCGCGATCATGGGCTGCCTGGGCTGCGACGCCGAGTCGGCCTGGTCGACCTTGCGGCGTGCCAGCCACGAATCCAACGTCAAACTGCGAGTGCTGGCGGTCGCCCTGGTCGAACACATTGGCGGAGCGCCCGCTGAACAGCCCGGCAGCGGAGCGCCGATCCGGCCGGACGAACGCGCCCGCAAAGCCGCCCGACTGCTGTGGGCGGTGCTCACCCACGCCCCTCGCCGCCCGTCGGGCCGCAGCTGAGTCGAAACGCCGCCGCAGCAACGCCGGTTTCGTCGCCCGAGGTGGTTCGCTAGGACGGACACTGCGAAGGGAGCAACCATGTCCAAGGGTCTGACCCTGGCCGCCGCGGCATTGGCGGGTGCGGCGTTACTCGTCCCGACGGCGGCCGCGGACCCGACCGGGAGCGGCACCGACTACCCCAGTGACGGGTCCGGCTATACCGATTCCGCGGCCCGCTGCGACGACACCGCAGTGGAGTTCGGCCGGACATCACGTGCCCTGGTGGCGATCTGTGCGAGCCCCGATGGGCAACTGGAATACCGCGGTGTGCGACTCAGTGATCAGGCATCGATCACCATGCCGGCGAACCGGGACGCCGACGGCACGATCACCGCATCCAACGACGGCGTCAGCTACTCGGTGACCCCGGAACTGCTGCTGGTCTCCGAGGGCGACACCGTGATCTACCGGGACGCCTGGATCGAGTTCCGTGAGCCGGGCTTCTCCGGTGCGACCTCGAGCAGTCAGAGCCCCACTTCCCCGAGTCCCAGTTCCCCGAGTCCCAGTTCCCCGAGTCCCACTTCCCCGAGTCCCACTTCCCCGAGTCCCAGTGCGCCCAGTTCGACGACCACCCCGCCGGAAACGTCGGCCCCGGAAACGCCGGGTCCGACCGCGTCGAGCGCACCGGCGACAATCCCGTCATCCCCCACGGTGAGCACCACGACCGTCACCCTCACCCCGACCGAATCCGATTGATCATGGTGAGTTGGACACTCGACCCGACCAACGGCGAACTGCTCCTGCGCACCGGTGTCAGCGGCCGCGCGGCCAAAATGGGCCATCGTCTG
This sequence comes from uncultured Mycobacterium sp., assembly GCA_964463215.1. Lineage (GTDB taxonomy): Bacteria > Actinomycetota > Actinomycetes > Mycobacteriales > Mycobacteriaceae > Mycobacterium. The sequence continues at coordinate 34,654 of CAYXBN010000029.1, read as the reverse complement.
ACGATGGCGATGCAGTCGTGGCGCGCCACGGTCGACTGGTCGGGCGAGGCTCCCACCTACGCCGAACTCACCGTCGACACGGAATCCCTGGAAGTTCTCAGCGGGGAGGGCGGGGTCACTCCCCTGGGCGGAACCGAGAAGGGTGTGGCCAGATCCAACGCGCTGAAGTCGTTGGACGCCAAAAGGTTTCCGCATATCCGGTTCGTCGCCGACCAGATCGCCAAGACCGCCGACGGATACCGGATGACCGGCACTGTGGAGATTCACGGCACCACCCACCCGCAAGTGGTCGACCTGAAAGTCGATGACACCGGGGACGCGGTGGTGCTGTCCACCCAGGTACGACTGCTTCAGACTGACTTCGGCGTGAAACTGATCTCACTGTTCATGGGCGCGATGAAAGTGTCCGACGAGGTGGCCATCGACTTTCGTGCCACCCACCCGAAGTAGCGGGCCTACCAGTTGATGACGACCGGGTCGCCGTACCCGACCTGGTTGAAGTACCACAACGCGTTATCGGGGCTGAGGTTGATGCACCCGTGGCTGACGTTCTGCCAACCCTGCGAACCTACCGACCACGGCGCCGAGTGCACGTACACCCCGCCCCAGGTGATCCGCACCGCGTCGGCGACCGTCAACTTGTAGCCCTCCGGGTCCTCGAGGGGGATCCCGATGGTGCGGGAGTCCATCACGATGGACTTGTACTTCTCCAGCACGCTGAAGGATCCGACCGGGGTGGCGAAACGCGGCTTTCCGAACGAGGCCGGCATCTGCCGCATGATCACCCCGTCGATGCTGACCGTGTAGGTGTAGTTGGAGATGCTGCCGACGCCGAGCACCGTGGCACCGGTGCCGAATGTGCGGGGCTGTCCGCCGGCCATCAATTTGATGGTGGAGTGCGACGGCCAGAATTTGTCGGGCACCCAGGCCACGGTGGAGTCACTGCGCCATTCGAAACGACCGGTCATCTCGGTGTGCGAGGTCACCTGGATGGAGCGTTCCGCTGCGGCGCGGTTGGTGACCGGAGCCGTGAACGTCACGATGATGGGCGCGGCAACGCCGACCTTCTGGCCGTTATAGGGCTGCACCGACGCCACCGTCGCTGCGGTAGCTGACGGGGCGATCGCCGCCCCGCCGGTCGGGGCGGTGCCTGCCATCGCGGCAACCGCGATGCCGGCCGCGGCGAGTGCGCGTCGAAGTGCTCTGGCCATGATCTTCCGGTGGCTCCCTGTCCCTAGGAATGAATGCGGAAAAACAACTGCGGAAAATGACTGCAGCGAAATGCAGTGTAGATGCTGACGCGGCACCATGGGAGGGTCTGGACCCTCGATCGCCGTGTCGAATCTCGTCGTACAGTCATCGGATGACCGAGCATGGGCATTACCGGGGCGTTCTCAAGGAACTCAGCACCCAGCACCGCGCACTGCGTCAGGACATCCCCGAGGTGTACCGCGGGTTCAACGAACTGAGCAATGCGGCACTGGCCGAGGGAGCGCTTCCGACCAAGGTCAAGGAATTGATGGCGATGGCCATCGGGGTGGTGCACGGCTGCGATGGATGCATCGCCTCCCATGCCCGCGGAGCCGCCAAGGCCGGCGCCACGACTCAGGAAGCGGCCGAGGCAATCGGCGTCGCGATCCTCATGAACGGCGGCCCGGCCACCATTTACGGTGCCCGGGCCTACGCCGCATTCACGGAGTTCGCCGACGACGGCCCAGCGGCCGAGTAGCGCCTACTTGGCGGGCAGTGCGGCCACCATCGGGGTGTCGACCCCGACGGCGCCCAAGTCACTGGCTCCCCCGGGTGCGCCCAGGGCTGCGTCGCGCCCCGGGAGCACCTCGGAGAAGAACGCGGCGTTGTCGGCGCGGAACTTCTGCTCGCTCTCAGGCAGGTCATCCTCGTAAAAGATGGCGTCCACTTCGCACAACAGCCGGCAGGCGCCGCAATCGACGCACTCCTCGGGGTTGATGTACATGGTTCTCTCGCCCTCGTAGATGCAGTCGACCGGGCACTCGGCGGCACACGCCTTGTGCTTGACGTCCACACATGCGCTGGTGATCACATAGGCCATGGCTGCAGTGTATGTGTGACCCGGCGTCGCAGACACAGACAGAAGGCCCGCCACGCCGGGGACCAAAGTCCCCAGTTTCGGCTCCGGCCCAGCCGGTCGTCAGCCCTGCAGTTCCGCGGTGACGTCAACGAACCCAGCGGTGTCCAGCCGGTGGTCGGAGAAGTTGCGGCACTCACCGAAGATCTCCAGCACTCCGCGCCCGTCAAGGTCGCGGTGGCGGTAGAACATCGCCACGATGCCGTCTTTGGCCAGCGTCCGACCGCCCGGATACCGCCCGGGCGGTTGGCCCGTCCGCCAACCGGCCAGCGTCATGGCGCGCTCGATCTCGTCGAAGTACCCCGCTGTCGCGGCGATCCGGGGCACGTCGAAATTCACATAGATGATGCCCTGATATGGGGGCTGGTCCTCGCTGCCGCACGAGGCCAGCAGATAGCTGCCGGTCGGCGTCCCCAACTTCCCGGCGCTGGCGAATTGACGGGCCACCTCGACCACCTGCTGGCGGGACTGGTCGTCGGACAGCGGTGTCACCGGGGCAGCGGCAGGCCGGTCGTAGAGCCGAAGGGACGCGACGACCATGGCGCCGAGAACCAGCAACGTCACCAGGATGCCGGCGAGCGCCACGACGTTCGATCTCGACCGAAGACCCGTGCTGTCCATCGTGCTCCCGATGCTACTGAGCGGCAGCGCCGATTCGCCGCGCCGCTTCCCGCGAGCAGACGGAAACCACCCCGAACGCCCGCGTGTCGCGGACGCTCTGCGTCTGCTCGCGGTGGGCTGGGGGCCTGCTAGCCGGGTTTTGTGACGAAGTTCTCGTCTCACCCGGCGGATTGATCCGCGCCACCGCGGTTTCTGCGGGCGCGCCCGCTCAACCCCGGTCCGGTGCCGCCCGAAGTTCGCCGGAATCCGACATTAGCGTTACGTAATCGGACGGCGAAGTGCCTTTTTGCCGGTTTGTCAGGCAGAGTTGAGAGTATGGATTCCATGCACCCACGCTTGGGTCGCCTGATCTCCGGCGTTTTGGCGGCACTGACACTGCTCCTCGGTCTGGCCGTTGCTCCCGCAACCGCCGAACCGGCGGCACCCCCGGTGCCACTGGACCAGTCGGCGCTGCTGGGTCGGGTGGTGCCGGGCCTGGTCGACATCGACACCACGTTGGGTTACCAAGGTGCGGCCGGGGCGGGCACCGGCATCGTGTTGAGCCCCAACGGAGACGTGCTGACCAACAACCACGTCATCGAGGGCTCCACCGAGATCCGGGCGGTCAGCCTGGCCAACAGTCAGTCCTACCAGGTCGACGTCCTTGGCTTCGACCGGGCCAACGACATCGCGGTCATCCGCCTGCGGGGCGCCAACAATTTGCCCACCGCGGCGCTGGGGACCTCGGCCACCGTGGCGGTAGGCGATCCCATTGCCGCGGTCGGGAACTCCAACGGCACCGGCGGCCCGCCGAGTTACGCACCGGGCCGGGTCACCCAACTGGGTGCGTCGGTGCGCGCGACGAACGAGGCCGGCGGTGACGCCCGCGAACTGTACGACCTCATCCGGGTGGCGGCTGAAATCCGGCCCGGCGACTCCGGGGGTCCCCTGGTCAACAGTTCCGGCCAGGTGGTCGGGGTCACGGTCGCGGCGACCCTGGACTTCAACATGGGCGGCATCACCGGCGGCGAGGGATTCGCCATCCCGATCGACCGGGCCATGGCGATCGCCAACCAGATCCGTTCGGGCGCACCGGCCCCCGGGGTGCATCTGGGTGATTCCGCGTTCATCGGCGTCAGCATCGCCGACGCCCAATCGCTGGGCGGGCCGCCCGGCGCATTGGTGCGTCAGGTGCTGCCCGACACTCCGGCCGGGATCGCCGGTCTGCGTGCCGGTGACGTCATCACCGCGGTCGACGGCATCCCGGTCAACTCGGCACGCGACCTGTCCAACATCATGGACCAGCGCCGGCCCGGCAACACCATCATGCTTACTTGGATCGACCGAGTCGGAGTGCCGCGCATAGTCCCGGTCGTGCTGGCCAAGGGACCAGTCGGCTGACCGGGATCCGTTCCGGCGTTGCGACTTTCGGCGTGACGGCCGCTCTCGCTGCTACGGCAGTTCTGGGTATGACGGTGGTGGCCGGCGGCCCCGCGTCGGCCGGAGCGACCAGTGCCGAACCGCTCTACGAACTTATCGGCGCCGCCACCGAGCGCCTGCTCACCGCGGACCCGGTGGCCGCCACGAAGTGGCTCAACGGCGGACCGATCACCGATCCGGCCCGGGCGCGGCAGGTCGTGGACGCGGTCACCGCCGACGCCGCGGCGGCCCAGCTTCCCACCCAGTACGTGGCCCGAGTGTTCACCGACCAGATCAACGCCACCGAGGCCATTCAGTACAGCCGGTTCTCCTGGTGGAAGCTCGAACCCGCGGCCGCCCCGGCCTCCGCGCCTGATCTGTCCACCTCGCGCACCCTGATCGATGGACTTAACCGCCGGATGCTCAGCGAGATCGCCGAGCAGTGGCCGGTCTTACGTTCGCCGGACTGCGCGCTTCGGCTGTCCGCCGCCAAGACGGCCGTCGCCGACGAACGACGCCTTGACCCGTTGTACCGCCACGCATTGGACAGCGCGACCCGCGCTTACTGCGGTTGACGCGCCAGTTTGTCGATGCGAACCAACGCCGCGGCGCACACCGGCAGGTAGGCACCGGCCCACCAGGGCGTCTCGAAGCGCACCAGGCACCCGCCGGGGGCTGTCCGCACCTCATGTCCGGTGGCGGGGATCCCCGCCACCGTCCACCCCCACCGTCGACCGAATTGGAACTCGGTGATCCGGAACGGCAACGCCGGCCCCAGCGACGTCCACACGGTTCCGTGGGCACCTGGGGTCAACTCAGTGCCCCCACCATGCAATTCGGCGCGGCGCACCGACGGACCCCACAATGGCCATTGGTCGATGTCGATCAGCAATCGCCACACGGCATCCGGCGGCGCGCCGATTCGCCGGTCGACGCCGGGCGGCCGGAGTGTGATACCCATGGCCGTGACGTTACGCCGGGCGAGAGGAGTTCCATGGGGGACACGATAAGTCGCTGGTGCGCAGCGTTGGTGGTGGTGTCGGTGCTGGGCACCGGGTGCGCCACAACGGCCACCGCGCCCGAGCAGCAGGCCTCCGCCCCGGCGGAGGACAGCCGTCTACTGGACCCCATCCGGTCGGGATTGCTCGACCAAGCCATCCCGGATGCGATGGAGTCGGCGGGCATCCCCGGCGCCATGGTCGGCATCTGGTCCTCCGGTGGCGAGTACGTCAAAGCCTTCGGCCTGGCCGACCGGGCCACCAGCAGTCCGATGCGCGTCGACTTCTACAGCCGGATCGGCAGTGTCACCAAGACATTCACCGCGACTGCGGTCCTCAAGCTGGTCGATGAGCAGCAGGTTCGGCTGGACGACCCGATATCCGCCTACGTCGACGGTGTCCCCAACGGGGAAGCGATCACCGTGCGCCAGTTGCTGACCATGAGCAGCGGCCTGGTCGACTACACGAAGGTGGAAGGGTTCGAACAGATCGTGGCCGCCGACCCCCAACGGGAGTTCCCGACCGCGGAATTGCTGTATCTGGCCTTCACAGCGCCCGCCCAGTTCCCACCGGGTGAGAGGTTCGAGTACTCCAACACCAATTACATCCTGCTCGGCATGCTGGTTGAACGCGTCACCGGCAGACCGCTCCCCGACTACCTGACCGAGAACGTCCTGGACCCGCTCGACCTCAACGAGACCGCTTTTCCGCTCGGCACCCAGTTCCCCATACCGCACGCGCTGGGCTACACCGAGTCCTTCGAGGACGGCGGGCCGCCCCAGGACGCCTCCGGATGGACGGCCAGCATCACCGGCGCAGCCGGCGCGATGACGTCCACGCTTTCGGATATGCGCAAGTGGATGCCCGCGCTGGCGACCGGATCGCTGCTGAGCCCGGAGCTTCAACAACAGCGGCTACAGACCCTCCCCGAACCGGGCGGGCCGGCCGACTTCGGTTACGGCATGGGGATTTTCACGGTGGCTGGATGGATCGGCCACAACGGCAGTGTGCCCGGATATCAGACCGTCGCGGTGTACCTGCCGGAGCGGAAAACCACCCTGGTGGTGATGATCAACACCGACATTCCGGCGCCCGACGGCAGTGATCCCAGCGAGGCGTTGGCGACCGCGATCACCTCGGTGATAACCCCGGACAACGTCTACCAGTTCTAGCCCTCCGGCCACCAGGCAATAGGCACCAAGCAATTAGGATGGCGGCATGGAAGGCTCTGTGACGGTCCACATGTCCGCTCCAGCCGACAAGATCTGGAACCTCATCGCTGACGTTCGCAACACCGGCCGGTTCTCCCCGGAGGTGTTCGAAGCCGAGTGGCTCGACGGGGCCGACGGCCCCGCCCTGGGCGCCAAGTTCCGCGGCCACGTCCGCCGCAACGAAATCGGCCCGGTGTACTGGACGACCTGCCGGGTGACGGCCTGCGAGCCCGGCCGGGAGTTCGGCTTCGCCGTCCTGGGTCCCGGCGACAAGGCGATCAACAACTGGCACTACCGGTTGACCCCGCGGGGCGAGGGCACCGACGTGACCGAGTCATTCCGGCTGATCAGCGCTCTTCCGGTCCGCGTCTTCTGGATGTTCGCCGGGCACCTCCGCGGCCGTCGCAACGTCCGGGACATGCGCACCACGCTGGAGCGCATCAAGAAGGTCGTCGAGGACGAGTCCGCTTAGCGGCCGAGTGTGATCGCTGACTCGGTCCCCGGCCGATCATCGGCGGAAACTATGGTGGAGAGCACCCGACACCTGCGGACTAAGGGGATCTAGCGTTCATGGCGATCGAGACCCGCGTCAACGGCCAGCGTCCGCCCGACGTTGCCCTCACCGACATCAACCTGGGCACGCTGGACTTCTGGGGTCTCGATGACGCGATCCGCGACGGCGCCTTCGCCACCCTGCGACGGGAGGCGCCGATCAAGTTCTTCAACGAGATCGAGTTCGAGGGGTTCGAGGCCGGCAACGGCCACTGGGCGCTGATGAAGTTCGATGACGTCCACTTCGCCAGCCGGCACCCGGAGATCTTCAGTTCCTACCCCAACATCACCATCGCCGACCAGCAGCCCGAGGTGGCCGAGTACTTCGGTTCGATGATCGCCCTGGACGATCCCCGGCACGCCCGATTGCGTGGCATCGTCCGCAGCGCCTTCACCCCCCGGGTGGTCGCCCGCACCGAAGAATCGGTGCGGGCCCGCGCCCGACGGTTGGTGGATGATCTCATCGCCAACCACCCCGACGGCAACGGCGAACTGGTCACCGAACTGTCCGGCCCGCTGCCGCTACAGGTGATCTGCGACATGATGGGCATCCCCGATTCCGATCATCACCAGATCTTCCACTGGACCAACATCATCCTCGGTTTCGGCGACCCCGACCTGACCACCGACTACGAAGAGTTCATGAAGGTGGCCATCGACATCGGTGCCTACGCCACCGCGCTGGCCGAGAACCGTCGGTCCAACCCCCGCGATGACCTCACCACCGCCCTGGTGGCCGCCGAGGTGGACGGCGAGAAATTGTCCTCGGCAGAAATCGCCTCGTTCTTCATCCTGCTGGCCGTGGCCGGTAACGAGACCACCCGCAACGCCATCAGTCACGGCATGCTGGCACTGACCCGCTACCCCGAGCAGCGCGCGGTCTGGTGGGACGACTTCGAAACCCACACCCAAAGCGCGGTGGAGGAGATCGTCCGCTGGGCCTCGCCGGTGGTCTACATGCGGCGCACCGCCACTCGCGATGTCGAGGTCAGCGGTGTCCGAATCCCCGCCGGCGACAAGGTGACCATGTGGTACGCCTCGGCCAACCGCGACGAGGACAAATTCGACAACCCCTGGCTGTTCGACGTCACACGCAATCCCAATCAGCACGTCGGGTTCGGCGGCGGCGGAACCCATTTCTGCCTGGGCGCCAACCTTGCCCGCCGGGAGATCGCGGTGGTCTTCGAGGAACTGCGCAACCGCATCCCCGACATCGCGGTGACCGAGGAACCGGCGATGCTGCTGTCGGCCTTCATCCACGGAATCAAGAAGCTTCCGGTCAGCTGGACTCCCCCGGCCTGATTGATGGCATCGACACGGGATCGCCTGCACTGGCTGGCCATGCACGGCGTCGTGCGCTCGGTGGTGAATCTCTCGGCACGCCGCGGCGATCCGCAAGCACGGTTCGTCGCCGATCCCTCGGTCCGGTACGACCCGGTGCCGTTCTTCGAGGAGTTGCGCCGCCACGGGCCGCTGGTCAAGGCCCGGGTGAGCTATCTGACCGTCGACCACGCCATCGCCAACGAGTTGCTGCGCTCGGAGGATTTCCGGGTGATCGCATTGGGCTCCACTCTGCCCAAGCCGCTGGCCTGGCTGGAGCGGCGCACCCGGACCGACCTGCTACATCCGCTGCTGCCGCCGTCTCTGCTGGCCGTCGAACCCCCTGAGCACACCCGCTACCGCAAGACGGTGTCGTCGGTGTTCACCAGTCGCGCAGTCAGCGCGCTTCGCGACCGAGTGGACGACACCGCCGCCTCCCTGCTGACCGACTTGGCCGACACGAAGGGCGTCAACAACACCGCCGACAGCACCGTCGACATCATCGACAGGTACTGCTCCCAGCTGCCGGTCGCGATCATCAGCGACATCCTCGGGGTGCCTGAGGAAGATCGCGCTCGGATCCTCGAGTTCGGCGAGTTGGCCGCACCCAGTTTGGATTTCGGCTTGTCCTGGGCGCAGTACCAGACCGTCCATCGCGGCCTTGCCGGCTTCAACAGCTGGCTGGGGACTCACCTGCAGAAGCTGCGCAGTCAGCCTGGCACCGACCTGATGAGCCAGTTGATCGCGGCCTCCGAAGGCGGCGTACGCCTCGACGAGGCCGAGCTGCGCGCCATCGCCGGACTCGTGCTGGCCGCCGGCTTCGAGACGACCGTCAACCTGCTGGGCAACGGGATCCGGATGCTGCTCAACGCCCCAGACCAGTTGGACCTCCTGCGCAGCGATCCCTCGCTGTGGCCCAACGCTGTCGAGGAGATCCTGCGCCTGGACTCGCCGGTTCAACTGACCGCCCGGGTGGCCCGCACCGACACCAAGTTGGCCGGCGCCACCATCCGGCGGGGGGATTTCATGGTCATCTACCTGGCCGCCGCCAACCGCGACCCGGCGGTGTTCCCCGATCCGCACCGCTTTGACGTCACCCGGCCCAACGCCGGCAGGCATTTGTCGTTCTCCGGCGGCAGGCACTTCTGCCTGGGAGCAGCGTTGGCGCGAATCGAGGGCGAAGTCGGTCTCCGGGACTTCTTCACCCGCTACCCGGATGCGCAACTGGCCGCCGAAGGCACCCGCCGCGACACCCGGGTGCTGCGCGGTTGGGCGTCGCTGCCGGTCCGATTGGGATCACCGGCGACGGTCGCGGGCTGACCGAACCGACAACCCCCCGACGCATCGTTGACACCCGCCTGCGAGCGCGGTTTCCTGGGACGATGACCCCCGATCGCTACGACCTCATCATCCGCAACGCCCGTTGGTTCGACGGCACCGGAGCACCGTCGGCGCTGCGCACCATCGGTGTCCGAGACGGCCGGATCGCGGCGATAACCCCCGACAGCCTCGGGGATGCGGACTGTCCGGAGATCATCGACGTCGCCGGTAAATGGGTGCTGCCCGGTTTCGTCGACATCCACACCCACTACGACGTCGAGGTGCTCGGCGGTCCCGGCCTGCCGGAGTCCGTGCGCCACGGGGTGACCACGGTGTTGATCGGGTCCTGCTCGCTGTCGACCGTCCACGTCGGCGGGGTCGATGCCGGCGACCTGTTCGGCCGGGTTGAGGCGATCCCGCGCGAGCATGTCATCGCGACCATTGATTCGGCCAAGACCTGGAGCAACGCCGAGCAGTACATCGCCGCCCTGCAGGACCGCCCGCTGGGACCCAATATCGCGGCCTTCATCGGACACTCCGATATGCGCACCGCGACAATGGGTCTGGATCGCGCCACCCGCAAAGAGGTACGTCCGACCTCGGCTGAACAGGCGGAGATGGAGCGGATGCTCGGCGAGGCCCTCGACGCCGGCTTCCTCGGGATGTCCTCTCAGCAACTGCTCTTCGACAAGATCGACGGGGACACCTGCCGGTCCCGGACACTGCCGTCCACCTTCGCCAAACCGCGGGAACTGCGGAGGCTGAAGTCCCTATTGCGCCGCCGCGGCAGGGTTCTGCAGTCCGGACCGGACATCGCCAATCCGTTCAACCTGGTGTCGCAGATCGCCCAGTCACTTCCGGTGCTGCGCACCAAGCTCAAGACCAGTCTGCTGTCGGCCGCCGATGTCAAGTCCAACCCGTTGGCCATCGCGGTACTCGGCCCGGCGGCCCGACTGGTGAACCGGTGGGGCGCCGACTTCCGCTGGCAGCATCTGCCGGTGCCGTTCGAGGTCTACGCCGACGGCATCGACCTGGTGGTGTTCGAAGAGTTCGGATCCGGCGCGGCGGCCCTGCACCTGCGCGACGAAGTCGAACGCAACGCCCTGCTGTCCGACGAGCAGTACCGGCGCCGCTTCCGCGAGGACTATGACCGAAGGTTCGGCATGCGGGTGTGGCATCGCGATTTTTTCGACGCCGAGATCGTCGACTGCCCTGACGAATCCGTCATCGGCAAATCGTTCGGCGAGGTCGGAATCGACCGGGGAGGCCTGCACCCGGTCGACGCCTTCCTCGATCTCGTCGTCGAACACGGCCGCAAGGTGCGCTGGCGCACCACGATCTCCAACCACCGACCCGAGGTGCTCAAGAAACTCGCCCGCGACGACGGCATCCAGATGGGGTTCTCCGATGCGGGCGCGCATCTGCGCAACATGGCGTTCTACAACTTCGGCCTGCGGTTGCTGCGGCACGTCCGCGATGCGGAGGCCCGCGGTCAGGGGTTCATGACCCTGGAACGGGCGGTGCACCGGTTGACCGGCGAACTGGCCGACTGGTACGGCATCGACGCCGGCCACCTGCGCCTGGGCGACCGGGCCGACCTGGTCGTCATCAACCCCGATCATTTGGACGAGCACCTCGAGGACTACGCGGAATCCCCGGTGCCCCAATATGACAACCTCCCGCGCATGGTGAACCGCAACGACGATGCCGTCGACCTGGTACTGATCGGCGGACGCACCGTCGTCCGGGACGGAGTACCGACCGACATCCTCGGCACCGAACGGACCGGCAGCTTCCTGCGGGCGGGTCGGCGCGCACCCGCGGTGGCGCATGCCTGCTGACGCGCAGGCGACGGTCCTGGGGATGTGGGCGGCGCTGTCACGGCGGGACTGGGAGGCGATGAAGCCATTCCTGGCGCAGGACTGCATCTATGTGGACATGCCGCTGGGACCTGCAGCAGCGGCCCGCGGACCGGAGAACATCGTCAAGCGACTCAAGGTCGGCCTGGAACCGCTGGCCGACTACGTCAACCACGACGGCCTGCTGCTGAGCAACGGCAGCGACGTGATGTACGAGCATTCCGAGACCTGGACCTGGGTCAGCGGCGAAAGCGCCGTGCTGCAGTTCGTCACCGTGCACAAGGTCCTCGACGGCCAGCTCACCGTGTGGAAGGACTACTGGGACTTCGGCGCCCTGGCCAATCACGCTCCGCCGGATTGGATGCAGCAGTTGCAGGCCGCCGACATGTCCTGGATGTTCGACGCGACCGGGATGATCTGAGTCAGAGCCGGTAGAGCCGGACCGCATTGTCCCGGCCGATGAGATCAGCCACCCGAAGTGCGTCGCGGATCGACCACTCCGCGCGGTCGACAAAGCCGCTGAACACCTCGCCGATCCCCAGCCGCCACAGCCTGGCCCCCAAAAAGTGCAGTTCAGGTGGACCGTAGCCGTCCGAGGAATAGAGGATCTTGCGAAACGGCGCCAGTTCCATGGCCTCTCCCAGGAAGGCGGCCGCTCGGGCCCCGAGATGGTTGACGCTCAGGCCGACGTCGAGGTGGACGTTGTTGAAGGCTTGCGCGAGGTAACCGGCCTCCCGATGGTAGGGATAACAGTGCAACAGCACGATCGGAACATCACCGGACTGCCGCAGGAAATCCAGCAGATGCAGCGGGTTGGTGCTGTCCAGATCGCACTCCCGGTCCCCCAGACCGACGTGGATTTGCAGCGGCTTGCCCAGTTTCAGGGCTTCATGCAGCCCGAACCGCAGGAGCACCCGGTCCCTCAGCCGGGTACCGCCTGCATCGCGCCATCGCAGGGCCGCGTCGGCGACATCCCGGTCTGCGGGCTCTGAGGTGTCACCGACAAACCCCCCTCGATAGGCCAGTATCGTCTTGGTCGCGACAGCGGAATCAGCTTTGTGCCAGAGGGTTTCGCGGAAATTGACGATGTAGTCCCCCGGTGCGGCGGCGGCCTGCTCGGCAACCTCCTCCAGCCGGATGATCTCGTGTACAGCGCCGCCGGAGGCTTGCGCGATCTCGGCTAAGCCGGCCACATCACGCAAGCCGGTGTCGACCAGCCAGTCGCTGACCCCGGCAGCGGGCAGGAAGAGCTCCGCGAGTTCGGCCTCCGTATGGCTGCTGCGCCGATCCCAGTAGCTGTCCGGATCGGCGTGCGCAGGTAGGCCCAGCAGCGGTGCGCACTGCGCCCTGACGGCGAATCCCAGTTGGCTGTCGAAGCCGGAGTCGAAGTCAGCCAGCGGTTCGGTGTTGGCTTCGTTGAGACCGTTTTCAAAACGCGCTCGGTCGGTGGCCGACGTCCAGAACCCGTGGACATGGTTGTCGACGAGACTCAGCCCGGCCAGGTGCTCGGCAATGATGCGGCGGGGACTCACAAACCGGGACTCACAGACTCCACGCCATCCGGAATTTCTCGGCGAGTGCCTCCGGCGGCACTTCGCCGTACTGCTGCTGTTCGTAGCGGCGCACCGCCAGCAGCGCGTCGGTGGCCGCAGTACCCAGAATGGTGCGCATCCGCGGTGAGCCGTCCAGCGCCGCGATCACCTCGGACTGACGGCTGGTCAGTTGCGCCACACCGGCGTCGGCTCGTTGCTCGGCGCTGAGCAGGTGCGGATCGACGGTGATCTCCCCTGGCAGGGCTGTGCAGTGCTCGATGCCCTCGAGGGCCAGGCCGAGGATCGCGGCGCTGGCCAGATAGGGGTTCGCTGACGGGTCGATCACCTTGACCTCGACGTTGGCGCCGTGCACGTTGCCGTGGGTCGCCGGCAGGAAGCGCACTGCTGCCTCCCGGTTCTCGGTGCCCCAACAGGCGTAGGCGCCCGCCCAGTTGCCGGGACGCATCCGCAGCCCCGACACGATGGAACCGGAGAAGACCAGCAGCGCCTCCTGAAGTCCGGCGACGACTCCGCCGATGGCGGCGGCACCATCGGGGGTCAGTCCGTGCGGGCCGTGACCGCCCGAGAAGATCGGCGCGTCATCGCGGCGGAGCGAAAAGTGTTGGTGCGCGCCGGACCCGGCGCCGCCGGCGAACGGGACCGGCGAGAGGCTCACACGCAGACCGTGGGTGCGGGCCACCCGGCCCAGCAGTAGCCGAGCCAGCACCACCTGGTCGGCGGCGGCCACCGGGGAAGCCGGAGCCAGGGACAACTCGAACTGATTGGCTCCGTACTCCGGGTGGAACTGCTCCACCGCCAGACCGGCGGCCAGCATCGCGGCCATGACGTCGCGGACGAAGCCCTCGTGTTCGAGCACCCCGGCCAGCCCGTACTGAGCCCACAACTGCTCGGGCAACCGATCACCGTCCGGCGTGACGAGCACGAACTCGATCTCATGGCCGACCAGAGCCTGCAGGCCGGCCTCCTCGAGTCGGGACTCCACCCGGCCCAGTGTGCCGCGGGCGCAGGCCGCCACCGGGTTGCCGTCCTGGTCGAAGAAGCAAGCCGGCGCCCAGTCCAACCCGTCGGCGATGCGTCGGATCGCGTGCCGATCAATCCGTAGCCGCTGATCCCCCACCACGCTGATGGCGTCGGTGAATGCGATGCCGGCCCGGTCGATGGCAAACCCGTGCCAGGTGGGGCTGGCGCCCAGGCCGGGGTCGGCGAATGCCGCTGCCCTTCCGACGGGTACCACTTTGGCCAACGTCAGGCCGGCAGGGTTGACGATGGTGCCGACGAGGACCCCGTCCACCGGGGCGGTCACGCCCGACTCGGCAGGGTGACCGAGCAGGTCTGTCCGATGTCGAGGGTCCGCAGCATCCGGCCCATACCGACCCACATCGCGCAGGACAGCGCCAAGTCGGCGAGCAACTCATCGCTGAACTGCTCGCCGCACCGCTGCCAGAACTGCTCGTCGTCCCGGAGTCGGGTGTGCTCGGTGGCGAAGCGGTGGGCGAATTCCGCGGCAAGACGTTCCTGCTCGGTGAACCCTTCCCAGGTCCGCCACTGCAGAGCGTGGGTGTAGAGGTCCTCGTCGACGCCCGCCGCAGGTCCGTCGGCGTCACGGGTGTTGATGCAGACCGTGCACTCGTTGTCGTGGGCGATCACGATGCGGGCGATCTCCCGCACCCGCATCGGAAGCCGGTTGCGGTTGTAGACCGCGCTGCTGAACGCCGCCATCGACCTCCCCAGATCAGGAGAGAGAGCGATCCAGCCGGCGACATCGTCGTCGGCGAAGTCCCCGATTCGGCTCATGGACCGATGTTAGTGGCCTCAGGCGGCCTCAGGCGGGCGGGCGCGATACGCACTGCGCGCAGTACAACTCCTCGCCGAGTTTGTCCATCAACTGCATCTGAGTTTCCAGGTAGTCGATGTGCTTTTCCTCGTCGGCCAAAATCTCCTCCAGCAGGATGGCGCTGGTGGTGTCCTGCTTGTCCCGGCACATCGCGATCCCGGGCTTCAGCCGTGCGACGACTTCGTATTCGATGGCGAGGTCGCATTCGAATTGCTCGCGAAGGCTCTGCCCGATCCGCAGCGATCCGATCTTCTGGTAGTTGGGCAGGCCGTCGAGCAGCAGTATGCGGTCGGTGAGCCGCTCGGCGTGCATCATCTCCTCGATCGACTCGGCCCGGGTGTGCTTGGCGATCTCGGTGAATCCCCAGCTCTCCTGCATCTTCGAGTGCAGGAAGTACTGGTTGATCGCCGTCAGTTCGCTGGTGAGTTGCTCGTTGAGCAGCTTGATAACCTCGGCGTCACCCTGCATTTCTCTCCTCCTGTCACCGTCTTTGGTAGGCGAGCCTAACTTAAGTTAGTATTACCTATATCGCTGTTGAATCTCTGCTCGAAGGATAGCCGGATGTACGTATGCCTGTGCAGTGGTGCGACCTGCCGGACGGTCGCCGACGCGGTCGCCAACGGAGCGTCCAACTGCAAGCAGGTGGCGGTGGCATGCGGCGCCGGACTGGACTGCGGGCGCTGCCTGCGCAACCTGAAGGCCATCATCGAGTCCGAGTCCGCGGCTTTGGTGGCGGCGGCGAGTTAGCCTCCCGCTAGGCCCGGGTCAGCCCCGCTTCAGCCCCGGCCGCGGCGGAACTCGGCCAGAGCTTCGGCGTTGGCCGCCGCGCCCATCATCTCGGCGAAGTAGGCGTCCTCCCGGGCGCGGGCGGCCGCGATTCCCGGTCGGACCGCTTCGGCCATCGACTGCTTGACCGCGATCAAGCTTGAAACAGGCTTGGCGGCAAGGGTTTCGGAATGCAGCCGAGTCTGAGCCAACAGCTCGTCGGGCTCGCACACCTTCCACACCAGCCCCATCCGGTGGGCTTCGGCGGCGTCGACCCACTCCGAGGACATCAGCATCCAGGCCGCGTTCTGCCGACCGACCAACTGCGGCAGCAGATATGACGAGGCCGCCTCCGGGGCCACCCCGAGATCGGTGAACGGGCACTTCAGCCGCGCCGCGGCCGACATTAAGGCAAGATCGGCGTACCCCAGGATGGTGGCGCCCAGGCCCACACCCACCCCGTTGACCGCGCAGATCAACGGTTTGCCGAACCCGCTGAGGGCGTCGATGAGACCGGGAAAGCCGTACCTGCCCGGGGTGAAGCCGGGATCGGTGATGCGGGCCTGCATTTCGGTGAGATCCTGCCCGGCGCAGAAGGCGCGACCGGCGCCGGTGATCACGACCACGGAGACGTCCGGATCCTCGGCTGCCGCGTTGAGTGCCTCGGCGACCGCGTCGTAGAGGGCCTCGTTGAAGGCGTTGAGGGCTTCGGGCCGGTTGAGCGTCAAGGTCCGGACCCGGTTCTCGTCGGCGATGATCAGCGTCACCCGGGTCAGCCTAAGGGGCGAACGGGGTCCGGAACACGTACCTGCCCGTCGGCACGGTGTCGATGTCGACGTTGGCCCCGAATGCCGATGTGCTGGCGATCATCATGCCCATCCGGTCGGCGAGGTCGGCGTCGTCGGCGGCTCCGAAGAAGGCGTGCAGACTCCGCACCGCCTCGATCGGGAACAGCTCCTCGACGATGGCCGACACCGGCGGGGCGCCGGGGGTCAGCGCGCGAACGACGTAGTTCTGCACGTAGCCGAACGTCGCCTGGGTTGCGATCGCCACGGGGGTGTGATCGCGCTGCCACCGGCTCAGCCAGGTCGCCTCGTCGAGATCGGCGGGCCGCCGCAGCAGGGCGATATTGGCTAGGCCCTCGGCGCGCCGACCCGGTGCCGACGATGGCGGTGGCAACGGCACCGATTCGGTCACCAGGTAAGCGGCCAGTTCCTCAGCCCGGGGCGCAAGCACATCGAGGGCGCGTTGCATCTGCTCGCCGTAGTGCTGATCGGTCCACAGGCTCACCAGTCCCTGCACCGGGGGGTCGAGCGTGGTCAACGTCATCAGGGATTCGCGTACCGGCGCGTCACGCAGATTGAGGGTCACCCCGGACACGCCCAGACCGAGTAACTGATTCGCGACAGTGCCGCACATGTCGGCCACCCACTCGTCGTCGACGCCGGCCGACCGCATCGCCACGATCACTTTCTCCATCGACCAAAGCTACCCGGCAGGATCCCCCGGATGCTGAGATCACCTATCTCAAAGCAGTTCTCGCCACCGAATCCCGCAGCCAGCGCGGGGTGATGAACACGCCCTCGGCCTCGACGGTGCCACCCTCGGCGTCAGCGATGGTGCCGGTGCAGTACGTCTTGACCCCGTCGGTCCGGGTTCGGATGGCCTCGACGCGCAGCGGACCTAGCGGGGTGGCCCGCAGATAACGCACGGTGATGCTGCCGGTGAAGCGCGGCTTCTGGTCCGGGCTGGCCGCCTCGCCCAACACGTGGTCGAGGATCAAGGCCGACACCCCGCCGTGGACGTGGCCGGGTGGCCCTTCGTAGGCCGCGCCGAGGTGGAAGTCCGCCGACACCCGGCCGGATTCGTCGCGGTGGGTGAGCACCGGCGGGGCCAGCGCATTACGCAGGCCGATCACCGCGTTGCCCCAACTCAAGCCTTGACCCTCGGCGCTGACCCGGACACCGAAAGCGCCGTCGATCTGGCGCTGCCGCAACCGGGCGACCGCGGCGTCGATATCCCGCTTCACCTCCGCGACCGTCGCCTCGTCGGCCTCGGTGCGGATGGTGGCGTCCACCAGCGCACGCACCGACTCGGCCAGTGGCCCGTAGATGCCGCGCAGCCGTGCGACGTCCTTCCTCGACCAGTCCTCGACGGCGAACTCCAACATTCCTGCACTAGAACACGGAGCGGCCGACGGTGTCTAACCTCGAGGCCATGCCGGATTGGGTGGACCACGCGATCTGGTGGCACGTCTACCCGCTCGGGTTCGTCGGCGCGTTTCCGGCCGACCCGCCCCCGGCGCCCGGCCAGCACCTGCTGGCAGGCCTGGTGGGCTGGCTGGATCACGCGATCGAACTCGGCGCGTCCGGGCTCGCACTGGGCCCGCTGTTCGCCTGCCGCACGCACGGCTACGACACCACCGATCACTACCGGATCGACCCCCGGCTGGGCGACGAGCGCGATTTCGACCGGCTGATCGACGAGGCGCACCGGCGCGGGCTGCGGGTTCTGCTCGACGGCGTGTTCAACCACGTCGGCACCGCGTTCCCCCGCTACCGGGCGGCCGTCGAGGGCGGTGACCCCGACGCCGCGCAATGGTTCCGAGGCCGGCCCGGGGACTTCCACACCTTCGAGGGCCACGGCGATCTGATCACCCTCAACCACCGCCACCCCGCCGTGGTGGACTACACCGTCGAGGTGATGTCGCACTGGCTGGGCCGCGGCGCCGACGGCTGGCGCCTCGATGCCGCCTACGCGACCCCGGCGTCGTTCTGGGCGCAGGTGCTTCCCCGGGTCCGGGCCGCGCACCCCGAGGCCTGGTTCGTCGCGGAGATGATCCACGGTGACTACAGCGGATTCGTCGCGGAGTCCACCGTCGACTCGGTCACCCAGTACGAACTCTGGAAGGCGATCTGGAGCAGCCTCAACGACGGCAACTTCCACGAGTTGGACTGGGCGCTGCAGCGCCACAACGGATTCCTGGACACCTTCGGACCGCTGACGTTCGTGGGAAACCATGACGTCACCCGGATCGCCAGCAAGTTGGACCGGCCTGAGCACGTCGGTCATGCGCTGGTGTTGTTGTTCACCACCGGCGGGGTGCCGTGCGTCTACGCCGGCGACGAATTCGGCTACCGCGGCATCAAGGAGGACCGGGCCGGTGGGGACGACGCGGTGCGCCCCGAGTTCCCGGCATCCCCGGCCGAGGTCGTCGCGGTCGCCGAAGTCGCGCGGGACATGCTCAACCTGCACCGCCATCTGATCGGCCTACGCCGCCGCCATCCATGGCTGCACCAGGCGCGGACCACCACGCTGCGACTGGACAACCGCTCCTACGTCTACCGGTCCCAGTCCGGACAGGGCGCCCTGGTCGTGGCCCTCAACCTCGAGGACACCCCGATGGCCCTTCCGGTCGCCGAACTCACCGGCCGACCAGCAGAGGTGCTCGCCGGTTCGGCGATCCCCCCCGCGGAGGTCCTCAGCCACGTCGAGGTTCCCCCGCACGGCTGGCTCATCCTCGCGCCGCGCTGAGCATGGTCAGGGTGCGCTCGTCGGGGTTCCCGCCGTAGTAGCGGTCCAGCACCGCCTGGAACAACTGCCGGTCGGCCGCTGATTCGGCGGCTGACCCGGCAGCCGCGAACAGCGTCATCGACGACCGCAAACTTCAGGGCGTCGGTGTGCCCCAGGATGACGGTGATCGGCCGCAGGCCCGGATAGTCGCGCAGCAGTCCCGCACACTCGCGCAGCCGCGGCCCCAGCACCTGGTGGCCCAAATAGGCGTGCGCCTCAGCCAGCGAGGCGATCCCGAACTGCTCGGCGGTCGCGGTCCGGCCGAGTCCGGTCAACTGGGGAAAGACGAACCACATCCAGTGGGTGCGCTTACGGCCGTCACGCAGTTCGCCCGTCACCTCGTCGTAGACCCCGGCCAGCGCGTCGAGGAAACGCTGCAGGTTGTAGGGGTCGGGCACGGACGACAAGTTACCCTCGGCGTGTCCCATCCATGCAGGCACACGCGAAGGAACTCGATGTCGGCACCGCCCGAGGCCGTGGCAGAAGCGGTATCGCCGGACTCCCCCTCCCCTCTAGCCGAGCGGTTGCGGCGACGTCGTGCCAAACGCGGCCTGCTGGAACGGGTCAGCATCCAGTCCAAGCTGATGCTGATGCTGTTGCTGATGAGTGTGCTGGCGACCGCCATCGCCGGCGGCATCGGCTTCCAGTCCGGCAGGTCCTCGCTGCGCGCCGCGGTCTTCGACCGCCTGACCAGCATCCGCGAAGCTCAGGCCCGGGTGCTGGAGATGGGATTGAACGACATCTCCGGTTCGCTGATTATCTTCTCGCGCGGGGAGACGGTGGCCAACGCCCTGACGGCCTTCAACTCCGCATTCGATGAACTCGCCGACGCCGCCGCCACCCCGGCTCAGACCAAGGCGATCGCCGAGTACTACCAGAAGCGGTTCAGCGGCGCCGACGACGGCCGCCTCGATGTCACTGCGCTGCTGCCGACCTCCAACGCAGCCAAGTACCTTCAGTCGACCTACACCGTGGCCTTCCCCGACCGCGACCAGGCCGTGGAGGTCGATGACGCCAAGGACGGCAGCGCCTGGTCTGAGGCCAACGCGCGGTTCAACGGGTACTTCCGGGAGATCGCCACTCGGATGGGGTTTCGGGACGCCCTGCTCATAAACCCACGCGGGGACGTCGTCTACAGCGCCCACAAGGGCGTGGAATTGGGTACCAACATCCTGACCGGCCCGTTCCGCGGGGAGGGCATGCTGCCGGATGCGTTCCGGAAAGCGATGGCCTCCAACGACATCGACTATGTCGACACCACCGATTTCGCCGAGTACCTGCCCTCCGGTCAGCCCACCGCGTGGATGCTGGTGCCGATCGGAGCGCCGGGACGTGCGATCGGGGTCATGGCGGTTGAATACCCGGCCGCCATCATCAACGGGCTGATGACCGCCGACCGACAGTGGGAGCGGGTCGGAATGGGCGCCACCGGGGAGACTTTCCTGGTCGGCAAGGACAACCTGATGCGCTCCGATTCGCGGCTGTTCCTCCAGGATCCGGAGGCCTACCGCAAAGACGTCATCGCGGCCGGAACGCCGGCGGAGGTGGCCGACCGCGCCGTGCGGCAGGGCACGACCGTCCTGATCCAGCCGGTCGGGACCAAGGCGACCGAAGCAGCCCAACGCGGTGAGACCGGAACGCTGATCGCCACCGACTACCTCGGCCACCGCGCCCTGCAGGCCTACGCCCCGCTGAACCTCAAAGGTCTGGACTGGTCGGTCATCGCCTCGGTCGACTCCGACGAGGCGTTCGCCCCCGAGCGCAACTTCACCCTCCGACTGGTCCGCTCCACTGCTTTCATCATCTTCATCGCCTGCCTGGCCGCCATGCTGTGGGCCCGGATGTTCGTCCGGCCGATCCGGAGGCTGGAGGTCGGCGCCGAGAAGATCAGCACCGGCGACTACAACGTCACGCTGCCGGTGGACTCCAACGACGAGTTCGGTGATCTCACCGAGGCGTTCAACGATATGAGCCGCAATCTGGCGGTCAAGGATCAGCTCCTCGCTGAACAGCGCGCCGAGAACGACCGGCTGCTGCTCTCGCTGATGCCGCAGTCGGTGGTGGAGCGCTACCGGGATGGTGAGGAGACGATCGCCGAGGAGCACCAGGACGTCACGGTGATCTTCGCCCACCTGGTCGGTCTCGACGAACTCTCCACGGGGTTGGAGGCCGAGGCGTCGTTGCAGCTGATCAACAAACTGTCCCGCCAGTTCGACGCGGCCGCCGAGACTCACGGAATCGAACCGGTGCGCAACACCCACAACGGCTACCTGGCCAGTTGCGGGCTGACAGTGCCGCGGTTGGACAACATTCATCGGACAGTGGATTTCGCCGTCGAGATGCAGCGCATCATCGACCGGTTCAACGCCGAGAGCGGCCATGCGTTGCAGTTGCGGGC